>JAFAYQ010000058.1 GCA_019240215.1 Actinomycetota bacterium | reverse complement strand
AGCTCCTTGTCCAGGTTGGTGAGCTTCAGCCGCCGCCCGAAAACGTCCCACGTCCCGCTGTCGCCCAGGTCGTCCAGGGCAGCCAGCTCGTCCTCGGAGGGCGACTCGATCTGGCCCACTCCCCCGGAGTCGCGGTCTTCACTCTTCTTGCTGTTATCAGATCGGTGGCGGCGGGAGCGGGGGGCGGGCTTGGCTTTGGCGGCGGCCTTCGCCGGGGGCTGCTCAGCCTTGGACTGGCCGGCTTTGGACGGCTTGGCTCCGGGCTGGCCGATGACGCGGCGGCCTGAGCCGCTCTTCCTGGCGGCCGCGTCGGCCGGCACCGAGGCCTGGTCGGGCGGCAGGTCCGACCGCCACATCCGCTCCGGGTCGGCCTTGACCTCGTCGTTGGTCCGGCCGCTGAGCACCGACTTCGGGTAGTCCTCGGGGTTCCAGCCCTTGACCGCGTACTCGTCGTGCTTGTGGAACAGCAGCCACTGCTCTTTACCTGGCTCCCCCCGGCCATCCCGGCGGATCAGGATAAATCGCCCTTTCAGTTTTTCCCCGAAAACATCGGCGTGCAGTTCACCCTCGCGAACCGCTTCGGCGGCATCGTCGGCCGCGTGCAGGTCCCAGGTGCCGGTGTCCCAGACGATCACGTCGCCGCCGCCGTACTGGCCGGACGGGATCACGCCCTCGAAATCGATGTACTCGATCGGGTGGTCCTCGACGTGGATGGCGGCGTGCTTGACGTCCGGGTCGAGGGTGGGGCCCTTGGGCACCGCCCAGCTGGCCAGCACCCCGTCGATCTCGAACCGCAGGTCGTAGTGCAGCCGCCGGGCCCGGTGGCGCTGGACCACGAACCGCGGCCCGGCCGGGGTCTTGGACTTCTGGCCACCCCGGCCGGACGGCTCGGGCGTCTTTTCAAAGTCCCGTTTCCGCTCGTAGGAGGCGAGCCGCTGGTTGGCCGGCCGGTGCGCGGGCTCCCCGGTGGCGGCTTTCTTTCTGGGCGCCATGATCACCACGTTCCCCGGCCGGGCGCGGTCACACCCGCGCCGGTCTACACTCCCCATCCATGACGGGACCGATGCCTCCGGCGTCGGGTAACGCGCGCGTCTGCGCGGCGGTCTCGCTCGGCTGGGAGATGGCCAAGCTGTACCACTCCCCGGTGCACACCGGGCCGGCCGCCGATCCGGCCCGCGGCGCCCGGCTGCCGGGCATCTCCGGTTTCCCGCACGCGACCCAGTCCAAGTGGCTGGCCGAGCAGATCGACGCCACCGTGACCAGCCTGCTGCCGATGACCCCGGGCGCCGTGAGCGATGCCCTGAACCTGGTCCTCGGCCTGCTCGGGGACGGCCAGCGGCACCGCGACGCCACCCTGGAGGCGGTGTTCACCCTGCACTGCCGGCTGCTGGAGTCGCTCACGGTGGCCGACTTCCGGCTCGGCAAGGCCTACGGGCTGGGCCGCGCGCTGGCCGAGACCACGCTGGTGCCGGCCGCGGCAGCCGCCGACGACCTGGCCGAGGCGTTCGCTGAACTGCTGGCCGCGGGGCGGGTCGCCACCATCAAGGACTGGCTGGTCGAGCTCAAGACGATGCTGCCCGACCACGCCGCCTACGCGGTCTCGGCCGGCCTGACCGACTGGCAGCAGTGGGTGGCCGGAGCGGCGGCCGGCACCGACTGGCGCGGCGCCCAGCTCGAGATGCGGGTCCAGGGCCAGCTCTGGCGCGGACTGATCACCGGTGAGAAGGCGGCCGCCGACATGCTCAACCTGTCCGGTTACCTGGCCGCCGCCCGGCAGATCGCCAAGCGCGCGATCATCGCCGCCCGCTGGCCGATCCTGATCGCGGTGCTGGCCACCGCCGGGGTGATCGTCACCGTGCTCACCCTGCACAGCGTGTCGCCCACCGCCCGGCTGGTCACCGGGCTGGCCTGGGTCGGGGCGACCCTGGCGGCCGCGTTCAAGGCGTCCGGGTCGCTGCTCGGCTCGGCCGTCAAGGGGGCCGAGGGCTGGCTGTGGCAGACCGAACTGGACGAGTCGGTCGCCACCGTCGCCACCCGGATGCCGCCGCCCGCCCGGCACCGCCGCGTCACCGGGGCCGAGGTCGGCACGATGACGTTCAGTACCGGGAAGCTGTTCTCGGGCGGGGACGAGCCGTCCGCTACTTGAGGATGTTGACCGCCCGGGACACCACCAGCGCCACCACCACGATCGACACCATCGTCTGGAGGGTCATCGCCGCCTTGGCCCAGCGGGTCATCGGCATGACGTCGGTCGGGCTGAACGCGGTCGCGTTGGTGAAGGCCAGGTAGGCGTAGTCGAAGTAGTTCGGCTCCCAGTCCTTGGGGGCCAGCTCCGGGTCGCTCATCTGCGGGAACATGAAGTCCGGGCACAGGTGGGTGCCGTGCGCCCGGGCGGCCGGGCCACCGCGGTCCAGCTCCCAGTACCACCACGAGAACACCAGCACGTTGGTGAGCCAGATGACGGCACCGGAGCCCAGCAGTGGTCCCGCGCTGTTGCCCAGGGTGCCCTCGATCAGCCCCATGACCAGGCGCACGACCGACCAGGCGTTGGCCGCGCTGAGCAGCCCGGTCGCGACCATGCTGACCACGCGCAACAGGTTGGACTGCCGGTCGATGCGCATCTGGCGCTCCAGACTGACCAGCACGACCAGCAGGGCGACCTCCAGCGCTGGCAGTATCCAGGTCGGCCGGAACAGCACGAGGTCGCCGGACAACGGCGTCTGCAGGAACATCGCGGCGGTGACCGCGAGGACGATGTGCCAGCGCGGCTCGCCTTTGGTCTCCCGCCGCCAGGCCGGGACGAAGGCGAACTTGTGCTCGAAGGCGGCCGCCTTTTCCCCGAGCGTGAGCATCCGCTCGAGCTGATACATCCGGTTGTGCAGGCCCTGGATGCCTGCCATGACATCCTGATCGCCGTCCGCCGACGGCCCCGCGGGAACAGGTTCGTTTGGTTCTGGCATGCCTCCAGTGTGGCCCGGTCAGGGTGCTGTTGTGGTTAGGGCGCTCCGGGGTCGCCGGACGGCACCGTCAGCGTGGCGGTCAGCGGCAGCGGCTGCCCGCCGAGCTGCGGGAACCCGTTGGCGCCCCAGGTCACCGGCTGGGCGTAGACGGCCCGCTCGAGCCCGCAGTTGCCGGCCGAGTCGTTCACCGCGTGGAACACCATCCAGGTCTGGCGGCCGTCGGGCGAGGTGAACCACCCGTTGCTGGCCGGGGCGTAGATCCCGGCCGCGGTGTTGCTGTGGAACACCGGGGTGGCCGACTTGGTCCACGAGGACGCGTCCAGCAGGTTGGCGCTGGTGGAGGCGGACAGCAGGCCGAGCGCGTAGTCCGGCGTCCAGCAGCCGGAGGCCGAGTAGGTGATGAACACCTTGTGGCCGTGCACGATCGGCTCCGGCGACTCGTTCACCTTGACCCCGACCGTGCCCGCCTGGGTCTCCCACGAGTAGGTCGGCGTGCTCAGCAGCGTCCGGCCGCCGGTGATCGTCCACGGGTTGGCCAGCTTGGCCAGGTAGATGTTCTGCACCCCGTTGGTGCTGCCCGGCCAGCCCGACCAGGCCAGGTACAGCTGCCCGTTCGGCAGTTGCAGCGGCGACGGGTCGATCGACCAGTCCCCGCCCGGCGTGGTCAGCTGCCCTTTGTAGGTGTAGGGCCCGAGCGGGTCGGCGGCCTGGAGGACCTGCAGCCGGTGGTTGTCGTTGTTGCCGTTGTCGGCGGTCGTGTAGATGTACCAGCGGTTGCCGATGTGGTGCAGCTCGGGCGCCCACCAGTCGCAGCACGGCGACCCGGACTGGCTGGCCTGCCAGACGACCGTCTTGGGGGCGGCCGCCAGCGACTTGATCGACCGGGACCGCCGGATCGTGATGCTCTTGGCGTCCGGCGCCGACTGGGTGAAGTAGTACCAGCCCCGGTAGGTCTGCACGGACGGGTCCTGGCCGGGGCCGAGGACCGGGTTGCTGAACGTCTTGGCGGCCGAGGCGGCGGTGGCCGCGCTGGTGGTGGCGTTGGCGCCGGCGTCGGTGCCGCCCGATGTCAGCAGCGAGGTCACGAGCGCGGCGACGCCGGCTGTGGCCACTGCTACTCCCGTTATCCTGCTCCGTAGCTGTGCCATATCAACACCCTGTCCCTTTTTCATCCACAAAATCAACCGGATGCGCCATGTCGGCACACAGGGCGGAGTGGAGAAGGCTGGAAGGGGATGGCCCAGGGGTGGCCGGTAAGCCGGGATGCCGGACGGCTTCAGCGTGGCCAGCCGACCGGGGCCAGCCGAAGTCAGCCCATTTGTACGCAATGTGACATTGCGGCCATAAGAGCGCCATAAGAGTGCCCTCAATGTGACATTGCGGTCATAAGAGCGCCCTCAATGTGACATTGCGGATAAACGCGCGTGGGACTGCTGAACCGTTGCGCTTCTACGGTCTGGGGCCGGCGGGACTCCAGAGGGGCAGGGTGGTGGTTTGGCCGCGTCCTGGCGGCGAGGACCAACGCGGGAGGAAGTGGCCGGCCGAGGGTGGCGCGCAGGGTCCGGCACCGGCGCTGATTAGCCGGCCGGGGCGGGGGTAAGGTCCTCACCGTCGATATTGTCAACAATTTCGTCGGCACGAGCGCGTGGGTGGAGGCTGACACGAGCGTGTGGGCGGGAGCCGACACCAGCTGGTGCGGGAGGCGCGGACAGGTGACGGTGGTGAACGTCGCGGTGCTGGGGCTGGGCGAGGCCGGCTCGGCATTCGCGGGCGGGATGGCGGCCAACGGCGCCCACGTTCGCGGGTTCGATCCAGCCGAGGTGAGTCTCCCGGCCGGGGTGGCTGACTGCATTACCGCGGCCCAGGCGGTCAGCGAGGCTGAGGCCGTCATCGCGCTCACGCACGCGGCCGACGCGCTGGACGCGGCCGAGTCGGCGGTCGGGCAGATGGCACCGGGGGCGTTCTACGCCGACTTCGCCACCGGCGACCCGGAGCTGAAGCGGGAGATCGCCAAGCGGGCACGGGAGCACGGGCTGCGTGCCATCGACGGGGCGGTGATGAGCCCGGTGCCGCTGGCGGGGGTGGCGACCCCGGTCGACGTGGCGGGCGACGACGCCGGGGAGTTCGTCCGGCTGCTGAGCCCGGCGGGCCTGCGGCTGACCGCGGTGAGCACCGAGCCGGGGGTGGCGGCCACCCGCAAGCTGCTGCGCAGCGTGCTCGTCAAGGGAATGTCAGCCCTGGTCATCGAGTCGCTGCGGGCGGCCGAGACGGCCGGGGAGGCCGACTGGTTCCGCGGGCACGTGTTCGACGTGCTGGGCCAGCTCGACCGGGAGTACGTGACCCGGCTGGTCGAGGGCAACGTCAAGCACAGCGGGCGCCGGGTGCACGAGATGGCGGCCGCCAGCGAACTGCTGCGCCAGCTCGGTGAGCCGCCGCTGACCAGCGAGGCCACCCGGCAGGTGCTGGAGTCGGTGCCCGAACGAGGGGTGCCGGCTATGCGGGACGATTCGGACGTCGGAAGGTAACCTGGAATTGTCAACAATTTGACAAGCAATCCGGAGTTGGGCTGTGCAGGAGGCCAGAGTGACGCAAGCGGCAGAGTCGGCCCGCGGGGCCCAAGGGACTGATGAAGTTCACGGGGCTGATGCGGTCTCTGGGGCTGGCGTAGCTGCTGGGGCTGGCGCAACTGGTGGGGCTGGCGGGGCTGGCGCAGGTGGCGGGGCTGGCGGGGCTGGCGGGACTGCGGCGGCCCGGCCGGAGTCGGAGAGCGTCCCCAGAGAGGGAGACCCCGCGCGGCGGTTCGTCGTCGCCCATCTGCGCGGCGCGATCATGAACGGGGACGTGGTGCCGGGCCAGCGGCTGGTCGAGGCCGAGCTGGCCGAGCTGCTGGGGGTGACCCGGGCCAGCGTGCGGGCCGCGCTGTTCGACCTGTCGGCCGACGGGCTGGTGGAGCGGATCCCCAACCGGGGGGCGCGGGTGCGGGCGGTGCCGGTGGCCGAGGCCATCGCCATCACCGAGTGCCGGATGGTGCTGGAGGGACTGTGCGCGGCCAAGGCGGCCGAGCTGGCCACCCCGGCTCAGATCGAACGGCTGACCGCGATCGGGGAGCAGATGGCAGCCGCGGTGGCGGCCGGTGAACCGCTCAAGTACTCCGCCCTCAACCGGGAGCTGCACCAGTCGGTGCACGAGATCTCCGGGCAGACCGTCGCGGCCGACCTGCTCCAGCGGCTGAACGCCCAGATCGTCCGGCACCAGTTTCAGCTGGCGTTGCGGCCGGGCCGCACCCACGTGTCGCTGCCCGAGCACCGGGCCATCATCGACGCGATCGCGGCCCACGATCCGATCGCGGCCGAGGCGGCCGCCCGGTTCCACCTGGCCAGCGTCATCGACGCGCTGCGAGAGACCGGATGAACGGGGCCGCCGGCAGGGGGATCCGCTGCCTGCTGATGCGGGGCGGCACCTCCAAGGGGGCCTACTTCCTGGCCGAAGACCTGCCCGCCGACCCGGCCGAGCGCGATGACCTGCTGATCCGGATCATGGGCAGCGGCGACCCGCGGCAGATCGACGGGATCGGCGGGGCGCACCCGCTCACGTCCAAGGTGGCCGTGGTCAGCCGGGCCGCCAACAGCGCCAACAGCGCCAACACCGAGGCCAACGCCGGCGGCGATGGTGACGCCGATGTTGATTACCTTTTCCTTCAATTGGGTGTCGACCAGGCCACCGTCTCCAGTCAGCAGAACTGCGGGAACCTGCTGGCCGCGGTCGGCCCGTTCGCGGTCGAGCGCGGGCTCATCGCGGCCGGGCCGGAACAGACCACCACCCGGATCCGGATGGTCAACTCCGGCAGCCTGGCCACCGCCCGGTTCGAGACCCCGGGCGGCCAACCGCGCTACGACGGCGACACCGCGATCTCCGGGGTGCCCGGCACCGCGGCCGCGATCGTGCTCGACTTCACCGACACCGAAGGCTCGGCCACCGGGTCGCTGCTGCCGACCGGCCACCTGCGCGACGAGATCGACGGGATCGAAGTCACCTGCATCGACAACGGCATGCCGGTGGTGGTGACCCGGGCCGCCGGCCTGGGGCTGACCGGCTACGAGAGCCACCAGGAGCTGGGCGCCGACCAGGCCCTCAGAGACCGGATCCAGTCGCTGCGGATCCAGGCCGGGAAGCTGATGGGCCTGGGCGACGTGACCAGCGCGTCCGTCCCGAAGACGACGCTGGTGGCGGCGCCGCGGGACGGCGGGACGATCTGCACCCGGACGTTCATCCCGGTCCAGCCGCACACCGCGATCGGGGTGCTCGGGGCGGTCAGCGTGGTCACCGCGCTGGCCATCCCCGGCGCGGTCGGCGCCGAGCTGGCGGGACGGCCGGACGGGGTGCGTTACGACGTGGAGCACCCGACCGGGCGCCTGCAGATCGAGGCCGAGGTCGACACGTCCGGCGACACCCCCCGGGTCCGCCGCAGCGGCGTGGTTCGCACCGCCCGGAAGCTTTTCGACGGAACTGTTTTCCCCAGGAGTCACTGATGACCGCACTACGGCACGACGTCGCCCACCTCGGTCACGCCGAGCTGTTCACGCCGACGCCCGAGCAGAGCCTGTCGTTCTTCGTCGACGTCCTCGGGCTGACCGAGACCGGCCGGGCCGGCGACTCCGTCTACCTGAGGACCTGGGACGACTACGAGCAGTTCAGCCTCAAGCTGACCGCCCGCGACCAGGCCGGGCTGGGGGTCACCGCGGTCCGGGCGGCCAGCCAGGACGCGCTCGAGCGGACGGTCAAACACCTGGAGGGGACCGGGCTGGGTGAAGGCTGGACCGACGGCGAGCCCGGCATCGGGCCGACCTACGCGTTCCGCGACCCGGACGGCCACCCGATGCGGCTGTACTGGGAGAGCGAGTGGTACCAGCCGCCGCCCGAACTGGCCCCGGCCCTGAAGAACCAGGCCCAGGCCTACCCGGGCCGCGGCATCTCGGTCCGGCGCCTGGACCACGTCAACTACCTGGCGGCCGACGTCACCGAGACCACCGACTTCATCATCAGCCAGCTCGGGGCCCGCGCGACCGAGCAGATCATGCTCGACAGCGGGGTGATCTCGGCCCGCTGGCTGCACTTCGCCAGCAAGTCCTACGACCTGGTGTACACCGAGGACTGGACCGGCCGCCGGGGCCGGCTGCACCACCTGGCGTTCGCCACCGACACCCGCGAGGACATCCTCCGCGGGGCCGACATCTGCCTCGACCACGGGGTGTTCATCGAGACCGGGCCGCACAAGCACGCGATCCAGCAGACGTTCTTCCTCTACGTCTACGAGCCGGGTGGCAACCGGATCGAGCTGTGCAACCCGGTCGCCCGGCTGATCTTCGCGCCTGACTGGGAGACGGTGACCTGGACCGAGGCCGAGCGGGCCAAGGGCCAGGCCTGGGGGCTGAAGACGATCGGCTCGTTCCACACCCACGGCACGCCACCGGTCGAGCCCGGTGAGCCTGTCAAGCCTGGTGAGCCCGGTGAGCCCGTGACATGATCACCGGGTGACTGGGCATCCGCTCGACCCGCTGACCGCCGCGGAAATCAGCCAGGCGGTGGCGGTCCTGCGCCGCGACCGCGGTGTCACCGGCCGCTGGCGGTTCGCCGGTATCGAGCTGGCCGAGCCGGACAAGGACACGCTGGCCCGCTGGCAGCCGGGCGACCCGGTCGCGCGGGCGGCCCTGGTCACCTGCTGGAACACCGGCGACGGGCAGGCCTACAGCGCGACCGTGTCGCTGACCGGCGACGAGGTGACCCGGTTCGACCACCGGCCCGGGGTGCAGCCGAACGCCACCGAGGACGAGTGGCACGAGGCCGACGCCGCCTTCCGGGCCCACCCGGACATCGTCGCCGCGCTCGCCCGGCGCGGGATCACCGACCTCGACCTGGTCCTGTTCGACACCTGGACCTACGGCTTCGCGCTGATCCCCGAGCAGTACCGCGACCGCCGGATCGGCTGGGCCGACGTCTGGTACCGGTCCGCCCCCGGCGCCAACCCCTACGCCCACCCGGTCAACGGGCTGCACCCGGTCATCGACCTCAACCGGATGGAACTGCTGGAGGTGGGCGACACCGGGCCGGTGCCCGAGCCGGAGGTGATGGGCGAGTACGTGCCCGGCCACATCCCCGGCTACCAGGCCCGCGCAGACGTCAAGCCGCTGGAGATCAGCCAGCCCGACGGCCCCTCGTTCGAGCTGGACGGGAACCTGCTGCGCTGGCAGAAGTGGTCGCTGCGGATCGGCTTCAACTACCGCGAGGGCCTGGTCCTGCACCAGATCGGCTACGACGACGACGCCGCTGGGGAAAAGGGCCAGGTCCGGCCGGTCGCGCACCGGCTGTCGCTGGCCGAGATGGTGGTGCCCTACCGGGACACCAGCCCCGAGCACTACCGGCGCACCGCGTTCGACATCGGCGAGTGGGGCCTCGGCTTCATGACCACCTCGCTCGAACGGCACTGCGACTGCCTGGGCGAGATCCGCTACCTGGACGCCACCCTGCACAACTCGGCGGGCGAGCCGTACGAGATCCCGAACGCGATCTGCCTGCACGAAGAGGACAACGGGGTGGGCTGGAAGCACGTCGACGCCCAGGCCGGGGCCGAGACGCGGCGGATGCGGCGGCTGGTGGTCTCGTTCCACGCCACCGTGGCCAACTACGAGTACCTGGTCTACTGGCGCTTCTACACCGACGGCAACATCGAGTGCGAGGTCCGGGCGACCGGGATCATGGTCACCACCCACCTGCGCCCGGGGGAGACGGCGCCCGCCACGATCGTCGACACCGGCACCTACGCGCCGTTCCACCAGCACTTCATCGTGGCCCGGCTCGACCTCGACATCGACGGCACCGGCAACACCGTCTACAGCTGCGACTCCGAGGCGCTGCCGATCGGCGACGACAACCCGCTGGGGCTGACGCTGACCCAGCGGCAGACGCCGCTGCGGACCGAAGCCGAGGGCCAGCAGGACTACCGGTGGGACACCCAGCGGACCTGGAAGGTGGCCAGCGACACCCGCCGCAACCGGCTCGGCAGCCCGACCGCGTACAAGCTGGTCCCCGGCAGCTGCTTCCCGCCGATGATGGACCCGGCCTCACCGGTCTTCCGCCGGGCCGAGGTCATCGGCCACACCCTCTGGGTCACGCCCTACGACCCGGCCGAGCGCTGGCCGGCCGGGGAGTTCTGCAACCAGAGCGAGCGGGACGAGGGCCTGGCCGCCTGGACGAAGCAGAACCGGCCGATCGCGGGCACCGACGTGGTGCTCTGGTACGTGTTCGGCATCCACCACATCACCCGGCCGGAAGACTGGCCGGTCATGCCGTCCGACATCGTGTCGTTCTGGCTGAAGCCGTCGGGCTTCTTCGACCGCAACCCGGCCCTCGACGTACCGCCCTCATAGCCCGGGCTCCGGGTGAGCCCGCACTGCCCGCCGAGCCAGCCGGGGTCCCTCCGCCAGCCTGAAGAGGGGGTGGCCGGCGGAGGGACTGTCCCGGGGTGGCGTACCGCCCCGTTATCGGTACAACGCGGACGAGTGGTGATTAATTCGCGTGGGGGGCCGCAGGCGGGCGGGAGCGGGCCCGCGAGAGACTCTTTAGATATGGAATTCACTCATCTGGGTCGTACCGGGCTCACGGTCAGCAGGCTGTGCCTGGGGACGATGAACTTCGGGCCGCTGACCGCGCCGGGCGACGCGCACGCGATCATGGACCACGCGCACGAGGCCGGGATCAACTTCTTCGACACCGCCAACAGCTACGGCTCGGCCGGCGGCCCGCCCGGCCAGGTGGCGCAGAACAGCGAGGCGCACCGGGGCTGGACCGAGGAGATCATCGGCGACTGGTTCAGCCAGGGCGGCGGCCGCCGGGAGCGGACCGTGCTCGCCACCAAGGTCTACGGCGCGGCCAGCGAGTGGCCCAACGAGGGCAAGCTGTCGGCCCTGAACATCCGGCGGGCCTGCGACGAATCGCTCAAGCGGCTGCGGACCGACTACATCGACCTGTACCAGATGCACCACGTGGACCGGGACACCCCGTGGGACGAGATCTGGCAGGCGATGGGGACCCTGATCGACCAGGGCAAGATCCTCTACGTGGGCTCGTCGAACTTCGCGGGCTGGCACATCGCCCAGGCCAACGACGCGGCCGCCGCCCGCCACCTGCTCGGGCTGGTCAGCGAGCAGTCGCTGTACAACCTGCTGACCCGCGAGATCGAGCTCGAGGTGCTGCCCGCGGCCCAGGCCTACGGGGTCGGCGTGATCCCCTGGAGCCCGCTGCAGGGCGGCCTGCTCGGCGGCGTGCTGAAGAAGGAGCAGGAGGGCCGCCGCCGGGCCGGCGGCCGGGCTCAGGAGACCCTGAATCAGCACCGGGACCAGATCGAGGCCTACGAGAACCTGTGCGACCAGCTCGGCGAGAAGCCGGCCAACGTCGCCCTGGCCTGGCTGCTGCACCAGGACGGGGTGACCGCCCCGATCATCGGCCCGCGCACCATGGAGCAGCTCGACGAGCCGCTGCGGGCGGTCACGCTGTCGCTCAGCGAGGACACGCTCAAGCGGCTGGACGACATCTTCCCCGGATTCAAGCCCGCGCCCGAGCATTACGCCTGGTAAGGCTGGGGCCCCTGGGGCTCGCCGGTCTCCACCCGGAGGCCGGCGAGCCCACCTGGCGATCAGGAGGCGGCGATCCCCTCGCCGCCGGCCGCGCCGGGCACGGTGACCGAGCCGATCGCGGTCAGCGAGCCGCTCGGCTGGACCGCGAACTCGCTGACGGTGCCGGTGGCGCCGCCCCGTACGTACAGGTCACGGCCGTCCGGGCTGGCCACCGCGTCGACCGTGCCCGCCCCGGCGGCGGTGTTGCCGAGCGCCTGCAGGGCCCCGGATCCGAAGTCGGCGTAGCCCGACACCGAGGCGCTGCCCGCGTTCGAGGCGTAGAACAACGACCCGTCCCGGGCCACCCAGCAGGTCGCCGCCTGCCCGGTCGCCGACCGGCTGACCAGCGCGAGCTTCCCGTCACGGCCGACCGTGAACGTGGCCACGCTGTTGGTCCCCGCCTCGGCCAGCACCAGGTGGCCGCCCGCGTCGAAGCTGACCGCGAACGGGACCCCGCCCGGGTCGGCGTTGACGACCGGCTGGGCGGCCGGGGCACCGCTCCGGCTCAGCGCGAACACGTCGATGTCGTTGCCGTTGTTCTTGGTGGTGACGACCAGCTGGCGCCCGTCCGGGGTGAACGCGACCTGGCCGGGCGTGCTGGTGAACTCGGGCGTCTCGGAGGCGTCGAGGCCGAGCGCCCGGTGCCAGGACGGCACCCGGATCAGCGCCGCCCCCACCCGCAGGAAGCCCTGGACCGAGCCGCCGTCGCGGGCGTTGAGCACGTAGACCACGTTGCCGCGGCTGGCCACGCTGACCGGGAACGACCCGCCCGAGCCGATGACCTGCAGGCGGAACAGCTGGCCACCGCGGACCGCGAACACCGTGATCGTGTCGCTGCCCGCGTTGACCGCGTACAGCAATCCGTGGTCCGCGTCGTAGCTGAGCGAGCCCTGCGACGCCAGGTGGTCGACGACCGAGCCGTTCAGGATGCCGCCCAGGCCGCCGGTGGCGTATTCGGCAGATTCTGAAAGGGTCCCGTCGTGGTGGCGGTTGTAGACCACGATCGAGTTCCCGCTGGTGCTGTCGGTCTGGACGAACACCTGGCCGGGGGCCCGGGTGGCGGGGGTGGCCGGGGTGGCCGGCCGCTGGGTGGCGGCCAGGCCGGGGGTGGCGAGCAGGGCGGTGGTGGCCAGCGCCGAAGCGGCCGCGGCCGCCAGGCGGATGGTGCTTTTCATTGGTCCCCGTCCTTCAGGGTTGATGTGCGTGGACGAGGAGTTAGTGCAGCTTTCGGGTTGAGTCCTTACGTCGGCTCGGCGCCGGGCCGGGCGCCGTAATGATTTCGTCAGATCTGGCCGGGGCCGTGGCCGTTGGCGCGGATCAGCGTCATCAGCCCGGCCAGGTCCTCGGCGCACGGATCGCAGATCCGCAGGTGGGTGGCGACCCCGGGGTAACGCTCGGCCGCGGTCTGCTCGCTGCCGACGGCCAGCTCCGCGTAGACGTGCATGACCTCCATCGCGCCGCCGCAGCCGACGTCGGACGGGTCGGTCTGCAGGAAGCGCGCCCAGGCTGACCAGCCGCTCATGGGCGCCTCACCGGTTCATCGTTCAGGTAACCGTTAGCTACCAGGCTGGCGCGCAGTTTACGCCGGGCGTCGAACATCACCTTGTAGATCGCGTTGCGGCTGGTGCCGAGCTTCTCGGCCAGCGCGTCGAGCGGCACCCCGTCCAGCACCAGGGTGACGAAAATCCGGCGCTGGTGATCGGTGAGGTCCTCCTCGACCGCCCGGCGCACGGCCCGGACGAAGTCGCGCCGTTCGGATTCGCCGGCCGGGTCGAACCCGAACCGGTCCGGCAGCCGGTCCCAGTCCTCAGCGCTGAGCGCGATGGGCGGCCGCCGCCAGAAGTGCCGGCCGATCTTGGCCGACACCTCGAACATCACAAACCTGTAGGCCCAGGTGGTGAACCGGCTCTCGCCCCGGAACTGATCCAGCCGGGCCATGATCGCCACCATCGCGTCGGCCGCCGCCTGGTGCGCCAGATCGTCCAGCTCGGGGCCGGACACGTTGAGCTGGCCGTGCCGCCGGTTCAGCTCGGACCGGGCCACCCGCACCAGCGCCTCGTGCAGCCGGGCCACCGCCTGCTCGCGGCCGGCCCCGTCGCCACCCAGCGCGGCCACCCATTCATCGGGCGGCTCCGCTGCTCCCATGACCGGGAGACTACGCGACGGTTTGCGGTGTTCCCTGGTGTTGCGAGACCGCGCCAACGGGAAGGATCGCGGCGTGGACATCGAGGTGGTGGCGTTTGATGTGTTCGGGACGCTGGTGGACTGGCATACGAGCATCGCCGAGGCGCTGGCCCGGGTGGGCGGCCGGGCCGGGATCGAGGCGGACTGGCCGCGGGTGGCCAGCGCCTGGCGGGAGCTGTACCACCCGACGCTGAACCGGGTGGTCGAGGGCGGCCTGCCGTTCCAGCCGCTCGACGTGCTGCACCGGATGATGCTGGACCAGGTGGCGGAGGAGCAGGGTCTGGGCGCGCTGACCGACGCCGACCGGGCCGAGCTGGTCCGGGCCTGGCACCGGCTGGCGCCGTGGCCGGACAGCGGGCCGGGGCTGACCGCGCTGCGCGAGCGGCACCTGCTCAGCCCGTTGTCCAATGGGGGGCTGGGGCTGCTGACCCGGCTGGCCCGGTTCGCCGGGTTGCCGTTCGACTGCATCGTGTCGGCCGAGCTGGCGCGGTCCTACAAGCCCGATCCACGCGTGTACCAGCTGATCCCGGGCTACTTCGATATCCGGCCGGAGCAGGTGCTGATGGTGGCCTGCCACCCGGAGGACCTGGTGGCGGCGAGCGGACAGGGGCTACGGACCGGGTACATCCCACGGCCGGCCGAGTGGGGGCCGGGCGGGACCGCGCCGGCGCCGCCGGCCGGGGCCGACTTCGCGGGCGGGGATCTGGTCGAGCTGGCGGCCCTGGTGGCCGCGGCCGAGCGCAGGTGAACCGGCGCCGCGTTTGGCCGCAATGTGACATCGCGGCCATAAGAGTGCCCTCAATGTGACATTGCGGACAAACGATCCTGGGGCTGGTGGGGCTGGTGGGGCTGGTGGGGCTGGTGGGGCTGGCGGGGCTGGCGGGCTACTGGGGCTGAGTTGGTGGGTGCGGTTGGTGTAGGCGCGAAGACGTTGGGTGGTGGGCGCCGTAAACCGTTAGTGGGTCTTGGCGACGGGGGCGGCGGGGTCGCCGAGGCGGCGGATGAAGTCGGGCGGGATGACGACGTCGTCGGGGGTGAGGTCGTGGATGGACGACTTGCCCAGCCCCAGTAGGGCCGAGTCGATGCCGCTGCGCAGGATGTCGAGGACGTTTTCGACCCCGGCCTGGCCGTTGGCGGCCAGGCCCCAGAGGTAGGCGCGGCCGATCAGCACGGCCTGGGCGCCGAGGGCGACGGCCTTGATGACGTCGCTGCCGCGGCGGACGCCGCCGTCGAGGAGGATCTCGATGTCGTCGCCGATCGCTTCCTTGATCGCGGGCAGCGCGCGGATGGTGGCGGGGGTGCCGTCCAGGTTGTTGCCGCCGTGGTTGGAGACCGAGATCGCGGTCACTCCGGCGTCGACCGCCCGGCGGGCGTCGTCGATCCGGGTCACGCCCTTGAGCAGGAACGGGCCGCCCCACTGCTCGCGCAGCCAGGCGACGTCGTCCCAGCTCGGCGGCGGGGTCTGCATCCACTCTCGGTACGCCCCGAAGAAGGTGGGGGCGGGCTCACCCGGGTTGGCCATGTTGGGGACGGTCAGGTCGGGGATGTGGCCGGTACGCAAATACTCTCGCAGCCACTGGGGCCGGGCCAGCGCCTCGGGCGCGAACCGCAGCGCCGCCTTGAGGTCGATCCGCTCGGGGATGACCGGGCTCCCCCAGTCCCGGCCCATCGAGAACGACCAGTCCAGGGTGGCGATCAGGCCGACCGCGCCGGCCGCCCGGGCCCGGTCCATCCGCTGGATCAGCTGGTCCCTGGAGCCGGACCAGTACAGCTGGAAGAACGTCTGCGGGTTGGCCGCCACCACTTCCTCGACCGGCTTGCTGGCGAACGAGCTGAGGCCCATGGCGGTGCCGCGGGCGGCAGCCGCCCGGGCCACCGCGACCTCGCCGTCCGGGTGCACGGCCTGCACCCCGGTCGGGGAGATCATCACCGGCAGCGAGATCGGCTGGCCGAGCACGCTGGTGGCCAGGTCGCGCTGGGCCTGGTGACCGGCCACGTGCGGGGCGAAGCCCAGCTCGGTGAACGCCCGGATGTTGTCGTCGACCGTCTGGCCGCGCTCGGAGCCGGCGATCAGCGCGCCGTAGACCGAAGCGGGCAGCCGCTTGCGGGCCCGCCGGCGGGCTTCGGCCACCGTCTCAAACCACTCGTTCATCGCCAGCTCCCCAGCTCGAGACCCTTTAGAAATGAAAAGCACTGACTCCGGTGGTGCGCCCACTCGCCACCCGGATTTTCGTCACTCAGTGACGAATATATCTACGTTAGTTCGGGGGCCGGGCGGCGGCAAGGCCGGGAACCAGTCCCGGGCGGGTGAGGAGGGGAGGTACCTGTCCGTTCGGACAGGGTCGCCCCGTCCGGCCGGGCAGGCCGGGTCAGGCCGGGCGGATGGTTCGCGATTCTGGCCTGCCGGTGCCCCCGGAGCCCGACCTATGGTCGCCCTGATGGCAGCCAAAGGAGGTCTCCATGCAGGTTGACGAACTACTCAAGCCATTCCCGATCAAAGAGTTCCACCCGTTCCCGCGGGCTCTGCTCGGTCCCGGCGCGCACGAGATGATCGGCCCGGAAGCGCTCAAGATCGGCTTCCGCAAGACCCTGGTCATGACCTCCGGCCTGCGTGGCACCGACATCGTGCACAAGATCGTCGAGTCGCTCAAGTACCACGGGATCGAGGTCGTGGTCTACGACAAGGTCGAGTCGAACCCCAAGGACTACAACGTCATGGACGCGGTGACGATGTACCGGGAAAACAGCTGCGACTCGTTCGTGTCGATCGGCGGCGGGTCCTCGCACGACGCCTGCAAGGGCGCGCGCGTCTCGGTCGCCCACGACGGCCGTAACGTCAACGAGTTCGAGGGCTTCAACAAGAGCGAGAACCCCAAGAACCCGCCGCACATCGCGGTGTCGACCACGGCCGGCACCGGGTCGGAGACGTCCTGGGCCTACGTGATCACCGACACCACCACCGACCCGGACAACCCGCACAAGTACGTGGCGTTCGACGACTACAGCGTGACCACGCTGGCCATCGACGACCCGGTCCTCTACTACGACTGCCCGATCGACTACACCGCCCAGTGCGGGTTCGACGTGCTGGCCCACGCCAGCGAGCCCTACGTGTCGCGGCTGAACTTCCAGCCGTCGCTGGGCAACGCGCTGCACGCGATCCGGCTGACCAGCAACCACCTGCGCCAGGCGGTGTGGAACGGCCAGGACCTGCCCGGCCGCGAAGGCATGATGTACGCCCAGTACATCGCGGCCCAGGCGTTCAACTCGGGCGGCCTCGGCATCATCCACTCGATCTCGCACGCGGTCAGCGCGTTCTACGACACCCACCACGGGCTCAACAACGCGATCGCGCTGCCCCGGGTGTGGGCGTTCAACATGCCGGTCTGCTACGACCGGTTCGCCGACATCGCCGAGGTCATGGGCATCGACACCCACGGCATGACCAAGCCCCAGGCGGCCGACGCGGCGCTGGCGGGCGCGATCCGGCTGCTGCGCGACGTGGGCATCCCCGAGCGGTTCGTCGACGTCAACGAGGACAGCTACTCCAAGAACCGGCTGGGCCAGGGCCCGACCAAGTTCTACGAGAACGCCAAGGTGATCAAGGGCGACGCGGCCGACGTCGACCGGATCACCAACCACGTCCTCGGCGACGCCTGCACCCCCGGCAACGCCAAGGAGTGCACGTTCGAGACCGTGCGCCCGGTGGTCGAGCACAGCATGACCGGCGACCTGGACGACCTCCTGTCGTGAGTTCACCGGATGATGTGGGAGGCGAAGTGGCTGACACGTTCGCCGACGTGGCCGACGTGGTCAGCCGCTTCGCCGCCCACGGCTACCTCGCCGATCAGCGCCTCGCGACCACCGTGTTCCTGCAGTCCCGGCTGGGCAAGCCGGTGCTGCTGGAAGGACCGGCCGGGGTCGGCAAGACCCAGCTGGCCAAGTCGCTGGCCGAGGTGACCGGCCGCCGGCTTCTGCGGCTGCAGTGCTACGAGGGCCAGGACGAGACCACCGCCCTGTACGAGTGGGACTACGGCAAGCAGCTGCTGTACACCCAGCTGCTGCGGGAGAAGATCGGCCAGATCGTCGGGGATGCCGAGGGGCTGACCGAGGCGGTCGGCCGGATCGCTGCCGAAGAAAGCGTCTTCTTCTCCGAGCAGTTCCTGGCCCCGCGGCCGTTGCTGGAGGCGGTGCGCTCGGAGGAGCCGGTGGTGCTGCTCATCGACGAGGTCGACCGGGCCGACGAGGCGCTGGAGGCGGTGTTGCTGGAGCTGCTGGCCGAGTACCAGGTCTCGGTGCCCGAGCTGGGCACCTACCGGGCCAAGCGCGAGCCCTACGTGGTGCTGACCTCGAACAACACCCGTGACCTGTCGGCCGCGCTGAAACGCCGGTGCCTGCACCTGTCGCTCGACTATCCGGACGCCGAGCGGGAGCTGGCCATCATCCAGTCCAAGGACACCGGGCTGCCGGCGGCGCTGGCCCGGGCCCTGATCGACGTGGTGCGGGGGCTGCGCGAGCTCGACCTGCGCAAGGCCCCGAGCATCTCCGAGACCATCGACTGGGCGCGCACGCTGGCGGTCCTCGGTGCCACCGAGCTGACCGCCGACCTGCTCGCGCAGACCGCCAACGTGGTGGTCAAGTACGACCGCGACCTGCGCCGCACGCTGGAGGTGCTGCCCAAGCTGGTCGACCCGAACGCCGAGTTGCCCGGCGACGCGCCCGGTCACAGCCACGGGCACGGGCATGAGCACGGGCACTCCCGCGAGCCCGACCATTCGCACGGACCCGACGTGCGGGCGGCCAAGGACGAGCCCGGCCGCCACGACGAGGCCTACTACGGGCCGTCCGGCCCGGGCCGGACCCAGCCGGCCGTCGGCAAGAGCCAGGGCGAGCGGTCGTTCAACGCCCACAATGCCCGGCGCCGGCCGGTCTGAGGGAGCGGAGCCGTGGAGGAGGCGATCCATCGGTTCGTCCGGCTGCTGCGGCGGGCCGGGGTCCGGGTCGGCGTGTCCGAGGCGGTCGACGCGATGCGGGCGCTGAGCACCCCCGGGATCGCCGCCGACCGGGAGCTGACTCGGGACGCGCTGCGGGTCAGCCTGGTCAAGGACCGGCGCGACGAGGCCACCTTCGACCGGATCTTCGACCTGTTCTTCCGGCTCCAGCGGGTGGAAGACGAGGGAGCGGAAGAGCACGGGCACGCCCACGCCGACCTGTCCGACCAGGGCGAGCTGGAGCAGTTCAGCCTGTCCGAGGACCCCGAGGACACGCCCCAGCCGGGCCACTCGCACGGCAAGCCGGCCGACATTCGAAAGTACTTCGACGAGGAGGACCTGACCGCCCAGTACAACCTGCACCAGGAGGCCAACCGGCTGGACATGGCCTCGCTGACCGACGAGATCGTGCTGTCCCACGACGCGGCCGGCGACCCGTCGGCCGCCCGGGTCCAGCTCACCACCAGCCGCCTGCACAACCCGGGCCGGCCGGGCGAGCTGGCCGGCCACGAGGGGCTGAAGATCGACGCCGAGCTGTCGGTCGCCCAGGAGCAGGCGCTGCTGTCCTGGCTGGGCGAAGGTGAAGAAGAGGACACGGCCGGCTCCGGCCTGGACACCGAGGAGCTGGCGGCGCTCCGCAACCGGCTGGCCGGGCTGCTCGGCGGGCTGCCGGAGGCGCTGCGGCGGCACCTGGAGACGCTGATGGCCGGCGACCTCGACGTCGAGTCGCCGTCGGTGGCGGCGGGCGCGGTCGACAAGATCAACGAGCGCGACCGGGCCGATCTCGAGGAGGCGGTCCGGCGGCTGCTGCGCAGCCTGCACGGCGCGCCACGGGCGCGGCGAATGATCGCAGCCAGGGGCACGGTAAATGGGGCCCGCACGATGCGGGCCAACATGCGGTTCGACGGGGTGCCGTTCCGGCCGATCACGGTGGCCCGGGTGGCCGACCGGCCCCGGCTGCTGCTGCTGGTGGACGTGTCGCTGTCGGTGCGGACGGCCGCCCGGTTCACCCTCCAGCTGGTGCACGGGCTGCAGAGCATGGCGACCAAGGTCCGCTCGTTCGCGTTCGTGGCCGACCTGACCGAGATCACCGACCTGTTCAACGAGCACCCCATGGAGGACGCGCTCGGGCTGGTGATGGCCGGGCGGCCCGCGGGCGGGGTGCTCGACGTGGACGCCGACTCCGACTACGGCACCGCGTTCGGGACGTTCCTGGAGGACCACGGGGGCGCCATCAACCGGCACACCACCGTGATCGTGCTCGGGGACGGCCGCGGCAACGGCAACGACCCCAACTTCGGGGCGATCGCCGAGATCGCCCGCCGGGCCCGGGAGCTGGTGTGGCTGACCCCGGAGCCGCGCTACTCGTGGTCGCTGGGCTCCTGCGACCTGCCCGCCTACGCCTCCTACTGCGACCGGGTGCACGTGGTGCGGGACCTGTCCGGCCTGGACCGGGTGACCGGCCTGGCCACCGCCCGGACGGCGGCCCGGTGAGCGCGGCGGAGCCGAGGCGGGCCGCGGAGCCGGTGGACGTGCTGCGGTCGCGGCCGGACGGCCGCTATGAGGATGACCTGGTGGTGGTGTCGGCCAGGCCGGGCGTGGCCCCCGGGGTCAGCGTTGGCCGTCGGCCGGACGGGCGGCTCTGGGTCCGGCACGGCTGGCGGGCCGGTGAGCTGGACGACGAGATCGCCGAGCCGCTGGCGGCCGCGCTCGGACCGCTGACCAGGGACCACGAGACGTTCGGGCGGGCGTTCACCGGCATCGTGCTGACCTCGCACCCGGACGCCGGCGCCGCCTGGGAGGGCTTCTACCGGGCCAGCCTGGCCCGGCTGGACCGTCCGGCGGGCCAGCGCGGCTACAGCGAGGTCTACCGGCACGCCCTGGAGCTGCTGCCGTTCCCGTCCGCGGCCTCGGTGGCCGATCTCGGCTGCGGGTTCGGGTTCCTGGCCCTGCACCTGGCCGCCCGCGGCGCCGCGGTCACCGCGTGCGATGCCGTCCCGGGGGTGACCGGGCTGCTGGGGTGGATGGCGGGCCGGCTGGGCCTACCCCTCGACGTCGTCACCGGCGACGCCCGGTCCAGCCGGCTCGCCTCCGTCGCGGCCGACGCGGTGACCCTGCTGCACGTGCTCGAGCACGCCGACGAGGCGGCCGCCGCCACCCTGGTCGGCGAGGCGGTGCGGATCGCGCGGCGGCGGGTGGTGATCGCGGTGCCCTACGAAGCCACCCCGGCCCCGCTGTTCGGGCACGTCCGCACCGTCGACCGACGCCAGCTGGACAAGCTCGGGGCCGGCTCGGGCTGGGACCACCAGGTCCACGAGCACCACGGCGGCTGGCTGGTGCTGGACCGCCCGGCTCCGTTACGACGGCGGGGACCGGCAAGCCCCGTGCACACTTGTGCACTAAATGGCATGCTTAATTCGCCCTACACCTAGCGTGACGACGCCGAAGGGATCGGGGAATGGTCGTATCTCTGGCCGCCACGGCGGCCGCGGCACTGGTGCAGGCCATGGTCACCGATGGGTGGGAGGGAGTTCGCCACCAGGTGGCCCGGCTGTTCGGCCGCGGCCAGCCCGACGCGGCCATCGAACGGCGGCTGGATATGACCAGAGGCCAGCTCATGGCGGCGCCAGACAATCCGGGCACATTGCGGGCGGAATTGGCCACGCAGTGGGCGACCCGGTTCGCAGACCTGCTAGCCGATCGTCCAGACGCGGAGGCGGAACTGGCCGCGCTGGTCAAGGAGATCAGGCCAGCGGTGACGGCCAACGATCACAGTGTCGCGGCGGCCGGGGATGTAACCGCCCGAGCGCAGGGCGGGAGCGTGGCCGCGAACGTGATCCACGGTGACGTCCACCTGGGCCCTACCAGGCCGGATCAGGTGTCCAGCTAACCGGATCCGGGATCGCCGGCCAGTTCGGGCCGGGAGCTGTGGCCTCGGTCGGGGGCCTCGCGATTGGGACCTACGTTGAGGCACCGCGGGAACGAGCTGCTCAGCTGCTGGTGTCGCTGGCTCCCCGGCCCCCGATGCTGGCCGGCCGCGAAGAATTGCTGGCCAGCCTGGATGAGCGGCTGACGGCCGGGCCTTCCACGGGGCCGCGGGTGGTGACGCTCCATGGGCTGGGGGGTGCGGGCAAGACGAGTGTGGCCGTCGAATACGCACATCGGCATCTGGACGGGACTGGGCTTGCCTGGCAGTTCCCGGCCGAGGACCCCGAGGTGCTGCTGGCGGAGTTTGCCCGGCTGGCGGCTCAGCTCGGGGTCCGGGGGAGGGTGGATGTCCGGGATCCGGTGGCGTCGGTGCATGCGGTGCTGGCCGCCTTCGCGGGAAGGTGGCTGCTGGTATTCGACAACGCCGATGGCCAGGAGGCGGTGCGACGGTTTCTGCCGCCCGCCGGGAGGGGCCGGGTGCTGATCACCAGCCAGAGCGCGATGTGGCCACGCGGCCAGGCGGTGGAGGTTCCGCCGCTGGGCACCGCGGTTGCGGCGGCCTTTTTGGTGGGCCGGACCGGCGACCCGGACGAGCAGGCCGCGACGGATCTCGCGGGGGAACTGGACGGGCTGCCGCTGGCGCTGGAGCAGGCGGCCGCCTACATTCAGGCCACCGGGTCCACCCTGGCTGGGTACCTGTCGCTGTTCCAGGCTCGCCGGGCGGACCTGCTGGCCCGGGGCGAGGTCGCCGGGCATCCGGCGGATGTGGCGGCCACCCTGGGGCTGGCGTCCTCCCGGCTGAGAGACGAAGCCCCAGCTGCGGCGGGGCTTCTGCGGCTGCTGGCGTGCTTGGCCGCCGAGCCGATACCGCTGACCCTGCTGCTCTCGGCTGCGCAGGTCACGGATGAGCTTGGCTCGGCGGCAGCAGCCACGGTTGGGCCGTTGCTGGGAGATCCGGTCGCGGCGGGGGACGCGGTCGCCGCTCTGCGCCGCTACTCCCTGGCCACCCCCGCCGGAGACGGCCTGATCCTGGTCCACCGGCTGGTCCAGGCCATCATCCTCGCCCAGCTGCCCTCGGAGGTGTCGGCTCCGTTCGAGCAGGCCGCCGCGGCTCTGATCGAGGCCGCGGTGCCCACCGATCCGGAACTGCCCGGGGCCTGGCCGGTATGCGCGAAGTTGCTGCCGCACGCGCGCGCCGTTCTCGGCCTGACTACGAGCGGCATGTCGCGGCTCGGGCAGTACCTCGGCCATAGCGGCAGTTACCCGGTTGCCCGGGACCTGTTCCAGCGGATCGCCGACGCCTACGGCCAGGACGAAGCCCACGGGGCTGAGCACCCGGACACCCTGGCCACCCGCGATAATCTCGCCCGCTGGACGGGCGAGGCCGGTGATGCGGCCGGGGCCCGTGACCAGTACGCCGAGCTGCTGCCGGTCCTGGAGCGGGTACTGGGCCCTGAGCACCTGGATGCCCTGACCGCCCGCCGGGATGCCGCGCTCTGGACCGGAGAGGCTGGAGACCCGGCCGCCGCCCGGGACCAATATGCGGCCTTGCTCCCCGTGTTCACCCGCGTCCTCGGCCCGGAGCATCCAGACACCCTGGCTACCCGGGATGGGCTTGCCGCCTGGACCGGGGAGGCGGGGGACGCGGCTGGCGCCCGGGACCTGCTCACCGAACTGCTGCCCGTACGCGTCCGTATCCTCGGCCCCGAGCACCCGGACACCCTGATCACCCGGCACCTGCTGGCCAGCTGGACCGGGGAAGCCGGGAACCAGGCCGCGGCTCGTGACCAGTACGCTGCGCTCCTGCCGGTGGCGGTCCGCGTCCTTGGCTCAGAACACCCAGACACCCTGATCATCCGGCGCCAGCTGGCCAGCCGGACCGGGGAAGCCGGAGACCCGCCCGCGGCCCGGGACCTGTACGCCGAACTGCTGCCCGTACTCGTCCGCAGGCTCGGTCCTGACCACCCGGAGACGTTGATGGGCCGGGCCAATCTCGCCGACTGGACTGGACGGGCAGGGGACGCGGCTGGCGCCCGGGACCTGCTCACCGAATTGCTGCCCGTACGCGTCCGTATCCTCGGCCCCGAGCACCCGGACACCCTGATCACCCGGCGCCTGCTCGCCCGCTGGACCATGGAAGCGGCACATGGCTCCGGCCCATCGTGAACGCTGGCGCCGTCGTCAGTCCGGCCAGGCTTCGGCGGCGGCGCTGGCCAGGCGGCGCTCGATGTCCAGCACGGGCTGCTCGCCGCCGGCCGGGCCGAAGACCATGGCCACGCCCTGCGACCCCGGCCGCCAGCCGGGGTCGCCGCCGGTCACGAACGCGACCCAGGCGGCGTGGGTGATCGCGGCCAGCTCCGGGGGCGGATTCGGTCCGTGGGTGCGCGCGACCCCGTCGGCGTCGAGCAGATCCCAGGCGAACGGCAGCTCGACGCAGTGGACGGCCAGGTCACCGTAGAACGGCGACGGCCACCGGAAGTCGTACAGCCAGGTGAGGTCGGGGCTGGTCTTGGCACGCAGGTCGGCCCAGCGCGCCATCGGCTGGCGGAACGTCTGGACGCCGATCAGCTGGCCGAGCAGCGCCGCCGCGCTGGGCAGCTCGGGATGGCTGGCCACGTAGTCGGCGGCCAGTTCGCGGGGCAGCCCGGCCTCGGCCATCGCCGCGACGACGTCAACCCCGCGCAGTTGCTCTTCGGCGGGCAGCATCCACAACGTGAACTCGTGGGCGGTGACCCCGATGAGCAGGGGCTTGCCGGCGGCTACGCCGCTGGCGAGCGCGTCGCTGACCGGTTGCGGCAGCAGGTCACCGTCCACGACCGGGCCGAACGGCATGCCCTGGTCCCCGGCCGGCGTCAGCACGTGGCGGACGAAGGCGACCGGGTCGATCCGATCGGGCGGCGGGACCCGGAAGGCGTCCTGGGCGTCGAGGGCCTGGTCTTCGGTCAGGGCCGACCAGCCTGCCACCGTCGGTTTCACGCCGGCGCTGGCGGCCAGCGCCCGCCCGGTCCGCTCGGCCTCCGCCATGGTCTGCACCCGGTCCGCGCCGGACATGCAGATCCCGGCCCGGAACAGCGGCTGCGCGCGCGGGGCGGTGAACAGCGTCATGACCGAGGTCCCGCCGGCTGACTGCCCGGCGATGGTGACGGCGGCGGGATCGCCACCGAAGGCGGCCACGTTGCCGCGCACCCACTCGAGCGCGGCCAGCTGGTCCCGGGTCCCCCGGTTCAGGGGCGCATCCTCAATCCAGCCGAACCCGTGGAAGCCGAGCCGGTAGGAGACGGTGACGACGACGACACCGTCCCGGCTGAACGAGCGGCCGTCGTACCAGGGGCTGACCGGCGAGCCAGCCGCGAAGGCGCCGCCGTGGATCCAGACCATGACCGGCAGCCGGCGGCCGGGCTCGCCCGGGGCCGGGGTGAAGACGTTGACGTTCAGCGTCTCGTCGCCGGGGACGCAGGGCTCGGGGAAACTCGGCTCCAGCCCCAGCAGCCGCCGCTGGGGGGTGGGGCCGGGCCGGGTGGCGTCGCGGACCCCGCGCCACCGCGCCGGCGGCTGCGGGGCGGCAAACCGGAGGTCGCCGACCGGGGCGGCCGCGTAGGGGATGCCGAGGAAGACCGCGCCGCCGTCCTGCCAGGTGCCCCGGACGTCGCCGGCGGTGGTGGTGACGATCGGATCGGTCACGTTTTATCCATCGGTTTCATTACCTCGCTCACAGGCCGCTCAGCACTTCGTCGACGAGGCCGCGGAGCTCGTCCTCGTTCGCGGCCAGTCCGAACAGGAGGAAGTCGGGCCGGGCGATGAACGCCTTGACCTGCTGGGCGCCAAAGAACGTCCGGTAGGTCCCGTCGACGTCCTCGACGTGGAACGGGGATGACGGGTCCAGGCTGCCGATCGCGATGCCGACCGTCTGCAGCCGGGCCAGCTGTTCGGCGCTCAGCGCGGCGGCCGGGTCGAAGTCGGCGACCAGCGAGAAGCCGCCGCCCCCGGCCACGTCGTCGAAGCGGCCGGTCTGGGCGCCGCGCCGGACCACCCCCTGCGGGCTGGCGTCGCCGACGGGGGCAGCGACCGAGCCGTCGGCCTCGTGGTGCAGGTAGCCGGTCTTGGGCCCCGGGAAGAAGGCGGGCGGCGACGGCCGCGAACGCATGGCGGCGTCGCGCGCCTTGGCCGCCTCGGGATCGCTGAGGTTCACCGCCTGGCAGAGCATGACCGAGACCTGCACCAGCGGCCGGTACTGCTGCTCGCGCTCGGGCTGGTAGGTGTCGAGCAGCGCGTCGCCGGCCAGCCCGCGCAGGACCAGGTCGAGCTTCCAGGCCAGGTTCTTGGCGTCGCGCATGGCCGCGCAGGCGCCCATGCCGGTGTAGGGCGGCATGGTGTGGGCCGCGTCGCCGGCCAGGAAGACCCGGCCGGCCCGCCACTGCTTCGCGATCCGGGTCGGGAACGGGTAGACCAGATCCCGGATGATCTCGACATCGTCGGGACCGAGGCCGGCGTGGTCCTTGAGCCAGTTCCAGGCGACCTCCGGCCGGACCATCTCCTCCTCGGTCTCGTCGGGCAGGAGGCGGATCTCGAACCGGTGGCGCTTGGTCCCGATCGGCATGGACACGGACGGCCGCTCGGGCCGCATGTGGAACTGGATGCCGGCCATCCCGGCCGGCAGGGGGCGCTTGACCAGCGTGTCGAAGTTGAGCCAGCGCTCGTTGACGCCGAAGTCCTCCAGCTCGACGTCGAGCTGGGTGCGGACCGTGCTGCGGGCGCCGTCGCAGGCCACCAGGTATTTCGCGGTGATCGTGCGGTGGGTGGCCGGATCGACGCCGTCCTTGGAGTTGCGCCACCCCCCGACCGTCGCGGTCACACAAGCGTCGTCCTGCGTGAAGCCCACCAGGCTGGTGCCCCGCAGCACGATCGCGTTCGGGTAGGTGGCGGTGCGGCGCTCGATCGCGGCCTCGATGTCGGGCTGGTAGACGCTGTAGTTGCCCGCGAAGCCGGAGCCGCGCGCGGTCATGTCGATCGTCATGTTGAGTTCGCCGTCGGCGCCGTACCACTTGACGTTTTCGAACACGATCGAGTCCTGCAGCGCCTCGTCGACGCTGGCGACCGACTGGACGATGCGAACCGCCTCGCTGTCGAAGCCGACCAGGCGCGGCAGCCCGTACGGAGCGGGCCAGCGGTCGACGGCCGCGACCCGGTGCCCGGCCCGGGCGATCGCGCCCGCCAGCACCTCACCGGCCGGCCCGTAGCCGGCCACCAGGACGTCGACCTCGATGTCGCCCGCTCGCTGCGGCTGCGGGCCCGGTCCATCGCTCATGGCTGCCACTCTCCTCGGTCAGGGAGAATTTGCCACCTGGTGACCTGTGTCACTATGTATGGGAGGGCCATTTCTTTGGGAGGGGTATGGCTGCCCGAGATATGCCCCAGGCGGAAGAGCTGCTGGACGCGGTGCTCCAGCTTAGCCTGCAGGAGGACCTGCCCAGCCTGTTCGACGCGCTGGTGGATCGCGCCCGCAGCCTGACCGGGGCCGACTCGGCCGCCCTGCACCTGCTCGACCCGGAGCTGTCGGCCACCCGGGTCGTCGCCGTGACCGGGGCGATCTCCAGCCTGAGCACGGACGTCCGGGTCCCGGTCGGCGAGTCACCGCCCGGCCAGATCTTCCTCACCGGGATGCCGGCCAGCGCACCGGGCGACCTCGAGGACACCGCGATCGCGAACCTGTGGGCGTCCGACCCGATCATCTCGGCCGAGCAGATCGTGGCGTCGACCGGCGTGCCGCTCCGGTCCGGGAGCGAGGTCCTGGCCGCGCTGAGCGTCGCCTGGCGGCGCCCGCACCAGATCGATCCCGACGAGATCGACGTCCTCAACCGGCTCGCGGCCCACGCGGTCCCGCTGCTCAAGGCGCACACGCGGGCGGCCGCGGTCGCCGCCGACGCGGCCGCGGTGCAGACCGCGTTCGACCAGGTTTCCCGGGAGTACGCCGAGCTGCGGCGGTTCCACGAGGCCGACGAGCAGCTGCTGGAGGTCGCGATGGACGACCTCACCCTGGACGGCCTCACCCTGGCGGTGGTCGCGTTCTTCGGCGGCTGCGTAGCGGTCTTCGATCTCGACCAGCGCCAGCTGGCGATGGCGGGCCGCCGGGCCTCGATGCCCGGGGCGGCCCTGCTCGGCCAGGCCGTGGCGTACGCCCGCGAGCACACGATGCCGCAGGTCGACGGGGCCGTCGCGCTGGTGCCGGTGCGCGCCACCGACCGGCCCCAGGCGGTGCTGATCGTGGTCGCCGCCCAGCCCATCGAGGCGCTCGACGAACGGATCCTCTACCGGGTGTCGGCGGTGGCCACCGTGCTCATCACCCACGACGTCTACGTCAACGACGTGAGCGAGCTGGGCCGGATGGAGTTCTTCAGCGACGTCTTCGACCTCGGCGTGGACGACCTGCACCTCCCGCGCCGGGCCGCGTCGCTTGGCCTGGACATGCGGGGCCCGGTCTGCGTGGCCTGCGTAGCGTCCGACCTGCCGAGGAAACGGCTGGCCGAGATCACCCACGCGGCCGTCCACCCCCTCGGCGGCATGGCGGCCGCCTACCACAGCACGGTGGTCGCGGTCGTTCCCGGGAAAGACGCCGAGCAGGCGGCCCGGGAGATCCACGACTGCGTGGCGGCCCGGTCGAACCATCCGACGCTGGTGGCCGGGGCTGGCCCGGTCGGCCGGGTCGGCGACTGGGGCACCGCCCAGCAGGAGGCGCTGAAGTGCCTGCAGGCCATGCAGAGCCTGGACCGGCCGGACGGGGCCGTCTCCATGAGCAGCCTCGGTTTCATCGGGCTGGTGCTCGGCCGGGGCGGCGACCCGCAGCGGTTCATCGACGGGTCGATCGGCGCCCTGGTCGACTACGACGCCCGCCGGTCGAGCGACCTCGAGCACACGCTGCTGACGTTCCTGGACTGCGGGTCGAGCAGCGTGGCGGCCGCCCAGCCGCTGCACGTCCACGTGAACACGGTCAAGCAGCGGCTCGAACGGATCAGCGCGATCCTCGGTCCCGACTGGCGGGAACCGCAGCGGTTGCTGGAGATTCACCTGGCGCTGCGGCTGCGGCGGGTGCTTGACCGCTGAGGGCGCGGCGGACGCATTCGGCGATGTCTTCGGGGAGGAGCAGGGCCTGGGCGGCCAGGTCCTCGGCGATCTGGCGGGAGCGCTGTTCGGCGCCGGGGGCGGGGCTGGGGGCGGGCAGCGGGAAACGGGCGCCGGTCAGCGGGGTCAGGGTGGTCGGGCCCGGCCCGTGGGGCGGGCGCGGGTTCCAGCCGGTCAGCGTGGCCAGCGGGACCGCCACCTCGGGGAGCCGGACGCCGGCTCGCTCGTTGTGCTGGGCGTCGACGGCGGCGACCATGACCGGCGGCCGGCCGTCGTCCGGCTCCAGGGCGACCGGCTCCGGCTCCGGCTCCGGCTCCGCGCGCAGCTGGGCCAGGACGGTGCTCCGGCGTTCCACCGTCTGGTCGCTGAACCGGGGTACGGCCGACGGAGGCGGCTCGGCCCCCTCGCGCACCCACCGGCGCAGCGCCCAGTAGGCCGCTCGCAACAGCAGCCCGGCGTCGACGTCGTTGACGGGGTACAGCACGTCCGGGCCGGGCGGGCGGCGGCTGCCGTAGTGATCGAGCCCGGCGAACAGGTAGTGCCGGGCACCGGGCGGGTCGGGCAGGTCGCGGCCGGCCGCCGGGTCGAGGTGGGTGCGGGCCGCGTCTCCCCGCCAGTACTCGGCCGCGGTGTGGGTGAACAGCACCCGCGGCCGGACCGACGGCGCCATCCGGTCGAGCAGGGCGCCGCTCGCGATCGGGCCATCGGGAAGGCGGCCCGGGGGCGGCGCCTTTGACGGCTGAGCGTGCAGGGCGGTGAGGTCGTTCCGGAGTCCGCCGGCCGCGTGGACCAGCAGGCCGTCGAACACCCGGGCGCCGCGGTCGTCGGCGTTGCGGTTGTCGTGGAGGAACTGGCGCAGGAACCGGCCCGCTTGCGAGTTGCCGTAGCCGAGGACCGTGGCCGGGGGTACGGCCAGCGGTGACGGCACCGGCGGGTCGCTGGACCGGAGGAAGGCGACGACGTCCCGGACGGCGAGCATCGCGGCGCCGGCGACGGGGCAGCGACTGGTGCGGAACGTGAGGCGGTAGGTGCTCCCGGGGGCAAAGCCCGCGGCACACCAGACGCTGACGCCGTCCGGGTGGCCGGGTTCCCGGACGAAGCCCCACTGGTAGCGGGGCACGAGCTCTTCGGTGTCGTGGCCCGGGGTGATCCGCCGGAGCTCGGCCTGCCCGTCGCTGAGGTCCTCGACCGGGTAGGGCGAGGCCGCGCACGGCCGCCCGAACAAAGGGAGCCTGGTGGTGGGGGCGGCCGTCGCCAGGGTCACGGTGACCGGCGGGTGCGTGCGATGGACCTCGGGCGGAGCCTCGGGCACCGTGGCCGAAAGCAGACGCGGGTCGGCCCCGGCCAGATCCCACTGCCACCCGCACCAGAGGACCCCGCCGCGGTCGCGGAGCACCAGCGCGTCGCGGCCGAGGGCGGGCGGGGCCGGCCCGACCACGGCGGACCGGTGGGCGGTGACCGCGAAGCCGCCGAACGGGACGTGGGCCGCCTGGCCACGGTTGACCACCTCGACCAGCAACGTCGACACGTCACGGCCGGCCGGTATCAGGAGCTGGAGTTGGAGGGTGACGGCGACGCCCTGGTCACGGCCCGCGGCCTCGGGCAGGCCCGCGATGCCCTGGTTGCCCGGGTGGCCGGGGTCGAGCACGACCTCGGCTTCGTAGCGCTCCAGGACAAAGTCCTCGGGAGCCGAGATCCCGAGGCCTTCGGGGAGCGGAACCGGCCGCCAGCGACGCACGGGCACGACTGCGAAGTTAGCCGGGCGGGCGGCCCTGCCCCATGTACGCGACGGACACGTTCCGGGAAATTCGCCGTACCGCCCGAACATGGCCGGCGTCACGTTCCGGTGCGAACCTGACCGGCATCGCTGCTTCTCAGTGAGCTCCCCAGAGAGCTTCCCAGTGAAAGGACGCGAGGATGCGTCTGGCGAACATCCGCCTGAACGGCCGGACGCGGGCGGCCCGGGCCGACGGCGATACCCTCGTGGTCTTCGAGGACGAGCTCACCGACCTGCTCCGCCGGCCCGGCTGGCCGGACATCGCCCGGGCGGCCGGCGGCGTGCGGGTGCCGGCCGCGGAGGCGTCCTTCGCCCCGCTGGTCACCAGGCCGGACAAGATCATTTGTGCCGGCCTCAACTACAAGGGGCACATCGCGGAGACCGGGCGCCCGACACCCGAGCACCCGTTCTTCTTCGCCAAGTTCCCGGCCGCGCTGATCGGGGCCCGCGACGACCTCCGGCTGCCCACGGTGAGCGAGCAAACCGACTGGGAGGTCGAGCTCACCGTCGTGATCGGCCAGCCGGTGCGCGACGTCAGTGCGGCCGACGCGCTGGCCGCCGTGGCCGGCTACACGATCATGAACGACGTCACCGTCCGCGACTGGCAGCACCGCGGGCCGACCTGGCTGGCGGGCAAGACGTTCGAGGCCACCACCCCCCTCGGCCCCTACCTGGTGACCCCCGAGGAGTTCCCGCCCGGCGAGGTCGACCTCGAGCTGACCTGCTCGGTCAACGGCGCACAGATGCAGAAGTCGCGGACCTCCGACCTGCTGTTCGGCGTCCCCGCCCTCATCTCCTACATGAGCCAGGTCATCACGCTGCTGCCCGGCGACATCATCGCCACCGGCAGCCCGAGCGGCGTCGGCGGCCTGATGAAGCCGCCTCGGTTCCTCAAGCCCGGCGACGTGCTCACCACCGCCATCGAGGGAATCGGCGAGCTCAGGAACGTGTGCCGCTGAGGGGCCCTCAGCACCTTGCGGCCCTCAGCGCCACTGCGGAAAGGACGCACCATGGCAATTCAGCGACTGGCCCACGTCGGGCTCTGGGTCGACGACCTGGCCAAGATGACGAGGTTCTACACCGAGGTGATGGGCCTGCAGATCACCGACGCCACCGGCGCGGGGGTCACGCCCGGAGCCGTGTTCCTGAGCTCGCGACCGGACAAGGCGCACCACGAACTGGCGCTGATGTCCGGGCGCACCAACCACGACCCCGGCCTGCTCATCAACCAGATCAGCTGGATGTGCGAGTCGCTCGAAGACCTCCAGGGCTTCAAGCAGCGGCTGGCGGCCTCCGAGGCCACCTTCCACGAGATCGTGACGCACGGCATGGCCGTCGGCATCTACTTCTACGACCCCGAAGGCAACCGCAGTGAGGTGTTCGCGGCGACCGGGCTGGGCGACGTGCCCCAGCCGTACAAGCAGCCCGTCGACCTCGACCAGCCGGTCGAAAGCCTGCTCCAGGACCTGGACCGTCAGCACCGGGCCGACGGCATCCCGTCGTCACTCGCGCCCGACGCACACTAGCCCGAGCTAGCCCGAGGAGCCCGACATGACCAACACGCTCCGGCAACCGGAGATCGACATCGACCTGTTCTCGGCGGAGGTCGTCGCGGACCCGTTCCCGGTCCTCGCCCGGGTGCGCGCCCTGGGTCCGGTGGTCTACGCCCCCAGGTACGACTTCTACGTGCTGACCCGCTACCAGGACGTTCGCGCGGCCACCGGCAACTGGCGGTCGCTGACCTCGGCCCAGGGGGTGGCCCTGACCGAGGAGTTCAACCAGCAGCTGGTGGGGTCGGTCCTCGCCTCGGACCCGCCCGAGCACGGCGCCCTGCGGGCGGTGCTGTCCGACAAGCTCGCGCCCCGGGGCCTGGCCAGGACCCGCGAGCAGATCAGCGACTACGCCCACCGGCTGGTGGCCGAGATGGTGGCGCGCGGGACGTTCGACGGGGTGGCCGACATCGCCCGGGTCTACCCGGTGAACGTCATCGGTGATCTCGTCGGCCTGCCCGCCGAGGGCCGGGAGACCCTGCAGCCGGGGGCGGACGCGACGTTCGCCGGCTTCGGCCCGTTCAACGATTACGTCATGGAGCACCTGCCGCAGCTGATGACGTACACCGAGTGGATGGGCACCATGGCCGACCGGTCCAAGCTCACCCCCGGGAGCTGGGGCGAGGCGGTCATGGACGCCGTCGACGACGGGCGGCTCACCCAGCTGGCCGCGATCAAGACCCTGAGCGCCTACCTGGTGGCCGGCTTGGACACCACCGTCAACGCGATCGGGGCCCTGCTGCGGCTGCTGGCCGACCGGCCGGACGTCTGGGCGGCGCTCAAGGCCGACGGGCGCCTCGGCCCACAGATCTTCGAGGAGGTCTTGCGGCTGGAAACCCCGGTCATCGGCTTCTTCCGCGTCGCCAACCGGGAGGTCACCATCGGCGAGTCGGTCATCGCGGCGGGCGCCAAGGTCATGCTGCACTGGGCGGCGGCCAACCGTGACCCGGCCAAGTACCCGGACCCCGACGCCTTCGACATCGGCCGCAATCCGCTCGACCACCTGGCGTTCGGCTACGGACCGCACGCCTGCACCGGTCAGGGGCTGGCGCGGATGGAGGCGGCGGTTCTGCTCGAGGCGCTCGTCGCGCAGGCCGGCGCCTTCGAGCTGACCGGAGAGCCCGTCCGCGGCCGCAACCCGGTCGTCCGCGGCTACGAGTCGGTGCCGCTGCGGGTCGTGCCCGGCTGACCCTGGCCAGCCTGCGGCGGCCAGGTGTTGCAAAGTGTGTCTTGACGTCCGTGCTTGGTGGGATGAAGCTCAAAATTGACCCTGCTGGCTCGCTGCCGGCAGGACGATGGAGGGGCTGGCCATGGCACGTGGACGCCGTATCTTCGCGTTGGCCGGGAGCGCGGCCGTCATAACTGGCCTGGCGGTCGCCGTGCCCGCGGCCACCGGCGCCAGCGCGGCCAGGGCGGCTGCCTCGGCCGGAGCGGCGCCGGGCGCCCCGGGGGCGCCGTCGTACTTCGACCTGGCCCGGAAGGACTGCGTGGGTACGGCCGCGGGCACGGGCTCCAAGGTCTGGTACACGGTGGCCGACGGGGTGCTGTCCGACGTCTACGAGCCCACCGTCGACAACACCAACGTGAGCACGCTGCAGTACGTCGTGACCGACGGGTCCACGTTCACCGACCTGCAGACCCGGGACATGACGTACACGGTGGCCGCCGACCCCACCGGCATGTCCTGCACGGTCACCTCGACCGACAACAAGCACGGCTTCCGGCTGGTCACCACCTACATCACCGACCCGGCCCGCGACACCGTGCTGATGCACACCACGCTGCAGGACACGCCCGGCTCGAGCACCAGCCTGGCCGGCCTGCACCTGTACGCCCGGCTCGACGCCCACGTCAACGGCAACGGCGGAGGCGGGACCGAGAACGCCGGCGCCAACACCGGGGTGGTCGACACCTCCGCCGGATCGCCGGTCCCGGTCGTCTACAGCACGAACACGGTGACCAACGCCACCAACCGGGACTACGCGGTGCCGACCTACATGGCCCTGACGTCGTCGGCCGACCAGGGGGCCAGCGTCGGCTACGAGGGCACCGCCAGCGACGGCCTCACCCAGCTCGACACCGCGCACACGCTGACCTCCTACACCTCCGCGCCCGACGGCCACATCGTGGCGACCGAGAACGTGACCCCAGGCAGCAGCCACCAGCTGACGCTGGCGCTGGGCTTCGGCCGCGACCAGGCCCAGTCCGTATCGGTGGCCAGGACTTCCATGAACCAGCCGTTTGTCCTGGCCACGGCCAGGTACCTGCTCGGCTGGGCCAGCTACGACGCCGGACTCAAGCGCCCGGCCACCCAGGCCGCTCACTACTACCTGTCGGCCAACGTCCTGAAGGCCAGCGAGGACAAGACCCACCCCGGCGCCATCGTGGCCTCGCTGGCCAGCCCGTGGGGCCAGTCGGTACCGGCCGGGGTGACCGCGAACGGCGAGCCCTCCTACTTCGGCTCCTACCGCGAGGTGTTCGCCCGGGACCTGTACGAGACGTTCACCGGGCTGCTGGCCGACGGGGACGTGGCCACCGCCCGGGCGGCCACGCTGTTCCTGTTCGACAAGCAGCAGCTCCCATCGGGGGCGATGCCGCGCAACTCGCTGCTGAACGGCAAGGCCGCGCCCGACACCGGCGGCCTGCAACTGGACGAGACCTCCTATCCGATCCTGATGGCGCAGGAGTCCGGGCTCGGGGGTGACACCGAGCTGTGGCGCGACCACATCCGCCCGGCCGCCGACTTCCTGGTCGCCAACGGGCCCTCGGACGGCGTGGAGCGCTGGGAGGAGCAGACCGGCTACTCGCCGTCCACGATCGCCGCTGAGATCGCCGGGCTGACCGCCGCCTCGGCGATCGCCGCCAGCCACGGCGACACCGCGCGGGCCCATCTGTACCAGGCCACCGCCGACGACTTCCAGCGCAACATCAAGAAGTGGACGGTCACCACCACCGGCCCGGACGGGCCGGCCTACTTCATCCGGCTGTCCAAGACCGGCGACCCGAACGCCGCGATCAGCTACAGCCTCGGCAACGGCGGTCCCACCCTGGACCAGCGCAGCGTCCTCGACGGCGGCTTCCAGGAGCTGGCCCGGCTGGGCGAGCTGCCGGTCACCGACCCCGACATCCAGGCCTCGCTGGCGATCTACGACAAGCAGATCTCGGTGACCACGCCCAGCGGGACCGGCTACTACCGGTACGGCAACTCGGCCGCCGCCGGCAGCGCCGACGGATACGGCGACTGCTACCAGCCGAGCCAGGACTCCTGCAGCACGACCGGGGCGCCGTGGCCGCCGACCGACACCGGCACCGGGCACCTGTGGCCGGTCCTGTCCGGGGAGCGGGCCGAGTCTGACCTGGCCGACGGTAACGCCAGCGGCGCGAAGTCCCTGCTGCAGGCGATGATCGACTTCTCCTCCGGGGTCGGGCTGGTGCCCGAGCAGGCCTGGGAAGACCCGGACCTGGCTCCCTCGCCGTACGGCAGCGACCCGGCCACGGCCTCCATCGGGTTCACCGACGGTAAGGCGGCCGGCTCGGCGTCGCCGCTGACCTGGGCACAGTCCCAGGAAGTACGGTTGATCGCCTCGCTGACGGCCGGCCACAACGTGGACACCCCGGCCGTCACGACCAGCCGCTACATCACCCACGGCGCACCCGGCTCGCTGCCGGTGACGATCACCGCACCCGCCTCGGGTGCCACCCTGACCACCGCCACCACCACGGTGACGGGGACGACCACACCCGGATCGGCGGTGTCGATCGAAGCCGACGACACCACGACCAGTGAGGCCGCCACCGTGATCAGCACGACCGCGGGGTCCGACGGGTCCTTCTCGGCCAGCGTGCCGGTCGGCTTCGGCACCAACGCGATCACCGCGACGGCGACCGCGCCCGGCGGCCGGAGCACCGGCTACGCCCAGGTCACGGTCAGCGCCGAGGGCGGCGGGAGCACGGTGCTCGACGTGACCGACCCCACCGGCGACGACAACGGACCGGGCACCTACCAGTACCCGACCGCGCCGGACTTCGTGGCCGGGTCGTTCGACCTGACCCGGTTCCAGGTCCTGAGCGACGGCACCTACGCCTACCTCCGGGTCACGCTGCGCACCCTGGTCCCGACGTTCGGGGCGCTCGACGGGGCGCAGCTGCTCGACTTCTACGTGCACGTGCCGGCCGCCTCGAGCACCTCCACCCAGGCCGCGTACGCCTCCCGCAACTACACGATCGCGCCGTCCGGAGCCTGGAGCCAGCGGGTCGAGGTCCAGGGGTTCGCCTCGCCGGTGTGGGTGAACGCTACGGGCACCTCGGTCGGCACCGCGTCCGCGCTGGCCGTCCAGGCCGACAAGACCATCACGGTGGCGCTGCCCGAGGCGCAGTTCGGCACCCCGACGTCCGGCTGGGGCTTCAGCGTGGTGCTGACCGGCCAGGACGGATTCAGCCCGGACCTGGCCCGGGCGTTCACCGCCACGCCGGGCGCCTACTCGTTCGGGGTCTGCGCCACCGGCGGGGCCGCCAAGATCTGCTCGGCCGACCCGACGACCGTGCCCAAGGCCATGGACGTTATCACGCCGGCCGGAGTCGCGCAGGCAACCGAGCTCAACCCGACGCTCGGCCCGGTGGTGATCCAGCCGGTCATTGTGCCGTAGCGGTGTGGCCTGGCGGTGTCCCCTGGCGGCCAGGACCGATGAGTTCCGGGCCGGGGCCGAGTCTGGGTTGGCATGACTGCGACCTACACCTTTGACGTGTTCACCAGCCTCGACGGCAACGCCTCGTACGGGCCGCCCGGTGACTGGGGCGGCTACTGGGGCAAGCAGGGGCCCGAGTTCCTCGACCACCGGCGGGCGGCCTACGACGGCGAGCAGCGGATGGTGTTCGGGGCCACCACGTTCGGGCTGTTCCTGCAGATGCTGCCCGCGATCGGCCCGGAGGACCGCGACGCCTGGATGGACCGGATGATCAACTACCCGGGCACCGTCGTCTCCTCGACGCTGCAAGGCCCGGTGGACTGGCCCGACGCGACCGTGGCCAAGGGTGACGGGGTGGAGATCGTGCGGCGGATGAAGGCGGAGTCGGACGTGCCGATCCGTTCGCACGGCAGCCTCTCGCTGAACCGCGCGCTGATGGCGGCCGGCCTGGTCGACCGGATCCAGATCACCGTGTTCCCGGTGGTCGCGGCCCAGACCGGGGACGAGCCGGTGTTCGCGGGGGGCGGCGACTTCGACCTCGACCTGCTGGAGAGCGGTACCTTTGACGGCCGCATCCAGGAGCTGGTCTACCGGCCGACCCCTCCGCACCTGGCCTTCAAGCTAACTGAGCGGCTGGGCGGCTGGGCGGCGCCTGGCCGGGCCGCTAGGCGTCGCCGAAGATCGCCTGGATGAGGTCGCTGTGGCCCGCGGTGACGCCCCCGTCCACGGCCAGGGTCTGCCCGGTGATCCAGCTGGCGCCGGGCGAGGCCAGGAACAGGCAGGCGGCCGCGACGTCGCCGGGGGTGCCCACCCGGCGCAGGGGGTAGAGGCCTTCGATCCGTTCCAGCAGGTCAGGGCGGGCGGCCAGCCGCTGCTCCCAGATCGGGGTTTGGACGGTGCCCGGCGCGACCGCGTTGAACCGGACGCCGGCCGGCCCGTAGCGGACGGCCAGGTTCCGGGTCAGGTTGATCAGCCCGGCCTTGGCCGCGCTGTAGGCCTCGTTCCCGAACGCCGCCAGCCCGTTGACCGAGGCCACGCTGACCACGTTCGGGCTGCGGGCGTCCCGGGCCTCGCGGGCCTCGCGGGCCTCGCGGGCGGAGCGCAGCAGCAACGGCAAGGCGGCCTGGATGCAGAGGAACGCTGACGTCAGCGTGGCCGTCACGTCCCGGTCGAACTCGGCCGCCGGCAGCCGGTCGAACGGCACGTCACTGGCCCGGGCCGCGCAGTTGACCAGGACGTCCAGCGTCTGGCCGGACTCGCCCAGCGTCGCGAACAGCCGGCCGACCGCGTCCTGGTCGGTCACGTCGACCGGCCAGGCGGCCGCCGACCCGCCGCGGGCCGTTATGTCCTGGGCGACCTGCCGGGCCGCCTCGGCGTTGAGGTCGGCCACCGTGACCTCGGCCCCGGCCGCCGCGAAGCGCCGGCTGATCTCGCCACCGATACCGCCGCCCCCGCCGGTCACCACCACCCGGTACCCGGCGAAAGTGTCCTGGTCCGCCATCAAGTCTCCGGTCACTCGTCAGCGGCGGCCCGCCGCTGGTAGTGGCGGTTCGCCTTGGTCCGGTTGCCGCACACGCTCATCGAGCACCACCGGCGGGTGCCGGAGCGGCTGGTGTCCAGGTACCACAGAACGCAGGCCGGATGCACGCAGCGCTTGATGCGGTCGGCGCGGGTCAGCAGATAACTGAGGGCCAGCAGGGGTCAGTAGTGGTAGCGGGCCGCGAGGATGATGATCTCCGCTTCGGTGACAATGTAGACGAGGCGGTGCTCGTCATCGATCCGCCGAGACCACGCCCCTGGCAGGTGGTACTTGAGCGGCTCGGGCTTGCCGATGCCGGTGAACGGATCTCGCCGCACGTCCTCGACAAGCTTGTTGATTCGCGCGAGCATCTTGCGGTCGGTCTCGAGCCAGGACGTGTAGTCATCCCCGCCCTGGTCCTCGAAGACCAGCCTCACCTGGTGCTGCCAACGTCCGCGTCGGGGTCGATCAGGGCATGCTCGGCGGTGTTGATCCCGTTCAGAGCGTTCTCGTAGGCGCTGAGCAGCCGACGGGCGTTGGCCGGCGAGCGCAGCAGGTAGGCGCCCTCACGCAGAGCGGCGTAGTCCTCGGCGGAGACCAGGAAGGCGTTACCGTGCCGGGAGACGATCTCGATCGCGTCGTGGTCCTCGTTGACCTTCTTGATCAGCGGGAAGAGTCCCTTGCGGGCCTCGCTCGCGGTGATTGACACGGCCATCAGCCCTCGCAAAAGTAGTACCACTTCAGATCCGGCGAGGTGGAGTACTCACCGTTCCCGCCGCCGCTACCGGCCCGGGAGTGAGCGCGGTAGCCCGAACCACGGCAGGACGCTGGCCTCGAAACGGGTCATGCCGCGGACCCGCCCGCCGGCCAGGGTGAGCACGTACAAGGCGGTCGCGTGGCGGTCGCCGACCGGGCCGCGCTGGTAGGCCCCGAACGCGGGCTGGCCGTTGGCTCGCACCGGGACGAGGCCGAACCGGCGGTCGGCGGCGAACAGGCTGGCCCAGTAGCGGATCACGGCGTCCCGGCCCTCGTAGCCGAACGGTACCGGCGGCATGGCGATGAAGGCGTCGTCGGTCAGCAGGGCGACCAGCGCGTCGAGGTCAGCCGACTCCCACGCGCGGGCGAACCTGGCCACGATCGCGTCCTCGGCCGGTGAGCCGACGGCCGGCGGCGGCTGGTGCCCGGCGACCACCTGCTCCCGGCGCTGGAGGCTGGCCCGGGCTCGTTTGAGGGTGCTGTTGACCGATTCGAGGGTCACCTCCAGCATGGCCGCCACCTCGCTGGCGTGGAACCCGAGGACGTCGCGCAAGATGAGGACGGCGACCTGACGGGGCGGCAGCAGCTGCAGGGCGGTCACGAAGGCCAGTGAGACGGCTTCGGTCTGCTCGTAGCGGGCCTCCGGCCCGGGCGGCCCGCTGTCGGCCCCGTCGAGCAGGGTGTCAGGAAACGGCTGGAGCCAGGCCGGCTCGTCGCGCGGCGTCGGCACGAGCGGCCCGGACCGGGGCACGTCCCACTCCCGGGCCGGGCGCCGGCTGGCGGCGCGGCGCGCGTTGAGGCACCGGTTGGTGGCGATCTTGTACAGCCAGGTGCGCAGCGAAGCCCGTTCCTCGGTGAACCCGCCGATGCCCCGCCAGGCGGCCAGCATCGTCTCCTGGAGGACGTCCTCGGCGTCCTGAATGGAGCCGAGCATCCGGTAGCAGTGCACCTGCAGCTCCCGCCGGTGCGGCCCGGTCAGCTCCCGGAACGCTTCGCCATCTCCGGCCCGCGCCCGGGAGAGCAGCTCGGCTGTCATCATCCTGCGCAGCATCCTTCCAGGTCGCGTGGCCCTTCCACCGGATACATACACCGCCCGGGCGGCGAACTGGGCGGCTGGCGGGCGCCCAGTTTCCCGGCGGCGCGGTGTATCCACCACCGAACCATCCGAGAGCCGGACAGCACCAGGGGAGCAGCGACCATGACCTGGCACGAATACTCGATGAAGGCCGCCCAGGACGACGCCCGGCGGGCCGGCGAACGAGACCGGCTGCGCGTCGAGGCCCGGCGGGCTCGCGGGACCCTCGGCCAGCGGCTGGTTGCCGCTGTTCTGGTGGGGCGCGGGCCGAAGGCATCCCGGCGGCGGCTCCGGATGACCATGATGAACGGAAAAAGCGAAACCGGCTTAGGCTGACACCGTGAGCGAGGAGCTGCCCCCGGTGGCCGAAGCGCGGATAACTGAGCTACGGTCCAGCGGTACCTGGGGGTCCGCGCTCAGCACCGGTGAGTTCGCGGCCATCCGCAGCGTGGGCTACGAACCCGTCGGCCAGGTGTTCGGGGCGGCCGTCTACAGCACCGGGCCAGCCGACGGGTACACCTGCCCGGCGAGCGGGTCGCCCGGCGGCGGGCTACCACCCCGGCCCCCGGCCCAGGTGTCCGGGCGGGGCGGTGCCGGGTCGTTCAGCCCGCTGGTGGAGACCATGGAGCTGGCCCGGCACACCGCCGTGGGCCGGATGACCACCGAGTGTGCCGAGCTGGGCGGGCACGGGGTGGTCGGCGTCCAGGTGACCCGGGGTTCGTTCCCCCTCGGCGGGCCACAGTTCACGGCCATCGGCACCGCGGTCCGCGCGCGAGAGGTCCCCCGGGACCAGCCGGTGCCCTTCACCGCTGAGGTATCGGGGCAGGACTTCGCCAAGCTGCTGGTGGCGGGCTGGGTACCCGTGGGGCTGGTGCTGGGTGTCTCGATCGGATCGCGGCACGACGACCGCACGACATCCCGGCAGGCGCGCTGGGGCTCGGGCAACGCCGAGGTCGCCGGCTGGACCGAGCTGGTCAGCCAGTCCCGGCAGGACGCCCGGCACCAGCTGGAAAACGACGTCAGGCGACTCGGTGCCGACGGCGTGGTGATCGCCACCATGGAGATGCGGGTACGGCAGCGGGACTGCCCGGAAAAGGTCGGCCGCCACGATCACATCGTCGAAGCCACCCTCGTCGGTACCGCCATCGCCCGGCTCGCCGGGGCCGACGACCGGCGCCAGCACCGGTCCCTGAGCATCATGTCGCTGGACCGGCAGCACCGGGCTTCTTGACTCGCAGCTGGCGAACTATGACCTTCACGAGGCGCTGGCTCAGATCATGGATGACGAAGATCATCCATGCTTCGACTCGTACATCCAAACTCTGAAAGCCGGAGAACCCGATCGGGCGTCCTGATCGGTGCGTGCGCTTCAGATGGCACCGAGCTGGCTGGCCACGTAGACCGCCTCGCTGCGGCGGGTCACCTCGAGTTTGCGCATCACGTTGGCCACGTGGAACTTGACCGTGGTCTCGGCGATGAACAGACGCTCGCTGATCTCCCGGTTGGACAGGCCGTGGGCCAGCAGCCGCAGCACCTCCAGCTCGCGCGGGGTCAACTGTGCCTCGCCGGGGCCGGGGCTGGCGGTCAGCCCGCGGACCATGGCCGAGGAGCTGCGGGGGTCGAAGGCGTTCTCGCCCTGGTCGACGGCGCGGATCGCGCGCAGCAGCTCGGAGGTGTCGACCTCCTTGACCACGTAGCCTTTGGCCCCGTTGCGCAGCGCGGTCACCACCAGCTGATCTTCCAGCGCGGTGGTGAGCACCAGCACCGCCAGGCCGGGGTAGGTCGTGGTCAGCCGGGCGCACAGGTCGAGGCCCTCCAGGCCGGGGGCCGAGGACAGTTTGAGGTCGAGCAGCACCAGCGACGGTTTGGTGTCGGCCACCACCTGCAGGGCCTCGTCGGGGGTGGCCGCCTCCCCCACCACCCGCACGTCGGGCGCCCGTTCGAGGACCGAGCGCAGCCCCTGGCGGACCACCGCGTGGTCGTCGACCAGCACCAGGTCGATCACGAGGTGCTCCCGGCCGGGCCGGCGCTCCCCGGCCCCGGGTTCTCGGGCGGGATGCGGATCTCGAGCCGGATGCCGCCGAGCTTGGCCCGGCCCACCGCGAACGAGCCGCCCAGTTCCTGAGCCCGCCGGGCCATGTTGGCCAGCCCCTGGTGGCGGCCGTCGGAGTCGGCCTGGTTGGTCAGCCGGAGCAGCCGGCGGAGCTGGGCCGGATCGCCGGACCCGTCGTCGCTGATCCACATCGAGGTGCCGGCCGGCGCGTAGCGGACCCGGATCACCGCCCGGGTCGCCTTGGCGTGCAGCGACACGTTGAACAGGGCCTCGCCCGCGATCCGGGCGAGCGCGTGCTCGGCGATCGGGCTCATCGGCTGCGGACGGCCCTCCAGCCGCACGCTGACGTCCAGGTTCGGGCGGTGCTGGGCGGCCAGCCCGTGCAGCAGCTCGGACAGGATCGGCGCCTTGCCGTCGCGGGGCTCGTGGTTGAGCGCGTAGATGACCGACCGGACCTGGTCGCCCGCCTTGGCGATGAGGTCACGGGCGTCGACCAGCCGCTGGGCGCCGTCGCCGTCACCCCGGTCGGCCGCCTCGGCCCGGCACACCTCGACCGCCAGCCCGGCCGACAGCACGTACTGGGCCACGCTGTCGTGCAGTTCGAGCGCGATCCGGTGCCGTTCGGCGTCCAGCAGCTCCCGCTGGTGCAGCACCCGCAGCCGTCCCTCGGCCCGTTCCAGCTCGGCCGTCCGGGTCCGCAGGTCCTGGGAGCTGCGGGCGATCTCGTCGTACAGCTGCTGGGCCCGCAGCCGCAGGTCGGCGCCGGTCGCGTACAGGGTGGCGGTGTGCATCGACACCGCCGCCTGGTCGGCCAGGATCCGCAGCACCCACAGGTCGGCGTGCTCGATCAGCTGGCGGGAGTGGTCATAGTGGGCGATCAGGCGGCCGAGGACGGCACCGTCCAGCGTCATCGGCACCTGCACCCAGCCGGGCCCGGTGGCCGGGGAGGGGTCGGCCGCGCCCCGCATCTTGGCCAGCTCGCGGGTCAGCCAGTCCGGCAGCTCGGACACCGACTCGATGAGCGCGCCGTCCGGGTCGGTGGCCAGGAACCGCATGTCGAGGGCGGGCAGCTCGCCGTCGCGCAGCGCGATCAGCGTCCAATCGGCCCGCAGATGGCCGGCCGCCGCCCGCAGCACCTCCTCGAGCAGCGCCCGGGGGTCGTCGCGGGTGCGCACCAGCGCCCCGGAGATCCCCTCCAGGGCCTGGACCGCCGAGGTCATCCGGGCTTCGGTCCGCCGCAGCTCGGCGTAGTAGGACTGCTTGCCCGAGCGGACCCCGGTCAGCCTGCTCAGCGTGGGCTGGTCCACCTCGCGGGGCAGGTCGCCGGGGACTGATTCCGCGGGCGGCATCGGCGTCAGAGGGCAGCCCGGAACAGGGTGTCCAGGTCGGCCCGGGACACCGGGCGCGGGTTGGTGGCCAGGCAGGCGTCGGCCAGCGCGTTCTCGGCCAGGGTGGGCACGTTCTCCGGGCGGACCCCGAGCTCGGCCAGGCTCCGGGGCACCCCGAGCTCGTCGCCGATGGCCCGGACCCGGTCGGCCAGCAGGTTCCCGGCCTCCTCGCCGGGCATGCCCGCGACCGGCAGCCCGGCCGCCTCGGCCAGCGGCACGAACCGGTCCGGCACCGCGGCCGCGTTGAACCTGATCACGTGGGGCAGCAGCACCCCGTTGACCACCCCGTGGGGCAGGTCGAGGAGGCCGCCGACCTGATGGCTCATGGCGTGGGTGGCCCCCAGCAGCGCGTTGGTGAAGGCCATCCCGGCCTCCAGGCTGGCCTGGGCCATGTGGTCGCGGCGCTCACCCTGGGCCCCGCGGTCCACGATCCGCGGCAGGTTGCCGAACACCAGCCGGACCGCGCTCAGCGCGTGCCCGTCGGCCAGCGGGTTGTGGGCGCAGGAGACGTAGGCCTCGATGCCGTGGGTGAGCGCGTCCAGCCCGGTGGCGGCGGCCAGGTCACCGGGCATGGTGGCCAGCAGCCGCGGGTCGGTGACGGAGATCTCGGGGACCAGGGCGCGGCCCATGATCGTCACCTTCACCGCGCTGGTGGTGTCGGTGATGATGCAGAACTGGGAGACGTCGGCGCCGGTCCCGGCCGTGGACGGGATCATCAGCATCGGCGGGATCGGGCGGCTGACCCGGTCGACCCCGGCGTAGTCGAGGATGTCGCCGCCGTTGCCGATCAGGATCGCGATCCCCTTGGCGGCGTCGATGCACGACCCGCCGCCGATCGCGATGATGACGTCGCCGCCGGACTCCAGGTAGCGCCGGTAGCCGGCCGCGATCTCGAAGTCCTTGGGGTTGGGGGTGACCCCCGACCACACGGTGGCCTGCAGGCCGACGTCGGCCAGGTACTTGAGCAGCTGACCGGCCCAGCCGGCCTCGATCAGGCCCGGGTCGGTGACCACGAACGGCCGCTGGGCGCCGATCCGGCGGGCCGCGAACCCCGACTCGGCCAGCGACTCCGGCCCGAACACGACCTCGGGGGTCTGGAACTTGATCACCCCGCCCGCGGCGGGCGGCGCGGGCGGCGCCTGCGCGGGGATCAGCGGCGCGGCGGCGGCCGGGGCAGGACGGCCCCGCGCGGCCCGGTCGAGGGGACGGCCCGGCGACGGCCGCGGGTAGGTGCGGCCAATCTGCACCGCTGGGCTCATCTGGCACCTTTCCAGGGCCCGTCCCCTTCGGCGGGCTCCTCGTTCAGCCTGACCGGTCCCCTACCCCGGGGTCAATAGAAGCAACGGCCCCGGAGCGGATCGGACGGCACCCGGCCAGCTGGTAACGACTGGCCGTCCTGGTCCTTAACTCGTAGTAATTAATTACTAACCGTGTGAACCTGGAGCAGGCCTCAGGCGACTCATATGTAGTTGAAAATGTCCATTCGCACGGCGCCCCAAGGTGGTCCCACCATGCTCGTCTTCCCCGCCTCCATTCCCCGGCCGCTACCCGGTCCGGACCAGACCGAGGAGATGGAAAAGCTGGCCACCGCCGACGACATCGCGGCCGCCGTCCGCGCGGCCGGGCTCAGCGCGCAACCTGTCTGAGATCCGGGCCGCCTAGCCGGCCAGGCGCCCAGCCCGGCTAGGCGTCCAGCACCGCCAGCTCGACCTGGCCCAGCCGGGCCGGGTCGGCGATCAGCTCGTACCCAGCCACCCGGTCCCCGGCCACGGTCATCGCGATGACCAGCAGCAACCGCCCGCGCGGGGCCACGACCGCGCCGACCGTCCCGTTGACCAGCGCCGGGGCCGCGTACCGGGACCGGCCGCCGAACACCGCCATCTCCCGCCCCACCCGGCCGGCGCCTCGCAGTTCGGTGGCCCGGCCGGGGCCCACCAGCGCGACGTCGGCCCGCCGCACCACGTCGGGGGCCAGCACCGCCAGCAGCGCCCCGAGGTCACCGTCGCGGGTGGCGGCCAGGAACGCCTCCACCACCGGCCGCTGCCGGGCCAGCTCGGTAGCCGGCACCGCGGGCACCCCGCGGACCCGGCGCCGGGCCCGGCTGGCCAGCTGCTTGGTGGCCGCCTCGTTGCGGTCGAGGATCGGCCCGATCTGGCGGAACGGCACGCTGAACAGGTCGTGCAGCACGAACGCGACCCGCTCGGCGGGCGCCAGCGTGTCCAGCACCACCAGCATCGCCCGGCCGACCGCGTCGACCAGCACCGCCTCCTGCTCGGGCCCGTCGCCGGCGACGGCCGCGGGCGGACGGCCGTCCAGCGGCTCCTCGCGGCGAACGGCCCGGGTCCGCAGCATGTCCAGGCAGATCCGCGCGACCGTGGTCCGCAGCCAGGCCTCGAGGCTGGTGATGGCGCCGGCGTCGGCCCGGCTGAGCCGGAACCAGGCCTCCTGCACGGCGTCGTCGGCCTCGGCCAGCGAGCCCAGCAGGCGGTAGGCCACCCCGCGCAGGGTCGCCCGGTGGGTCTCGAACCGGGCCGCCAGCTCGTCGGCTGCGGCCTGCTGCTCGTCCATCGGTCACCTTTCCTTGCCGCCGTCCGTCTGCTCGATGGCTTCGCCGACGGTGCAACAACAAGGGAGCGAGACAACCAATGATCCACCATCAGCCTAACCAGCCCGGTGACCGCCCGCCGCTGCTGCGGCCGGTCACCCTGGGCGCCCTGGAGCTGCCCAACCGGGTGGTGATGGCGCCGGCCACCCGCTGCCGGGCCGACCCCGGGACGCTGACCGTGACCGATCTGCACGCGGCCTACTACGCCCAGCGGGCCAGCGCCGGCCTGATCGTGGCCGAGGCCACCTGGGTCAGCGAGCGGGCGATCGGGTCCTATCCGCATGTCCCCGGGATCTTCACCGCCGCCCAGGTCGCGGCCTGGGCCCGGGTCACCGGCCTGGTACACGCGGCCGGCGGCCGGATCGGGCTGCAGCTCTGGCACCCGGGGGCCAGTCACGGGCCGGGCCACGCCCCGGCCGCGATGACCGCCGCCGACCTGCGGGCGGCGGTCGCTGACTACGGGGCGGCGGCCGCTCGCGCCCGGCGGGCCGGGTTCGACGGCGTCGAGATCGCCGCCAACGGCACCCACCTGCTGGCCCAGTTCCTGCACCCGCGGCTGAACCGCCGCCGCGACGGTTACGGGTCCGACCGCGGCCGCCTGCTGCGCGAGGTCACCGACGCGGTCGCGGCCGCCTGGGACGGGCCGGAGCGGGTGGGGGTGCGGCTGTCGCCCTTCTGGACGATCCGGGACGAGCCGCGGGCCGGGTCGCGGCCTGGTTCGTGGCCGGACGGCTACCCGTTCACGGCCGACGAGCCGACCCTGGCCGGCCACGACGAGGCGGTCCGCCAGCTGAGCGCGAGCGGGCTCGGCTATCTGCACCTGCGCGGGCCGGCCCCCGACCCGGCGGGCGGGAGGCCGGACACCGGGGCGGTGGCCCGCTACCGGAAGCTGTTCGGCGGCCCGCTGGTGGCCAACCACGGGTACGGCCCCGGCACCGGAACCGATCTGGTCGAGGCGGGCCTGGCCGACGCCGTGTCGTTCGCGGCCCTGTTCATCGCCAACCCCGACCTGGTCAGCCGGCTGGCGCTCGGGCATCAGCTGGCGCCCCCCGACCGCGGCACCTATTACCGCGGCGGCCAGCGGGGCTACGTCGACTACCCAATCTGGTCCGGCCGCTTATCTGGCGTATCGGCCGGTTCTGGAGTTACGCTGATTTCTCGCGAAAGCACGAGGCGCGAGGCGCGAAGCAGGAAGCACGGAAGAACACGCGGAGGCGGCGATGGACCAGGCCGAGCTCAACCACCTGCGGGAACAGATCGAGCACCTGGCCCGGCGCCGGTTTCCCGGCTCCGCCGTGCAGCGGGTGGTGCTCCGGCAGTACGGCGACGACCCCACCATCGAGCCCGGCGCGCTGCTGGTCCGGCTGGTGCTCGAGCCGGCCGACGGCCAGCGCCCGGACGGCACCGACGCCGACGCGCTGATCATCGAGGAGTTCAGCCGCAGCCAGGGCAAGGCGGTGCAGGGCTTCCGGCACGACCTGCAGACCGTGCCCCAGGTGGCCGAGGTCGAGTTCGTGATCGCCGGGGACGGCTACTCCGACGACCGCCCGGGGCCGTCGTCACGGATCAGCCAGGCCGAGCCGGACGTGGTGCCGGGCCGGGCCGAGGCGCCGCTGGTGCCGATGATGGCGCGGCTCGGGCCCGACGATCTGGAGACGGTGGACACGCTGATCACGGCCGGGATCGCCAGCAGCCGGGCCGAGGCGGTGCGCTGGGCGCTGGCCCGCATCCGGGAACGGCCCGCCTACACCAAGCTGCGCGAGCACGCCCGCGAGATCGAGGCGCTCAAGGCTGAGTTCTGAGCCGCCGGGCCGCTCAGCTCGGAGGCTGGCGCATGGCCGCGTCCAGCGACGTCTCCACCAGACGCAGCGCGGCCAGGGCAGCCGGGTCGCGGGGCCGGTCGGCCAGCTCGGCCGGGTCGACGTCCTCGACGTGGGCCTGGATCCACCAGATGTTGCCGAGCGGGTCGCGGACCCGGCCGACCCGGTCGCCGAAGAACAGGCCGGTGACCGGGGTGACCGAGGTCGCCCCGGCCGCCAGTGCCCGCTGGTAGACCAGGTCGGCGTCGGCCACGTGGAGGCGCAGGAACCCGGGCGTGCCGGGCCAGCCGTCGGCCCGGTCGAACATCATCACCACCGCGTCGCCGATCCGCACCTCGGCGTGGCCGACGCGCCCGTCCGGCCCCGGCACCCGGCCCAGCTCGTGGGCCCCGAACGCCTGCTGCACGAACTCGATCAGCCGGTTGGTGTCGCTTGAGATCAGCCACGGGGTCACGGTCGCGTAGCCGGCCGGCGCCTGCCCGATCCCGTCCGCCTGCGTCCCCAGGCCGGTCCCGTCGGTATCCGTCATGACCTCACGCTAGGCCCGGCCTCCGACATTCCGGCCCGGGCCGGCGAGGCCGCCGGCGCCGCCCCGGGGGCCGCCGGCGCCGGCGCGGCCAAGGGCTCCGAGCCCACCGGCCGGATCAGCGCCATCGCCAGCAGCCCGCAGGCCACCGCGATCAGCCCCGCCACCAGGTAGATCTCGTTCTGAGCGCTGACGTAGGCCGCCCGCAGCTCGTGGCCGCCGCCACTGGCCAGCACGTGGCTGACCCGGCTGGCGAACAGCGAGCCGAACGCGGCGATGCCGAGCGCGTAACCGATCTGCCGGAACGTGTTGACGGCCCCGCTGGCCATGCCCGACCGGGGCCGGGGGACGGCGGCCAGGGCGGCCGAGACCAGCACCGGGGCGGCCAGGCCGACTCCGATCCCGGTGACGCACAGGCCGGCCAGGATCGAGACCCAGCCGGAGGTGGCGGCCAGGAAGGCGTGCAGCAGCGAGCCGGCCCCGATCAGCACCAGACCGGCCCCGAGCGGCCAGCGGGCCGCCATCCCGTGCAGGAACCGCCCGGCCACGGCCGACACCACGAACGCGACCCCGGCCATCGGCAGCAGCACCAGGCCGGCGCCGATCGCGGGCAGTCCGAGCACCGACTGCAGCCACAGCTGGGTGTAGATGAACGGCGCGAACGCGCACCCGGTCATCACCACGCCCACCAGCATCAGCGTGGTGAACGAGGCTCGCCGGAACAGCGACAGGTCCAGCAGCGGGTGCGCGACCCGCAGCTCGGTGGCCACGAACACCACCAGCGCGACCGCCGCGACCGCGAACGAGGCCAGCGTGACCGGGGTGCCCCAGCCGTTGTTGCCGCCGTGGATCAGCGCGTAGGTCAGCGTGCCGGCGCTCAGCGTGAACGAGGTGGCGCCGGCCCAGTCGATCGGGCTGGCCTGGCCGCGCGACTCGGCCACCACCCGCTGGGTCATGATCCCCGCGGCCACCGCGATCGGCAGGTTGACCAGGAAGATCGCCCGCCAGCCGGCCGCCGCGATCAGCAGCCCGCCGAGCACCGGGGCGACCGCGGCGGCGGCGCCGTTGATCGCGCCCCAGACCCCGAACGCGACCGAGCGGTCACGGCCGGAGTAGCTGTGGTTGAGCAGGGCGGTGTTGGTGGCGAACATGGCGGCCGCCCCGGCCCCCTGGACGGTGCGGGCGGCGATCAGGAAGCCCGCGTTGGGCGCCAGCGCGCACGCCAGCGACGACAGCGCGAACAGCGCGAGGCCGAGCTGGAACAGCCGCCGCCGGCCGAACCGGTCCGCCAGCGAGCCGCTGACCAGCAGCAGGGCGGCGAGGGCGAGCGCGTAGGCGTCGACCACCCACTGCAGCGAGTCGAGCTGGGTGTGCAGGTCGCGGGCCATCGGCGGCAGCGCCACGCTGACGATGGTCACGTCGACCAGCAGGATGAACGTGCCCAGGCAGATGGCGACCAGCGGCCACCACCGGCTCCGGGCCGGTGAAGCTGAAGTATCCATGATGTTCTCCCCGATGGGTTAAATTCATTACCAGCTTCAGAGATCCGGGCCTCTAGAGGCCAGTTTCGGAAGAGATTCGGCCAATATCGACACGAGAGGCCGCGTGGATGGCGGAAAACAACGCACTGGATATCCAGCTCCTCTACGCGCTGCAGCTCGACGGCCGGGCCCCGTTCAGCCTGATCGGCGAGGTCCTCGGGGTGTCCGACCAGACCATCGCCCGGCGTTACAACCGGCTCCGGTCGGCCGGGCTGCTGCGGGTGCGGGGGCTGATCGAGCCGGACCTGATCGGGCTGACGTCCTGGATCATCCGGGTGCAGTGCACGCCGAACGCGGCCGCGCCGGTGGCCGAGGCGCTGGCCCGGCGGTCCGACACCGCATTCGTCAGCCTGATCTCGGGCGGCACCGAGGTCACCGGCGTGATCCGCACCCGGGCGGGCGAGGACGACACCCACCTGCTGCTGGACGCGCTGCCGCGCAGCCGCGGGGTCAACGGGATCACGGCCCAGTGCGTGCTGCACACCTACTTCGGCGGGGCGCTGAGCCTGGTCAACAAGTCCGGCACGCTGACTCCGGACCAGGTGGCGGCGCTGCAGCCGCGAGCCGCCGGGCAGGCCCCGAAGCCGGGCCGGGTCGCCGCCGAGGACGGGTCTCTGCTGACCGTCCTGGAGCTGGACGGGCGGACGACCTACAGCGATCTGGCCGCGGCGACCGGCTGGTCGCAGACCACGGTCCGGCGGCGCATCGCCGATCTGCGGGCCAGCGGGATGCTCTACTTCGACGTCGACTTCCGCCCGTCGCTGCTGGACATCACCGCCCGGGCCATGGTGTGGCTCACGGTCAGCCCCGCTCAGCTCGACTCGACCGGGCAGACCATGGCTGGCCACCCGGAGACCGCGTACGTCGCCGCGACCACCGGGACGGCCAACCTGTACGCCGCGGTGCTGTGCCCCAGCACCGAGGCGCTCTACACCTACCTGACCGGGAGCCTCGCCCAGCTGCCGGGTCTCCAGCAGGTCGAGACGATCCTGGCCATGCGGACGGTGAAGCTCACCGGCCTGCTCAGTCGCCCCTAATTGGCGCCCGTGATCGCGAAGTCGGCCAGCAGCGGGTCGTGGTCGCTGGTCTGGTTGGCGAAGTCGGCGTTGATGTGGACCGGGGCGGCGTGGGTGACCTGCCGGGCCAGGGCCGGGCTGACCAGCAGGCCGGACAGGCCCTCGCTGTCGCCGTCGAACACGTAGTCGTACTGCTGGTTCAGCGGCAGGCGGCTGATCGGGTCGGACAGCGCGCCGCCGGCCTCCAGGGTGTGGAAGGCCTGCGAGAAGCCCTGGTCGTTCAGGTCGCCCAGCGTGATCACGTCGGCGGCCGGGTCGGCCTTCTCGATCGACTTCACGAACGTGTTGAGCACCCGGGCCTGCTCGACCCGCTGGATCTCCGACCACTGGATCGGCGGCTGGTAGCGGCCAAAGTCGGCGTCGTCGGTGAGCTTGGCGTCGAGGTGGTTGTTGATCACGAAGATCGTGTGCCCGTGGAAGCTGAACTGGGCGGCCAGCGGCTTGCGGCTGGCGCTGGACGGCGACGTCCGGGTGGTGCCCGGGTAGGTCAGCGTCGGCCCGGCCGCGAACGCCTGGTTGCCCGGGTCGACCCGGCCGGGGCTCTGGGCCAGCGCGGTCGAGGCGCCGTGGCCGGTCACCGAGTCGGCCACCGTGGACCCGCCGCCCGGTATCGAGTCGAACGTCAGGCCCTGGTCGGTGCGGTACATGATGACCTGGCGGATGTTGCCGCCCGGCTGGCCGCCGTCCTGGTCGTTGACCGGGTCGATCCCGGTCCACGAGTAGGTGGGGCCGCCGGCCACCGAGATGGCGCTGACCAGGTCGGACATGGTGACGTTGGCGGCCACCACGCCGTCGTCGGTGGCGCCGTCGTTGTCCTGGATCTCCTGCACGGCGAGGATGTCGGGCGACCGCAGGCTGGTCACCACCTGCTTCCCGAGGCTGGCGAACTTGCTGGCCGCGGTCTTCGGCGACAGGTTGTCGAGGTTGTAGGTGGCGACCGACAGCTGGCCGGTCTTCGGGGCGGCCGCCACCTGCGGGGTCAGCCCGTGCGAGACGCCGGCCACCGAGGCGGTCAGCTCGAGCTCGGGATTGCCCTCGTACTCGGACATGATGCCTTCGACCGGGCCGGCGAAGTGGTCACCGACGTTCACGGTCGGGGCGGACACGCCGGTCGGCGCGTAGACGGCCAGCCGCCGGGAGTTGACCACCGGGGCCGCGAAGTCGGCCAGCCCGCCCGCCGGGGTGCGCAGGCCCGCGCCGGCGCCGTTGTCGGGGGCGACCGCGAACGCGTAGTCGTTGGTCGGGCCGACCGCGACCGGGTCCTCGACCTGCACGTACTCGCTGTCGAGGCCCTGGTAGAAGTCCAGCGCCCGCAGCGCCGGGTAGAACGAGTTGCCGGTGGTGACGTCGGTGCTGGGGTTTGCGTTGAGGGGGTAGTAAATGTTCTGGGCGGGCGGCAGTACGCCGCTGGCGCCGATCACGACCGGGGCCGGCCGCGGGTTGCCGGTCGAGGTCACGGTGACCGTCGGGTGCTCGATCTCGGCGATCGGCAGCGCCGACGGGGTGTCCGACTGATCCGGGTAGAACTCGCTGACCTCGCCGGTGACCGTCACGTCGTCGCCCGCCACCACCGTCGGCTTGCTGCCGGTGTAGACCTCGATGGCCTGCTTGAACGGGGTGCCGCCGACCCGGTTGGGGTCCTGCAGGTAGAAGTAGGACGACGTCACGTCGGTGACCACGCCGGGGATGCCGGTCACGGTCTGCCCCGCGTAGGGCGACACGTGGCCCGGCCCCAGGATCGCGTGGATGGTGGTGGGCGCCGGGGCACTGGTGGCCGCGCTGGCCAGCCCGGCCGGGATGATGACGACGGCCGCAGACGCCGCTGCCAAAGCAACATAACGGAAACCTCGGGTCATGCAGCGACCGTAACTGATCAGATCCGATCGCTTTCCGAACTCAAGGCGTCCAGCGGGCGAACTCCTGAGCAGTCAGCCGTCACCGAAGCGCCAGCTCGGCCCGGGTGCCCGCGCGGTTTGACGTTTTATAAAATTTTATAAAATGGCACCACCGCCCAGACTCCCGCGGTTGCGTCACCCCGCGGCTGGCCCCGCGCCGGAAGCCCGGCTGACTGCCGGGCACCGGTTCTGCCCTCTGCCGACCGCTTGACCCTCGTCCGCATCGCCGCTGGTCGCCAGGGAGTCGCCATGGCCTTTAGTTGTCCCGTTCGCGGGCTCGCCGAGCTGGATCGTGACCGGCGGCACCGGCACCGCGACCGCCCGCCGCCGCGGGCCGCCCGGCCGCCCCGGCTGACGGTCAGCCCCGGCCTCGCCGACGGGGTCGCCACCCTGGTGATCGTGGGCGAACTCGACCTGACCACGATCGGCGTGTTGGCCAAGGCGCTGGAACCGCTGCTGGCGGGGGCACCCCGGCGGCTGGTGTTCGACCTGACCCGGGTGGGATTCATCGACGTGGCGGCGGCCCGGCTGATCAGCGGGGCGACCGCTACCGTGCCCGCGGCCGGGCGCCCGGTGATCCGGCGGCCGGGCCCGGCGGCGCGCCGGGTGCTGGAGCTGACCGGCTTCGCCGGCCTGTGCGAAGTTGAGGAGTAAGTTCGAAACGCGGGAGGCCTGCTGCGTGCGCCCGCACTGATCCACGGGCGGCCACCAGGAGGCACGATGTCCGGCGAGACCGATCGCCAATTCGCCACGCTGGCGCAGGAGTACCTGGACGACCAGGGCCGCCGCCATCCGGACACCGCCACCGAACTCGGTGACCACCGGTTCGACACCCACCTGCCCGACCGGTCGGCCGCCGCGCTGGCCGACGAGCGCCAGGCCCTGGGCCGCTGGGCGGCCGCGCTGGAGCGGATCGACCCGGCCACGCTGAGCGCCGAGCACCAGGTCGACGCCGCGATGATGGCCAACCACGTCGCCGCCCAGATCTTCGCGCTCGACGAGATCGCCGAGCCGGCCTGGAACCCACTGCTGGCCAACCCCGGGCGGGCCCTCTACCAGCTGCTGGCCCGGGACTTCGCGCCGCTGCCGGACCGGCTGGCCGCGGCGGCCGGGCGGCTGGCCGAGGTGCCGGCCACGCTGGCGGCCGCCCGCGACCAGCTCGGCCCGATGCCGCGGGTCCACCTGGAGACCGCGATCACCCAGTTCAGCGGGACGATCACGCTGATCACGACCGTGCTCGACAGCGCCCTGCGGGACGGCGCGGCCGGGGCCGGGGCCGGGGCGAGCGCCGGGGCCGGGCAGGCTGAGCTGTCGGCGGTCAGCCGGGACCTGGCCGGGGTGCGGGCGGCCGCCCTGGACGCGCTCACCGGGCACCGGGCCTGGCTGGCGGACCGGCTGGCCGGCACCCCCGACGGCGGCTTCGCCGACCCCCGGCTCGGGGCCGGGCGGTTCGCCCGCAAGCTCTCACTGGCGCTCAACACGCAGGCCGACGCGGACGCCATCCTCACCCGCGCGGTCGCCGACCTGGACCGGGTCAGCGAGGAGATCTCGGCGGTGGCGGCCGACATCACCGGGACCAAGGCGCCCGGCCGGGCCGGCGCGACCGCGGCCGGCGGTGACCCGGTGGTCCGCCAGGTCCTCGACCGGCTGGCGGCCGACGCCCCCGACGACCTGACCATCCTCGCCTTCGGCCGCCAGGCGCTGGCGCAGCAGACCGCCTTCGTGGCCGATCACCAGCTGGTCACCGTGCTCGACGACCCGGTCGAGGTCATCGAGATGCCGGAGATCGACCGGGGCGTGGCGGTCGCCTACTGCGATCCGCCCGGGCCGCTGGAGCCCGCCCCGGGGCCGACGTTCATCGCGGTCTCCCCCACCCCGGCCGACTGGCCGGCGGAGCGGGTCGCTTCGTTCTACCGCGAGTACAACCGGCACATGGTGCACAACCTGATGGTGCACGAGGCGATGCCCGGGCACTATCTGCAGCTGCAGCACTCGCGGCGGTTCCGCGGGTCGGACACGTCGATCCGGGCGGCGCTGTGGTCCGGTTCGTTCGTCGAAGGCTGGGCCGTCTACGCCGAGCAGCTGATGGCCGACCACGGCTACCCGGGCGAGGGCGACCCCCGGGCGGTGCGCATGCAGCAGCTCAAGATGCAGCTCCGCATGATCATCAACGCGATCCTCGACGCCCGCGTGCACGGCCAGGGCATGACCGAGGCCGAGGCCATGGCGCTGATGACCGGCCGCGGCTACCAGGAGGAGGGCGAGGCGGCCGGCAAGTGGCGGCGGGCGCTGCTGACCTCGGCCCAGCTGTCCACCTACTACGTCGGCTACACCGAGGTCGCCGACCTGGCTGACGAGCTGCGGGCCGCCCGGCCGGACCGGCCGCTGCGCGAGCTGCACGACGAGATGCTGGCCCACGGGTCGCCGCCGGTGCGGCTGCTCCGCTCGGTGGCCAGCTGAGCGTCAGGCTCGCCTCCGAAGACCCGGCCCCTGCACCTGCGCCGACTCCCGCACTGACCCCCGGCACCCCTCCCCCAGCCCTTGACATGAAACCAAATGGTTTCCTATTGTGAGGCCGTGGAGCCGGTGTTCAAGGGGTTGTCCGACCCGACCCGGCGGGCGCTGCTGGACGAGCTGTTCCGCCAGGACGGCCAGCCGCTCAGCGCGCTGGCCAGCCGGTTCGACATGACCCGGGTGGCGGTGGCCAAGCACCTGCGCCTGCTGGAGGAGGCCGGCCTGGTCGTCAGCCGCCGCCGGGGCCGGGAGAAGCTGCACTACCTCAACCCGGTCCCGATCCGGCTCATCTACGACCGCTGGGTGAGCAAGTACACCGAGGGCTGGGCGGCCGGCCTGGCCGACCTCAAACGCGACCTGGAGACCACCGTGGAGAAGGTGTTCGAGATCTACATCCGGACCACGCCGGAACAGCTCTGGCAGGCGATCACCGATCCCGGCACCCGGGCGCGCTACCAGTTCGGCGCCCGCGTCGAGTCCAGCTGGACGTCCGGGTCCGCCTACCAGGTCATCCACCCGCGCGCCCCGCGGCCGCTCATCGAGGGCGAGAACCTCGAGGTCGACCCGCCCCGGCGGCTGGTGCAGTCCTACCAGGCGACCTGGGACGACGACATCGCGGCGGCCGGCACCAGCCGCGTGACCTGGGAAATCGAGCCGGTCGGGGACTCCTGCCGGCTCACCGTCACCCACGACCAGCTCCCCGACAACGCCGACTCGCACCTCTACGGCGGCTGGCCGATGATCCTGTCCGGTTTGAAGACCTGGCTGGAGACCGGCCAGGAGCTCACCACCCCCGGCTCCCGCCTGTACGGAGGCACATCATGACCGCGACCACGACCCACTTCACCGGCATCCGCACGGTCAGCATCCCGGTCGACGACCAGGACGCCGCCCTGCGCTTCTACACCGGCACCCTCGGCTTCACCCTGCTGCGCGACAACCCGACGCCGGGCGGCGGCCGCTGGATCGAGCTGGCCCCCGGTGGCGACAACGCCATCGTCACCCTCGAACCGGCCGCCCCGCAGGTGACCCGGGGCGCCATCGGCATCCGCTTCACCACCGCCGACGCCGACGCTGCCCACCAGGCCCTGCTAGCGGCCGGTGTCGACGCCGACGAGATCCTGCGCTGGCCGGGGGTGCCGGCCATGTTCGCCTTCCGCGACCCCGACGGCAACGCCTTCTCCATCACCGAAACGTCCTGACCACGTTCCGGCCAGCCCCGGGCCGGGCACGTTCGGGTCAGATTTTGTGCGGGGTCATCAATCCGGGGGACGGTTCTGTCCGTAGTTACGGGAAAGCAGCGTCTCAGCACCGCAGGGGAACGATGATCTCAGCGCCGATGACCAGGACCGCCGGGGTACGGGGACGGTGGCTGCAGGTCCGCCTGAACGACAGCGTGCCGCCGTACCTGCGGGCGCTACTGGGGCAGGTGGAGCCGTTCCCGGCCGCGATCCGGGACGGGCGCTGGCAGATCCTGGCCTGCAACCGCAGCTACGAGGCGCTGTTCGGGCTCGGGCCGGTGCCGCCGCCGCAGCGGAACGAGCTGCTGCTGTACTTCACCGATCCGCGCACCCGGCAGCTGCTGCCCGAGTGGGAGCTGGACGCCCCGCGGCTGGTCAGCCAGTTCCGGGCCGCCTGCGCGCGGCACCCGGACGACCCGGCCTGGATCCGGCTGCTGGAGCGGCTGCGCCACGGCTCCCCCGAGTTCGAGCAGCTCTGGCGGGACGGCGGCTGGTTCCACCCGTGGATGGCGCCGCGGCACTTCCGGCACCCGGTGGTCGGCGGCCTGTCCCTGACCCCGTACCACCTGTGGTCCGCGCCGCAGGCCGACGGCGTGGTGGCGACCGGCTTCACCCCGGCCGACGCCGCCAGCGCGGCCAAGCTGAGGCGGTTGGGCGAACAAGGCTAGGGAATGACGCTTCCCGGGGGCCGCGGGGCCCGATGCGGTGGTCCGGGACCGGGAGGCGTGCATGGCGCTGATGTTCCTCAACGGCGACGGGATGGTGGGCGGGTCCGCCCACCACACGATCGAGGGGGCACCGCTGGTCGGGGAGCGGCGGACGGCCCCCAAGTACCGGTTCTTCTCGGTCCGGGACCAGTTCCCGGGCCTCTACCCGGCCGCCGGCGGGGACGGCCAGCCGATCCTCGGTGAGCTGTACGACGTGCCGATGAAGGAGCTGCGGGCGCTGCTCGACACCGAGCCGCCCGAGCTGGAGCTGGACGTCATCGAGCTCGAGGACGGGGAGATGTCGTTCGCGATGGTGCTGCGCGACAGCGAGCACGACCACGGCGGCCACAAGGACATCTCCGCCTACGGCGGCTGGCGGGCCTACCGGGCCAGCGTGCTCCCGGCCGACGACCCGGCGGGCGGCTCGGCCGACGACCCCGCCGGTGGGCCGGCCGGCGGCGAAGCCGGCTCGGGCTCGGCCCCGGGCGCCGCCAGCGCCTGAGTCCCGCGGATCCACACCCCGGCCACGTCGGCCGGGGTGGCCAGCGCGAACACCCGGGCCAGGGCGTCGGACGGGCTGACACTGTGGGCCAGGTTGACCGCCAGCGGGGAGCCACCGGCCGGGCGCAGCCAGACCGCGTCGAAGTCCTTGCCGATGCCGAAGTCGCCGGTCTGGCCGTCCAGCCCGAGCGCCTGGGCGCCGGCCCGGGTGGCCAGGTACAGCAGGTGCACCGGGGTCAGGCTCATCCCCTCGGGGCCGAGCAGCTGCTGGACGAAGTAGGCCTGCAGGGCCTCCTTGGGCAGGAACAGCCCCACCCCGGCCCCCACGTCCGACCCGAGCGCCACGTGGACGCCGTGGTCGATGTGGCGGCGCAGCGGGAACAGCCCGCTGCCGAGCGCGCAGTTGCTGGTCGCGCAGTGCGAGACCGAGGCGCCGTGGGTGGCCAGCACGCTCAGCTCGCTGTCGTCGGGGTGCACGTTGTGGGCGAACACGCTGCGCTCGGTGACCAGGCCGTGGCGGTCATAGGTGTCCAGGTAGTGCTGGGCGGCCGGGAACAACCCGGCGACCTGCGCCACCTCGGTTACGTTTTCATTGATATGGGAGGTGAACCACACCCCCTTGCCCAGCAGCTGGGCGCAGACGTCGAGCATGTCATCCGAGGCGGACAGCGAGAACCGCGGGGTGACCGCGTAGCGCAGCCGCCCGTGGTCGTGCCAGCGACCGATCAGCTCCGAGCTGCCGGCCAGCGCCTCTTCGGGGGTGTCGAGCAGGTCGGGGCGCAGGATCCGGTCGCTGACGACCAGGCCGGAGGTCAGGTTCAGGCCGCGCCGGTCGGCCGCGCTGAACAGCTCCTCCATCGCCCCCGGGAAGTGCGAGCCGAACACCAGCGCGCTGGTGGTGCCCGAGCCGATCAGGCCGTCCAGGAACTCGCGGGCGACCGCCCGCGCGTAGGCCCGGTCGGCCAGCTTGGCCTCTTCCGGCAGGGCGCAGCGCTCCAGCCAGTCCAGCAGCGGCAGGCCGAGCCCGCCGATCGCCCGGATCTGCGGGTAGTGCACGTGGGTGTCGACGAACCCGGGCAGCAGCAGCCCGCCCTCCAGCCGGGTGACCGGCTCGTCCGGGTAGGCCGAGCGCACCGAGGCCAGCGAGCCGCGGGCGCGGATGACCCCGTCCTGGACCAGCAGCGCGCCCTCGTCGTCGGCGGCCAGGGCCGCGTCCGGGTCGCCCGCGAACGGGTCGCCCGGCACGTCGATGATCGTGCCCGCGTAGATCGTCATGACGAGACCTGCTCACGAGCGGCCAGGGTCAGGCTGGGCAGCAGCGCGGCCGCCACCGCGACCGCGATCACGGCCGGCTCCTTGCCGGTGATGCCGGGCAGCCCGATCGGGCAGGTGATCCGGCCGATCGTCGCGGCCGAGTGGCCCTGGCCGGCCAGCTGGGCCTGGAACCGCGTCCACTTGGCGCTGGAACCGATCAGCCCGATGCTGCCGAGCCGCTGCGGCAGCCGCAGGGCGGCGTCGCACAGCGCGAAGTCCTCGGCGTGGTCGTGGGTCATGATCAGCACGTGGGCGCCCGGCGGCAGCTGCTCCAGCACCTGCTCGCCCAGCAGCGTGTGGTGGACGCGGGTGTCGGCCCGGCCGTCGATGATGTCGGCCAGCCGGACCCGGTCGAGCTGTTCGGCCCGGGAGTCGGCCAGCCGGAGCTGGATCGGCAGCCGGGACAGGATGCGGGCCAGCTCGAAGCCGACGTGACCGGCCCCGAACAGCGCCACCACCGGCCGGGCGGGCAGCGGTTCCAGCAGCAGCCGGACCACGCCGCCGCAGCACTGGCGACCGTGCTGGTTGCGGCTGTGCGGGCTGAGCTTGGCCTCGCTGAACTCCGGCCGGGTGACGCCCGCGTCGATCATCTCCCGGGCCCGGGCCACCGCCGAAGCCTCCAGGTTGCCGCCGCCGACGCTGCCCCACAGCTCGTCGCGGCCGACCACCATCTTGGCGCCGGCCTCGCGGGGGGCGTGCCCGCGGACCTCGGCCACCGTGATCAGCACGCCGGGCTGCCCCTCGTGGCGCAGCTGCTGCACCGCCTCCAGCCAGTCCACGTCAGACCCCCGCGTAGGCGGTCGGCGGGGTGGCGGGCTGGTTTTCGGGCTGGGCGCCCGGGGCCGCGGCCGAAGCGGCCCGGGCCGCCTCGACCGCCCAGTAGACCGCCTCGGGGGTGGACGGGCAGGCCAGGTCGACGGAGTGGCCGGCCGGCCCGAACGCGCCGACCGCCTGGCGGATCGCCTCGCGGGCGGAGAACGCCTCCATCAGCGGCGGCTCGCCGACCGCCTTGGACCCGTAGACCACGCCGGACTCGGTCGCCCGCTCGAACAGGTGCACGTTGAACTCGGGCGGCATCTCCGAGAAGCTCGGGATCTTGTAGGTGCTGGCCGCCTGGGTGGCCAGGCGCCCCCGGTGCGGGCCGTCGGATTCGTCCCAGCGCAGGTCCTCCAGCGTCAGCCAGCCGACCCCCTGCACGAACCCGCCCTCGATCTGCCCCAGGTCGATCAGCGGGGACAGGCTGTCGCCGACGTCGTGCACGATGTCGGCCCGCCGCAGCCGGTAGGCCCCGGTGAACCCGTCCACCTCGACCTCGGCCGCGGCCGCCCCGTAGGCGAAGTACTTGAACGGCTCGCCCTGCATCCGGCCCGAGTCCCAGTGCAGGCCCTCGGTCCGGTAGAAGCCGGCCGCCCACAGCTGGACCCGCTGGAAGTAGGCGTCGTGGACCAGGTCGGCCCAGGCCAGCTGCTTGTCGTGGAACCCGAGCCCGGTGACCACGCCGTCGGTGAAGCGGACGTCGGCGGCGTTGACACCGAGCTGGCCGGCCGCCACCACCGCCAGCCGCTCGCGGATCTGCTCGCAGGCGTTCTTGACCGCGCCGCCGTTGATGTCGGCCCCCGAGCTGGCCGCGGTGGCCGAGGTGTTGGGCACCTTGTCGGTCCGGGTCGGGGCCAGCCGGACCAGGCTCATCGGCACCCCGAGGGCGGTCGCGGCGACCTGGATCATCTTGGTGTGCAGGCCCTGGCCCATCTCGGTGCCGCCGTGGTTGATCAGCACCGAGCCGTCCTTGTACACGTGCACCAGCGCGCCCGCCTGATTGAACGCGGTCAGGTTGAACGAGATGCCGAACTTGATCGGGGTGATCGCGAGCCCCCGCTTGGTGTCCGGGTGGGCAGTGTTGAACGCGGCCACCTCGGCCTGGCGCCCGGCGAAGTCGCTGCGCTCGCACAGCGTCGACCAGATCGCCTCCAGCCGTTCGGCGTGCCGGACCAGCTGCCCGTAGGGGGTGGCCTGGCCGGGGGCGTAGAAGTTGCGGCGCCGCAGGTCGTCCGGGGTCACCCCGAGCTGGGGGGCGCAGCGGCCGAGGATGTCCTCGATCACGATCATGCCCTGCGGTCCGCCGAACCCGCGGAACGCGGTGTTGGACGCCCGGTTGGTCTTGGCCACCCGGCCGTGCACCTCGATGTCGGGGATCCAGTAGGCGTTGTCGATGTGGCACAGCGCCCGGGCCAGGACCGGCTCGGACAGGTCCAGGCTCCAGCCGCCGTTGCTGGTCAGCGTGGCCCGCAGCGCGCACAGCCGCAGATCAGCGTCGAAGCCGACCTCCCAGGTGGCGAAGAACGGGTGCCGCTTGCCGGTCATCTGGATGTCCTGGTTGCGGTTCAGGCGCAGGCTGACCGGCCGCCCGGTCAAGGTGGCCCCCAGCGCCGCGATCGCGGCCAGCCCGTGCGGCTGGAACTCCTTGCCGCCGAACCCGCCGCCCATCCGCAGGCACTGGACGGTGACGCCGTGGGCGGCCAGGCCGAGCACGTGGGCGACGATGTCCTGGGTCTCGGACGGGTGCTGGGTGCTGGACTGGACGAAGATCTGCCCGTTTTCGTCGACGTGGGCCAGCGCCGCCTGGGTCTCCAGGTAGAAGTGCTCCTGGCCGCCGATCTCGAGCTCACCTTCGAACCGGTACTTGGCGCGGGCCATCCCGGCGGCCGCGTCGCCGCGGCTGACCGTGCGCGGGGTGCCCTGGAAGCTCTCGGCCGCGATCGCGTCGTGCACGCTGACCAGCGCGGGCAGCGGCTCGTAGTCGGCCGTGACCGCGGCCGCGCCCTGCCGGGCCGCCTCCAGCGTCTCCCCCAGCACCCAGGCCACCGCGTGCCCGTAGTACATGACCTCGGTCGGGAACAGCGGCTCGTCGTGCTTCTCGCCCGCGTCGTTGAGGCCGGGCACGTCGGCGGCGGTGAGCACGTGGACCACCCCCGGCACCTGGTCGGCGGCCTCGGTGCTGAGGGCGACCAGCCGGGCGTGGGCGTGCGGGGCCGCCACCGGCCAGGCGTGCAGCGTCCCGTAGGTCCGCCCGACCAGGTCCTGGGTGTACAGCGCCTGCCCGGTGACGTGCAGGTCGGCGCTCTCGTGGGAGACCTCCAGGCCCACCGCGGGCCGGTGCGGCCGGTCGGCCAGCGGCCCATATCCCTGGCTCATACGAGCACCTCCTCGTGCTCTGGCTCGGCGTGCTCGGCGTAGAACTTCAGCAGCGACGTCCGCAGCATCGCGGTCCGGTACTGCGAGCTGGCCCGGTGGTCGCTCAGCGGCGTGCCCGCCCGGCCCAGCACGTCGGCCGCCTCGGTGACGGTGTCGCGGTTCCACGGCCGCCCGGTCAGGACCTGCTCGGTCTCCAGGGCCCGCAGCGGGGTGGCGGCGATACCACCGAGGCCGATCCGGGCCTCGGCCACCGTGCCGTCCTCGTCCAGCCGCAGGGCGTAGGCGATGGCGACGCTGGAGATGTCGTCGAACCGGCGCTTGGCGATCTTGTGGAACCCGGTCAGCGGCGCGACCGGCCGCGGGATGCGGATCGTCTTGATCAGCTCGCCGGGCTGGCGGACGCTCTGCCGGTAGCCGGTGAAGTACTCGGCCAGCGGCACCACCCGCTCGGCCCCTTCGGAGGCCAGCACCAGCGAGGCGTTCAGGGCCAGCAGCGCCGGCGGGGTGTCGCCGATCGGGGAGGCGGTGCCGAGGTTGCCGCCGAAGGTGGCGCCGTTGCGGATCAGCCGGGACGCGAACTGCGGGAACAGCGCGTCCAGGAGCGGCACCCGTCCGGCCAGCCGGGTCTCGGCCTCCGACAGCGTCAGCGCGGCCCCGATATCGATGTGGTTGGGCTCGACCGCGAACTCGCGCAACTCGGGGAGCCGGTCGATGCCGATCGACAGGGCGGCCCGGCGGTGCCGGATGTTGAGCTCGACCCCCCAGTCGGTCGAGCCGGCCACCAGCTGCGCGTCCGGTTCGGCCGCGAGCAGGCCGAGCGCCTCGGCCAGGTTCTGCGGACGGACGTAGCGGCCCTGGTCGCTGGCGACGCTGGTCGGGGCGGCGGCCGGGGCGGGCGCGGTCTGGCGGGCCGACAGCGGGTCGGCCTGGCCGGGCGGGCCGAGCGCGTAGGCGGCGTCGCGGATCGGGCGGTAGCCGGTGCAGCGGCACAGGTTGCCGCTCAGGGCGTGCAGGTCGAAGCCGTTCGGCCCGTGCTCGGGGTCGGAGTGACCGTTGCTGACCGCCCGGCCGGGGCGGTAGTACTCGGCCGCCATCGAGCAGATGAACCCGGGCGTGCAGTACCCGCACTGGGAACCGCCCCGCCGGGCCATCTCGCGCTGAACGGGGTGCAGATCCCCCGGCTGGCCCAGCCCCTCGGCCGTCACCACTTCCTGCTGGTCAAACGCGGCGGCCGGCACCAGGCAGGAGTTGATGGCCACCCAGCGGGTGCCGCCCTGGCCGTCGTCGCGGGCCACCATGACCGAGCAGGCGCCGCACTCACCTTCCGCGCAGCCCTCCTTGGTCCCGGTCAGCCCGGCCGCTCGCAGCCACTCGAGCAGCGTGACGTGCCCGCCGACCGGGCCCAGGGGACGGGACCGGCCGTTGACCACCACTGCTGCGTTCATCACCCACGCTCCTGCCTGCGGCAGCCTGTCCTGCCTGCTTCTGACGATAGCTCGCACATGTTTCCGCCTGAACAACCTCAGAAGCCGGGCACGGACTGCCAGGCGCGACCGGCGTCGGGGGCGTCGTCGCGGGTGACGGTGCCCTCGATCAGCCCGTAGGGCCGGTCGGCGGCGTAGTAGACCTCGTTGTCGTTGGGCAGCCCGTAGGGGCTCAGGTCGACCAGGAAGTGGTGCTTGTTCGGCATCGACATCCGGATCTCGGCCACCTCGGGGTGGGCCTCGAGCACCTGCTCACCCATGTAGTAGAGGGTCTGCTGGAGGGCCAGGCTGTGCTTGACCGCGAACGATTCGAGCAGGATGCGGCGGATGTCGCTGTAGTCCTTGTCCCAATCGACGTCGGTGCCGATGTAGCGCCAGCGGGCGGTGACCGCGGTGGCCAGGATGCGGTCCGTGGTCTCGGCCAGCGAGGTGTAGCGGTCGCGGGGGAACCCGGTGAACTCCGAGCCGGTCGACTTGAGCACGGTCAGGTCGGTCAGCCCCGACACCACCCAGGCCTGCGGCCCGTCGATGGTGACCACGGTGGTGCGGGTGCCGCCGCCGGCCCGCGAGAAGGCGTGCGGGTGGTCACCCCCGTCGGCCTGGATCCGCTCCCAGCCGTACTCCTCGATCCGGATCTGGGCCCCGGTCACATGGTCGAAGTCGCCGGTGAAGTGGTGGCCGAGCCGCAGCCCGAAGTCCTCGATCGCCCCCACCCCGTACTGCTGGGCGAACGCGTAGACGGTGTTCTTCTGGGTGTCGGTCGCCACCACGTGGGAGTTGTCGCCCTCGGTGTGGGCGGCCGCGAAGTCGCCGCGCAGCGAGGAGGACACGTTCAGGTCCTTGATCTGGTGCCGCTCGCCCTCCCGGTTGATGTGCACCAGGCGGACCTCAGCCTTGCCGTACTGGTTGTCGCCGAACGTGATGGCCATGAGAACTCCCACTACTTCCTTGCTGCTGGCACTGATCTCGAATTATTTGATTTAAAGGGGAAGGCCGGGTGAGGGCTGGTCAACGAGGCCCGAGGTGGAACGCGGCCCGGACTGAGGGCGGCAGCTCCGCGAGCGATACCCCGTCACTGTCTGCGCCCAGCATCGCGGTCAGCTGGGGCCGGGGCAGCAGCGACAGGAACCGGCTGGCCAGGGACTCCCAGGCCGCCGCGGTAGGCGTCCCCCACACCCGCAGCCGGGCCATCCCGCCGTCCGGGTAGACGTCGATCCGGACCTGCTCCGCCACCGGGGCGCCCGCGATCGCGAACCGGTGCCGGGTGTCGGGCTGCAGCGCCGTACGCGGCAGCAGGTCGCCGCCGTCGCCCCGCAGCGACGCCCAGCCCGGCGCGTTGCCCACGAAGCAGGACGTATCCAGCTCGGCCACCTCGACCGTGCCGGCGCAGGCGAGCTGGACCGCGACCCAGTCGTGGCCCTGGTCGCGGCGGCGGGCGGTCTCCCAGCCGTCGCCCATGACCCGGGCCAGCCCGGGCATGATCAGCTGGCCGGCCGAGTTGTAGAAGCTGTTGCTGGAGTCGGTGACGAGCGCGCCGTTCTCCAGCGCGGCCAGGTCGATCACCCCCGGCAGCAGCCGCGGGTCCGGTACCGGCTCGCCGAACACCCGCAGCCGGGCCACGCCGCCGTCCGGGTAGATGGTCAGC
>JAFAYQ010000074.1 GCA_019240215.1 Actinomycetota bacterium | reverse complement strand
GGTCTGTCCGGCGACCAGGGCGACCTCGGTGGCGATGACATCGCTGACGGGCAGGACACCACCGGGATCGGCGAGCCCGACCCGGACTCGGTGGCCGCCTTCGCCGAGCTGGCCGGCCTGCTGCGGGTGGTGATCGCCGGAGCCGGCGCCGGCGGGCAGAGCGTGCTGGCCACCGCCGTGGCGGCCGGGCAGCTCAGCACCGACGAGATCATCTCCGACGCCGCGGTGGTGATGTTCGGCGGCATCGACACCACCGACGGCATGATCGCCAATGCGGCGTTGCACCTGCTCAGCGCCCCCGATGATATGGAAAGGGCGGCCAATGAGCCGGCGTTGCTGGTGGCTGCGGTGGAGGAATCACTGCGGCTGGAACCGGCCGCCGCGATCGTGGACCGTTACGCCACCCGCGACGCCGAGGTGGCCGGCGCGGCCATCAAGGCCGGTGACCGGGTGACGGTGTCGCTGTCGGGCGCCAACCGCGACCCGGCCGTCTTCACCGACCCCGACCGGTTCGACCTGGACCGGCCGGACACCGAACGCCACCTGGCGTTCGCGCACGGGCCGCACTTCTGCATCGGCGCCCCGGCCGCCCGGGCCGAAACCCTGGCCGCCCTGCGGGCCCTGCTCACCCTGCCGGGACTGCGCCTGGACGGCGAGGCGGCGCCGCGCGGCCTGGTGTTCCGCAAGCCCCCGGTGCTCCCGGTCCGCTGGGGCTGACGCGGTCAGACGCGGATGGTTACTAGTTATTTCGCCCGGCCTGAGTGGCCAGACCGCAGGCGGCCACGATGAGGATTCCCGCGATCAGGATTATCCAATGCTCCGTACCGGTCAATTTGACGAACGGTATGGGCAAAGACACGATGCCGACCCCGAGGCTCGCAATCCCGGCGTGCAAAGCCCACAGCCTGGCCCCGACGGCCGCAAAGCACCATCCCATGAAGGTCTGAACCCGGTATTCAGCCAGCGGGTCACCCGTCCCAGACGGCAGCCGAGGGCCACCCAGCGATGACGAATTTCTGAACATGGCCGCATAGACGGTCACCAGGAGCAGGGCAAGCCCCAGAAACAGGGCCGGGGTGATAGCGGCAGGAGTCAGGGCTTTCCCGGAATCAGATTTGGCCGCATAAACCAGAGCCAGCAGGCCGGTGTAGATCGTGGTAACGGTACCTATCGAAGCAGTCAGCACGTTCACCCTGGTCAGTGAGCGATCGATGGCACTTTGGCTGACGGCCAGGTAGGCGTCGTGGACCGACTTGACCAGAGCCGCGTCGGCCGCTCGGTCCGCGTCCTCGCGGCTGGCGTCTAGCGCTGCTTTGGCCGTGTCGGCCGCCACCTGTTGCTTCCATGTTTCCAGCCAGGCGTCGAGTCGTTCCGAATACTCGAGCTTGGTGAAATCCCCCGCGGCACCCGCCGGTATCTCACTCGGTGGTTCGGGCGGCATATCAGGCAAGCGGATCGCGGTCTCGCCAAAATCGGGCGGTGGCTCGGTCGGGGCCTGCTTTTGCCCCGCCTTCTCGCTCACTGAAAATTCTCGATATCGGGCAGAGTCTCGGCTGGAAGATTCAGGCCAGAAGTATTGCTCGGCGTAAACTCACCGTCGCCCGGATCATAGTCGCCGGGAGTCCCGCCCAGAGTATGCCAGTTGTCCTTATTATGGTGAATCCATCCCCAGATAGGAACATTCTTCAGGTCCGGACCAGGTGGAACGTCGCAGGTATCGGTTTTGCACCACACGATTCAAGCCCCCCAAGGCATATTCAACTAGCCCAAAAGACTTCCTCAAGTCGACATGCCCGTCAAGGCGCTACCAGTCGGAGACTGAGTTGTCTTCGCGGTGCAGGACCCGCAGGCCAGGCAGCTGGAACGGGTGGGCGGCCGCTGCTTCCTCATCCAGTTCGACGCCGAGGCCGGGTGAACCGCCGCTGTACAGGTTGCCGCCCTCCAGCCGCATGTCGGTGCGGACCACGTCGGCCAGCACCGACGGGCGCCAGGTGAGCTCCTGGACCGCGAACAGCGGTGTCGACAAGTCGAAATGGAGACAGGCGGCGGTCGAGACCGGGCCCAGCGGGTTGTGCGGGGCCTGCTCGATGTAGTGAGTCTCGCACCAGCCTGCGACCTTCCGGGCCTCGGTCAGACCCCCGCAGATGCACAGGTCGACCCGGCAGTAGTCCATCAGGTCGCCCTCGATCAGCTCGCGGAAGTCCCACTTGCTGGCGATCTGCTCGCCGGTGGCGATCGGCACCGAGATGTGCTGGCGCAGGTAGGCGAACTGGGCCGGGTTCTCGGCCCGGACCGGGTCCTCGATGAAGAACGGGCGCATCGGCGCCAGCTCGGCCGCCAGCTGGATCGCGTAGGCGGGGGTGGTGCGCTGGTGGAAGTCCACGCAGATCTCGACGTCGGGGCCGAGCGCGTCCCGCAGGGCCGCGAACGCGTCGACCGTCCAGCGCAGGGCCGGGGCCTGCTCGTACAGGCCGTCGTGCCCGGGGTAGTAACCGTCACCGGCGGTGTAGCGGACGAACCGCCACCCGGCGTCGGTGTGCTCGCGGGCCCGGCGCACCATCGCCTCGATCGTCGCCTGCCCGTCGAGGCCGTGGCCGTCGGGCGGCTGCACGTGGCAGTAGCAGCGAGCGTAGTCGCGGGTGCGGCCGCCCAGCAGGTCGTAGACCGGCACCCCGAGGGCCTTACCGCGCAGGTCCCACAGCGCGATGTCGATCGCGGCGACGGCGGCGCTGTGCACGTGGCCACCGCGGAAGAACTGGCCCCGCCACAGCGTCTGCCAGATGTGCTCGATGCGGGCCGGGTCCATCCCCCGCAGGATCGGCGCGTAGGTGTCGATGAGGCCCTTGAGCGCCAGTTCCTTGCCGTTGATGCCGGACTCCCCGAGCCCGGTCAGCCCCTCGTCGGTGTAGACCTTGACGAACGCGTAGTTGCGGTCGGGCCGGTCGGGGTCGTGCACCAGGAACGTCTTGACGTCGCTGATCCGCATCGAGCTCCTATTCGGCGTCGGCTGGAATACCGATCGAATCGCTGGCGGCCAGGCCGAGGTCGCGCATGGCCTTGCGGTAGGCGACCGCGACGGCGTCGAACTTCAGGTGCAGCTCGGCCGCCAGGTCGAAGGGGACCCGCTCGGGGCGCTGGGATTCGACCACGACCTGGTCCTGGCCGAAGATCGTGTCCTCGAAGTCCCGGATGACGCGGTCGGGCTGGTCGGCGTTGTAGTTGCGGCCGATGATCACGTACCCGGTGCAGCGGTCGGGCGCCTCCGGCTGGGAGGCGAAGAAGTACACCATGCCGCGCTCGCCGCCCCAGCCCAGCCGGAGCACGATCGTGTAGGGCAGGTGCAGCTCGTAGCGGCTGCGGCGCTCGGGCGGGCCGGCCGTCTCGTTGGCGAACACCGGGAAGTCGTCGCGGTTGGGCGCCTCCGGGCGGACGATCTCGTAGTGCAGCACGTGATCGTCGGTGGTCACCCGGTGCTGGGGCACGACCGGCCGCTCGGGGTCACCGAGCAGGCCCGGGTGGACCCAGGGGAAGTGGCCGAAGTCGGTGAAGTTCTCCACCTGGCGGGCGGCGTCGCAGCGCCACCGGTAGGGGCCGGCGGGCACGATCAGCCAGTCGCCGTTCTCCAGCTCGGGCACCTCGGGCAGCGGCCAGCGCGGCTCCTCCAGCGCAACCCAGATCAGCCCGTACCGTTCCTGGACGGCGAACGACCGGACCCGGGCCTTGGCCGGGACCACCGCCGGGTCTTCCTTCTGCGGGATCGCCAGGCAGCGGCCGTCGGCCCCGTAGCGCCAGCCGTGGTAGGCGCACACCAGTTCGTCGCCCTTGACCCAGCCCAGCGACAGCGCGGTGCCGCGGTGCACGCACAGGTCGGACATGGCCCGCGGGACGCCGTTGGCTCCCCGCCAGATCACCAGCGGCTCACCGAGCAGGTCGGCGTGGGCCGGGCGGTCACCGATCTCGCTGGCGAACGCGACCGGATGCCAGCACCCACGCTGGGCGGCCAGGTCCGCGAACACTCCCGGGGCATTCATCTGGGCTAGCGTAACCGCATGGGACTCGGTATCGGCACGGTGACGATCGACTGTGCGAACCCGCAGAAGCTGGCGGAATTCTGGACGGCGGCGCTTGGGGTTCGGTGCAGGGCGACGACGGCGGCTTCGTGTTCCTGCAGCGCCCGGCCGACGGCGGGCCGGTCCTCGGCCTGCAGCAGGTGCCGGAGCCGCGAGCCGGCAAGAACCGGGTGCACGTGGACCTGACCGGCGAACCCCGGTCGACCGGGGTGCCGCGGCTGGTCGGCCTGGGCCCCAACGTGCTGGGCGAGCACGAGGTGCCGGGCCTGCGCTGGACGGTGCTGGCCGACCCCGAGGGCAACGAGTTCTGCGTGGGCGAGCACGTCGAGTAGCGGGCCGGGGTAGCCGGGGCCCGGGGCCGGGCCGGCCGCCTCAGCCGCGCTGGGAGCGGACCGCGACCGTGTTGACGGCGACGATCACCACGATCGCCAACCACGCGACCCAGCCCAGGCGCTGGCCGAGGATGACCAGGCCGGCCAGCGCCGCGAAGACCGGATTCACGCTCATGAAAATGCTGAAAAAGTGGGCCGGCACCCGGCGCAAGGCCAGCATGTCGCAGAACAGCGGGACCGCCGACGACAGCACCCCGGCCGCCAGCGCGCCGCCGGCCGCGGCCAGGGTGGGGTGGTGCCAGAGCAGCCACAGCCCGCCGACCGGGATGTAGACGGACGCGGAGATCAGGGCGGCGGTGGCCGAGCCCTCGATCGCCCGCGGCCCGGGCAGGCGGCGGCCGATGGCCCGGTTGAGCAGGATGTAGCAGCCCCAGCAGACGGCCGCGACCAGCCCGGACCCGATCCCCAGGTAGTCGGTGGACGGGGCCGGGTGGATCAGCACCACCACCGCGGCCGCCGCGATCAGCGCACAGGCCGCGTCCCGGCGCCGGCGCGAGCTGATCAGCGCGACCGACAGCGGCCCGAGGAACTCCAGCGTGACCGCCAGCCCGAGCCCGACCCGGTCGATCGCGGTGTACAGGGTGAGGTTCATGACCGCGTAGGCCAGCGCCAGCCCGAGCACCGGCCGCCACTGGGCGGCGGTGAACGAGCGCACCTTGGGCCGGGCGGTCACGCACAGCACGGTGGCCGCCACCCACTGGCGGATCGCCACCACCCCGAGCGGCCCGATGACCGGGAACGCCAGCGCCCCCGCCGACGCCCCGACCTGGTTGGCCAGGCCGCTGGTGACCATCAGGGCCACCCCGGTGAGGCGCCCGGACCGCTGGGGGGCGGGACCGCTTCTTGCTGTTATCAGCTCGGGAGTGGCCGGCTGGGGAGCGGCCGGGTCAGGGTGGACGGTGGCGGCCGGGACAGGCCGGGCGGTGGCGGCCAGGGTCGGCGACGGTGAGGTGCGGGGGGCCATGCGGCCACTGTGCCGCCTCGGGTCGGATACGCAAAATGCATCTCATGCGTCATCGATACGCTGGGCGCATGGATGAGCGGGTGACTGGGCGGGCCGCTGAGCTGGAGCTGAAACACCTGCGCTGCCTGGTGGCGATCGTCGACACCGGCAGCTTCACCGACGCCGGGCTGGAGCTGGGCCTGTCGCAGGCGGCGGTGTCGCGCACGCTGCTGGCGCTGGAGCAGACCCTCGGCGTGCGGCTGCTGCACCGCACCAGCCGGTCGGTCACCCCGACCACGGCCGGTGTGCAGGTCCTGGCCCGCGCCCGGGTGCTGCTGGCCGGCGCCGACGAACTGGTCCGGGAGGCCAGCGCCGGGCACACCCGGCTGACGATCGGGCACGCCTGGTCGGCGTTCGGGCGGCACACGACCGAGTTTCAGAGGCGCTGGCACGACCGCTACGCCGACGTCGACCTGCACCTGATCCGCCAGAACACCCCGACCGGGGGCCTCAGCGAGGGCTTGTGCGACCTGGCCGTGGTCCGCACCTCGATCGATCTGCGCCCCTGGTCACACGCGGTCGTCGGGCACGAGCGGCGCTTCGCGGTGATGGCCGACGACGACCCGTGGGCGCGCCGCCGCAGCCTGCGGATGGCCGAGATCCCGGACCGCACGCTGGCCATCGACCGCCGGGTCGGCACCACCACCCTGGACCTGTGGCCGGCCGGTGCCCAGCCCGCCACCGAGTACACCGTGGACATCGACGACTGGCTGGCCGCCATCGCCTCCGGCCGGTGCGTGGGGGTGACGCCGGAGTCGACCGCCGCCCAGTACCGGCGGGATGGCATCACCTACCGGCCGCTGCGCGACGCTCCCCCGGTCCCGGTTTACCTGATCTGGCGGCGGCACGACCCGCACCCGGCCACCCACGCGGCCGTCGCGCTGGCGATGGAGCTGTACCGATAGCAACCAATCAATCCGGCTTGCCGAGCACGCCCAAGAGGGCCTCGATATCGGGAAGATCCTTGGGCCTGCGAAGCATCTGCTTGTAGGCAAGAACGTCAGCCAGCCGAGCGAAGGGCAGCCCCTCAATAATTTCGGCTCGCTCGATAAGGTCATCGGCGGTCCAGTCATCCGAGACCCACCCCCGGGAGAACTGAATTGAACCATCGTAGAACAGCGCCATAGGGGCACCATTGATGCTTCCGAGGGCGGGGACACCCAGCCGGGAGACACACCTCCACGCTGCCCCGCGGGCGACAACGTCCAGGTCGCGGATGTTGTCACGCAGCCCGTGAGCGAGCAGCGGCCCGCTGCCAAAGATCACGAAGTCATGGCGCTCCAGGTCAAGCTCCGTCACCAGCTTTTCCAGCGAGTGGATGAGCCTGTTTTCGGAGAGGGACACCGAGCGATCCGCCTTGTCTGTCATGGTTGCCTGTCGGCTCACCGGAGACGCGCCACAGATGATCAGTCGAGCATCACCCGGCCCACGTCGCGAGCTTGCCTCGAAATCGCCGCATGCCGTGATGATTTCGGACCGCTGTTCAGGCCGGGCGCCCATGATTGCCTTGCTGAAACGGCGGGTGCGAAAAGCCTGAGTGATCCAGGTGCGCAGCAGCGACATCAGCGCGGCCGCCACGCTGAGGCCCGCGCCGAGAATCGCATACGGATTGTTTGCCCCGGCGAGAAAATGCGACCACATACGAGCATCCCGATTGGGTTAAGACACGGTCCGATTACCATCTGCGATTTCACGCAGGACGGCTGGCTGAAGAATCGTGATCACTTGCCTGCCGGTATCGACAATGCCCGCCGCCTTGAGCAGCCGGATGACTTTCTTGACCGAGTCAAGCTTTTTCGCCCCGATCAAGGAAGCGAGATCCTGCTGGCCGAGCCGACGGAAGACGACGGCCTCATCAGCAGTAGCTTCACCCAATCCACGATTCAGCAGGTCAATAAGGCGCTTAGCCAACTGCTGCTCGATGGCGAGCTCAGACTCGGCATTCTTCTGGGTCGCGCGGATGATCATGTCACCCCCCGCCTTTACGAGAGCCAGACAGGCCCGCGGATGATCATGAAGGAACTGGAGCCAATCGCCGCCCGGAAGATAGAGCGCTTCCACTTCATCCCAAGCGAAAATGCTCGCCATGCGGTCTCCTCCGCTGATCACACCCAGCTCGCCGACGATCGATCCCGGCCCGCGGACGTCGACGACACGCGGCGGGGTACCGCTCACGACCTTGACGTGACCTTTCCTGATCAACAGGGCGAAGTCACCCTGCTCACCCTCAAGGAAAAAGGGCTGGCCCGCTGAGCGGCGGATGGAGTGGCCGATCGCCTCTAGGGCAGTGAGCTCTTCCGGCGTTACCGGGACCTCGAACTCTTCGTACGGGTTGAACTCCATGGCCGTAAGTGTAAATTTACACTCACTTAGGTGCAACAGGTCATCTAACAAAGTTTTCCGGGCGCCGTCGGTGATTGGCTGGCGTGAACATCACGGAAGGAGAACCACGGTGAGCCAGATGACCGAGCGCCGGGTGGACGTCCGGGGCGGCCAGCTGCCGGTGCTGGTGCAGGCCGGGAGCCCGACCGCCCTGGTGTTCCTGCACTACTGGGGCGGATCGCGCCGGACGTTCGCGCCAGTGATCGCGGGGCTCACCGCCGGGGCGACGGTGGTGTCCTACGACCAGCGGGGCTGGAGCACCGCCCGCGAGCTGCCCGGGCCGTACGGGCTGGCCGAGCTGGCCGACGACGTGCTGGCGGTGGTGGGTGAGCTCGGCCTCGGCCGGTACGTGCTGGCCGGGCACTCGATGGGCGGCAAGGTCGCTCAGCTGGTCGCCGCCCGGCGGCCGCGCGGGCTGGCCGGGCTGGCCCTGATCGCCCCGGCCCCGCCGAAGCCGGCTGTCAACGCCGAGGCGGCCGAGGCCCTGTCACACGCCTACGACAGCGAGGCGACCGTCAGCGACGCGCTCGAGCACGTCCTGACTCACCGGCCGCTGCCCGCCGACCTGCGCGAGCAGGTCATCGCCGACAGCCTGGCGGCCGGTGACGAGGCGCGGCTGGCCTGGCCGCGGCACGGCATCACCGCGGACATCACCGCCGCCGCCGCGGCCATCGACGTCCCGGTCCAGGTGCTGGCCGGGCAGCACGACCAGGTCGAGCCGCCCGCGGTGCTGGAAGCCAACCTGCTGCCGGTCATCCCCGGCGCCCGCCTGACCGTGATCGAGGGCACCGGCCACCTGTCACCGCTGGAGGCGCCGGGCCCGCTCGCCGGTCAGCTCGACCAGTTCGTCACCGGTCTCAGCGGTAGGCCTTGACCGTGTACCAGGTCGACAGGTCGTGGCCGTTGCCGCGGCGGGTCTCGTAGAGCACCTTGTAGGTGCCGGAGCGGGTGGCCTTGACGCTCCACATGTCCCAGTGGGTGGACGGGGCGTAGCCGGTGATGTGGAAGACGCGCGTACCGGTCGGGCCGTAGACGGCGGTGGTGAACCAGCGGGACCCCCCGGACCACTGCTGGAACCAGTCGCCGACCGTGAACGAGTGGCCGACCTTGACCGTGGTGCCCGGGTAGTTGATCAGCACCTGAGCCGAAGCCGGGGCGGCCGGGAGGACGGCGGCACCGACGGCGGTGCCGGCCAGGCCGACCAGGGCGGCGACTCCGGTTGTGGTCAGCTTTTTCTTGAGGCGCATCAGGGCGCTCCCCTATCGTCGTGGTCGTGGTCCGCCAGTTAGGACGCCGCGATCAGCCAGTGGGTTGGCGCCTACTGAAAGTAATTACCGAGCCGAGACATTGGGGTCTTCCATCGCGCTGGACAGCGTGCCCCCGGCCGGGCGACGCTGGCCGGCGAGCTGAACGTGCTGACCGGCCCGGCCGTCGTGCAGGGGGTAACGGTCCCCTAGAACCAGCCGCGGCGCTTGAACATGATCAGCAGGGCGATCACGGCGATCGCTTCAGTGCCGAGGCCGATACCGAAGAAATCTTCCCAGGACCCGATCGCGTTCACGAACCAGCCGAAGTTCTGGCCGAAGAAGCCGGTCAGGAACGACAGCGGCAGGAAGATCGTGGCCATGATCGTGAGCTGCTTCATGATGTCGTTCTGGCGGTTGGCCATCTGCGACATGTAGACGTCCATCGAGCTGGACAGCCGGTCCCGGTGGCTGTCGACCTGGTCGGCGAGCCTGGTCATGCTGTCGAACAGGTCGCGGAAGTAGGGCTCGGCGTCCTTGGTCATGCCGGGCAGGTCGACCCGCTGGGAGATCAGCGCGTTGAGCATGTCGCGCTGAGGGGCGACCACCTTGCGCACGTCGCTGAGCCAGCGCCGCAGCGCGAACAGCGCCTCCTGCTGGTCCGGGTCGGCCTTGAGCAGGATCTGCTCCTGGATCTCGTCGACCTTGTCGTCGAACGAGGCCAGCATCGGGAACACGCTGTCGGACAGGCTGTCCAGCACGTGGTGCAGGACCAGGATGCGGGCGGCCAGGCCGGCGTGGTGGCGGGCGACCACCGTGCGCATGCCCTCGGACGCCACGCAAGGCTCGCGGTGCAGGGTGACCAGGAAGTTCTCGCCGAAGAAACAGTGCACCTCGATCATCGGGTGGCCGACCGAGTTGGCGCCGAAGAACACGATCGAGACGAAGTTCTCGTAGTCCTCGATCTTGGCCCGCTGCCCGAACTCGGCGGCGTCCTCGACCGCCAGCGGGTGGATCGCGAACACGTCCCGCAGCAGCGCCAGGGTCTCGTCGCTGGAGTCGTGCAGGTCCAGCCAGAGAATCTGGTCGCTGTGCAACGCCTGCTCGACGTCGTCCCGCTTGAAGTCGTCGTCCGTCGTCCCGTCGACGCGGATCAGATGCCCGTTCACAACAACATGCTCCCAGATAGGGTGTCGTGCGATGACCGAGTCATTCAGTGTGCCCATCGTCGTCCGCGGTTACGAACTCGACGTGAACGGGCACCTCAACTGGGCCCACTACCTGCACTACGCCGAGCACGCCCGGTGGGAGTGCCTGCGGGCGGCCGGGCTGACCTACCAGGTGCTGGCGGCGGCCGGCCTGGGCCCGGTCAACCTGGAAGCCAACGTCAAGTTCCTGCGCGAGCTGCGAGACGGCGACGAGGTCACGGTCAGCGCCGCGTTCGACTGGCCGGCCGACCCGGCCAAGAAGACGTTCCGGGTGCGGCAGCTGGTCACCCGGGCCACGGACGGCGAGACGGCCGCCGAGCTGACCACGGTCAGCGGGGTCATCGACGCCCACCAGCGGCGGCTGGTGGGCGACCCGGCCGGGCGGCTGCGCTCACTGGCGGCCGTGCCGGAGGTCCTCGGGCTCTGACTCCGGCCCGCCGGTGATCGGCGCGGCCGGGGGCACGCCCCGGTTTCGGCCAGGTAGGCGCCCGCGTCCCGGACCCCGCGCAGGTAGGCCGCCAGCCCGATCGCGGCCACCACGACCGAATCCCACGGGGCCCGGATCAGCCCGATCCCGCCGAACGTCTTGCTGCCTATGCCCGACATCAGCAGCACCAGCGCCACGTACACCACCACCCAGGCGCCGCCGCGCAGGTCGGCCCGCAGCCCGCCGCGCAGTGCTCCCAATTGGGCCCCGGCCTCCTCATCAGGCTGGGCGGCCGACCGGCGGCGGGCGAAGCGCATGTTGAACGCGTAGACCAGCACCGCGATCAGCAGCAGCAGCAGCGCGATCCGCAGCTCGGTCCAGGTCGCCCAGTACAAGATCAGGGTGGCGATCACGAAGCTGGCGGGGGCGATGGCCGTGGTGCTCTTGATCCAGTTGGCCTGGCCGGCGGGTCGGCCCGGCGGAAGGCCTGCTGGGAGATGGCGGTCATCGAGTAGGCGAACAGCCCCAGCTCGCTGGTGGCGGCGACGATCGAATGCCAGCTCGGCAGCAGGAACAGAAAGATGATCGCGATGACGAAGTTGAGCAGCAGCGCCCGTCGCGGCACTCCCGACCGCGGGTCGATCCGGGCGATCGCGGCCGGGATGATCTTGTTCTTGGCCATTCCGTAGGCCTCGCGGCTGATCGTGGCGGTGAACGTCGGCGCCGATCCGCCCGGGGAGACGATCGCGTCCGCGTACAGCACCCAGGACAGCCAGGACAGGTTCAGCGCCAGCGCCAGCTGAGCGAACGGCGAGGTCAGGTCGATGCTGGCCCAGCCCCTGGCCAGCAGGCTGTGGGGCAGCGCGGAGATGAACACGGCCAGCCGGTGTAGGCGTAGATGACGCCGGCCGTGGCGATGGCCGACAGCGACGGCAGCAGCCAGCCGGAGCCGATCACGCCGCTGACGGCGATGGCGGTCAGCGGCCAGAATCCGAGCTGCCGGCGCAGGTGCCGGTCTTCTGCGTAGGTGCCGTCGCGGGCCGGGCTGCCATCAGTCATAACCGGCGGCCACTGCCCGGTCAGCCTGGCACTGAACGGCCCTGGTAGACGGTCCCGGTCAGCTCGGCGTGCATCTCGTCCAGCTCCGCGCGGGTGACCGCGAGCTCGCCGGCGAAGCCGGGGTTCCCGGCCCCGTCGTCGTCGGGGGCGAGCGCCTCGAGCTGGGTGAGCTCGGCCACCAGGGCCGCCATCGTCCTGATCCCGGCCTGGGCGGTCTCGTCGCCGGCGCCGGCCCGGAACTCCAGCCAGGCGGCCGCCCGCAGGCAGCGGGCCCGGCTGGCCACGTCACCGAGCCCGGCGTACAGCTCGCCCGCCCACCGGTACACCGGCAGCGCCTGCCCGTCCTGGCCGGAGCGCTGCAGCGAGTCGGCGGCCAGGTCGGCCAGGTGCGCGACCGGGCCGGCGCTGTCCGGGTCATCCCGGATCAGGGTGGCCGCCTGCAGGAACTGCTCGGCCGCCTCGCCGTGCCGGTCCAGCGCCCGCAGCGAGTTGCCGTACTGGTCGCGGGTCATGGCGATCACGGCCGCCTCGTAGGGCAGCTCGACCCGGGCTATCACCTCGGCGAACAGGCTGGCCGCCTCGCCGTGCCGCCCGAGCCGGCTGTAACCGCGGGCGGCCTGGAACGTCTGGTGGACGGCGTCCGCCTCGGACAGGCCGTCCCAGCGCGCGGCCGCGGTCAGGGCCGCCTCGACCAGGTCGGTCTCGCGGCCCGGCTGGGCGCTGAGCGTGTCCGCCAGCAGCGCCCGCAGCCCGGCCGCCCGCGGCGGCGGCAGCACCGCGTCACCGTGGTCGATGGCCTCCTGGGCCAGCGCCTCGGCGGCCGGGGCGTCGCCTTCGTACAGGGCGGCCTGGGCGAGCACGGCCGCGGTAGCGGCCGCCTGCCACGGTTCACCGGCCTCCAGATAGCAGGTCTTGGCCGCGTCCAGGTGCTCGCGGGCCTGCCGGTGATCCCCTTGCCGGGACCACAGCTGGCCGAGCAGGTCGTAGTAGGTGGCCTCGTAGCGGACGACGCCGAGCCGCTGCGCCTCGGCCAGCTCGGCTTCGAGCAGGCCGGCCGCCGCGTACAGACCCGCCGGGTCCTGCTCGGTACTGGCCAGCACGTCCTGGAAAGCGGTCAGCGGGCGGGCCCGGCGCACGGCCAGGTACTCCCGGTCGGTGATCGTGCCCTCGCGGTGGGCGTCGCCGGCCTCGGTGATCGCGGCCGCCAGCAGGCCGGCCGCCTCGTCCTGGTCACCGGCCCGGGTCAGGGCCATGGCGGCGCTGGCCCGCGCTTCGCAGGCGCGGGCCTGGTCGCCGTGCTCGCTGAACTGGCCCGCCACCGCCAGCAGGGCCTTGTACCCGGCCCGCGGGTCGGCGTCGGCCAGCACCCCGGCCCGCTGGCGGGCCAGCTCGGCGGCCACGTCGTCGGCCAGCTTCTGGCCGGTCTGCTGGCTGGCCGCGGCCACCTGCTCCCAGGCCGCCCGGGCCTCCGGGCGGCGCTCGTCGCGCAGCCGCCGGGCCCGCGCGACCAGGTCGTCCAGGCCGCCGCCGGCCCCCAGGCCGCCAACGGCCGCCGCGGCCTCGGTGGCGACCGCCTGCCCGGTCCGCGGGCCGGCGGCTCCGGGCAGCCGGGCCGGGTAGCCGAGCGGCAGCTCGCCGGTCAGCGGCGCCTGGGCCAGGCGCTGGGCGATGCGCTCGCTGACGGCGGCGGTGCCGTTGCGGACGTCGTAGCGGCCGCTGGTGAACTGAATCTCCGGCTCCAGCAGGGCCAGCCAGCCGTTCACGGTGTGGTCGGCGATGACCAGGCCGCCGTGCCCGAGCCCGGCCAGGCGGCGCAGCAGCACGCACACGCCGGTCGCGAACTGGACCTGGGCCAGGCTGCCGCCCTCCACCCCGGCCAGCCAGCCCGCGTGCTCGGCGAGGATCTGCAGGCCCCGGGCCTCGTTGCCGGTCAGCGCGCAGAACTCAAGGTGCTGGCCGACGGCCGCCTGCTGGTGCCAGTTCTGCCGCACCAGCGGATAGCCGCGCAGGTGGGCGGCCCGGGCGGCGCCCCGCTGGCCGGTCCGGGTCAGCGGCAGCAGCGCGTCCGCCAGCGCCCGGTGGGGCTGCTCGGGGCAGGGCGGGGCGGCGTCGTCGAGCACCGGCGCCCAGTGCTCGAGCGCGCCCGGGTCATCGGCGAGCGCCGCCCGCCAGCGCCCGAGGTCACCGGCGTCGCAGGCCGGGCAGCTGCCAGGGGCCGACGGCGCCGCCTGCGCCCCGGCCATGTGCATCGACGCCACCGGCAGGTCGCCGGTCGCCAGCGCCAGCGCCGCCCGGCCGAGCAGGATCGACCGCAGGCTGTGACGCTGGCGCAGGTACTCGTGCCCGAGCCCGTCGAGCCACCGGTTGATCGCCACCAGCGGCACGGTCGGGTCACCGATCAGGCCGTACAGCTCGGCCCGGAACGCGTGGGCCCACGTGTCCGCTTCGTCGGGCATGTACGAGATCGTAACCGGGACCGGCCGCACCAGGTGACCGCCTTGGGCTCAGTAAGCTCAAGCCATGAGCCCAACGCCGCCCCCGGCCAAGCAGGTGCCGTCGGTCCGCAGCTTCCACGGCGACTCGGTGACCGACCCGTACGCCTGGCTGTGCGACAAGGAAGACCCGGACACGATCGCGTTCCTCAACGCCGAGAACGACTACACGCAGGCGCTGACGGCCGGCCAGGAAGACCTGCGCGGCGCGATCTTCGGCGAGATCAAGGCCCGGGTCCAGGAGACCGACCTGAGCGTCCCGGTCCGGCGCGGGGACTGGTGGTACTACGGGCGCACGGTCGAGGGCCAGCAGTACGGGCTGCAGTGCCGGACCGCGGCCAAGCCCGGCGACGACACCCCGCCGCTGGCGGCCGACGGCGCGGCCGGAAAAGATGGAGCACTGCCAGGCGAAGAAGTGATGCTGGACGCCAACCAGCTGGCCGGCGACTCAGAGTTCTTCTCGCTGGGCGCGCTCAGCGTCAGCCCGGACGGGCGGCAGCTGGCCTACTCGACCGACTACGCGGGCGACGAGCGGTTCACGCTGCGGATCAAGAACCTCGAAACCGGCGAGCTGGCCGCCGACGAGATCCCCAACACGTTCTACGGGGCAGCCTGGTCGCTGGACGGCAGCGCCCTGTTCTACGTCACCGTCGACGACGCCTGGCGGCCCTGGCGGGTGTGGCGGCACCTGGTCGGCACGCCCCACAGCGAGGACGCGGTGGTGTTCGAGGAGGCGGACGAGAAGTTCTGGGTCGGGGTCGGGCTGACCCGCAGCCAGCGCTTCCTGGTGGTGTCCTCGGCCAGCAAGGTGACCAGCGAGGTGTGGCTGCTGGACGCGGCCGAGCCCGAGGGCGAGCTGCGGGTGGTGCGGCCCCGCCAGCCCGGCCTGGAGTATTCGGTCGAGCACCAGCTGTTCGCCGACGGCCGCCAGCGGCTGCTGGTCCTGCACAACGACGGGGCGGTCAACTTCGAGCTGGCCGAGGCGCCGGTCGACGACCCCAGCCGGTGGACCACGCTGATCGCCGGGCAGGACAGTACCCGGCTGCTCGACGTGGACGCGTTCACCGAGTTCTTGGTGGTGGACTACCGGCGGGACGGGCTGACCGGGCTGCGGGTCATCCGGGCCGACGGCAGCGGTTACGACGTGGACTTCCCCGAGCCGATCTACACGGTCTCCCCCGGCGGTACCCCCGACGCCGACGCCAGCCAGTACCGGCTGCACTACGAGTCGCTGGTCACCCCCGACTCGGTCTACGACTGCGTGATGGCGACCGGTGAGCTGATCCTGCGCCGCCGCCAGCCGGTGCTGCCGGCCCCCGACGGCCGCGAGTACCGGCCCGAGGATTACCAGCAGTTCCGGGAGTGGGCGACGGCCCCCGACGGCACCCAGGTGCCGATCTCGCTGGTCTGCCGGCGCGGCACCCCGCGGGACGGCAGCGCACCCGGCCTGCTGTACGGGTACGGCAGCTACGAGATCTCGATGGACCCGCACTTCTCGATCGCCCGGCTGTCGCTGCTGGACCGCGGTTTCGTGTACGCGATCGCGCACATCCGCGGCGGCGGCGAGCTGGGCCGCACCTGGTACGACGACGGCAAGATGCTGCACAAGAAGAACACGTTCTCCGACTTTGTGGCCTGCGCCCGGCACCTGGTCACCGAGCACTGGACGACGGCCGGGCGGCTGGTGGCCCGGGGCGGGTCGGCGGGCGGGCTGCTGATGGGGGCGGCGGTCAACCTGGCGCCGGACGCGTTCGCGGGCATCGTGGCCCAGGTGCCGTTCGTGGACGCGCTGACCTCGATCCTCGACCCGTCATTGCCGCTGACGGTCACCGAGTGGGAGGAGTGGGGTGACCCGCTGCACGACCGCGAGGTGTACCAGTACATGAAGTCGTACACCCCCTATGAAAATGTGCGACCGGTCGAGTACCCGCCGATCCTGGCCGTGACCAGCCTGAACGACACCCGGGTGCTGTACCGGGAGCCGGCCAGGTGGATCGCCCGGCTGCAGGCCACCGCCCAGGGCGGCCCGTTCCTGCTCAAGACCGAGATGAACGCCGGCCACGGCGGCCGCAGCGGCCGCTACGACGCCTGGCACGAGGAGGCGTTCGTCCTCGCCTGGATCATCGAGACGGCTAAGGCAAGTCGAACAGGGAGCTGACCGATTCGCCGTTGTGGATGCGGCGGATCGCCTCGCCCATGGCCGGGGCGATCGACAGCACCTTCAGCTTGTCGTCACGCTTGTGCTCGGGCATCGGCGTGGTGTTGGTGCATATCACCTCGACCACGTCGGGCTCGGCCGCCAGCTTGCCGAGCGCGCCGTCGGCAAACAGCCCGTGCGTGCAGGCGATGCGGACGGTGCCCGCGTTCTGCTCGCGCAGCCGGTCCAGCAGCTCAACCAGGGTGGTGCCGCGAGCGATCTCATCGTCGATGACGATGACGTCCTTGCCGGTCACGTCGCCGATGATCGCGCTGATGGTGACCTTGTCGTCGGCGTGCCGCTCCTTGGAGCCGGCCGCCACCGGCAGGCTCAGGCGCCGGGCGAACGCGGCCGCGCTCTTGGCGTAACCGAGGTCGGGCGAGACCACCACGGTGTTGCTGAGGTCCTGCATCCGGAAGTGGTTGGCCAGCTCGCGGAGCGCGTTCAGGTGGTCGACCGGCACCGAGAAGAACCCGTGCACCTGCGGTGAGTGCAGGGTCATGGTCAGCACCCGGTCGGCCCCGGCCGCGACCAGCAGGTCGGCGATGAGCCGCCCGGCGATGGAGATACGCGGCTCGTCCTTCTTGTCCGAGCGGGCGTAGGCGTAGTACGGCATGACCGCGGTGACCCGGGCGGCCGACGCACCGCGGGCCGCGTCGGCCATCAGCAGCAGCTCGACCAGGTGCTCCTGAACCGGCTCGACCAGCGGCTGGATCAGGAACACGTCCCGTTCGCGGCAGTTGGCCTGGAGCTGGACCTCCAGGCAGTCGTTGGCGAACCGCTGGATACGCACCGGGTACAGCGGCACTCCCAGGTGCAGGCAGATCTCACGGGCCAGTTCGGGGTGGGCGTTCCCGCTGAAGACCGCGATCTCGCGCACTATTTCTCCTCTGGTTCTTCCACGACGGGCGGCAGGCCGAGCTGACGGCGGATGTCCTGCTGGATCGTGATCGGGTCGGGCCGGGCGTCCACCGTGATCACGTACTCCTTGCGCCGGAAGAGGTCCAGCACCGGGTTGGTCTTCTCGTGGTAGTCCTTCAGCCGGACGGTCAGCGCCTGCTCGTTGTCGTCTTCCCGGGTGGTCAGCGGGCCACCGCAGGCGTCACACTGACCGGCCTCGTGCGGGCTGCCGGCCAGGCTGTTGTAGTCCATGCCGCAGTTGGCGCACAGCCGGCGGCCCAGCACCCGGCGCCGGACCTCGCTGTCCGGCAGGTCGAGGTGGATGACCCCGTCGATGTCGTAGCTCTCCAGGAAGAACAGCGCCTGCCGCCGGTTGCGAGGGAAGCCGTCGATGATGAAGCCGTAGTTCCAGTCGTGCTGGGTCAGCCGGTCCTGCACCACCGACTCGGCCATCTCGTCACCGACCAGGTTGCCCTCGGCCATCACGCGGCGGACCTGGGCCCCCATCTTGGTGTGGTTCTGCACGTTCCAGCGGAAGATGTCCCCCACGCTGATGTGGACGAGATCGAGGTCGCGGGCGAGCAACTGGCTCTGGGTGCCCTTACCGCTGCCCTGCACCCCCATGATCACGTATTTACGCATGGGGCCCAGCCTAGAGGGCGGGCAGCCCCAGCCGCCGCTCACAGGCCCGCCGGGTGCGGCGGCTGAGCAACGCGGCCAGCGCCGGCCCGTCCTGGGCCAGCCGGCCCTCGTTCCTCGCTTCTCGCTCCTCAGTCCAGGCACCCCCGCGGCCCTCCGCTCGCTCGAATAGGGTCTCACCCGTCACAGCATCGGCTCGGCGGCGTTACGCTCAACCCATGACCGAGGCCAGGACGTGGTGGGGCACGTGGCGGTTCCTGGTCACGCCGCGCTGGCTGGCCTGGCACGCGTTCGCAGTGGTGGCCTTCTGGGGCATGTGCTGGCTGGGCGACTGGCAGTTCCACCGGGCGCTGGCCGGGAACGCGCTGAGCTGGGCCTACACCTTCGAGTGGCCGCTGTTCGCGCTGCTCGGGGCGGTGTTCTGGGGCAAGACGATCCGCGACGAGTACCGGATCCGGACCGGCAAGGTGGCCCCGCCCGACGAGGTGCACCTGCCCGACGGCGCCTACACCGCCGAAGGCACTACAACGGGTAGTATGAGCGGCGTCATGGAGGTCTACGACCCCGAGCTGGCCGAGTACAACGCCTACCTGGCCAAGCTCAACCGCCAGGCGGAGAGCAGCGGCCGGTAGGGCCCGCCCAGCCGCCCCGACAGTCCCGCGGAGGTAGCCCCGGTGCGTGGAATCGTGCTCCGGTACCGGGTGATGGCCTACATCACCGGTGTGGTCCTGATCGTGCTCTGCTTCGTCGGCATCCCGCTGCAGATCGCCGGGTACCCGGCACTGGTCAACGTGGTCGGCACCGTGCACGGCATCTTGTACATCATCTACCTGATCTTCGCCGCCCACCTGGTCTGGAAGCTGCGGCTGCGCCCGGACAAGAGCCTGGTGGTGCTGCTGGCGGGCACGATCCCGATCCTCACGTTCGTGGTCGAGCGCTGGCTGACCCGCCGCTACATCAACCCGGCGCTGGCCGCCGAGGCCGCTGCCGCCAGCCCGCCCGCCCCGGCGCGGACCGCTTGAGCCCCGAGCCCGCGGGCGATCACTACTTCACGGCGCAGCCGGGGACGGCACACCGGCCGGGCCGGGTGCACGTGCTGCTGCCCGATGTGCACCTGGACCTGGAGACCGACTCCGGGGTGTTCTCGCCGTCCCGGCTGGACGCCGGCACCCGGTTCCTGCTGGACGTGGCGGCCACTCCCGGCCGGGCCGGGGACCTGCTCGACCTGGGGGCCGGATACGGGCCGATCGCGCTGGTGCTGGCGACCCGGGCGCCGGACTCCACCGTGTGGGCGGTGGACGTGAATGAGCGAGCCCTGGAGCTGTGCGCCCGCAACGCCGAACGGGCCGGGCTGGCCAACGTGCGCTGCGCGCTCCCCGACGACCCGGCCCTGCCCGCCACCTTCGCCGGGATCTGGTCGAACCCGCCGATCCGGATCGGCAAGCAGGCCCTGCACGAACTGCTCGGCCGCTGGCTGCCGCGGCTGGCTCCGGACGCCGCCGCCTGGGCGGTCGTGCAGCGTCATCTGGGCGCCGACTCGCTGCACCGGTGGCTGGCCGAGCAGGGCTGGGCGGTCGACCGGCAGGCCGCCCGCACCGGCTACCGGGTGCTGCGCATCACCCGCCCGCAGGAGCCGGAGGGCACCCCATGACCGGACCGGACAGTATGACCGACGGGCGGCCCCGGCAGCTCCGGCCGACCGAGGTCAAACGGCTCAACCGGGCCTGGCGGCGCGGCACCCAGGCGCGGGTGGCGCTGCTGCTGGACTCGGTGACCCAGCCGTTCAACGTCGGCTCGATCGTCCGGTCGGCGGCCGCGTTCGGCGTCGAGCACGTGTGGCTGTGCGGCAACAGCGCCGATCTGGACCATCCGTCGGTGCGCAAGACCGCGCTCGGCACCGAGCGGTTCCTGTCCTGGGAGCGGGAGCCGGGACCGGCCGACGCGGCCCGGGCGGCGGCCGCCCGCGGGCTGCGGGTGGTGGCGATCGAGCTGGCCGATGGGGCGGTGCCGCTGTTCGAGGCGCCGCTGGACGGCGACGTGTGCCTGGCCATCGGCAACGAGGACCACGGCTGCTCCCCCGCCCTGCTGGCCGCCTGCGACGCGGCCGCCTACATCCCCCAGGTGGGCCGGGTAGGCTCACTGAACGTAGCGGTCGCGGCGGCGATCGCGCTGGCCGACACCCGCCGCCGTGAGTGGGAAAAGGCAGGACCAGCCGACACCGAAAGCTCAGCGGAATGAATCGCGCTGTTCACCCGGGGTACTCACGGCCCCTCGACACTGGAGGCGTGCTGCGAGCAGACGTTGAACAACGCCGCCCCGTCGCCTACCTCGACCAAGCGCTCCCGATCGCGTTCGCGCACCGCGGAGGCGCCGCGCACCAGCCGGAGAACTCCTGGCCCGCGTTTGAGCACGCGGTGAGCCTTGGCTACACCCATCTGGAGACCGACTGCCGGGCCACCGCGGACGGCACCCTGCTGGCCTTCCACGACCGGACCCTGGACCGGGTCACCGACCGCCGGGGCCGTATCGCCCACATGACCGACAAGGACGTGGCGCAGGCCCGGATCGGCGGTACCGAGCAGATCCCGCTGATCGAGGACCTGCTCATGGCCTGGCCGGACCTGCGGTTCAACGTGGACCTGAAGGACGTGCCCGCCATCCGCCCGATGATGGACGTGCTGCGGCGCACCGGCGCCTGGGACCGGGTGTGCGTGACCTCGTTCTCGGCCCGGCGGCTGCATGCGGCCCGGGCGCTGCTGGACCGGCCGGTGTGCATGGCGCTGTCGCCCGCCGGGGTGGCGGCGCTGCGGCTGACCGGCGGTATCCCCCGGTTCGGGGACGCACTGGCGGTCAAGCTGGCCCGCACCGGGGTGGCCTGCGCGCAGATCCCGCTGCAGATCGCCACCGCCTCGTTCATCCGCATGGCGCACGAGGCGGGCCTGCAGGTGCACGTGTGGACGCTGAACAAGCGCCAGGACATGGAGCGGGCGCTGAACCTGGGCGCCGACGGGATCATGACCGACGAGATCGTGCTGCTGCGTGAGCTGCTGACCGAGCGGGGCCTCTGGGGCTCCTGAGGCCTCTGCGCCGCCTGAGACGGCCGCAGCCGGCGCCGCCTGCGCACGTGCGGGCCAGGGACTTTGGTCCCGGATCGGCGCTCTCAGGGGTTTTCCGGCGCACCAACAGGGTTGGACCGGCGTGTAACCGGGAATCTTGTCCGCGTATTCGGCGTTGAGAAGCAAGACGGCTGAGCGCTTGGGAGGCAGCACCCTAATGGCCGAACGCGCACTACGCGGTACTCGGCTCGGATCCACGAGCTACGAGAACGACCGCAACACCGACCTCGCCCCACGGCAAGAGGTCGCTTTCGACTGCCCCAAGGGCCACCACTTTACCGTGCCCTTCGCTGCAGAGGCGGAACTCCCCCCAACTTGGGAGTGCCGGGTCTGTGGTGCAGTCGCCTTCGCGGCGACGGGCGAGTCACCCACCCCGAAGAAGGTCAAGCCCCCGCGCAGCCACTGGGACATGCTGCTCGAGCGGCGGACCGTCGCCGATCTCGAAGCGGTCCTGGCGGAGCGCCTCGAGGTCATCAGAGGACGGCGCGGCGCGCCCGCAGCGAGCGACACGGGACGTCGGCAACGCAAGAGCGCTTAAGACGCGAGGAGAGAGTGGGCAGGCGCACTGGTGACGCCTGCCCGCTTTCACATTTTCAGGGTTTCCTGACCGGCTGACTACTGCGCACCCGCACGGGACCGGTGCAGTCGCCGGGCGATGCCCCACTGGGCCACCCGCAGGAATGCCTCCCCGATGATCGCCCGGCTCATCTTGCTGGCGCCGCGTTCCCGCTCGACGAACGTGATCGGGACCTCGACGATGCGCAGGCCGGCCTCGACCATCCGCAAGGTGAGGTCGATCTGGAAGCAGTAGCCGGCCGATTCGACCGTGTCCAGGCTGATCGCCCGCAGCGCCGAGGCCCGGTAGGCCCGGTAACCACCGGTGGCGTCCTTGATCTTCAGGCCCAGCACCAGGCGGGTGTAGACGTTGGCGGCCCGCGACAGCGCCTCCCGTGACTTCGGCCAGTTCAGCAGCTTGCCGCCCGGGACCCAGCGGGACCCGATCACCCCGTCGGCATGGTCAAGGGCGGCCAGCAGCTGCGGCAGCTGCTCGGGTTGGTGGGAGCCGTCGGCGTCCATCTCGACGACCGCGTCGTAACCGCGCTCCAGTGCCCAGCGGAACCCGGCGATATAGGCGGGCCCCAGCCCGGCCTTGTCGGTCCGGTGCAGCACCTGGATGTGCGGGTCGGCTTCGGAGAGCTTGTCGGCCAGGTCGCCGGTCCCATCGGGGCTGTTGTCGTCGACGACCAGCAGGTCGGCGTCCGGCACCGCGTTGCGCAGGCGAGCCGCGATCGGCTCCAGATTCTGCCGTTCTTCGTACGTCGGCATGACGACGGCAACGCGCTCGATGGGTGATGTGGGCTCTGCCACGCTCCCTGCCCTTCGCCTGACTGTGCGGGTTAGGCCGATAAGGATATCGGCTGGCGGTCATCCAACGCCCAGGCGAAGCTTAGGGTTCCCTATGGGTCTGGACCACTGGGGGAAGGAAAAGGATCCGGGCCGCACCTTCGGACCGGGGGCCGTCCCGCCGGCAACGAGCTCGGCCTCCGTTGTCTACTGGGCGCCCGGATCCTTTCCCAAGCCCAACCCCCCGTCCAGCAGGTGCCGCGTAGCAGCCCATGTCACCGCACCTGAGCAGGCCAACGGCTGGATGCGAACGCCCCCGCCCCAGGTGCGGGCCAGATCACGGCCGGCTAGCTAGCTGAGGGCTAACCTGCCCGGGTCTGGACCGTGGGCAGAAACTTACCGCTGAAGCCAGCGATGTCAACCCCCCGGCGACGTCACTGAACTGGCACTCTTCGTGATGAGGACTGGCCAGCGGGTAAGGCCGGCGCCGTCCGGTTCCGGCCGGGCCGGGGCGCGATTTGCCGCTGAACCGTTACCCGGTCAGACCGCCCGCCCGGGTGCATTCGACGTGTGAGCATCATGGCATGAATCACGTCGGGAACAGGAAATCTTCTCGTGTCGTGGCTAGTTGCACGGAAACTTCTCATTTATGATGGGAAAAACTGAAGATTATCCGTAGCCGCTACCGAACGGGGAGGCGAACATGATCGATCAGCCATACGTGTACCAGCGCCGGGAGCTGACCGAGCCCGACTGGCGCCGTTTCCCGGGCTGGGCCGACGTCAGCGCGGCCGACTGGGAGTCCGTCCAGTGGCAGCGCGCCCACTGCGTGAAGAACGCCCGCCAGCTGCGCAAGGTGATGGGTGAGGGCCTGGCCGAGACGTTCTTCGCCGACCTGGACCAGGACCAGCGGTCGCGGGCCACCATGTCGATGCTGGTGCCGCCCCAGATGATCAACACCATGGTCCCGGCCCTGGCGCCGGGCGACCCCGGCTTCACCGACGCGTTCTACGCGGACCCGGTCCGCCGCTACATGATCCCGGTGTTCAGCGACCGGCGGGCCGACTGGCCGTCCCACCCGTACGCGCAGCGCGACTCGCTGCACGAGGCGGAGATGTGGGCGGTCGAGGGGCTGACCCACCGCTACCCGACCAAGGTGCTGGCCGAGGTACTGCCCACCTGCCCGCAGTACTGCGGCCACTGCACCCGGATGGACCTGGTCGGCAACCCGACCCCGACCGCCGACAAGCACAAGTTCACCCTGGCCCGGCCGGACCGGCTGGGCGCGATGATCGACTACCTGCGCCGTACCCCGGGCGTCCGCGACGTGGTCGTCTCCGGTGGCGACGTGGCCAACCTGCCCTGGCCGCGGCTGGAGGAGTTCGTCGCCTCCCTGCTCGAGATCGACTCGATCCGCGACATCCGGCTGGCCAGTAAGGCGCTCATGGGCCTGCCCCAGCACTGGCTGTCGGACGAGGTCCGGGCGGGCATGACCCGGTTGGCCACCACCGCCTCCGACCGCGGCGTCAGCATCGCCATCCACACCCACGTGAACAGCGCCCAGTCGGTCACCCCGCTGGTGGCCAAGGCGGCCCGGGCGATGCTCGACACCGGCATCCGCGACGTCCGCAACCAGGGCGTGCTGCTGCGCGGGGTCAACGACAGCGTGCCCGCGATGCTCGACCTGTGCTTCGCGCTGCTCGATGAGGCCAAGATCATGCCGTACTACTTCTACATGTGCGACATGATCCCGGGCAGCGAGCACTGGCGGCTGTCGGTCCGCGAGGCCCAGGAGCTGCAGCACCAGATCATGGGGTACCTGCCCGGCTTCGCCACCCCGCGGGTGGTGTGCGACGTGCCCTACGTCGGCAAGCGCTGGGTCCACCAGGTCTCGCGGTACGACACCGAGCTGGGCATCTCCTACTGGACCAAGAACTACCGGACCGCGGTCGAAGGCGAGGACGAGCTGGCCACCAGCCGCGAGTACGCCTACTACGACCCGATCTACATGCTGCCGGAGCAGGGCCAGGACTGGTGGCGGGCCCGGTCGGCGAGCATGGGCCGCCAGTCCATGGAGATCGTCCCGGCTTAGTCGGTGGCGGACTTGTCGGTGCTGATTTCCTCGGCGGCCGCAGTCGCCGGCTCGGGCTCGTCCGCGGTACCGGCGGCGGGCTCGGGCTCGGCGTCGCCGGCCGCGGGCTCAGCACCGGCGTCGTCGGCGGCGGCCGCCTCGGCCAGCACGCCGTCGGACTGGGCGATCCGGGCCTGGTAGCTGGGCTGGGCGTTGCCGGCCGCCAGCTCCGGCGCGGGCTGGCCGGCGATGACCCGGCGGCGGCCGCGCCGCTGGATCAGGTAGAACCAGGTGGCGCCGACCAGGGTCAGGCCGATGGCCACGTACATGTTCAGCCGCAGGCCGAGGAAGTGCTGGGACGGGTCGACCCGCAGCGATTCCTCGAAGATCCGGAACGCCGAGTAACCGGTCACGTAGAGCGCGAACAGGCCGGGCGCGAAGATCTTGGCGTGGTGGCCGAGCCAGACCAGGAACGCGGCCAGCGCGAAGTCCCAGATCAGCTCGTACAGGAACGTGGGCTGGAAGTAAGCGAAGGCGGTGTAGCCGGCCGGCCGGTAGGCGACCGGGATCGCCAGCCCCCACGGCAGGCTGGTGGGTCCGCCGAACAGTTCCTTGTTGAAGTAGTTGCCGATCCGGCCGATGCCCTGGGCGACCAGCAGCGCGGGCGCCACCGCGTCCATCGCCATCGTGATGCTGCCGCCGAACCGGCGCACCCGCCAGATGCCGACCAGCACCGCGACCGGGATCGCGCCCCAGATGCCGAGGCCGCCGTCCCAGACCGCCAGCACCCCGTACCAGACGTGCGGGATGTAGGCCGGGGTGGTGATGTCGAAGTAGATGCGGCCGCCGATGATGCCGGCCGGCACCGCCCACATGGCGACGTCGTACATCAGCTCCGGGTCGCCGCCCGCGCGCACCCAGCGGCGCCGGGTGATGTAGATCGCGGCCGCGATCCCGATCAGGTACATCACCGCGTAGTAGTGAATGAACGCGGGCCCGATGTGGAAGCCGCTGACCGGCGGGCTGGGGATGTGGGCGGCCGTCGCGCCGACGATCGGGGCCGACCCCTGGGACACCATGCGCCCCAGGCTAGTGCACGGCGGAAAAGGCGTAGCCCGGGCTGGGTCGGTTAAGTTAGGCGTGTGTCGCAGCGAAGTGAGCATATCGGCCTGCACCTGAACGCGTACCTTTGCGCGCACAGCACCCCGCCCGACGCCATCTTGCGCGAGCTCGCGCACGAGACCGCCGAATGGTTCCCCAACGAGCGGTCGCTGGCCATCGCGCCCGAGCAGGGCACCTTCATGACGATGGTCGCCCAGCTGATCGGGGCGCGCACCGGGCTGGAGATCGGCACGTTCACCGGTTACTCGTCGATCTGCCTGGCCCGCGGGCTGGCGGCCGGCGGCCACCTGCTGTGCTGCGACATCAGCGACGAGTGGACCTCGGTGGCCCGCAAGTACTGGGACCGGGCGGGCCTGGCCCCGCTGATCGAGCTGCGGCTGGGGCCGGCCCTGGACACCGTGCGGGCGCTGCCGCCCGGCCCCCAGTTCGACATCGCCTTCATCGACGCGCCCGGCTACGTACCCTACTGGAACGAGGTCGTCCCCCGGGTCCGGCCCGGCGGCGTCATCCTCGTGGACAACACGTTCTCGCACGGCCGCGTCATCGACGCCGGCAACGAGAGCGAGATCGTCCAGGCGGTCCGCGACTTCAACGACCGGGCCGCCGCCGACGACCGGGTGGACGTGGTCATGCTCCCGCTCGGCGACGGCCTGACGGTGGCCCGGAAGAAGTAACGGCCGACCCGCCGCCTAAGCCGGGACGGTGGCGTAGGCGCGGGCGGGGAAGGGACCGGCGCCCGCGAACGGGATCGGCGCGGCGCTGAACCAGAAGCCGGTCGGCGGCAGCTGGGCCAGGCCGGTCAGGTGCTCGACGACCGGGATACCGGCCGCCCGCAGGATCGAGCGGGCCGGGCGGCGGCCGTCCTCGATCGCATCGATGCTGGCCGCGTCGATGCCGACCAGGCGGGCGCCGTGGTCGGCCAGCCAGCGGGCGCCGTCCTCGGTCAGGTAGGGGGCGTCGGTCGCGTCGGCGGATTCACCCCCGGACGTGTCGCCGCCGGTGTGCAGCAGCACGGCCCGGCCGGTCACCTCGATCGCGGCCAGCGTGCCGACGCCGACCGCGCGGACGCCGGTCCCGGCCGTGCGGGCGAGCACGGCGGGCAGGTCGACGCAGGCCGCCAGCGGCAGCGCGGCCGGGTCGGGGCCGTCCGGGTATCCGGTGACCCTACCGTCCGCGATCGGGTGGCTGAGGTCGACGATCCGCCCCCGGCCGGGGACCGGTGCGGCCGGGCGGTCGCTGGGGCCCGCGTGGGTGCCCTTATGCGGTTCGGCGAACACGGTGAGGTTGCGCAGCTCGACCGACCCGACCAGCAGCAGGCTGAGGGAGGCGATGAACAGGCCCGCGACCTCGTCCTCGGTCACGCCCGGGCCGGGCACGTCGACCCGGAAGCCGTCGGCCCGCAGGCCGCCCCCGTTGGAAAAGGTAACGACGGCGTCGAACTGGGCGCGGTACTCGGTGACCCTCATAGTGGGCATGATGCCGGTTATGGCCATGCCTGTGCTTGCCCTGCCTGAGCCGACCGGGACGTCGGCGGTTGGCATCACCTCGCTGTGGCTGACCGACCGGTCGCGGCCCGATCCGTGGGCTCCGGAAGTGGACGGGCGCGAGCTGATGGTGTCGCTGTGGTACCCGGCCGACGGAGCCCCGGGCGGTGGGGCCCCAGCCGCGTACATGACGGTGGCCGAGTCGCGGCTGCAGCTCGCCAGCCGGGACATCGCCGGGGTGCCGGCGGAGGCGCTGAGCACGGTCCGGACCCACGCGGTCAGTGATGCCACCCCGGCTGGGCGGCCGCGGACCCGGCCGCTGGTGGTGCTGTCGCCCGGTTTCACCAACTCGCGCAGCGCCCTCACCGGGCTGGCCGAGGACCTGGCCAGCCACGGCTACGTGGTGGCGGGGATCGATCACACCTACGAGAGCCACGGCACCGAATTTCCGGACGGGCGGGTCGCCACCGGCCGCGCCCGGGAGGCCCGCCGCCGGGGTACCGATTTTTGGGAAAAGGCGGTCACCGGGCGGGCGGCCGACGTCGCGTTCGTGCTCGACACGCTGACCGGGTCTCATCCGCCCACGCCGGGGGCCGGCCTGATCGACCCGGCCCGGATCGGGATGGCCGGCCACTCGCTCGGCGGCGCCGCCACCATCGCCGCCATGCTGGCCGACGCCCGCATCGTGGCCGGGATCGGCATGGACGGCAGTTTGCAGGTCCCGATCCCCGGCGGCGGGCTGGCCCGGCCGATCCTGCTGCTCGGCAAGTCCAACTACCTGCCCGGCCGCGGCGGGGCGGCGATCACCTGGGAACGGGACTGGCCGCGGCTGACCGGCTGGAAACGGTGGCTGGTGGTGCCCGGCGCCGTGCATCCGTCGTTCACCGACCTCGGGCTGCTGGCCGACCAGCTCGGCCTCGACCTGGGCTCCGGCCTGCCCGGCGCCCGCGGCGCGGCGATCACCCGGGCCTACGTGCGGGCGTTCTTCGACCAGCACCTGCGCGGCCAGCCGCAACCCCTGCTCGATCAGCCGTCGGCGTCGTATCCCGAGGTCAGGTTCTGCGCGCCGGATCGGTGATTTCGGCCAGGCGGCGCTGCAGGTAGCGGCGCTCAGCGTCGGTACCGGCCTGGTCGATGGCGGTCCGGCAGGCGGCGGCCGCCTCGGCCGGGCGGCCCAGGCGCTGGAGCAGGTCGGCCCGGACGGCGGCCAGCAGGTGGTAACCGGTCAGCTGGCCGCTGGTCGCCAGTTCGTCGGCGATGACGAGACCGGCGGCCGGGCCTTCGGCCATGCCGACCGCGACCGCGCGGTTGAGCTCGACCACCGGGGAGGCCACGTACCCGGCCAGATCGGCGTACAGCCGGGCGATCGCGGCCCAGTCGGCGCCGTCCGGCTCGGCCGCACGCGCGTGGCAGGCGGCGATTTCCGCCTGCAGCTGGTAAACCCCGGGCGGCGCGTCACCGGTGAGCGAGGCCAGGATGGCGAGGCCCTCGCCGATCTCGGCGTGATCCCAGCGGCCGCGGTCCTGTGCGGGCAGTGGCACCGGAGCGCCTGAGGTGTCGGTCCGGGCCGCCCGGCGTGAGTCGTTCAGCAGCATCAGCGCCAGCAGGCCGCCGATCTCAGGCTCGCCCGGCATGAGCCCGGCCATCAGCCGGGTCAGCCGGATGGCCTCGGCCGACAGCACCGGGCGGATCAGGTCGGGTCCGCTGGAGGCGGTGTAGCCCTCGTTGAACAGCAGGTACAGGACGGCGAGGACACCGGTCAGGCGTTCGGGCAGCAGGTCGGCGGGCGGCACCCGGTACGGGATCCGCGCGGCCTGGATCTTGCGTTTGGCCCGGACCAGCCGCTGGGCCATGGCCGGCTCGGCGACCAGGAATGCCCGGGCGATCTCGGCCGTGGTCAGCCCGGCCAGCGTCCGCAGCGTGAGCGCGACCCGCGCCTCCAGCGGCAGCGCCGGGTGACAGCAGGTGAAGATCAGCCGCAGCCGGTCATCGGCGATGCCACCGGTCTCCGGCGTTACCGGCGGGGGTTCGCCGGCGGCGGGTTCGGTCAGCAGCGCCTGCCGGAGCTTGACCGCCTCGTTGGCCCGGCGGCGCACTACGTCGACCGCGCGGTTGCGGGCGGCGGTGGTGAGCCAGGCGCCGGGCCGGGACGGCACGCCATCGCGGTCCCACACCTGGAGCGCGCGGGTGAAGGCGTCCTGGGCACACTCCTCGGCCAGGTCCCAGTCCCCAGTGGTGGCGATCAGCGTGGCCACGATCCGTCCCCATTCCTCGCGGAACACGCTGTCCACCGCGGCCTGGACCGGTTGGCTCGCGCCGGTGTGGCCCGCGGCCGTGTGGCTCGCGTCGGGTACCAATCCTCGCCTCCTCCCTGACCAGCCAGAAATCCCGGCCAGAATAATTCGGCCGCCGGTGTCGATCCAGCGATCCTCTGTTCGTCGCCAGTGCGAAAGGCGGTCACCGTGACCGCCTCGGCGGAGGAAAAAGGGAGACGAAGATGAAGTATCTGGGTTTCGTGGGGGCCGACGGACGGCCGGCCCGGGAAGACCTGACCGTCATGCAGCGCGAGATCCCCGGCTGGGTGGAGGAAATGGAAGGCCGCGGGGTGCGGCTGCTCGGCCGCCCGCTGGACCTGCCGCACACCGCGGCCACCGTCCGCGTGCGTGACGGCGAGACCCTGGTCACCGACGGCCCGTTCGTGGAGGCCAAGGAGTTCATCGCCGGCTTCGACCTGCTCGACTGCGCCGACCTCGACGAGGTCATCGAGGTCGAGGCCCAGGCCCCGGTGGCCTGGTTCATGGCGATCGAGATCCGGCCGTTCGCGGCCGAGCCGTGGCTGGACCGGGACGCGGCCGCATTCGGGCACTTTGAGGACGGCGGCACCCACCCCTACGCGCTGACGGTCTGGACCGACCGGACCACCGCCGACCCGGCTGGCGGCCCGGACCTGGCCCCGGCGACCGAAGCCTGGCGGCAGGACCTGCAGGCGCGCGGCCTGCGCATCCTGGGCGGCACGCTGGCGGGCGCCGACACCGCCACCATGCTCCGCGTCCGCGACGGGGAGACCATGCTCGGCGACGGGACCTTCATCAAGAACGGGTCGTTCATCACCGCCATCGACGTGGTCCGCTGCGACGACCGCGAGCAGGCCGTCCGGCTCGCCGCCACCCACCCGGCCGCCCGCCAGTACGCGATCGAGGTCCGCCCGTTCGAGTCATCGTGACCATGGACCGGTAAACTCAGGTCGGCGCGTGGGGCGCCTCCTGGTCCGCGGAAAGGGCTGAGCCCACCCACGAGGACAGCGTTACCGCGTTTGGTTTCTGGTCCTCCTTTCGACCGGCGTCGCGGACCGGCCGGCCTGCGAAAGGAGGCTGCGATGGCGACCGCCTCGCTTCCCCAGGACCCTGACCTCGGCCAGCTTCGCAACCAGGCCCGCGAGCTGCAGCGCGCCGTTCGCGCGGGCGAACCGGAGGCACTGGCGCGGGTGGCCCGCTCGCATCCCGGGCCACCCCCGGCCAGCCCGTTCCCGCTGACCGCCGCCCAGCTGGTGCTCGCCCGCGAGCACGGCTTCCCCAGCTGGGCGCGGCTGCGCCGGTACGTCGAGATCGTGACCGCCCGGGCCTGGACGCCTGGTAAGCCGCCGCCCGCCGATGAGCCGCTGGCTGACCGGTTCCTGCGGCTGGCCTGCCTGACCTACACCGACGACGAGGCCGCCGACCGGGTGGCGGCCGCCCGGCTGCTGGACGCCCACCCGGACCTGCCCCGGCAGAGCCTGCTGGTGGCGGCCGCCTGCGCCGACGTGGCCGCGGTGCGCCGCCACCTGGCGAACAGGCAGGCCGGGGCAAGCGTGACCGGCGGGCCGCACGGCTGGTCACCGCTGCTCTACCAGGCCTACGCAAGGCACGACCCGGACGTGAGCCGGGATGCGACCCTGGCGACGGCCGGGCTGTTGCTGGACGCGGGCGCCGACCCCAACGACGGCCGGTTCTGGCACGCCCTGCCGACCCCGTTCACCGTGCTCACCGGCGTGCTCGGCTACGGGGAAGGGCGCCAGCCCTGGCATCCGCACGCGATCGCGTTCGCCCGGCTGCTGCTCGAACGGGGCGCCGACCCCAACGACGGGCAGGCCCTTTACAACCGGATGTTCGGCCGCCGCGACGATCATCTGGTGCTGCTGTTCGAGTTCGGCCTCGGCCGCGACACCCATGGTCCATGGCACCGGCTGCTGAGTGAGTCGCTGGAATCGCCCGCGGTCATGCTGCGCACCCTGCTGGCCTGGGCCATCAGCCACGACCAGCGGGAGCGGGTCGCGCTGCTGGCCGCCCACGGGGTGGACGTCGTCAGCCCGTTCACCGAACCGCGCAGTCCCCGCCGGAGCACCCCGGTCAAGGTCGCACTGCTCAGCGGCCACCGGGAGCTGGCCGATGAGCTGCTCGCGCTCGGCGCCCGGCCGCCGCGGCTGTCGGCGGCCGACAGTTTCGTGGCGGCGGTGCTGGCCGGGGACGCCGAAGGCGTCCGGCAGACGCCGGCCGAGGTCGTCACCACCGTCCGCCAACGGCGGCCCGGCCTGGTCACCTGGGCCGCGGCCGAGGGTGCCGCCAACGCGGTCGGACTACTGGTGGCGGCCGGCTTCGACGTCAACGCCCCCGGCCGCAGCGACGTCCCCAGCAACCAGCCCTGGCACACCGCCCTGCACGTGGCGGCCGAACGCGGCGACGTGGCGCTGGCCCAGTCGCTGCTGGCGCTGGGGGCCGATCCAGATCTCACCGACAAGCACTACCGGTCCACTCCCCTGGGCTGGGCCCGCCACTTCGGCCAGGAGGAGGTGGCCGAGCTGCTCGAACCGGTCACCGGCGAGGGTGCCTCCGAGTCACCGTCCTAGCCGCTGAATTTTCGGCCCCGGGGGTGTTAGCTAGGCAGTGTGAGCCGGAAGATCGGGCTGGGCACGTTGCTTCTAGCCGTTTGCGCGTTCATAGTCGCGGTCGTTATCCGTCGCGGGCTGACGGAAGCAGTACTTTGGGCAAGCGTGGTGGGCGCCCTGGCCGCCGTGACGGCGGTCGTGCAGCAGGCGTGGAAGACGGAGCACGAGGCGGTGTCGGCCGGGAGCCCGTTACCGAAACCGGTTGTGCCCCAGCAACTGGAGGCTCGTGTCCCGGAATTCGCGGGCCGGACCGAGGAACTGGGCCAGTTGGACCGCTGGCTGGAGGAGTCCGACCGGCCGGGCGGAACCGCGATGATCGCGGTGATCCAGGGCACCGCGGGCGTCGGCAAAACAGAGCTGGCAAAGCACTGGGCTCACCGCGTCACCGACCGTTTCGAGCACGGGGTGCTCTACGTCGATCTGCTCGCCTTCAGCGCCACTCTGGCACCCAAGGAATCAGCCAGGGCGATTCAGGACCTCCTGGCCGCCTTTGACGTACCGGCCGCTACGACTCCGATCAGCCTCGAGGCGCAGGAGGCCAAATACCGCAGCCTGCTCGCCACCCGGCAGGTGCTGGTGGTGCTGGACAACGCCGCCAGCTCCAGGCAGGTCAAACCGCTGCTGCCCAGCTCGCGCGGGTGCGCTGCCGTGGTGACTAGCCGCAGCCACCTGGACCTGATCTCGGCGGGCGCCCATCTGCTGCCCGTTCCGCTGTTCAGCGAAGAGGAGGCGCGCCAGTTGCTGACCAGCCGCCTGGGCGCGGACCGGGTAGCAGCCGAGCCGGAGGCCGTCGACGACATCATCACCCGTTGCGCGCGGCTGCCGCTGGCATTGGCCATCGTGATCGCCCGGGCCGTTCCCAACCGAAAGTTCACGTTGACGGCCCTGGCGGCCGAACTGGACAAGGAGCGCATGCAGGCGCTGGCAACGGGTGAGGACGAGACCAGCGTCAAAGCGGTGTTCTCGTGGTCCTACCAAAAGCTAGACCCACCCGAAGCCCGCCTTTTCCGGCTGCTCGGCCTGCATCCCGGGCCTGATTTCACCCGGCCCGCAGCCGCCAGCCTGGCCGCCGCCTCCTGGCCAAACGATGCACCAAACCCGCTGATCAAACTGACCCGGGCCAGCCTCATCGATGAGCATCTCCTCGGCCGGTTCACCTTTCACGACCTGCTCCGCGACTACGCCAAGGGGGAAAGTGACGCCTGCGACGGTGCCGCGCAAAATGCGGCCCAGCTCCGCATTCTGGATCACTACCTGCACTCCGCCCACGCGGCCTGGGGGCATTCCTACCCACACCTGCAGCAGGCCCTGACCCTGGCCTCCCCGCAATCGGGGGTGGTGCCGGAAAAACCGGCCAACCGCGACGCCGCCCAGGCCTGGTTCGCCGCCGAATACCTCGTGCTGCTGGCCACCATCCAGCTGGCCGCGGACACCGGCCATCCCACCCACGCCTGGCAGCTCGCCTACGCGATGGTGCCGTTCTTCGAACGGCAGGGCCACTGGCACGACTTCGCCGCCACCCACGAGACCGCCCTGACGGCCGCCCGTCAGCACCAAGACCGGCGCGGACAGGCTCAGGCGCACCTGGGCGTCGGCCGAGCCCGTGCCCGGCAGCGACGCCTGACCGAGGCGCGCACCCAGTTGCAGGACGCCCTCGGCTTGTTCGTGGAATTCGGCGACCTGGCCGGCCAGTCGGACGCCCATTACTACCTGGGCATGACCTTCCACTCCGAGGAGAATTACGACCAAGCGCTCCACTATCTGCAGGAGGCCAGCGACCTGGCCGTCCGCGGTGAATACCGTGAAGGCCAGGCCACCTCGCTCAGCAGCTTGGGCTGGATCTACGCGTTGCTCGGCGACACCGCGAAGGCCATCGATTATTCACAGCGGTCGCTGGATCTGCTGCAGGATCTCAGCGACTTGTGGGGTGAAGCCGCCACCCTCAACACCATCGGCTATGTGCTCCGCCGCGACGATCCTGGGCAGGCCGCCACATATTTTGAACAAGCCATCCAGATTGATAAGAAGCTCGGCGACCTGTATTCCGAGGCCGTTGATTTCGATCACCTCGGCGATGCCCGGGACGCCGCCGGCCAGGACGCCGAAGCGCAGAAAGCCTGGGAGCGATCGCTCGAAATCCTCGACGGCTTCCCCGACGTCACCGCGATCAGCACCAGCTATCCGGACAAGGCCACTCTTCGCGCCAAACTCGGTCTTGCCTGAGACCGGCCTGGAGCGAGCGCTTCGCGGCCTGAACCCTGGGTGGCCAGCGCCCACCGCTCGGCCGCTCACCGAGATACGGTTGGCGGTTGTGATCAGGGCTGCACAGGTAGACGACGTCCCGGACATCCATCGGCTGATCCGGGCGCTGGCGGAGTATGAGCGCTCGCTCGACCGCGTGGCGGCAACCGAGGATGACCTGCGGGAGGCGCTGTTCGGCGGTCAGCCGGCCGCGTTCGCGCACGTCGCCGAGCACGAGGAGGCAGGCGGCGAGGGCCGGGTGGTGGGGTTCGCGCTGTGGTTCCTGAACTTTTCCACCTGGACCGGGAAACACGGCATCTACCTGGAAGATCTCTTTGTCGACAAGGAGATGCGCGGCCACGGTTACGGCAAGGCGCTGCTGACCGAGCTGGCCCGGGTATGCACCGAGCGCGGTTACCAGCGGCTGGAGTGGTCGGTGCTGAAGTGGAACACGCCGTCCATCGAGTTCTACCAGGCGCTGGGCGCCCAGCCGATGGACGAGTGGGACACCTACCGGCTGGCGGGCCCGGCCCTGCAGGCGCTCGGCACCTCGGGACGGTAGCTAGCCGCGCGGCGGACCGGTCGAGCCGCGGACGACCAGCTCGGGCTCGAGGTACAGGACCTTGGCGGTGGCGTCGGCCCGGTCGACCTGGTCCAGCAGCAGCTGGGCGGCCTCCCGGCCCAGCTGGTAGTGCGGGAACCTGATCGTGGTCAGCGGCGGCCGCAGCCGGTCCACGAACGGCATATCGTTGAAGCCGACCAGCGACAGGTCGTCCGGGCAGCTCAGCCCGGCCTCGTCGAGCGCGGTGAAACAGCCCACGGCCAGCATGTCGTTGGCCACCGCGATCGCGGTGAACCTGGCCTGGCCGTCCCGGTGGTGGCGCTGGAGCAGCTCACGGCAGCAGCGGACGCCTTCCTCGACCGTGAAGCCGGCCGCCGCGACGATCAGATCCTCGTCGGGGTCGAGGTTGGCGGTCTTCAGCCCCTCGTAGTAGCCGCGGCGGCGCCCCTCACCGGTGGAGACCTGGCGTGGGCCGGCGATGTGGGCGATCCGGGTGTGGCCGAGCGCCACCAGGTGGGACACCGACATCCGCATGCCGTGTTCGTTGTCGACCGACACCGAGGAGAAGTCGTGCTCGGGGTCGAGCCGGTTCATCAGCACAACCGGCAGTTCGTCGCGGGCCACCTCGGCCAGCACCGGGTCGTGGGCGCGGGCGGTGGCGAGCACGAACCCGTCCACGTGGCGGGCCCGCATCTGCTCGAAGATCGCCTGTTCCTTGCCGGTGTCGCCGTCGGTGTTGCCGAGCAGGGCCACGTAACCGGCGTTGGTCAGCCCGTCCTCGAGGCCGCGCACCATCGGCGGGAACAGCGGGTTGTTCAGGTCGGGGATGAGCACGCCGATCGTGTGCGACCGGCGGGTGCGCAGGCTGCGGGCGACCGGATTGGGCCGGTACCCGAGCGCGGCCGCGGCGTCCGCCACCCGGCGCGCGGTCTCGTCGCTGACCAGGACGCGAGTCTCCGGATTGAGGGCCCGGGACGCGGTCGCCGGGTGGACCCGGGCGGCGTTGGCGACATCGCGGAGGGTGGCAGGCGGTTCGGCCATGGCGGTCAGTCCCCGGCGAATGCGTGGGCCAGCACACCGGTGATCACGTCCCGGTGGGTGGGAGCCGCCTCAGCGTGCCGGCGACGGCCCGCCTCGGTCAGCGTGACGTAGATGCCGCGCCGGTCCTCGCCGCACAGGCAGCGCTCGACCAGGCCGGTCTTCTCCAGCCGGCTGATCAGGCGGGACAGGGCGCTTTGGCTCAGGTGCACCGCGTCCGCGAGCTCCTGGGCCCGGAACTTGTGGTCGTCGCTCTCAACCAGCCGCTCGAGCACTTCGAAGTCGCTGACGCCGAGACCGTGCCGCTCCCCCAGCTCGCGTTCGAGCGCTGAACAGACGGCCGCGTGGCTAGCGGCCAGGGCCCGCCAGGTGCGGACCATCTGCTCGGGAGACAGGTCGGTCACGAGGGCATCATAGTGACCTGGATCTCAAGATGCAAGTACATTAATTGCGCTTGCATCTAATGCACGTACATACATATAGTCATGGCCATGGATACGTGCCCTGCGCCCGTTGACCCTGTTCTCACTGACCCCCGTTCTGAGGTGGCTCCGGCTCGGCCCGAGCCGGTGCCGGCCTCGCCGACCTGGAGCCCGCGGCTGTGGGCCATCTTGTTCGTGCTGTGCGGCGCGCTGTTCCTGGACGCGCTGGACGTGTCGATGATCGGCGTGGCCCTGCCCGTCATCCGCACCGACCTGCACCTGAGCACCTCGTCGCTGCAGTGGATCGTCAGCGCTTACGTGCTCGGCTACGGCGGGCTGCTGCTGCTCGGCGGCCGGGCCGCCGACCTGCTCGGCCGCCGCCGGGTGTTCCTGGTCGCGCTGGGCCTGTTCGCGGCCGCCTCGCTGCTGGGCGGGGTGGTGAGCGGGGCCGGGCTGCTGATCGCGGCCCGGTTCGTCAAGGGCATGGCGGCCGCCGTCACCGCCCCGGCCGGGCTGTCGCTGCTGACCACGACGTTCCCCGAGGGCCCGATGCGCAACCGGGCGATCAGCATCTACTCGGCCTTCGGGGCCAGCGGTTTCTCGCTCGGCCTGGTGCTGTCGGGGGTGCTGACCGAGGTGAGCTGGCGCTGGACGCTGCTGCTGCCGGCCCCGGTGGCGCTGATCACCCTGCTGGCCGCGATCCCGCTCCTCCCCCGGGGTGAGAGCGCCCGCCGCCACGGCCGCCGGTTCGACCTGCCGGGCGGGCTGACCGTCACCGCGGCCATGCTGCTGCTGGTCTACACGGTGGTGTCGGCCCAGCAGGCCGGCTGGGCCTCGGCCCGCACGATCGTCTCGTTCGCGGTGGTGGCGGTGCTGCTGACCGGGTTCGTGACGATCGAGCACCGCAGCCGCGACCCGCTGGTCCGGCTGGGGATCTTCCGCTCGGGCGCGCTGACCCGGGCCAACCTGGGCGCGCTGACCCTGTTCGGCTCCTACATCGCGTTCCAGTTCCTGCTCACCCAGTACCTGCAGAGCGTTGAGGGCTGGTCGGCCATGTCAACCGCGCTCGCGTTCCTGCCCGCCGGGATCGTGGTGGCGATCCTGTCCACCCGGATGGGCCAGGTCATCGGCCGGTTCGGGCCGGGCCCGATCACCCTGATCGCATTCGCCTGCCTGGTCGGCGGCTACGTGTCGTTCCTGCGGGTGGGCGACCGGGCCGACTATCTGGGGGTCATCCTGCCCGCCGTGATCGGGGTCGGGATCGCGTTCGGGCTGGGCTTCTCCGCACTCAGCCTGGCCGCCACCGGTGGGGTGGCCGACTCCGAGCAGGGCCTGGCGGCCAGCCTGTTCCAGACCGCGTTCCAGGTCGGCGGGGCCGTCGTGCTGGCCGTGGTGACGGCGGTGGTCGATGCGGGCGGGGCCAGCCAGATCACATCCGCACAGGCCACGCTGGGGGCCTACCGGCCAGCGCTGGCCGTCATCACCGGCGTCTCGGTGCTCGGCGCCCTGGTCGCGCTGAGCGGAGTCGTCCCTGGCCGGCGTCGGCTCAGCCGGGGCGGTTGAGCCGGGGCGGTCCGGCTCAGTTCGGCCGGCTCGCGGAGATGATGATCGTCCAGGTACGGCGCTGACGGGCGCTGCCGGGCGCGTCGCTGACCACGTCGCGGGGCGACAGCATGGTCCAGTTCAGCTTCCAGCGCCGGGACCGGTGCGGCTGGTCCCGGTGGGCGGCCCGGGCCTGGACCGCGTGCTCCTCGTGCCGTCGCTGGGCCAGGGTGGGCCGCTGCCGCAGGGCGTAGTCGGCGCGGGCGTAGTCCGGGTGCATGTCATTCTCCCTCTCAGTCCTCGTTGTCTTCTGATGGCGGAGTGTCTTCGGGCGGAGTCGGCCGGCTGAGCAGGTCCCGCAGCAGGTAGGGCAGCATCAAGAACTCAATCGGCACGGCGTCGGCCGGCCGGGAGGCCGGATCGTCGTTGCGATCGCGGTAACGCGCCAGCACCGCGTCGATGTCGGCCAGCATCTGCTTGGCCTCGTCCGGGGTCACGTAGCGCAGGCTCTGGGTCGAGGGCAGCGCCTTGGACAGCCCCGGCGGCCAGGCCGCCTGATCCTGCAGCGCCGACCGCGCCCGGTCCAGGGTGTGACCCAGCCAGAAATCATGCAGGACCCCCGCGGCGGCGGCGGTCCGGGGATCATCCTGGTCAAGCTCCATGGTCAGCCCGGTGGTGGTCCGCCGCCACGGCCGCTCCCGGCCCTTGCCGCCGCCGGCCTCCTCCACCAGGCCGTAGCGAGCCAGCGTGCGCAGGTGGAACGCGCAGTTGGCGGGCGTCTCACCGAGGATCTCGCCGGCCTGGGTGGCGGTCAGCGTGCCCGCGTGGGCCAGCGCCTCCAGCAGCGCCCAGCGCAGCGGGTGGGTCAGCGCCCGCATCACGGCCGGATCGGTCACCCGGTACTGGCCGGCCGGGCGGAATGGGGCGGCCCGCTGGTCTCCCGCCGACTTGCCGGACTGGTCCTCGGTGGTGGCGGCCCGCTGGTCTCCCGCGGCTGAGCCGCAAGCATGGTCTGCCGCCGCTGCGGCCGGATCGTCGCGGCCCCCGCTCGCGGCGATCCGGCTCGCCGGCCCTTCTGCTTCGGAACTCATGTTTCGAAATAGTAGTCTCGAAAGAGTTCTTTCCACAATACTTCTCGAAAGGATTCTTTCGAGAGCCGGTGTGGGGTGGTTTCCGGGAGGTGGCGGGGAGGTGGTCGGGGCGAGCTTGCCGAAGGTGGGCCAACTCAGCCTGGCGGCCCTTACGCGGAGTGGTCTTCGCGACACGGTTTGAGCAACGGTTTGCGTGGGACGATGAGGAAATGCGGATCACCGCCGTCTCCTCAACCGATCTGTTCGCGGGTACCGTGGCCCGGCCCCTGCAGATCATCCAGGTCAACGTGGCCAACGAGTCGTCCGAACCAGCCGGGCCCGTGTCGGTCCGGGTCGACGGCGCCGGGGTGATGACCCCGGCGCCTTCTCAGGTGACGGGGATACCACCAGGGGAAACGGTGACGGTCGAGGTGCCGGTGGAGGTGGCCGCTCCCTATCAGCCCGGCAGCCCACGGCCGGTCACCGCCGTGGCCGAGACCGGGGCCGGGCAGCCGCGGGCCGAGCTGGCCGCCCAGATACGGGCGGCCGAGCCGGGCTGGACGATGTGGATGGTCAGCCACTTCCACTATGACCCGGTCTGGTGGGGCACTCAGGGGCAGTTCACCGAGTCGCGGCTGCTGCTGCCTGAGCAGGACGGTTCGCTGCCGGACGTGCGGACCGCGTTCGAGCTGGTCCGGCTGCACCTGGACAAGGCCAGGACCGACCGCGACTACAAGTTCGTGCTGGCCGAGCTGGACTATCTGAAGCCGCACTTCGACGCCTATCCCGAGGACCGGGCGGACCTGCGGCGGCTGATGGCCGAGGGCCGGGTCGAGCTGGTCGGCGGCACCTACAACGAGCCCAACACCAACCTGACCGGGGCCGAGTCGACCATCCGCAACGCGATCTACGGGATCGGCTTCCAGCGCGACGTGATGGGCGGCGATCCGCGGTCGGCCTGGCAGCTGGACGTGTTCGGGCACGACCCGGGGTTCCCGGGGCTGATGGCGGCGGCCGGGCTGACCTCGTCGTCGTGGGCACGGGGGCCGTTCCACCAGTGGGGGCCGGCCGAGGACTACGGCGGCAACCCGCGGATGCAGTTCGCGGCCGAGTTCGAGTGGATGTCGCCGGACGGCACCGGCCTGCTGACCGCCTACATGGCCAACCACTACAGCGCCGGCTGGGCCATCCACCAGCTGCCCGACCTGCCCGCGGCCGAAGCCGAGGCACTCAAGCAGTTCCGCGAACTGGCGGCGGTGGCCGCCACCCGCAACGTGATGCTGCCGGTCGGGACCGACCACGTGATCCCGGCCAACTGGGTGACCGAGATCCACCGGGACTGGAACCAGCGCTACGTGTGGCCGCGGTTCGTCACCGCGATCCCGTCCGACTTTTTCGCCGCGGTGCGGGCCGACGCCGAGGGCCGCGGGACCTGGATCACGCCGCAGAGCCGGGACATGAACCCGATCTACACCGGCAAGGACGTGTCCTACGCCGACACCAAACAGGCCCAGCGGGCGGCCGAGGTGGCCTGCCTGGACGGCGAGCGGCTGGCCACGCTGGCCTGGCTGGCCGGGGCGCCGTATCCGGCCGAGTCGCTGGACAAGGCCTGGCGGCAGCTGGCCTACGGCGCCCACCACGACGCGATCACCGGCACCGAGGGCGACCAGGTGTACCTCGACCTGGTCGCCGGCTGGCGGGAGGCGTGGGAGCGCGGCAACGCCGCCCGCGGCGCCGCCATCCGGCACCTGGCCGGGGCCGCCAGCTCCTCATCCTCCGCCCAGGTCAGTGCCGTGGACGACGAAAGCACCGGCGGCCAGGCGACGGTGTCGGTATTCAACACGCTGGCCGCGCCGCGGTCCGGGCTGGCCCGGACCACGCTGACGTTCCCGGCCCCCGGTACCGGCGGGGTGACGCTGACCAGCCAGGACGGCGAGCAGGTGCCGTTCCTGGCTGAGGGGGCCCGGCGGCACCCGGACGGGTCACTGGCCGAGCTGGCGATCACGTTCCGCGCCACCGGGGTACCCGCGGTCGGGTACCGGGCCTTCGAGGCCACCCCGCACCCGGCCACCCCGCACCCGGCCGGCCAGGCGGACGAGCCCGGCTGGGCCCCGATCCCCGGCTTGACCATCGAGAACGAGACGTTCCTGATCGCCGCCGACCCGGATCACGGCGGCACCCTGGCCAGCATTGTCGACAAGACGACAGGGGTGTCGCTGCTGCGCGGCCCGGGCAACGAGGCCGAGCTGGCGGGCGAGTACCCGGCCCACCCGCGCTGGGGTGAGGGCCCGTGGCACCTGTCCCCCAACGGCACCAGGACCGGCTCGGCCAGCCGTCCGGCCCGGGTGCGGGCCGAGCGCTGCCCGGTCGGTTCCCGGCTGGTGGCCGAGTTCGACCTGGACGGGCTGGCGGTGGTGCAGGAGACCGTGCTGTGGGACGGCGAGCCCCGGGCCGAGTTCCGCACCCACGTGGACGGCTCGATCGGGCAGGACCGGATGCTGCGGATCCGGTTCCCGGCCGACGTGCCGGGCGGGCTGCCGCTGTACGAGACGGCCACCGCCGTCATCGGGCGGCCGTTCGGCCACCCGGACGTCGACACCGACCAGCATTCGTGGACGCTGGACAACCCGGCCCACGACTGGTTCGGGCTCGGCTCGACCGCTCAGGTGACGCTGACCGGGGCCGACGGCTCGGCCACGGGCCACGCCATCGGCGTCGCCGAAGTGATCACCCCGGAGGACATGAGCGAGGGCCCCGGCAGTGAAGCTCAAGCCGAGGTCCGGGCGCTGATCGCGGCGCTGGCGGCGGCCGGGGTCACCGCGACCTGCTCGCACGCGGACGGCCCCCGCTACGGCGCCATCGACGCCGACTCCAACGTGCCCGACGTGCGGATCGCGCTGGGCGGCCCGGACGGCAACAGCTTCACCGCGGCGGCGCTGGCAACGGCGGGCAACGGCTACGCCAAGGAGCTGGCGGCCCGGGCCGAGGCGGGCGGCCCGGTCCGGCTGTGGCTGCCGGCCGCCCGGTCACGGGCGGAGACCCATCAGCCCAGCGAGGACCTGCGCGGCCCGGCCGATCTGCCGGTGCTGGTGGTCGACGGGCCCGGCCCCGACGGGCTGGCGGCGGCGATCAGCGCGGTGGCCGAGGACCTGGCCGACGCGGTCGTCGAAGTGCCCGCGGCCGACCTGGCCGAAAGCGCCCCAGCTGATCCTCCGCTGGCCGGCTGGTCGGTGGCGCTGCTGAACCGGGGCACCCCGAGCAGCGTGGTCAGCCCGGACGGCACGCTGGTACTGACGCTGATGCGGGCGTGCAGCTCGTGGCCGGCCGGGGTGTGGATCGACGGTGACCGGCAGCTGATGCCGGACGGCAGCAGCTTCGCCTGGCAGCACTGGAGCCACACGTTCGAATACGCGCTGGTCAGCGGGGCCGGTGACTGGCGCCAGGCTGGTTTCGGGCCGGCCGGGGCGCTGTACAACCACGAGCTGGTCAGCTGCCCGGGCGGCGGGCCGGCCGCGGTCCTCGCCCCCGGGGTGAGCCTGGTCGAGGTCGACCACCCGGCCGTGCAGCTGAGCGCGCTCAAGCCCCGCGGCAACCCGCTGGCCCAAGGCCGGCCGGGGCTGCCGGCCGCCACCGACGGGCTCACCCTGCGGCTGCGGGAGACCGAGGGCCGCCCGGCCCGGGCCCGGGTGCGGCTGCGCGGTGGCATCGCCGCCGCCCAGCTGACCGACCTGCTGGAAGAGCACGACGGCGCCGCCTTGAGCCTGGCGGACGAGGAGCTACTGGTCGACCTGCCGCCGTTCGGCACCGTGACCGCGGTGGTATGGCCGGTGGTGCCGCCGGCCGCAGCGCTGCAGGCCGAGCCGCCGGTCCCCCAGGGCACCACCAACCTGCTGGCCGAGACCTCGGTGCCGGACGGCACGCTGGCCGGGCTGCTGGAGCCGGCCCAGCCGGTTTACTCGCGGTACTGGCTGCACGGCAAGGGCCCGGCCCCGGCCGGCAACCTGCCGGTCGCCGTGCACCTGTCCCCCCGCCTGACCGGGCTCGCGCTGCCGGGAACCACCTCCAACGGCCCGGGGGCCACCGCAGAAGGCTCGACCGCCCCGTTGCGGGTGACGGTGGCGGGCGGGATCGAGCCCGCCTCGGGCACGCTCCGCCTGCTGGTACCGCCCGAGCTGGAGGCGGACTTCGGAGACCCGGGGCACGGCGCCAGCGCGGCCGCCTACGACCTGCCCGCCCGCGGCTACGCGGAGTGGGACGTGCAGGTCCGGACCCGGCCCGGGACCAAACCGGGCCGCTACGTGATCGCCGCCCAGATCTCCGACGACCTGGGCCAGGTCATCGAGGACGCGGCGTTCGTGCAGGCGGGCGGACCGGGCGAACCGGACCTGTACCAGCCGCTGGACCAGGCGCTCCCGGCCGTAGAGGCCAGCACCGAGGCGCTGGCGGCCGAGATCGGCCTGACCGTGCTCACACCGGTCCTGCGACTGGCGCCGGGGGCCAGCGGCGAGGTGGCGGTCGAGGTCACCAACCAGCTGGCGTCCCCGCTGCGGGCGGAAGCGCAGCTGGTGTCGCCGTTCGGCAGCTGGGACGCGATCGGCCCGTGGACGCAGGGCCTGCAGGCGGCCCCCGGCCAGCGGGTCACGGCCCGGTTCGGGGTCCGCATCCCGGCCACCGCCCGGCCCGGCAGCCAGTGGTGGGCGCTGGTCAAGGTCATGTACTTCGGCCGGGTCCGCTACAGCACGGCGGTCCCGGTGAACGTCAGCAGAGATGGGGAGAGCTAGTGGCAGAAGCACCGGTAGCGGTAGTGACCGGCGCGGGATCCGGCATCGGGCGCGATATCGCGGTCGCGCTGTCGGACGCCGGCTACCGGGTGGCGCTGGCCGGCCGCCGCGACGACGCCCTGCGGGAGACCGCCGAGTTGGCCAAGGGGGTCACCCTCGACATCCCCACCGATGTGCGGTCCCCCGACGCCGTTACGGAACTGTTCGATACCACCGCGGCCCAGTGGGGCCGGGTGGACCTGCTGTTCAACAACGCGGGCGCGTTCGGGCCCGGCGGCCCGTTCGAGGACCTGGCCGCGGCCGACTGGACGGCGGTCATCGAGACCAACCTGACCGGCTCGTTCCTGTGCGCCCAGGCCGCCTACCGGATCATGAAGGACCAGCGTCCGCAGGGCGGCCGGATCATCAACAACGGCTCGCTGTCGGCCCACGTGCCGCGGCCGTTCGCGGTCGCCTACACCGCCAGCAAGCACGCGATCACCGGCCTGACCAAGGCGATCTCGCTGGAGGGGCGGCCGTATTCGATCGCCTGCGGGCAGATCGACATCGGCAACGCGGCGACCAGCATGACCGGGGCGATGACGAAGGGCGTGCCGCAGGCGGACGGATCGATCCGGGCCGAGCCGGTGATGCAGACCCGGCCCGTGACCGAAGCCGTACTGATGATGGCGGCGCTGCCGCTGGAGGCCAACGTGGAGTTCCTCACCGTGATGGCGACGAACATGCCCTACGTCGGCCGCGGCTGACCGCCGGTCCTGCTGAAAACCACCGGAACCATACTGCTGGGGCAGAAGCGCAAGAGGAGGCCTCTCAGGACCCAGCCCCTCTGCGGGCCCAACTCCTCCCGGCTTCCACCCCGACATGGCCGCCCCTGCGGGCCACACCTTGCGGCACGACAGTAACCACGGATCGTGGTCGATCGCGAGGGAAAAGTCCCGTATTCTCCTGAAAGTGACGATATCGTCATCTGGCCCGGAAGGCTGTGGTAAACCCCCCGGGCCAGCGACCTTTTCAATATCGGCTGATCAGGACGCCATCGCTTCCTCTTCCGCCTCGGCCGGGGCGGGCGGCGGGGTCGCCGGGGTCCGGCTGCGGATCATCGCCGCGATCACAATCAGCGACACCACGTCGAAGATCGCGGCCAGCAGGAACGCACTCGCGGTCGCGTGTGCCTGCAGATGGCGGGCCTGCGCCAGCGGGGTCACGCCGGCCAGCGGATGGCGGGCGGCGTCCCGGTAGGAGGTGCCGTACACCGCGACCAGTACGGCCAGGCCGACCGCGCCGCCGACCTGCTGCATGACGTTGACCATGGACGAGGCGGCGCCGGAGTCCTCCGGCCGCACCCCGGCCAGCGAGGCCGTGGTCAGCGGGACGAACACGGTACCCATGCCCGCGCCCAGCAGGATCATCGGAACGAACACGCCGGTCCAGTAGTCGGTGGCCGGCGAGACCCGGGACAGCCAGGCCAGCGCCACGATGACCGGGATCAGCCCGGCCACCATCAGCAGCTTGGGCCCGGCCGCCTGCATCAGCCGCGGGGCGGCCCGGGACACGCTGAACACCATGACCGTCATCGGCAGGAACGCGATGCCGGCCCGCAGCGGGCTGAAGCCCAGGATGTCCTGCAGGAACTGGGTGAGGAAGAAGAACATCCCCATCATGCCCGCCACCAGCAGCAGCCGGGCGACGTAGGAGCCGGACCGGCTGGCGTCAGCGAACAGCCGCAGCGGGGTGATCGGCTGCCGGGCCCGGCGCTCGTTCAGCACGAACAGCACCAGCAGCACCACGGCGGCCGCGAACGCGCCGATCGCCAGGCTGTCACCCCAGCCGTCGGCGGCCGCGCGGATGAACGCGTACACCAGCGAGGCCATGCCCAGGGTCGAGGACAGCGCGCCCGCCAGGTCGAACCGGCCCGGCTGGCGGGGCGTCTCGGTCACGAATAGCGGGGCCGCGACCAGGGCAAACAGGCCGATCGGGACGTTGATGAACAGCACCCAGCGCCAGGACAGCCACTCGGTGATGACGCCGCCGAGGACCAGGCCGAGCGAGGCCCCGCCGGTCAGCACCGCGGTGTAGATGGCCAGCGCCCGGGTCCGCTCGCGGCCCTCGGAGAAGCTGCCGATGATCAGCGCCAGCACCGCGGGCGAGGCCAGCGCGCCGCCGACGCCCTGGACGGCCCGGGCGGCCAGCAGCAGCCCGGCCGAGTCGGCCAGCCCGCCGGCCAGCGAGGCCAGCGTGAACAGGGCGATCCCGGCGACGAACATCCGCCGCCGGCCGAGGATGTCGCCGGCCCGGCCGCCCAGCAGCAGCAGGCCGCCAAAGGTCAGCGTGTAGCCGTTCATGACCCAGGACAGGCTGGTCGCGCTGAAGTGCAGGCCGTGCTGGATCTGCGGCAGCGCGATGTTCACCACGGTGGCGTCGAGGATCACCATCAGCTGCGCGCACAGCAAGATGACCAAGGCCAAGCCACGGCGAGGCGCCCCACGTTGGGTAACGGGGGAAGAAGACACAGTGCCTCCATGTTGAAAGTTCATTCAGATCAGGGCGCTTCCGGGCGGGTGTTCTCGCTGGCCGGGCGGTACACTCGGAAGGGAAACGGAGGTCTACTCCGGTTACTATATGGAGGCACCCTCCGGTTTGGCAATTTATTTTCTGGTGGACAGGCATGACTACTGACAGCCAGCTCGCGAAGCTGACCGAGGCGCCGCCGATGCGGGCGGACGCCCGGCGCAGCCATGAGCGGCTGCTGACGGCCGCGACCGAGGCGTTCGCGGAGAAGGGCGCCGACGCGCCGCTGGAGGACATCGCCAAGCGGGCCGGGGTCGGCATCGGCACCTTGTACCGGCATTTCCCGACCCGGCTGGACCTGCAGGAAGCGGTCTACCGGAGCCAGGTCGCGGTGGTCTGCGCGCAGGGCGAAGATCTGGTCGCGGGCCCGGCCCCCGAGGACGCGTTCGGCAGCTGGCTGCGGGCGCTGGCCAGCTACCTGGTCACCAAGCGCGGCCTGGCCAGCGCGCTGATCGCCGCCAAGGGCAAGGACTCTGAGGTGATCAGCCTGTGCAGCCAGAACATCCGGTCGACGGCCGACCGGCTGCTGCAGCGGGCCCAGCAGGCGGGCACGGTCCGTGCCGACCTGACCGCGATGGACGTGATGATGCTGGTGCACGGCGTGGTGGTGGCCACTGAGCGCACCCCCGAGCAGGCCGACCGGCTGCTCTCGCTCACCTTCGACGGCCTGCGCATCCGCGACTGACTAAGTCAGCGAGCGCTGGTAGAGGGTGCCCTGCTTTCCGCCCAGGCGGGCGGAGTCGGCCGGGCCGACCGGCACGAACCCGGCCTTGGCCAGCACCCGCCGGGACCCCGCGTTCCCGTGGCTGACCGCCGCCCGCAGCGTGTGCAGCCCGAGCCGGGTCGCCGCCAGACCGCACAGCTCGCGGACGGTGGCGGTCGCCAGCCCCTGGCCGGCGGCGGCCTCGGCGACCCGGTAGCCCAGCTCGGCCGACCCGTCCCTGACCTCGTACAGGTTGAACCGGCCGAGGATCGCGCCGTCGGCCGCCACCACCACGTAGAACGCGCAGGCGCCGGACTCCTGCTCGACCAGCAGGGCCCGGAACCGGTCCGCGAACTGGGCGAAGAACTCATCCCCGCGGTCGGAGATCGAGGCGGCGAAGTAGCCCCGGTTCTCGTGCTCAAAGGCCAGCACCGCCGGCCCGTGCTCGGCCCGCAGCCGCTGGAGCCCCGGCTCTCCCCCGGGCGGCCCAGCCGCCGTCATGGCCTGAGGTCGGGGGGCCGGTTCTCGTACGGGGTACTGAGCACGATCGTGGTCCGGGTCGACACCCCGGCCACCGTGCGGATCTCCTGCAGCAGGTCCTCCAGCGCCGATGGCGAGGCGACCCGGACCTTGAGGATGTAGTTCTCGTCCCCAGCCACGCTGTGGCAGGCCTCGATGGCGGCGACCTGTTCCAGTCGCTGGGGCACGTCGTCGGGGGCGGACGCGTCGAACGGGGTGATCGAGATGAACGCGGTCAGCGGCAGCCCGACCTGGTCGGGGTCGGACAGGGCCACGTAGCCGCGGATCACGCCGCTCTGCTCCAGCCGCCGGACCCGCTGGTGGGCGGCCGACACCGACAGCCCGGTCCGCTTGGCCAGCTCGGTGAAGCTCATCCGCCCGTCGGCGGACAGCAGCGTCACGAGCTGCCGATCGATCTCCTCCACCCGCCAACGGTACTGGTTGCGCCACCGCGGCGGATGGCCGCCAAGGTTACGCCCCGGACTCAGATAACGAAAAGGTAACGGTCGTTACGCTATCGTAACATTGACGGTCGTGATCTTAACGGCCGACGACCGCGAAGTTACGCTTCCGACCAGGACAGACATGTAACTGGGACCGATACGACGGCCCGTAGCAAAGGAGCACGATGGCCCAGATAAGCCTCGACCACATTGACAAGGTCTACAGCGGCGGCGTCAAGGCGATCGACCAGATGTCGCTGGAAGTCAGGGACGGCGAGTTCATGGTGCTGGTCGGGCCGTCGGGATGCGGGAAGTCGACCGCGCTGCGCTCGATCGCCGGTCTGGAGGAGATCAGCTCGGGCACGATCAGCATCGGCGACCGGGTGGTCAACGACCTGCCACCCAAGGACCGGGACATCGCGATGGTGTTCCAGAACTACGCGCTCTACCCGCACATGACCGTCGAGCAGAACCTGGCCTTCGGCCTCCAGCTGCGCAAGACGCCCAAGACCGAGATCACCCGCCGGGTCACCGAGGCGGCCAAGATGCTCGGCCTCGAGCAGTACCTCAAGCGCAAGCCGGCCGCCCTGTCCGGTGGCCAGCGCCAGCGGGTGGCGATGGGCCGCGCGATCGTCCGCGAGCCGCAGGCGTTCCTGATGGACGAGCCGCTGTCCAACCTGGACGCCAAGCTCCGCGTGTCCATGCGCGCGTCGCTGAACCAGCTGCACGACCGGCTCGGCGTCACCACCATCTACGTGACCCACGACCAGGTCGAGGCCATGACCCTCGGCCACCGGGTCTGCGTGATGCGGGACGGCCGCCTGCAGCAGGTGGACACGCCCCAGCACCTGTTCGAGTCCCCGGTCAACCTGTTCGTGGCCGGCTTCATCGGCTCCCCGGCGATGAACTTCGTCACCGCCGACCTCAGCCGGGACGACGGCCCCTCGGTCGCGTTCGCCGACTACAAGCTGCCGGTGCCCGCCTCGCTGATCGACGCCCGGCCGGGCCTGGACAAGTACTTCGGCAAGAAGATCATCCTCGGCATTCGCCCGTCCGACTTCGAGGACGCCGCACTGGCCGACCCCAGCTGGGCCAAGTTCCCGGTCCAGGTGGGCGTCACCGAGGAGCTCGGCAGTGAGATCCACGTGATCTTCACGATCGACGCCCCGCAGGTGGAGCACTCCAGCATCACCGACGCCGCCACCGGCGACGACGGCTCGGACGAGAGCGTCGCCGCCCTGGTCGGGGGCAAGTCGCTGTGGACGGCCCGGGTCTCGGCCCGGTCCAAGGTCCGCCCGAACTCCCCCGCCGAGCTGGCCGTCGACACCAACCAGCTGCAGTTCTTCGACGCTGACAGCGGCCTGTCGATCGGTCACCCGGAGGCCACCCAGGCCGCCGCGGAGCCCGCGACGGTGTAGGCATTCGGCCAACGAGGCCGGGTCGGCGGATCACCGCCGGCCCGGCCTCGACGTATGGGGGGCGGGTATGAAAGTGCACGGCCCGGGCGTTGAACGCGTCAGATAACCAGGTATCAGGCGGTGCCGGAAGGTGGGAGAATTTCGTTATGCAGCGTGATCCGGAAGACCTGTTCGAGCTGAGTGCGGACCTGCCGGACCTGGACGGCGTGCCGATGCTGCACCACCTCGAGGGTTTCATGGACGCCGGGGCGGCCGGCCGGCTGCTGTCCGAGCACCTGGCCGAGAGCTGTGAGCCGGTGACGGTCGCGACCTTCGACGTGGACCGGCTCATCGACTACCGGTCCCGGCGGCCGACGATGATCTACTCCACCGACCACTGGGAGTCCTACGAGCACCCGGAGCTGGTCGTGCAGCTGCTGCACGACATCGCCGGGACCCCGTTCCTGATGCTGACCGGGCCGGAGCCGGACCACGAGTGGGACCTGTTCGCGTCGGCCGTGCAGTCTGCTTCCAAGCAGCTCGGCGGCGGCTCGCTGATCGGCTTCCAGGGCATCCCGATGGGGGTCCCGCACACCCGCCCGCTCGGCGTGATCAGTCACGCGACCCGGCCTGAGCTGATCACCGGCCAGCAGCAGATGCCGAACAAGCTGCAGGTCCCGGGGAGCGCGGCCGCCCTGATCGAGCTGCGGCTGGGCGAGGCCGGCCGGGACGCGCTCGGCTTCGCCGTGCACGTGCCGCACTATCTTTCCCAGGCGGTCTACCCCGAGGCGGCGGTCGCGCTGCTGGACACGGTGACCGCGGTCACCGGCCTCGAACTGCCCAGCGACGCGCTCCGGCTGGCGGCCGACCGCACCAACTCCGAGATCGACCGCCAGGTCTCCGAGTCCTCCGAGGTCGCCGAGCTCGTCACCGCCCTGGAACGCCAGTACGACGCCATCGCCGAAAGCGGCGACAGCGAAAACGGCGACCTCCTGGACGGCGGCCAGATGCCCACCGCCGACGAGCTGGCCGCCCAGTTCGAGCGGTTCCTGGAGCAGCAGGACCGTAACGACAACTAACACTCCGGGCCGTTGCGCCACAGCTGGTCAGCGGTGCCCTCGCGGAGGCGCTGGGCGTAGAGCTCGACCTTGTGGTGGATGATCGCCAGCGCGTCCTGCAGGTCGCCGACCTGCTGCTGGACGGCGGCTACCCGTCCCGCGACACCGGCCACACGCTCGGCTACCTGCTGATCGAGCAGGTGCTGGCTCGCGGCGACCGCGTGGCCGCCACCGCCCGCCGTCCGGAGGTCCTGGCTGACCTGAGCGCCCAGTACGGTGACCGGCTCTGGACGGCCCGCCTCGACGTGACCGACAGCGGGCAGGCACGCGAGGTCGTCGCGGACGCGTTCGCGACCATGAGCCCGATCGATGTGATGGTCAGCAACGCCGGTTACGGCGTGCTGGGCTCGGTCGAGGAGGTCTCCGACGAGCAGCTCCGCCGGGTGATCGACACCAACCCGCTCGGCTCGGTGAACGTGATCCGGGCGGCGCTGCCGTTTCTGCGTAAGCAGGGGCACGGGCGGATCCTGCAGGTCTCGGCGGCCGGCGGCCAAGCCCGCCCACCCGTTCTTCGGGGCCTACGTCGCATCCAAGTGGGGCATCGAGGGCTTCTACGAGACCGCCGCCCGGGAACTGGCGCCGCTGGGGATCGCGGTGACCATCGTCGAGCCGGGGGCGACCCCGACCGGCTTCGGCGCCGCCGTCGACACCGCGCCGGCCATGGCCGCCTAAGACGGCACGCCCGCCGGTGAGGTGCGGCGGGCGATCAGCGGCGGCGCGTTCACGTTCCCCAGCGATGCAGCCAAGATCGCGGGCGCCATGATCGACCTGGTCGACTCGGAGGCGGCGCCGCTCCGCCTGACGCTCGGGTCCGATGCTTATGACGATGTGCACGCCGCGCTGAGGGCACGCCTGACCGAGCTGGAAGCCCAACGCGATGTGGCGTTTTCCGTATTTCAAAAATGACTGGCGGCGGGGCCGGGCTGCAGGTTGGCGGCCAGCTCGGCCGCGGTCTCGCGGATACGGTCGGGCAGGGTCGCGGCCTCGGGCTGCCCGGACCAGCGGTCGAACGCGGACCGGAAGATGGCGATGCCGACCGGCGCCAGCAGGGTGGCGGTGGCCGGGCTGGCGCCTCGCTGCTCGAGCGCCGCGGCCAGCGCGCTGGTGACGGCGGCGAACTTGGTCCGGCCGCGCTCCTGCAGCTCGGGACTGCCCTGGACGATCGCGCGGCGCTCGGCCGCGTGCGCGTCGGCGACCAGGTCACCGACCTCGCCGAGGGCGGTCAGCATGGCCGCGAACGGGGCCAGGTCCGGGTCGGCCCGGCCGACGGCGGCGGCCAGCACGGCCGGGAGCTGCTCGGACTCGGCGAACAGCACGTCGCGCTTGTCGGTGAAGTAGCGCGAGAACGTCCGGCGGGTCAGCCCGGCCCGCTCGGTGATCTGGGCCACGGTGACGTTGTCGTAGCCGTGGGCCAGGAACAGCTCGAGGGCGGCGTCACGGAGCCGGTCCCTGGCTTCAGGTTCCCAGCGCGGCATGAGCCCGATCCTACCGTGATGTCGCATTGAGTCATAACGTTCGATAGACTCATGACTCAATGGGACATCATGTCGGCGGATACGGAGGACGAGCTATGGATCTTCAGGGCAAGCACGTGGTCGTCATCGGCGGCAGCTCGGGCATGGGGCTGGCCACCGCGGCGGGCGCGGCGGCGGCGGGTGCCAAGGTCACGATCGCCTCCAGCGACCAGAGCCGGCTCGACGCCGCCCTGGCCACGCTGCCCAGCGGCTGCGACGGAGTCGTGGTCGACGCCCGTCGCGAGGAGTCGTTCGCCGAGGCGCTCGCCCAGATTGGCGAGCTGGATCACCTGGTCTACAGCGCCGGTGACGGCGTCTCCCCGCGGCCGCTGGTCGAGACGGCGCCGGACGAGGCCCGCGGGCTGTTCGACGTCCGCTTCTGGGGTGCGGTCGCCGCAATCCGGCACGCCGCCCCCAGGATCAAGGCGGGCGGCTCGATCGGGCTGACGTCGGGGACGATCGTGGTCCGGCCGCCGGCCGGTGCCGCCCTCGCGGCCGGGGCGGCCGCCGCGATCGAGGGCCTGACCCGGGGGCTGGCCGTCGAACTGGCCCCGGTCCGGGTCAACGCGGTGCGGCCGGGGGCGATCCACACCCCGATGTGGGACGCGCTGCCCGAAGCCCGGCGTTCGGCGGTGCTCGGCGCGCTGGCCGAGCGGACCATCACCAAGAAGGTCGGCCAGCCGGACGAGATCGCCGCCGCCCACCTCTTTTTGATGGACAACCGCTTCGTCACCGGCACCGTGCTCACCGTCGACGGCGGCGCCATCCTGATCTGACGCCGGTAGGGGTGCCCGGGTCAGGCGTCGACGATCACCAGGTCACGGGGACCGTTGTTGAGACGCACGACCCCGTCCTCGGTGCAGACGACGATGTCCTCGATGCGGGCCCCGTTGGCGCCCGGGTAGATACCGGGCTCGATCGAGAACGCCATACCGGGCGCGAGCGGCTCAGCGTTGCCCGCCACGATGTAGGGGTCCTCGTGCGACTCCAGGCCGATACCGTGGCCGGTGCGGTGGATGAAGGCCGGGCCGTAACCGGCCGCGGTGATCGGCTGGCGGGCGGCGGCGTCGATGTCCTGGGCGGGGATCCCGGGCCGGACCGCGGCGAACGCGGCCTCCTGGGCGTCCCTCAGCACCTGGTAGTAGGCCAGGAAATCCTCGGGCGGGGTGCCGATCGCGTAGGTGCGGGTGCAGTCCGAGCGGTACCCGGACGGCATCATGCCGCCGATATCGACCACGACCGCGTCACCGGCCTGCAGCACCCGGTCCGAGACCTCGTGGTGCGGGCTGGCCGCGTTCGGCCCCGACGCCACGATCACGAAGTCCACCTGCACGTGCCCCTCGGCCAGGATGGACTCGGCGATCAGCGCCCCGACCTGCCGTTCGGTGCGCCCGGCCCGCAGCCAGCCGGGCACCTGGGCGTGCACCCGGTCGATGGCGGCGCCCGCCTCGCGCAGGGCCTCTATTTCAGCCGCGCTCTTGCGGATACGCAGGTCACGCAGGGCGGCGCTGGCCAGCACCTGCTTGGCGCCGGGCAGCGCGTCCCGCATTTTCAGCACCATCAGCGCCCACATCTGGTCGGCCAGGCCGGTGCTGGCGACCGGGCCCAGCCGGCCCGCGATCAGCGCGTACGGGTCCTCGGTCTCCTCCCAGGGAATCAGCTCGAGGCCGAGCCCGGAAGCGGGCGAGGCCTGGGCGGCGGCCAGCTCCAGCCGCGGCACCACCAGGAAGGCGGGCTGGGCGGACGGAATGACCAGGCAGGTCAGCCGCTCCAGCTGCTTGGCGTCGTAGCCGGTCACGTAGCGCAGGTCGGCGCCGGGGGTCAGCAGCAGCGCGTCCAGGCCCTCGGCCCGCACCCGCGCGGCTACGTCGTTCACCCGGCTGGCCGGGTACAGCTCAAGGTCCGCCATACCCAGCAGGCTACTGCCCGGTGACGGCGGCCACGAAGCGGGACAGCGACGAGCCCAGCCCCCACCGCTCGCCCAGCTCCTTGAGCCGGTCCGGGTCGGCCAGGGTGAGCGGCAGGTCGCCGGTCAGCGGCGGCAGCGGTACGTCGGTCGCGGTGCGGACCACGGCCGGCGCCACCGCCAGGTAGTCGCGGGCGGCGCTGAGCTTGTTGCGGGCGCCGGCCGGGAAGCCGCCGTGCCCGGCGTCGAGCGCCTCCAGCAGATCCGCCAGCGTGCCGAACTTGCTGATCAGGGTGGCCGCGGTCTTGTCCCCGACCCCGGGCACACCCGGCAGGCCGTCGCTCGGGTCGCCGCGCAGCACCGCGAAATCGGCGTAGGCGCGGCCGGGGATCTTGTAGCGGTCGGCCACCGCCTGCTCGTCGATGATGTCGAGGTTGTTAAGGCCGCGCACGGTGTACACCACCCGGACCTGGCGCTCGTCGTCGACCAGCTGGAACAGGTCCCGGTCGCCGGTGATCACGTCGACCGGCCGCCGGGCCCGGGTGGCCAGGGTGGCGATCACGTCGTCGGCCTCGTAGCCCCTGGCCCCGGCGACCGCGAGGCCGGCCGCGGCCAGCACGTCGTTGATGATCGGCACCTGCGGGACGAGCTTGTCCGGCGTCTGCTCGTCGTTGCGCCCTGCTCCCTTATCTTGGGCGACCCGGTGCGCCTTGTAGGACGGGACCGCCGCGACCCGGAACGCCGGCCGCCAGTCCTCGTCCATGCAGGCCACCAGCCGCGACGGCTCGCGCGCGCGGACCAGCCGGGCAATCATGTCCAGCAGCCCGCGGACAGCGTTGACCGGCGTGCCGTCCGGCGCGGTGACGGTGTCCGGCACGCCGTAGAACGCGCGGTAGTAGAGCGAGGCGGTATCCAGCAGCATGAGCGAGCCCACGTCGCCATCTTGCCAGCTACGGCCGACATAATGAGTCAATGACCGCGACCGCGCCCTCCCGTCCGCCGGGATCTGGCCGCTGACCGGCGCCCCGGCCGAGGCGCTGGCGGCCGGGCTGCTGGCCGCCATCCTGGTGGCCGCCGTCACCCGGCCCCGCTGGCTGCCCGACAGCGTGGCGGCGGTGGCGGGCGCGGTGATCGTGATCGCGACCGGGGCGCTGACGCTGCCCGCGGCCCGGTCCGAGACCGGCCGCCTGCTGCCGGTGGTGGGGTTCCTGGCCGCGGTGCTCGTGCTCGGCCAGCTGTGCCAGGCCGAGGGCCTGTTCAGCGCGGCCGGGGCCCGGCTCGCGCGCTGGAGCGGCCGCGACCCGGTCCGGTTGCTGACCGGGACGTTCGTGCTGGCCTCGGTGACCACGGCGGTCCTCAGCCTGGACACCACGGTGGTGCTGCTGACCCCGGTGGTGCACGACACCACCACCCGGCTGCGGTTGCGGCCCCGGCCAGCCGCCTACGCCTGCACCCACCTGGCCAACTCCGGGTCCTTGCTGCTGCCGGTCTCGAACCTCACCAACCTGCTGGCGTTCGCGGTCTGCGGGCTCAGCCTGGGCGGGTTCACGGCCGTGATGGCGCTGCCGTGGCTGGCCGCGATCGCGGTCGAGTACGTGGTGTTCCGGTTCTTCTTCCGGGCCGATCTGGCTCCGCCGGGCGCCGACGCCGCCGACTCCGAGCCGGCCCCGGCGCCTCCCCCGGTGCCGCGGTTCGCGCTGGCGGTGGTGGTGGCCACGCTGGCCGGGTTCGCGGTCACCTCGTTCGCCGGGGTCAGCCCGGCCTGGGCGGCGGCCGCCGGGGCGTGCGTGCTGGCGGTTCGCAGCCTGATCCGGCGCGAGGTCACGGTGCCCGGCATCGCCCGGGCCGCCTCGATCCCGTTCCTGCTGTTCGTGCTGGGGCTGGGACTGGTGGTGCAGGCCCTGAGCACCCACGGCCTGGGCATCGCCATCGGGCATCTGCTGCCGTCCGGGTCGTCGCTGCCCGCGCTGCTGGGGGTCGCGTTCCTCGCCGCCGCCATCGCCAACCTGGTCAACAACCTGCCGGCCGTGCTGGTGCTGCTGGCCGCGGTCACCGCGTCGGGGGCCGCCCCGGCGGTCGTGACCGGGCTGGTGCTGGCCGTGCTGATCGGCGTCAACGTCGGCCCGAACCTCAGCTACGCGGGGTCGCTGGCCACGCTGCTGTGGCGGCGGCTGCTGGCCGAGCGGGACCAGGACGTCGACCTCGGCCAGTTCACCCGGCTCGGGCTGGCCACCGTGCCGGCCGGGCTGGCGGTGGCCACGGTCGCCTTGTGGGCCGGCCTGTGGCTCACCGGCCACCGGTAACGCTGGCCACGGATAAAACGGAAAGCGTCAGCTCTCCTCGGACATGCCTTCCCACCCGTCGGCCAGATCGCGGATGCACTTGACGGCTTGCGGGAGCGGGCGGCCCTGGCCCACCGCGATCCCGATCAGGTACGCGGTCACCGGCGCGGCCGGCCGGTCCACGTTGTGCGCTACGTCTTTGGTCAGGTCGAGGATGGTCCGGGTGTCGGCGGGATTGGGGGTCACGCCGAGCTCCTCCGCCACGGCCATCACCCACCGGTCAATCGCGCTGCTCATAGGCACAGCCTTTCAGACATCCTCCGATCGGTGGATGCGGGTATGGCCCGAAGAGCCAGCGCGGATGGGTGCAACCGGACGATCCGCCCGCGCCGGGCAGGTGGCACGATCGGACCAGGAGGTGATCATGGCCCTGATCGCGGACCCGTGGCAGGCCCGGCTGAACCGGATGCGGCGGCTGCTGCCGCTGCCGCTGCTGGCGCTGTCGGCGGCGATCACCTTCGCCGTTCCCGCCAGCGCGTTCCACCGGTGGGCGCGATTCGAGCTGGGGGTGCCGCTGACCGCGGCCGCGGCCGTCGTGTGGACGGTGGCCAGCGTGGGGCTGCGGGGCGACCCGTCGACCCGGTGGCGGCTGCCGGTGTTCACGGCCCACACCGCGCTGACGGCGGTGCTGGTGTGGGTCGACCCGGCCTTCGGGGTGTTCGCCTACGTCGGCTTCCTGTACTCCTACGGCCTGGGTCCGCGCTGGCGGATCGCCGGATTCACCGCCACCGCGCTGATCGTGTCGGCCGCCATGGACGGCGGCTACCCGTCCCGCGACACCGGCCACACACTCGGCTACCTGCTGATCGCCGCGGTGCTGGTGGCGCTGGTGTACAACTCGGCCCGGATCACCACCCACGCGGTGGACCAGAACGTCGAACGCGGCCAGGTGATCGCCGAGCTGGCCGAGGCCAACCGGCGGCTGGCCGCCTCGATGGAAGAGAACAGCCGGCTGCACGCCCAGCTGGTGGACCAGGCCCGCACGACCGGGATCACCGAGGAGCGGCAGCGGCTGGCCGGCGAGATCCACGACACGCTGGCCCAGGGCCTGACCGGGATCATCGCCCAGCTGGAGGCGGCCGAGCACACCCGCCGGGATCCGGACGAGCTGTCCCGGCACCTGGCTTCGGCGGCCGGGCTGGCCCGGTCCAGCCTGACCGAGGCCCGCCGCTCGGTCCGGGCGCTGCGGCCCGAGCAGCTGGAGACCGCCAGCCTGCCGGAAGCGCTGGCCGAGCTGGCCCGCGGCTGGGCCGAGGAGACCGGGGTGACCGCCCGGCTGGACACCGTCGGCACTCCGGTCCAGGCCGGGGCGGGCGTGGAGGCGGCGGTGTTCCGGGCCGCCCAGGAGGCGTTGTCCAACGTGGCCAAGCACGCCCGCGCCCAGCGGGTGCAGCTCACCTTGAGCTACGCGGGTGACACACTGCTGCTGGACGTGGCCGACGACGGGACCGGCTTCGACATGGCCGCCCCGCGCCCGGCTGGCGGCACCGGCGGCTACGGCCTGACCGGCATGGAGCAGCGGCTGGACCGGGTCGGCGGCACGCTCACGGTCGAGTCCGCGGCCGGGCTGGGCACCACCGTCAACGCCACCGTTCCGCTGACGGAGGTAGAGGCATGACCGCGATCCGGCTGCTGATCGTCGACGACCACCCGATCATGCGGGACGGGCTGCGCGGAGTCTTCCGCGGCGACGAGGACTTCGAGGTGACCGGCGAGGCCAGCGACGGCGCCGAGGCGGTCCGGCTGGCGCAGGATCTGCAGCCCGACGTGATCCTGATGGACCTGCGGATGCCGGGCATGGGCGGGGTGGAGGCGATCACCCGGCTGCGGGCGCTCGGGCACCCGGCCCGGGTGCTGATCCTCACCACCTACGACACCGACCGCGACGTGATGCCCGCGATCGAGGCCGGCGCCACCGGCTACCTGCTCAAGGACGCCCCCCGGGACGAGCTGATCCGGGCCGTGCGAGCCGCCCACCAGGGCCAGTCGGTGCTCGCCCCCAAGGTCGCGAGCGCCCTGGTCGGCCGGGTCGGCTCCCCGGCCGGCAAGAGCGGGCCGGAAAACCTCAGCCCGCGCGAGCTGGAGGTGCTCAAGCTGGTCGCCGACGGCGCCACCAACCAGGTCGCCGCCCGCAAGCTGCTGATCAGCGAGACCACGGTCAAGACCCACCTGCTGCACATCTATACCAAGCTCGGGGTCCGTGACCGGGCGGCGGCTGTCGCAGCCGCCTACAAACGAGGCCTGATCAGCTGAGATCGGCGTACGTATGATGACCGTATGGGCAGCGGGGACGGGCCTGGTGAGGATCTGGAGCCGGGTCACGATCATGGGCACCAGCACGGGCCCAGCACTGATTCCAACCCGCGCTGGCTGTGGGGCGCGCTCAGCCTGATCGTGGCGTTCATGGCGGCCGAAATCGTCACCGGCCTGGCCGCCCATTCGCTGGCGCTGATCTCCGACGCCGCCCACATGCTGACCGACGCCGCCTCGATCGGCCTGGTGCTGATCACGATGCGGCTGGCCGCCCGGCCACCCGGTGGCCGCTACACCTACGGTCTGAAGCGCACCGAGATCCTGTCCGCCCAGGCCAACGGGATCACGCTGATCGTGCTGGCGGTGTGGCTGGCCTACGAGGCGATCCGGCGGCTGATCCACCCACCCGCGGTGACCGGGGCCGCGGTGATCACGGTGGCGCTGGTCGGGGTGGCGGTCAACGTGGCGGTGACCCTGCTGGTCGCCCGGGCCAGCCGGGGCGGGCAGCGCAGCCTCAACCTGGAGGGCGCGTTCAAGCACATCCTGACCGACGTGTACGCGTTCATCGCCACCGCCATCGCCGGGGCCGTCATCGTGCTGACCGGCTTCGGCCGCGCCGACGCGATCGCCTCGCTGATCGTGGTGGTGCTGATGCTGCTGGCCGGGCTGGGGCTGGTACGGGACTCCAACCGGATCTTCCTGGAGGCCGCCCCGGCCGGGCTCGCGCCCGCCGCGATCGGGGCGGTGATGGCCAGCCAGCCGTGCGTCACCGAGGTGCACGACCTGCACATCTGGGAGATCAGCTCGGACCTGCCCGCCGCCTCGGCCCACGTGCTGGTGGAGCCGGGCGAGGACTGCCACGCCGTCCGGGCCGAGCTGGAGGGCCTGCTCAGCCGGGAGTACGGCATCACCCACACCACCTTGCAGGTGGACCACGCGCCGGCCCCGCTGCTCACGGTCGGGCCGCCGCCCTGCTCAGGGATGGAGTGCGGTGAACGGGCGGAACGGGAGGTTACGGAGGACGGTCCAGGCGACCAGGACCACCACCATGGCGGGCCACAGCCAGCCGGGCCGCCGCACCCGGACCACTGGGCGGCCGCGCCAGCGCCCGACCGCGACGTTCAGCCAGGCGGCCACCGCGATCAGCAGCAGCGGCAGGGCTAGCGCGTCGTCGTGCAGGGCCGCCACCAGCTGGCCGTGGGCCAGGTCGTGGACCATCCGCAGGCCACCGCAGAACGGGCAGTAACAGCCGGTCAGCAGCCGGAACGGGCACGGCAGGAAGACCTGGTGGGCGTGCGGGTTGACCAGGTACAGGAACCCGGTGGCGGCTCCGGCCAGCAGCGCCTCGGAAGCGGGCGCAGCGAGCCGCCGGGACCGGGACGGCCGCGGCCGCGGCGGGTAGCCGGCGGCGGTCACCGTTACTGCGGCCAGCCGTAACCGGACGGCGGCTGCTGCGGCTGCTGGTAACCCTGGGGCGGGACCGCGTCGTTGGGGACGACGACCGTGTTCATGATCTTGTCGGCCAGCGTCTGCCGCTTGGCGTCCCACAGCGGGAACAGGAACCCGACGTAGCAGATCACGGCGTCCACGAAGTGGGCCAGGTCGCGAACGAAGGCCATGCCGCCGCCGATCGGGGCCCCGGTCTGCTCGCTGATCAGCCGCACGTTGGTGGCCGATTTGCCGAGGCTCTGGCCGGTGGTGCCCGCCCGGTACCAGCGGTTGTAGCCGATCCAGGCCAGCGCGGCCAGGTAGAACACCAACCCGATCACGGCGCCGGCGCCCCCGTGGCCGACCAGCGCGCCGCCGATACCGAGCAGCACCCAGGCCGGCAGCGCGTCCAGCAGGTAGGCGCCCACCCGGACCAGCCAGGAGGCGTAAGGGACCGGGCCGTAACCGTAACCGGAGTCGTAACCGCCGGCCGGGTACTGCGCGGCCGGGCCGGGCTGGTAGCCGGTCGGGGCCTGGCCGTACGGCTGCGGGGGCGCCTGGCCGTACGGCGGCTGACCGCCGTAAGACTGCTGGGGCGGCTGCCCGTACGGCGACCGGGGCGGTTGCCCGTACGGCTGCTGGCCATAGGGCTGCTCGTTGTAGGGCTGCTGGCCGTAACCCGGGGGCGGGGTGGGCTGGCCGTAACCGCCCGGGCCGGACGGGTTGCTGGCGGCGGAATGGCGGCCCGGCTGCCCGTAACTGCCCTGGGGGGGCTCCATCGGGGGCGGCGACTGTGGCGACTGCGGCCAGCCGCCCTGTCCCCAGGTTTGCGGATCGCTACCGGAGTTCTCGCCGTACTGGTTCGACATGGGCCAGGCCCCCCACTCGCTGTGGTTGGAACGGTCCCACTCCCCGGGAACCTCGCGCAGCATAGCGTGACCGGAATCTCCGGTTGGTGAACTTGATCCGGTTGTCACCGAATGGCCCCACCAGCGGTAACGCCGGTCCGCGACCTGAAAGGATGACCACGTCAGGGCGGGACGAGCGAAGGGTCGGCGACAACGTGAGCGACAGGGTGCTGGTGCCGTGGCGCGACAGCCTGGAGCAGGCCGGCGACCTGCGCGAGGCCGGGCTGCGGGTCGAGGTGTTCGACGGTGACCAGCCTGGCCCGGAAGATCTGAACGACGTGGTCTTCTTCACCGTGCCCTACGACCGCCCGTACAACACCGAACCGCTCGGCCGGATGCCGAACCTGCGGGTGGTGCAGGCGCTGACGGCCGGCTACGAGCACCTGGTGGACCAGGTGCCGCCCGGCACCACGCTGGCCAACGCCCGCGGCCTGCACGACGCCAGCACCGCCGAGCTGGCCCTGGGTTTGCTGCTGGCCGCCCAGCGGGAGCTGCCGCGCTGGGTCCGGGCCCAGGACCGGCACCGCTGGGAACACGAGCACACCCGGTCGCTGGCGGGCAGCCGGGTGCTGATCGTCGGGTACGGCTCGATCGGCGCCGCCCTGGACCGGCGGCTGCAGGCCTGTGAGGCCGAGGTGACCCGGGTGGCGCGGTCGGCCCGGCCCGCCGACGGCGTGCACGCGGTGGCCGACCTGGACCGGCTGCTGCCCGCGGCCGACGCGGTGGTGCTGGTCACCCCGCTGACCGAGCACACCCGGGGGCTGCTCGACACCAGGCGGCTGGCTCTGCTGCCGGACGGCGCGCTGGTCGTCAACGTCGGGCGCGGGCCGGTGCTGGACACCGGGGCGCTGCTGGCCGAGACCACATCCGGGCGGCTGCGGGCGGCCCTCGACGTGACCGATCCCGAGCCGCTGCCGGCCGATCATCCGCTCTGGGACAGCCCCGGCGTGCTCATCACCCCGCACGTGGCGGGCGGTGCGGCCGCGTTCTACCCGGCCGCCGCCCGGTTCGTGGCCGACCAGGTCCGCCGGTTCGCGGCCGGTCAGCCGCTGGACAACGTGGTCGTCCCCGGCCGGCGCTGACCCCAGCCGCGGGCGCGGTCCAGGTCGGCGCCGGTGTCGCAGTCCAGCCAGGGAGGCGGCTCCCCCGGGTCGAGGTCGATCACCACCGGGGCCGGGTCGAGCGGCGTCATCAGCCCGCGCAGCGAGGAGCCGGGGTATCCGGCGGCCGCCGCCGACAGCGCGCGCCGGTCCCAGCACCCGATCAGCCACTGCCGGTGGCCCTCGTCGTCGGCCAGTACCGCCCCGTTCCGGCCGTCGGCGGCGGCCAGCAGCGCGCGCAGGTCCGCGGCCCGCAGGAACGGCAGGTCGGCGGCCAGCACGGCCACCTGGCCAGGAGCCCCGGGCCCGCCCGCGCGGCTGGCCAGCTCGTCGAGCCCGCGCCGCAGGGCCGGGACCGGGCCGTCCCCGGGCGGGTCCTCGCGGACGAAGCGGGCCGCCAGGCCGGGCTGCTCCGGCCCGACCACGACCACCTGACCGGCTCCCGCCGTCCGGGCGGCGGCGACGACGGCGGCCAGCAGTGTGCGCCCGCCCACCGCCACCGCCGGCTTGTCGATCCCGCCGAGCCGGGTGGCCCGGCCGCCGGCCAGGATGACGGCGCCGAGCACGAAGTCAGCCGCCGATGGCGGACATCGGGCGGTCGGGCTGCAGGAAGGCCGGATCGTTGATGCCGTGCCCGGGCAGCTTGCCGGCGACCGCCCGGCGCCAGCGGGCGGCCAGCTCGTCGTCGCTGGCTCCGGCCCGCAGCGCGTCGCGCAGGTCGCTCTCCTCGCGGGCGAACAGGCAGTTGCGGACCTGGCCGTCGGCGGTCAGCCGGACCCGGTCGCAGGCACCGCAGAACGGCCGGGTCACCGAGCCGATCACGCCGACCCGGGCCGGGCCGCCGTCGATCAGGAACGCTTCGGCCGGGGCGGAACCCCGCGCGTCCGGGTCCTCCGGCTTGAGCGCGAACTCCTGCTCCAGCTCGCGGCCGATCTCGTCGGCGGTCACCATGTTGGCCCGGCGCCAGCCGTGCTGGGCGTCCAGCGGCATCTGCTCGATGAACCGCAGCTCGTACCCGCGCTCGAGGCAGAACCGGAGCAGGTCGCGGGCCTCGCCGTCGTTGATGCCGCGCATCAGCACGCTGTTGACCTTGACCGGGGTCAGCCCGGCGGCCGCGGCGGCGGCCATACCGGCCAGCACGTCGTCCAGCCGGTCGCGGCGGGTCAGCCGACGGAACGACTCCGGCCGGAGCGTGTCCAGCGAGACGTTGACCCGGTCCAGCCCGGCCTCGCGCAGGGGGCCGGCCAGCCGGGCCAGGCCAATGCCGTTGGTGGTGATCGACAACTCCGGGCGGGGGTGCAGCCGGGCGGTCTCGGCCACGATCGCGGCCAGCCCGCGGCGCAGCAGCGGCTCGCCGCCGGTGAACCGGACCTCGCGGATGCCGAGCCGTTCCACCCCGATGCGGATCAGCCGGACCACTTCGTCGTCGGTCAGCAGCTCGGGCTTGGGCAGCCAGTCCAGGCCTTCGGCTGGCATGCAGTAGGCGCAGCGCAGGTTGCAGCGATCGGTCAGCGACACTCGCAAATCGGTCGCAACCCGGCCGTATGAGTCTGACAGCATCAGTGCGAGCCTACGTTTCCCCGGCGGTCGGTGGCGTACAGGCAGTCCCGTTCAGTTACCCGAGACCTTTCGACCCACAACCCGAACACCGGCTCAAAAAGTCCCCGTCATCGCTCCGCGATGCCACAATTCCTCGCTGACCTGCTGTTATACCCGCAGCCAGGACCTTCGGCCCGCCCGGCCCGCCTAGACGTCAGCGCTTGCGGGCCACCCCGCCCCACAAGGCGGCGGGGAGGTCCGCGTCGTAGGACGAGTCCGGGCGCCACTGGGACAGCTGCACGACACCGGGCGGCACCGGCTCCAGGTCGCCGAAGAAGCCGGCCACCTGGTCCCGGGTCCGCATCGTCGCCCGGTAGTCGGGGTTGAGCTTGCTCAGGTACTGGGCGAAGCCCTCCAGCTCGGGGTAGATGTCGGCGGTGTGGTGGCCGAGGGCCAGGTAGCTGCCGGGCGCCAGCGGCTCCATCAGCGTCCGGATGATGCCCGCCGGGTCCTGCTCGTCGGTGATGAAGTGCAAGATGGCCAGCAGCATCACCGCCACCGGCTGGCTGAAGTCCAGGAACTGGCCGGCCTGGTCCAGGATCGCGCCGGTGTTGCGCAGGTCGGCGTCGATGTAGTGGGTCTCCCCCTCGGGCGAGCTGGTCAGCAGGGCCCGGGCGTGCACCAGCACGATCGGGTCGTTGTCGACGTAGACGATCCGGCTGTCGGGGGCGGCCGCCTGCGCGACCTCGTGCACATTGTCGGCCGACGGCAGCCCGGTGCCGATGTCGAGGAACTGCCGGATACCGGCCTCGACGGCCAGGAACCGCACCACCCGGGCCAGGTAGCGCCGGCAGGCGCGGGCCGACTGCACGGTGTAGGGGAAGATCTCCATCGCCGCCTCGGCGGCCTGCCGGTCGGCTTCGAAGTTGTCCTTGCCGCCGAGCCAGTAGTCGTAGACCCGGGCCGGGTGGGGGGCGCTGGTGTCAATGTTGGGCGCGGTGGGCACGCCACGATCCTAGAGCCAGGTAGACCCCGACCGCGGCGATGGCGACGGCACCGGTGATGACGTAGTAGTTGCCCTGGATCAGCTGCCAGCCGTGCCAGGTCTTCTCCAGGCCGTTGCCGTAGGGGACCATGCGCAGGAACCCGCGCGGGAGCAGCTCGGTCAAGTGGCCGACCGGCTGCCGGGTCGGCCACATGACGAACAGGAACAGCAGCACGGCGGTGCTGACGGCCCGGGCGGTCCAGTTCGCCCAGCGCCGCTCGCTCCACCCGCGCCGGTCACCGGCCACCGTGAGCGCCAGGCCCGGCACCACCGCCCAGACCCAGTGGTGGGACCACGAGATCGGCGAGATCAGCAGGCCGGTCACCGCGCACACCACGACCCCGGTGAGCTCATAGCCCCGGCGGCTGGCGAGCGCCGCCACCGTGAGCCCGGCCACCCCGACCACCAGCGCCGACGCCAGCCAGATGTTGTGGCCGGCCACCTGGCCGGGCAGCAGCCGCGCCAGGATGCCGTCGATCGACTGGTTCTGCACGGTGAACCGGGTCTTGCCCTCCAGGTTGCTGAACCAGAAATCGTGCGACGCGGTCGGCAGCACGATGAACCCGACCACCACGGTCACCGCGAAGGTGGCCAGGGACACCAGCCCGGCCCGGATCCGCCGGGTGGCCAGCAGGTAAACGATGAAGATCAGCGGGGTCAGCTTGATCCCGGCCGCGAGGCCGACGCCGATGCCCTTCCACCGGCAGGAGTCCGGCAGCGCCAGGTCGGCCAGCCCGAGGATCAGCAGTACCAGGTTGATCTGGCCGAAGAACATCGTCATGTAGACGGGCTCCAGCCACAGCGCCATCGCCGCCACCGCGAACGCGAGTGCGGCTGCGGTCAGCCGGCTGCGGCCCCCGATCCGCAGCGCCGCGTAGCCGATGGCGGGCAGCAGCAGCAGGTCGATGATGACCAGCGCGCCCTGCCAGACCGCGAAGCTGAACGAGCTGAACAGCGCGAAGATCAGCGCCGCGATCGGCGGGTAGGTGAACGGGAGGTGGGACCGGCCCGGCTCGCCGAACAAAGCGGTGTAGAGCTGGGCCGGGTGGTGGTGGACTTCGGCGGCCGCGGCCCAGTAGACGAACTCGTCGCTGTGGCCCCATAGCTCCGGATTAGTGTCCAGCAAAAAGTGGTAGACCAGGACCGAAACGGCGTACGCGGCGACCCCGGCCGCGAGCCAGGCCACCGCCAGCGGCCATGGCCGGCGGCGGCCCGGCTCGGCTGGCGGGCTCGGGTGCCCGGAGGCCGGGAGGTTTGCGCGCACTTTTCCGTACATACTGCGCAATAGTGTGCCACCCAGCACGGTGACGCTGCGACCGGACAACGATGGTTACCGAATGCAGAGGTAGCTCAGAGGGAGGGATGTCCACCGTGACCAGCACGCGCCCGTGGTGGCAGGAGGCCGTGGTCTACGAGGTGTACCCGCGCAGCTTCGCGGACGCCGACGGTGACGGTATCGGGGACCTCGACGGGCTCCGGCGGCGGCTGCCGTACCTGGCCGATCTCGGCGTGGACGCGATCTGGCTGACCCCCTTCTACCCGTCGCCGCTGGCCGACGGCGGCTACGACGTCGCCGACTACCGCGACGTGGATCCGCGGCTGGGCTCGCTGGCCGGTTTCGACGAGCTGGTGGCCGAGGCGGCTGAGCGGGGCCTGCGGGTCATCGTGGACCTGGTGCCGAACCACTGCTCGTCCGAGCACCCGTACTTCGAGGCGGCGCTGGCGGCGGCGCCCGGCAGCCCCGAGCGGGAGATGTTCCTGTTCCGGGACGGGCGCGGCCCGGACGGGGACGAGCCGCCGAACAACTGGCAGTCGGTGTTCCACGGGCCGGCCTGGACCCGGGTCACCGAGCCCGACGGCCGTCCCGGCCAGTGGTACCTGCACTTGTTCGACGCCGGCCAGCCCGACTGGAACTGGCGCAACCCGGCCGTGAACAGCTACTTCGAGGACATCATCCGGTTCTGGCTGGGCCGCCGGGCGGCCGGGCTGCGGATCGACGTGGCGCACGGGCTGTTCAAGGACCCGCAGCTGGCCGACTTGTCCGGCCTGGCCGCCGAGGACCACGCTCCCTCGGCCTACTTCCACCGGGCGGAGCTGCACGAGCTGTACCGGCTGTGGCGGGTCATCCTCGACTCCTTCGAGCCGGACGAGTTCCCCGGGGCGCGCACCGCGGTGGGCGAGGTCTGGTACGACTCGCCCGCGACGCTGAAGCCCTACCTGGACGCGACCGGGCTACCGCAGGTGTTCAACTTCAACCTGATCATGTCCCGCTGGGACGCGGCCGAGCTGCGGCAGGCGATCGAGGTCATGGACACCCTGGCGGGTGGCGACCGGGCTCCCTGGGTGATCGGCAACCACGACGTGGCCCGGCCGGTGACCCGCTACGCGGGCGGCCAGGGCGGCCAGCCCAACGGCGCCGCCGGGCTGCCCCGGATCGGCGACCCGGAGCTGCCGGCCGGGTTCCGCCGGGCCCGGGCGGCGGCGCTGCTGCTGCTCGCGCTGCCCGGGTCGGCCTACATCTACCAGGGTGAGGAGCTGGGCCTGCCCGAGGTGGTGGAGCTGCCCGACGAGGCCCGGCAGGACCCGACGTTCCGCCGCTCGGGCGGAACGGTGCCGGGCCGGGACGGCTGCCGGGTGCCGCTGCCGTGGACGTCCGGCGGGCACTCGTTCGGCTTCTCCCCCGACCCCGGCGACCACCCGGGCACCCCGCCGTGGCTGCCGCAGCCGAGCTACTGGGGCCAGTACAGCGTGGCCCGGCAGCTGGCCGACCCGGATTCCTTCTTCACGCTGTACCGGGACGCGCTGCGGCTGCGCCGGTCGCACCCGGCCCTGGGTTACGGCGAAGCGGCGGACCTCAGCGGCGCATCGGGGCCGCGGATGACGTGGCTGGACGGCCCGGCCGGGACGCTGGTGTTCCGCCGTGACCCGGGGTTCGTGTTCGCCGCCAACCTCGGCCAGGGCGCGGTCCCGCTGCCGCCCCATCGCCAGGTGCTGCTGGCCAGCGGTCCGGTCGAGGACGGCAAGCTGCCGCCCGACACGGCCGCCTGGCTGGCCGGATAGGGCTGACCGGCTAAAGGCCAGTCCCGGCCAGTCAGGGGCCGGCCAGCCAGGCCAGCAGGCGGCCCCGCGACCAGCAGCGGCCGGCCGCCTCGGCCCGCAGGGCCGAGTGCGAGAACACCGCCAGGCCAATGACGCTGTGGCCCGAGGCGGGGCGATCGCCGAACGTCGGTACCGCCGGGGCCACCCCGACCCCTTCCACCGACACCCACGCCACCGGCCGCTGGGTGGCGGCGGCGTCGAGGCGCTGCAGGAAGCGCAGGCGCTGCTCGAGCGGGAACCGGGACAGCGCCCAGGTGGTGGTGACGACCGGCAGCGCGCCGGCCGGCACCTGGGCCAGGGCGGCCGGCAGGATCTCGACCGGGTCGCCGGCCAGCCGCCGGGGCGGGGCGGTCGCCGCCAGCGCGAGTTCCGCGCCGAGCCGCGCCTGCCGGGCGGGTTGATCAAGCTGATCGGGCGGCAGGCAGGCGCGCAGCCAGCGAGCCTGACCGGGGTCGGTCACGTCGACCGGCTCGGGGCCGACGACGGCCCGGAAGGCCACCGGGGGCACGGCCCGGTCGGGGACCGGCTGCTTTCCCACGTTCGAGCAGGTCACCTGCACCGGCGATGACGGGTCGCCCACGACGGAACCGCCGGTATAGCTGATGCCGACGCGGTCGACGTTGAGGTTGAGGCCAGCCGCTCCCCCGACGTCGATCAGCCCGACCGGGCCGGCACCGGCCCGGCGGGCCACCGCGGCGATGGCCGGGTACAGCACCGCGTGGGGGACGCTCTCCTCGGCCCGCACCGGCCACCGCCCAGCCGCGGCCAGCACCGGCCCGGTCATCCGCACCAGCGTGCCGACGGCGGCGGCCGCGGCCGCGTCACCGTCACCGGCCGCGTAGGCGGCTGCCAGCGCGGGCGCACGCCCGGCGAGCGCGAGATCGTGCAGCGCGGCCAGGATCACGGCCGGGCGGCGCTGGCGGGCGGGCGCCTGCTCGATGGCCCGCAGCGCCGCCGTCGACTCGCTGAGCGCGACCGCGACCCGCTGGTACAGCGACGACGTCCCGGCCGCCGCGAACTGCCGGTACGCCTGTGCGAGCGTCCGCGCGTGGGCCACCGCCGCTCCTCCAGATCGCCGGATAACCAGCCCCGGCCGGGCGGCAACAAAAAGGCCGGGAGTACGGAACTCCCCGCCACTATCAAGCTATAGCGGACCCGGGGGCTTGCCGCAAGCCCCCCGTGGTGCCCCATAATCGCAGGCCGTGCCTGGAATCGACGAAATGGGGACACGGCATGCGGGTGCTTTTGTCGACGTATGACTCACGCGGGGGCATCGAACCGCTGGCGGCGCTGGCGGTGCGGTTGCAGGCGTTCGGAGCCGAGGCGGTGGTGTGCGCGCCACCGGACTGCGCCGCCCGGCTGGACGAGGTCGGGGTGCCGCTGGTGCCGACCGGCGATTCGGTGCGCGAGCTGGTGCACGGCGATGTGCCGCCCGCCCAGACGGACGTGGCCCGGACCATCGACAACCTCATCGCCACCTGGTTCGAGCAGGTCGGGCCGATCGCCGCCAAGTGCGACGCGGTGGTGGCGAGCGGCGTGGTGCCGGCCGCAGCGGCGGCCCGGTCGGTGGCCGAACTGGCCGGCATCCCCTCGGTGCTGGTGCACTACTGCCCGATCTTCCTGCCTTCGCCTCACCACCGGCCGCAGCCGTTGCCCGGCCGGGCCGTCCCGCCCGAGGTGACCGACCCGCGGGAACTGAACGAGCTCGACATCGAGAACTACAACGCGGCGTTCGGCCCGCCGCTCAACGCCCACCGGGTCGCCCACGGCCTGCCGCCGGTGAACAACGTGCGCGACTTCGTCAAGGGCCATCCCTGGCTGGCGGCCGACCCGGTGCTGGCCCCCTGGCCCGACCCGGACACCGGCGACGTGACCCAGACCGGCGCCTGGATCCTGCCCGATGACCGCCCGCTGCCGCCCGACCTGGTGGCCTGGCTGGCGGCCGGTCCGCCGCCGGTCTACGTCAGCTTCGGCAGCATGCGCGCCCCGCAGAACATCGCCGGGCTGGCCGTCGAGGTGATCCGCGCCCACGGCCACCGCGCGCTCATCGGCTCCGGCTGGGCCGGTCTGACCCCACCCGAGGACACCGGCGACTGCTTTGCCGTCGGCGAGGTCAACCAGCAGGCCCTGTTCGCCCGGGTGGCCGCCGTCATCCACCACGGCGGCGCCGGCACCACCACGACCGCCACCCGGGCCGGCGTCCCCCAGGTGGTGGTCCCCCAGTGGGCCGACCAGCCCTACTTCGCCCGCCGCGTCACCGACCTGAGCATCGGCGCTGGTGTCGAAGCCAGCCACGACGGATCACCCCCGTCGGCCGAAGCCCTGTCCTCCGCCCTCGCCGCCGCGCTCACCCCGGCAACGCGTGAGCGGGCGGCCGCCGTGGCAGGCACGATCCGCACCGACGGCGCCGAGGTCGCCGCCCACCTCCTGCTCGACGGCGTCGGCTAGCGGAGGCGGCGGCGGTCGTCGGGGAGGCGTTCGGTGATGCGGGCGCGGTCGAGGAATTCCAGGAGGGGGATCGCCACCCGGCGGGTGGTGGCGAGGGCCTGGCGGGCTTCGGCGGTGGTGAACGGCTGGGGCAGCGCCGCCAGGGCCTGCGCGGCGGCCCGGTCGGCGCCGGGGGCGAGGACCACCTGGTCGCTGACGCGCAGGAGGAGGCCGGCGCGGGCGGCGGCGGCGATGGACTTGGTGTCGAGGCCGAGTTCGCGGAGGCGGGCGGCTTCGGGGGCGCGGAACGGGGTGGCGGCCAGGTCGGAATGGACGGCCTGGACGGCGGTCAGCAGCCGGTCGGGCAGGGGCGCCGATCCTGCCTCGGCCGGCCCCTTCGCGCGCGCCCGGCCCGGCTGATCCGCGCTTGGCGTGGCTGAGCCCGCTGATGCGCCGGGAACGGTCAGGTAGCCGTCGCGGAGGATGACCGCACCGCCGGCCACCAGCGCCTCGACCAGCGCCCGGTCGGGCAGGGCGAGCGCGGCCCGGGCCGCCTCCACTGGCAGGCCGACCGCCAGCGGATTCTGCTCGGCGTGGTCGCGGGTGAGCTCGGTCAGGCGGTCGGCGGCGGTGGACCAGAAGGACGGGTCGGCCTGCCACTCGCCCGCGACCGGGGGCGGGCCGCCCGTCACCCCCATGGCGGTCAGTGTGCCGGTCCGCAACAGGCGGTGGCGCCGGAGCAGGTCGCCGGCGGCGGGCGGGTCCGGCCAGCGGGCCAGCTCGGCGGCGGCCGCGGTGGCGGCGCCGCGGCGCTTGAGCGGCGGCGGTATCAGGTCGAGGACGGCGGCGCCGACGATGAACAGGCCGGCCGCGCCCGGGTCGCGCAGCAGGATCCGGTCCCCCACGTGCAGCGGGAGCTGGTCGCGGAGCGTGAGCCGGGCCAGCACCGCGGGTTTGCCCCCGTCCGGCTCGGCCCGGCCCAGCACCCGCAGCCGGGCCGGGGTCCGGGCCGAGCCCAGGTGAACGATCAGCTCCCGGGGCAGCCGGGCCGGGTCGTCGGAATCAACCCGGACGTCGAGCAGGCCGGTCAGCGTCCAGCGGCCCGGCTCGACCAGGGCCATGCCCCGGGCCGGGACCTCCTTGGGCACCCCGCGCAGGTTGAGCGCGACCCGGGTCACGCCGCGGGCCGCGGTGGCGGGCTGGCCCAGCGATTCGATCGCGCGCACCCGGACCGGCCGCAGCGACGGCGTCAGCAGCAGCTCGCCGTCGGCCTCGACGGTCCCGGCGGGCAGCGTGCCGGTCACCACGGTGCCGCTGCCGCGGATGGTGAACGCCCGGTCCACCCACAGCCGGACCGGCGCGGCCGGGTCGGGCACCGGCAGCGATCCGGCCAGTGTGGCCAGCGCCTGGTGCAGCTCCGGCAGCCCGGCTCCGGTCACCGCGCTGACCGCCAGCGCCGGAGCATCGCGCAGGCTGGTGGTGGCCAGCTCGGCCTGGGCCCGGCGCCGGGCCGGAGCCGGGTCGGCCAGGTCGGCCCGGGTGACCACCAGCAGCCCGCGGGCGATGCCGAGGGCGTCGATGGCGGCCAGGTGCTCGGCTGACTGAGGCATCCAGCCGCCGTCGGCCGCCACCACCAGCAGCACCGCGGGCACCGGCCCCAGTCCGGCCAGCATGTTGGGCACGAACCGCTCGTGGCCGGGCACGTCGACGAACGCCACCCGCGGGCCCGCTGTCTGCATCCAGGCGAACCCGAGGTCGATCGTGAGCCCGCGGCGCCGTTCTTCCTCCCAGCGGTCCGGTTCCATCCCGGTGAGCGCCCGCACCAGCGTCGACTTGCCGTGATCGACGTGACCGGCGGTGGCGATGACCTGGGTGATCGTCATGGCCGGGCTTGGCTGGCGGCGATCACGGCCGCGGTCAGGGTCCCGTCGTCCGGCGGCGCCACCGCCCGCAGGTCGAGCAGCAGCCGGCCTGCCTCGACCCGGCCGATCACGGCCGGGAACCGCCCCTGCCGGACCGCCGGGCCGGTCCGCAGCGGCCCGGTCAGCTCTTCCGGCACGCTCACGGCCGCGCTGGCCAGCGGCACTCCGGGCGCCCCGCCACCGCCGACCGCGGCCTCGGCCGGCACCGGGCGGGCGTCGATCCCCGCGCCTTCGAGGTCAGCCGCGACCCGTTGGACCCTTTTCATAATGAAAATGGGATCGGCGGCCAGCGCTTCCGCGACCGGTACCGGCGGCCCGGTCAGGGTGGCTTCGAGCGCGGCCAGGGTCAGCTTGTCGACCCGCAGGGCGCGGGCCAGCGGGTGCCGGGCCAGCCGCTGGACCAGGCCGTCCTGGCCGAGCAGGAGGCCGGCCTGGGGGCCGCCGAGCAGCTTGTCGCCGCTGGCGGTGACCAGCGCCGCCCCGCCCCGCAGCATGGTCTGGGCGTCCGGCTCGTCGGGCAGGGCCGGGTGCGGGGCCAGCAGGCCGGAGCCAATGTCGGCCACGACCGGGACGGCCGGGCCCGGGCCGGCCTTGATCGCGGCGGTCAGGTAGGGGACGGCCGCCTCGGCGGTGAAGCCCTCGATGCGGAAGTTGGACGGATGCACCTTGAGCACGAACCCGGTGTCCGGCCCGATCGCGGCCAGGTAGTCGGCCACCGAGGTGCGGTTGGTGGTGCCGACCTCGCGCAGCCGGGCGCCGGTCGAGGCGAGCAGGTCCGGCAGCCGGAACCCGTCCCCGATCTCCACCATCTCGCCGCGGCTGATCACGATCTCGCGTCCGGCGGCCAGCGCGGTCGCCGTCAGCACCAGGGCGGCCGCGTTGTTGTTGACCACGTGCACCCGTTCGGCGGCCGGCACCGCCGCCGCCAGCGCGGCCAGGGTGCCCCGCCCACGGCGCCCGCGCGCCCCGGTGGCCAGGTCGAACTCAACGTCAGTGCAGCCCGCGGCGGCCAGCAAGGCGTCGGTGGCGGCGCCCGACAGCGGGGCGCGGCCCAGGTTGGTGTGCAGCAGCACCCCGGTCGCGTTGATCACCGGGGTCAGCGTGGCGGCCCGGGCGGGCAGCTCGGCCAGCGCCGCGGCGAGGACGTCGCCGGGGGCCAGCGTGCCCTGCCGGACCTGATCCTGAGCCCGGGCCACGGCCGCCTTGACCAGAGCGCGGCCGAGCCTGCGCTCGGCGTCGGCCAGCCGCGGGTCGGCCAGCAGCGCGTCGGTGCGCGGCACGAGGCGCCGGGTGTCCACGCAGGCGACCCTACCCGCCGTGACGGCCCTTGCTCACGGTGACACGATCGAGACCGGGAGGCCTTGAATAACAAGCGTTTTCAGGGGTATCGCGTTGGCACAACTTCACAACCTCACCAACCCCCATCCCCTTCGCGGGAGGAGTGATTGTCATGGCAGGGATGCTGCGTGTTCCGCGGAGCCGTGGCGCCCTCACCGGAGCGCTGCTGGTCCTGCTCGGAATCTGGGGCGGCCTCATTGCCTTCGTCGGTCCCTATTTCCACTACGCCTACACGCCCGACAAGGCCTGGGCCTACTCCACCGGCCGGCTCTGGCTGGAGATCCTCCCGGGTGCCGCCACCGTGCTCGGCGGCCTGATCGTCGGCTGGTCGGCCAGCCGCCCGGCCGGGCTGTTCGGCGCCTGGCTGGCCGCGCTCAGCGGCGCCTGGTTCGCGCTCGGCGGCCTGCTCAGCACGCTGTGGACGATCGGCGGCAACGCCGGCCACCCGGTCGGTGACAACCTGCACCGGGTGACCGAGCAGATCGGCTTCTTCACCGGCCTCGGCATCGTCATCGTGTTCCTGGCCGCGGTCGCGCTCGGCCGCTTCACCGTCATCGGTCACCGCGAGCGGCTGGCGGCTGAGGCCCCGGCGGTCGAGGAGGTGCCGGAAGAGGACAACGTCACCCGGCCGTACGGCGCCTCCGAGCGGGTGCCGGCCAGCCGCCTGGACGACACCCGGGTCGACGGCGACACCGTGCCCGAAAATGTCACCCCGGCCACCGCCCCGGTCGAGGAGACCCACGTCGCCGGGACCAAGATCGGCGACACCAGCGGCAGCGCCTGACCGCGGGCGGCAATCCCGAGTGGCCGGTGGCTTTGTGCCGCCGGCCACTTTGCTGCCCGATATCATCGGCCCAGGCCTGAGGACGGAGGGAAGCGCGTGGCGGAGGCACACCAAGCGGTGGCCCCTTCCCAGGCGGCCGCGGACGGGGAGCCCCGGTCCGGCCACCGGGCGGGCGGCTGGCTGCTGGCCCTCGGGCTGGTGGTGTTCCTCGCGGTCCTGGCCGTCTACGTGGCCGACCTGCGCACCCATCTGGCCACGATGACCGCCATGCGCGACCTGGTCGTCTACCGGGACGGCGGCCTGATCACCCGGCAGGTCTCACCGCCCTACAACGGCGCCAGGTACGCCCCGCTGTACTCCTGGACCGGCACCGGCGGGGTGCAGTTCACCTACGCACCGATCGCGGCCGTCATCTTCGCGGTCGGCTCGCTGCTGCCGTGGCTGGTGCTGCGCTGGGTGATGACCGGGGCCAGCCTGGCCGCGCTGGTCTGGTCGGCCTGGCTGATGTTCGGCCGCCTGGGCTACACCGATCAGCGGGTCCGGACCGGCGCCACCCTGCTGGTGGCGGCGGCCGCGCTGGCCACCGAGCCGGTCCAGCAGACGCTGGCCCTCGGCCAGATCAACATCCTGCTGATGCTGCTGGTGGTGCTGGACCTGATGGCGGCCAGGAGCCGCTGGTGGAACGGGGCCGGCATCGGGCTGGCGGCCGGGATCAAGCTGATCCCGCTCATCTTCATCCCCTACCTGCTCCTGACCGGCAAGTTCCGGCAGGCCGGGGTGGCGGTGGCGACGTTCGCGGCCACGATCGGCATCGGCTACGCGGTGCTGCCGCACGATTCGGCCCACTACTGGCAGGACGGCACGTTCCTGAACGCGAACCGGATCGTGTTCCTGGGCACCCGCGGCAACCAGTCGCTGCACGGGATGATCATCCGGTTCACCGGCAGCGTGGACGGGGCCGCCCACGCCTACCTGGCGGTGGCGGCCGTTGTGGCGGTGGCCGGCCTGGTCATCGCGGCCACCCTCTACCACGCGGGGCACCCGGTGGCCGGCATGCTCGGGGCGGCGCTGACCGCGCTGCTGGTGTCCCCGCTGAGCTGGGACCACCACTGGGTGTGGGTGGCGCTGGGCATCGGTTACCTGGGACACCTGGCGGTGCGGGCCCGCGGCCTGGCCCGGGCGGCGTGGTCGCTGGCGGCGGCCGCGCTGCTGTTCGTGTTCGGGTGCTGGCCGCAGTTCTGGGCGCCGGGCACCGCCCTGACCCCGGCCGGCTGGGTCTGGTACGGCCCGACCCAGTACTTCGCCTACGGCGACAACCCCAATTACCACGAGTACCACTGGAACCTGCTGCAGATCATCGCGGGCAACTCGTTCGTGCTGGCCGGTCTGGTGGCCCTGGCCGGGCTGGCGGTGGCCGCGATCCGGCTGCGGCGGCCGGCCGCCGCCTGGCTGGGCAGCCTGCCGCGGAACGCGCCCCGCTTGTCGTGATGGTTGCCGAGCTGGCCCGGATGCGGGACCGCATGGTGTCCGAGCTGGCCACCAGCGGCCAGCCGGTCAGCGCCGCGGTCACCGGGGCCCTGCGGGTGGTGCCGCGGCACCTGTTCCTGCCCGGGATCGCGCCCGAGCTGGCCTACCGGGACGACGCGATCGTGACCCGGCGGGGGCCGGACGGCCAGCCGACCAGTTCCTCCTCGCAGCCGATGATCATGGCCATCATGCTCGACCAGCTGCAGCTGGCGCCCGGCCAGCGGGTGCTGGAGATCGGCGCCGGCACCGGCTACAACGCCGCCCTGATGAAGCACCTGGTCGGTGCGGACGGGACCGTGGTCACCGTCGACCTCGACCCTGAGGTGGCGGCCGAGGCGGCCGCCCACCTGGCCGTGGCCGGCTACCCGGAGGTGACGGTGGTCGCCGCCGACGGGGCGGACGGCTACCCGGACGGCGCCCCGTACGACCGGATCATCGCCACGGTCGGGGTGAGCGACCTGGCTCCGGCCTGGCTCGCCCAGCTGGCGCCCGGCGGCCGGATCGTGGTCCCGCTCGACCTGCGCGGATCGCAGCGGTCGGTCGCGTTCGAACGGGACCCGGCCGGCGGCTGGCGGAGCCGCTCGGTGGTCCCGTGCGGGTTCATGCGGATGCGGGGCACGCTGGCCGGCCCGGAACGGACCCGGGTCACCGGCGACTACCCGGAGCTGGCGCTGATGCTGCCCGACGGCCGCCCGCTGGACGTGACCGTACTCGGCCGCGCCCTCGACGAGCCCGCCGCCGAGCGTTTCACCAGGGTGCTGGCGGGCCCGGCCCAGCTGTTCGACGGGCTGGGGTTGTGGCTGGCGCTGAACGAGCCGCGGATGGGCGTGCTCAGCGAAACCGGCCAGCCCCGGGCGGCGGCGCTGGCCCGCGCGCCCGGCCGCATCCGCGACCAGTACGTGACGGCCGGGATCTTCGAGCCCGGCAGCTTCGCGGTGCTGGCCCGGCCCGCGGGTGACCACGACCGGGACGCCCACCCAGCCGAACGCACCCGGCGGGGGCGCACGGCGGCGCCGCCGTTCCAGCTCAGCGTGCTCGGCTACGGCCCCGACGGGGACATCCTGGCCGCCCAGCTGGCGGCGCTGCTGGAGGCCTGGGAGGCGGCCGGGCGGCCCGGCACCCGCAACTTCCGCATCCTCGCCTATCCGCGCACGACCGAGGACGCCAGCGGGCCGGCGGCCGGCCCGGGCGAGTCGGTCATCGAGCGGCCGCACACCACGTTCGTGGTCGCCCCGCTGGACCCGTCGTGACCGGCGCGCCGCCGGTTCGCTGGTCGTTCAATCTCCCGTAACCTGAGGAGCCATGGACGCCGCCACCAGCCAGCTGGAGACCGAGCGCAAGTACGACGCCGGCCCCGAGTTCACGCTGCCCGACCTGAGCGCCGTGCCCGGTTACACGGTCAGCGAGCCGGAGACGTTCCACCTTGCCGCCGTCTACTTCGACACCGACGACCTGCGGCTGATCAAGAACAAGGTCACGCTGCGGCGGCGCACCGGCGGCGAGGACGACGCCTGGCACCTCAAGCTGCCGGTCCGCCCCGGTACCCGGCGCGAGCGCCACCTGCCGCTCAGCGCCGGCACCGACACCGTGCCCGCCGAACTGCAGGACCTGGTGGCCGACCTGACCGGGGGCGAGCCGCTGCGGCCGATCGCCCGGCTGAACACCGACCGCACCATCCGCCGCCTGATCGGCGCGGACGGGCAGCCGCGGGCCGAGGTGGCCGACGACCAGGTCAGCGGCCGGCGGCTGGCGGCCGACGGCCAGGCCGCCGCCCCGCTGACCTGGCACGAGATCGAGGTGGAGCTGATGTCGGGGCCACCCGACGTGCTCGACGCGGCCGAGACCGTGCTGCGGGCGGCCGGGGCCCGCCCCTCATCGTCCGCATCCAAGCTGGGCCGGGTCCTGGAGCAAGGCTGACCGGGCGGCCACCCTTTCAGGTTTTTCCGAGCCGACCTTCAGCGACTGGACATCACGGAGAGATTCCCTGGACTGGGGCCGCCTGCGCTGGGCAGTCCTTGACGAAGCGGATCGACCGTTGGTACCGAGGGGGAGGCAGCGATGACCGAGGCGAAAACCGGCACGGCGACCGCCAGCTGGTCCTCGCTCGGCTGCCTGGTCCACCTGACGGTCACCGAGCCGGAGATGCTGGGCGCCGCCCGGGCGCTGCTGGAAGCCGACCTGGCCGCCCTCGACGTGGCCTGCAGCCGGTTCCGGCCCGACTCCGAGCTGGCCGGCCTGGACCGCGCGGGCGGCCAGCCGGTCGAGCTGAGCCCGCTGCTGGCCGAGGCGGTCGCCGTCGCCCTGCGAGCGGCCGAGCTGACCGGCGGCGACGTCGACCCCACGGTCGGCGAGGCCATCGCCGCCTGCGGCTACGACCGCGACTTCACCCTGGTGGCGCCGGACGGCCCGGCCGTCAACCTGGTCATCCGGGCGGTACCGGGCTGGCAGCAGGTGCGGCTGGACCGGGCCACCCGCACGCTGACGATGCCGCCCGGCGTCCGGCTCGACCTCGGCGCCACCGCCAAGGCGTGGACCGCCGACCGGTCGGCCGACCGGATCGCCAGCACGCTCGGCACCGGCGTGCTGGTCGGCCTGGGCGGTGACATCTCGGTGGCCGGGCCGGCCCCCGACGGCGGCTGGTGCATCCGGGTGCAGGACATCACCGGCCGCCCTGAGGAAGACCCGTCCGGGCCCGCCACCGTGGTCGCGATCACCGGCGGCGGCCTGGCCACCTCGAGCACCACCGCCCGGCGCTGGCGCCGCGGCGGCAGCGTGCTGCACCACATCCTCGACCCCCGGACCGGGCTGCCGCCCGCGGCCGTGTGGCGTACGGTGTCGGTGACCGCCGCCACCTGCGCCGACGCCAACGCGGCGAGCACCGCCGCCATCATCCGCGGCGACGCCGCCACCGGCTGGCTGGCCAGCCTGCGGCTGCCGGCCCGGCTGGTCAGCGACACCGGCCGGGTCGAGACCGTGGCCGGCTGGCCCGCCGAGTGATCACTCAGAGAGTATTCAGAACACCTTCTGAAGCTAAGCTGGGCCAGAGCAGACACAGTTGATAACTATGAACACAGCTCAGAGCTCCGCCGTGGCCCCCGCGGGCGCCCGGCGGCCGGACGGCACCGCGATCCGGGTGCTCGTCGTCGACGACGAACCCAGCCTGGCCGAGCTGCTCGGCAGCGTGCTGCGCTACGAGGGCTGGGACACCCGCACCGCGGGCACCGGGACCGACGCGGTCAGTATCGCGCGCGAATTCCAGCCCGATGCGGTGATCCTGGACATCATGCTGCCCGACTTCGACGGGCTCGAGGTGCTGCGGCGGCTGCGGGCCGAGAACGCCGGGGTCTGCGTGCTGTTCCTGACCGCCCGGGACGCGGTCGAGGACCGGATCGCCGGCATCACGGCCGGCGGCGACGACTACGTGACCAAGCCGTTCAGCCTGGAGGAGGTGCTGGCCCGGCTGCGGGGGCTGCTGCGCCGGGCCGACCTGACCCGCACCCACAGCGAAGGCTCGCTGAGCGTGGCCGACCTGACCATGGACGAGGACGCCCGTGAGGTCCGCCGGGGCGGCGACCTGATCGAGCTGACCGCGACCGAGTTCGAGCTGCTGCGGTTCCTGATGCGCAACCCGCGCCGGGTGCTGTCCAAGGCGCAGATCCTCGACCGGGTGTGGAACTACGACTTCGGCGGCCAGGCCCACGTGGTCGAGCTGTACATCAGCTACCTGCGCAAGAAGATCGACGCCGGCCGCCCGCCGCTGATCCACACCGTGCGGGGCGTCGGGTACGTGCTGAAGCCGGGGGGCTGATGGCCGGGCTGCGCGATCGGGCGGGGGTGGTGGCCGGGCGGGCCGGGCGCCCGTGGTCCTCGCTGATCCGCGGCAGCCTGACCGTCCGGCTCGTGGCCGGGCTGGTGGTACTGGTCATCGTGACCTGCGCGGTGCTCGGCATCGCCACCTACAGCGTGCTCAGCCGCCAGCTCGTCACCAACTTCAACCAGCAGCTGGAGGCGGCCACCCAGCGGGCGTTCGCGGCCTGCCTGAACGACGCGCCCGCTCCCGACGGCGGCATGTCGGCCGGTCAGCGGGTGGATCCGGACGGCGGCTCGCCCGGCTGCTCGCACTACATCGTCGGCCAGTCGGCGGGCACGTTCGACGCCTGGATCACCACCAACGGCACCGTGCTCGACGCCACCATCATCGGCGGCGGCGCCGTGCACCTGACCGCGGCCGACAAGCAGGTGCTGACCGCGCTGCCGGTGTACAAGACCTCGAAGCAGGGCAGCAGCAGCGGGGCGATCCCGCCGGCGCTGCCGAACGTGCCGTTCTACACCCGCCAGCTGCCGTCGCTGGGCGGCGACTACAAGCTGACCGCGGTCACCACCCCGACCGGCCAGGTGCTGCTCACGGGCCTGTCGCTGCACAACATCGAGCACACGCTGCGGAACGTCGAGCTGGCCGAGATCGCGGTGTTCGCGCTGGTCGTCCTGGTGGTCGCGGGGACCGGGGCCGGGCTGGTGCGGTTCTCGCTGCGGCCGCTGCGCCGGGTCGCCAGCACCGCCACCCTGGTGGCCGAGCTGCCGCTGGACACCGGCGTGGTCAGCCTGCCGCCCCAGGTACCCGACGACGACCCGCGCACCGAGGTCGGCCGGGTCGGGGCCGCCTTCAACCGGATGATGCAGCACGTGGAGTCGGCCCTGTCCAACCGGGCCGCCAGCGAGGCGCGGCTGCGCCGGTTCGCGGCCGACGCCAGCCACGAGCTGCGCACCCCGCTGTCGGCCATCCGCGGTTATGCCGAGCTGGCGCTGCGGCACGGCGGCCCGGTGCCCGAGGACGTGACCCACGCGCTGGAACGGGTCCAGTCCGAGTCGGCCCGGATGAGCGTGCTGGTCGACGAGCTGCTGCTGCTGGCCCGGCTGGACGCCGGTCGGCCGCTGGCGGCCGAGCCGGTCGACCTGACCATGCTCACGATCGAGGCCACCAGCGACGCCCGGGTCGCCAGCCCGTCCCACCGCTGGCGGCTCGAACTGCCGGACGAGCCGCTCACCGTCCGCGGCGACGAGCTGAGGCTCCGCCAGGTGCTGTCCAACCTGCTCAGCAACGCGGCCAAGCACACCCCGGCCGACTCCGAGATCACCGTCGCGGTCGCCCCGACGTCGGCCGCGGGCGCGCCGTCGGTCCAGCTCAGCGTGACCGACAACGGCCCCGGGATTCCGCCTGACCTGCTGCCCGAGCTGTTCGAGCGGTTCGTACGGGGTGACTCGTCCCGCTCGCACGCGGCCGGCAGCACCGGCCTCGGGCTGGCCATCGTCAAGGCGGTGGTGACCGCCCACCACGGCACCGTCGCCGTCACCAGCCGCCCCGGCTGCACCTCGTTCACGATCGTGCTGCCCCGGCTCAGTGACGAGGTGCCACCGGACTGGGCGCAAGCTCCCCTGGGCTAGCCGGCTGGGCCTCGGCCTGGCGGGCCAGCGGGCCCCACTTCATCAGCGAGCCGCACACCAGCCCGCCGGCCGCGAAGATCGCCGCCGTCCACCAGAACGCGGTGGTGTAGCCGTGCACCTGGGCGGTGGCCAGCGCGAGCTTGCCGCGGGCGGTGGCCAGTGCCGCCGGGGCCAGGTGGAGGCTGGTCAGATAGCTGGCGGCGGCGCTGGTGGCGATGGTGTTGAGCAGCGCGGTGCCGATCGAGCCGCCGAGCTGCTGGCCGACGTTGAGTGTGGCCGAGGCGACGCCCGCGTCCGACGGGGCGACCCCGAACGTCCCGGTGTTCATCGACGGCGGCATCGACATGCCGATGCCGGCCCCCGTCACCATCATCGGGCCGAGGATCGCGGTCGCGTAGCCGGAGTGCACGCCCAGCCGGGTCAGCCACGCCATCCCCGCTCCGGCCACCACCATGCCCACCCCGACCAGGATCTTCGGCCCGATCCGGGGCATCAGCACGATGTTGGCGATCTGCGCGAACAGCATCACCATGGCGATCGTGGGCAGGAACGCGACGCCGGTCTTGAGCGGCGAGTACCCGAGGATCGTCTGCAGGTAGTAGGTCAGGAACAGGAAGATGCCGAACATCCCGGCCCCGGTGACCAGCACCGCCAGGTAGGCGCCGCCGCGGTTGCGGTCCAGCACCACCCGGGGCGGCAGCAGCGGGTGCGGCGTCTGGGACTGCCAGGTCACGAACGCGGCCAGCAGGACCACCCCGGCGGCCAGGAAACCCCAGGTCGAGGCGGCTGACCAGGAGTGCGTGCCGGCGTTGGAGAAGCCGTAGACCAGGCAGAACATCGACCCGGAGACCAGCGCCACGCCCAGGTAGTCCAGCCGCGGTGTCCGCGCGGCGCGCTGGTTGGTGAGCAGGGTGACCGCGCCCGCCACCGCGAGCCCGGCGAAGACCAGGTTCACGTACAGACACCAGCGCCAGTCCAGGTACTCGGTCAGCAGGCCCCCGAGCAGCAGCCCGACCAGGCCGCCGGCCCCGACGATGGCGCCGTAGACCCCGAACGCCTTGCCGCGTTCCTTGGGGTCGCTGAACGTGGTGGTCAGCAGCGACAGCGCGGCCGGGGCGAGCAGGGCCGCGAACACGCCCTGGCAGGCGCGGGCGGTGACCAGCATCGGGAAGTTGAGGGCGGCGCCGCCCACCGCCGAGGCGACCGCGAAGCCGATCAGCCCGGTCAGCAGGGTCACCTTACGGCCGAACAGGTCACCCAGGCGGCCACCGAACAACAGCAGGCTGCCGAACGACAGCGCGTAGGCGGTGATGATCCACTGCCGGTCGACGTTGGAGAAGTGCAGGGCGTGCTGGGCGGACGGCAGCGCGATGTTCATGATCGTGATGTCGAGCACGATCATCAGCTGGGCGAGCCCGATAAGCGCCAGGATCAGCCAGCGCCGCTGGCCCGGATCGGCCGGCTGGGTCGCGGGCCCGCCGCCAGGAACGCTGGGAGCGCTGGGTGCGGCCATCTCTCGTTCTCCCATCTGGAGATGCAAACTCCGCTTACGTCCCGACCGTAGCAGAAGTGGAGACGTTTTCTCCACTTTGATTTAGGATGACTTCATGAACAGCGACGTGGAGGGCAAGGACGGCCCAGACGGGGCCGGCGACCTGGAGGGGGCCGGCGGCCGGCCGTTGCGCCGGGACGCTGAGCTGAATCGGCAGCGCATCCTCAAGGCGGCCGACGAGGTGTTCACCGAACGGGGCCTGGAGGCGACCCTGGACGACGTGGCCCGGCAGGCCGGGGTGGGCGTGGGCACGGTCTACCGCCGTTTCCCCGACAAGGCGTCGCTGGCCGACGCCCTGTTCGAGGAGCGCATCAACACGATGGCCGGCCTGGCCGTCCAGGCCCAGGAAGCCGACGACCCCTGGGAGGGCCTGGCCGGTTTCATGCTGACCGCCGCTGAGATGCTGACCAGCGACCGCGGCCTGCGCCAGATCCTGATGTTCGCCGCCCACGGCCACGACCGGACCCATTACGCCCGTGAGCGCATGCGCCCCGCCGTCGGCAAACTGGTCGAACGCGCCCAGGCGGCCGGTCAGCTCCGCCCCGACCTCAGCGCCACCGACATCCCGGTTATGGAGTTCATGCTCGGCGCCACCGCCGAGTACGCCCGCGACGTCCGGCCGGATATCTGGCGGCGGTACCTGACTCTGCTGCTGGATGCACTGCGGCCGTCGCGGGATGGGTACACGCCGTTGCCGGTGGCGGAGCTGTCGCCGGACGAGCTGGCGACCGCGATGCGGACCAGTCCGCTCAAGCCCAGCGGGCGCGGAAGTACTGAATAATCTTGTCGGCCTGCTCATGGCTGACCTCGACCAGTTCCTGCCCCAGATCGCCGCGCTCCCACTCGACGATGGCGGGCGTGAACACCCAGCTGAAATCCTTGCGCAGGCCCTCGTCGGTGAAGCCCCAGTCCGTTTGCAGCCGCCGTACCAAGCCGTAGGGATTGTCGGTCGTCCGGTCGGCGGCCACCACTGCGTAGAACGTTATTTTGTCTGGCATCAATAGCCTCTCTCAGAGTGGTCGGCGATATCAGACACACGCGCTGGCACGGGAACACGCGACGACACTTCCTGCTGAAAGACGCTCAGGTCGCGGCGCTCGTTCGCGGTGGTGGCCGAGTCGCGAATCCTCTCGTACGCCCCGTGTGTCACCTCATGCTTGGCGTGAAAGCTTTCTGGCGTATGGAACTGGACTTCGAACCGCTGCCCTTCGGATGTCACCCATCGAGTATTAACGCCTTTGTACTCCGAATCCGCCCATGAATTCCTGCATTTGTACATACGGTATCCGCGAGCTTCCAGGCGCTGCGTGACTTCGAAGTAGCCGCTGGTGTAGTCGCTGGCAGCGAAGCAGAACGTATAGCGGATGGCATCCGGTATCTGCTGGACGATTTCGCCAATGGTGGCGTCGGGGCTGCTCGACTCGCGAGCGCTCGCGACTTTCTCCGCCAGCCGTCCCTCGCCTTTTAAACGAAAGCTGAAGCCTTCCAGCCAGCCGCGCGGGGAATTGTCCGACGCTACCGCCTCGACATCGGAACTGATCACCGTTTCCGCAGCTTTGACCCGCGCGATCGAGTCAGCTACCTCGGCCGGCGCGGCTCCCCCAGGCTGGTCTCGCTTCTTCGGCTCGGCGGCCCACCGTTCCTTGTGGGCTGCCCAGAGCGCGGAAAAACGCGAGACCTCACTCCAGTAGCGGTGGGACGCGAAGGCTTCGGCGCGGGTGAGGTCGGGGACGGCGCGTGGGTCGGGTGGGGCGTCGGGGGTTGAGGGGGTTTCGGGGCGGTCAGGTGGGGTGGCGGGGCGATCGAGGGCCACGGGTGCTCCCGGACGGGATGGGCACGTTTGGCCAGGTTAGGCGATGATGCGCGAGAAAGGCAGGGACGTAAACAAGCGTTAAGAAATTCTCGCGAACTCGCGTGGGAGTAAATACGAAGTTAGGGGTAGGGGGGCCGATCGACCCGAGGGCGGTGGCCTTATGAACCGAGTATGCACGTTAAACACCAGGCAGGCGTTCATCCGCTTGCCGGCCCGGGTGGATCAGGTGGCCCGGGCGCGGGAATTCGTGCTGAGCGCGCTGGGCGCCGACCATCCGAGCGCTGGGCCAATCCAGCTCATTGTCGATGAACTGGTGACGAACTCAATTCTGCACAGCCGGTCCGGGCGGCGGCCCGACGGCAAAGTCTCGATCACGCTGACCAGCCATTCGCAGCTGATCCGGGTCGAGGTGACCGACGACGGGGGCGCCAGCTTGCCGCGGCTGCGGGAGGCCGATTTCTGCGCGGAAGGCGGCCGTGGCCTGCACCTGGTCGACGCACTCGCCACCACCTGGAATTGCGCGCGCGGCCCTTACGGCACCACGACCACCTGGGCCGAGGTGGCGGACTGAAATTTGCTGGACACCGGCTGGGCCGACCGGGATGGTGGGCGCCATGGTGCAGGAGGACAGCTGGCGGCAAGAGGACATCTGGGACAACGAGATAGCCCGGGACTACGACTCATCGGACAGCGAGATGTTCGCGCCCGCGGTACTGGGGCCGACGGTGGACCGGCTGGCCGAACTGGCCGGGGACGGGCGGGCGCTCGAGTTTGCGATCGGGACCGGACGGGTGGCGGTCCCGCTGGCCGGGCGGGGTGTGCCGGTGACCGGCATCGAGCTGTCGGAGGCCATGATCAGCCAGCTGCGCACCAAGACCGGCGAGGACGCGATCCCGGTGATCCGGGGCGACATGGCGACGACGCGGGCGCCGGGCGAGTTCAGCCTCGTCTACCTGGTCTACAACACCATCGGCAACCTGCTCACCCAGGCCGAGCAGGTCGAATGCTTCCGCAACGCGGCCCGGCACCTCAGTCCGGGCGGCCGGTTCGTGATCGAGCTGGGCCTGCCCGAGCTGCGGGTGATGCCGCCGGGCCAGTCGGCGGTGGTATTCGCATCCAACCCCGGTTACATCGGGCTGGATACCTACGACGTGGTGCAGCAGCGGCTGGTCTCCCACCACTTCTACTTCGGCGAGGGCCGCGAGGCCCGGCTGGTGCGCAGCCCGCACCGCTACATCTGGCCCGCCGAGCTCGACCTGATGGGCCAGCTGGCCGGGTTCGGGCTGGAGAGCAGGCACGCGGACTGGGCCGGCCGTGAGTTCACGGCCGAGTCGGCCTCGCACGTGTCGGTCTACCGGCTGCCAACGGCCTGACGGTAGACGCCGGGGGTGACGCCGTAGTACCGGCGGAACCAGCGGGTCAGGTGCGCCTGGTCGGCGAACCCGCTGGTGGCGGCCGCCTCAGCGGCCGACGCGCCGCCGGTCAGCAGGGCGCGGGCGCTGCGTAGGCGCAGCTGGCGCTGGTAGTCGCTCGGGGGCAGACCGTAGACGGCGGTGAACGCCCGGCTGGCGGTGTACCGGCTGCAGCCGGCCGCCGCGGCCAGGTCGTCGGCGGTGAGCGGGCTGGCGTAGGCGTCGTGCAGCCGCTCCCGGACCCGCCGGGCGATCAGCGCCGACGCCGGTGCGGCCAAGGCCTCGCGCGCGGAAGGGACGCCGTGGGCGTGCCGGGTCAGCAGGCGCAACGTTGACGTCAGCTCCTCGTGTTGCCGCAGCGGCATTGAGGCGCCGGTAAGAGCGGTATGGAGGGAGCGGAGTCGGCGGGCCAGCACCGGGTCGGCGACGACGGGGGTACGGAACAGCGGGCCGCCGCCCCGGCTGACGCCGGCGTCGACCAGCAGGTCTTCGACCTGGGCGGGGGCGATGTGGATCATCCGGTAGGTGAAGCCGGGGCCGGTGGCCGCGTGGCCGTCGTGGGGGTCGTCGGGGTTGAACAGCATGACCATGTCGGCCGTGCTCACGTGGTGGCCGCCGCGGCAGGTGAAGGCCTGGGCGCCCTCGTCGGTAACCCCGAACGAGTACGTCTCGTGACTGTGCCGGTGGTAGACGTGGGACCGGAAGTGGGCGTGCATGGCCCCGATCGGGCCGCCGCCAGCCGATGAGCCGTCAGCCGCCGGGGCGCCGGACCGCCAGTAGCGGGCCCAGTCGCCGCTCCCGCGCCAGTCACCGCCCACGCTCCTAGTATGGCGGGGTGGCCGATGAGCTCACGTTCGAGACGATCTACGCGCAGGCCGGCGACGACTTGGCCGGGATCCCCTGGGCCAGCCTGGCGCCGATGCCGGCCCTGGTCCAGTGGCTGGACGGCCAGCCGCCGGTCACCGGGGCGCGAGCGCTAGTGGTGGCCTGCGGCCTCGGCGACGACGCCGAGGAGGTCAGCCGCCGCGGCTGCCGGGTGACGGCGTTCGACCTGGTCCCGGCCGCCATCGCGCACTGCCGGGCCCGGTTCCCCGGGTCGGCGGTGGATTACCGGGTGGCGGACGTATTCCGGCTGCCGGACGACTGGCGACGGGCGTTCGACCTGGTGGTGGAGATCCGGACCTTGCAGTCGCTGCCGGTCAGCGAGCGGGCCACCGCCGCCGCCAGCATCGCCGGGATGGTGGCGCCGGGCGGCCGGGTGTTCGTGCACGGCCTGGGCCGCCGCGACGACGACCCCCCGGGCCGCCGCCCGTGGCCGCTCAGCCCCCACGACCTCCGCGCGTTCACCAGCGCCGGGCTGACCGATACCGAGCTGGCGGTCCAGCCCCGGAGCCCCGGTCCCGATGAGCGTCATGTCGTCACCGCCGTCTACACCCGTCCCGCCCTTTAAAAATGTGAATCAGGCGCACGAGCGTTCAAGCGGCGAGCGGGACCTCAGCCGCAGGCTGGTCGTATGCGCTTCGACACTAAGATCGCCATTGCCGTGCGGGACGACCTGGCCGTCTGGCAGAAACTGAACGTGACCGCGTTCCTGGCCAGCGGAATCGTGGCTGGGATCCCGGAGACGGCCGGGAAGCCGTATGAGGACGGCTCGGGCCAGCATTACCTGGAGATGTTCCGCCAGCCGGTGCTGGTCTACGCGGCCGACGGGCCGCTGCTGTCGGTCATCCGCGAGCGGGCCTGCGGCCGCGACCTGGCGACCGGGATCTACACCGAGGACCTGTTCGCGACCGGCAACGACGACGACAACCGGGCCACGGTCGGCGCGGTCGCCACCGCCGACCTCAACCTGGTCGGCGTGGCCGTCTACGGTCCCCGCAACCCGGTGGACAAGGTGTTCAAGGGAGCAGGGTTGCATCCCTGATTAGTGAGGCGCAGGAGGCTTGACGGGCGCGTGCTGACGGTAACGAGGAGAGTCAAAATAGTTACACACCGGCACCGAATGATCATGGTCGTTCGCGTAGGGTGAGGGAAACGGCGAGCCCTCCAGCCGAACGGGGACGATGTGACCAAGCGACGTATTGCGGCCATTCTCGTGCCGGTGCTGGCCGCTATCGGCATCGCGGCGGGGACGGCGGCGGCGACCACCGGCGGTCACTCAGCGGCGCACCCGGCCGCCAGGCAGGTCCGGCCCGAGGTGTTCAACTGCCAGCACGCCCAGGTCAAGCCGAGCAGCTTCACGCTGACCTGCGCGGACGGCAACACGGTGCTCACCCACCTGTCCTGGTCGTCGTGGACCGCGTCGGCCGCCCACGCCACCGGGACCGAAATGGTCAACGACTGCACGCCGTACTGCGCGGCCGGCAAGTTCCACGGCTACCGGGCCGACGTGACGTTCTCGCGCAGCGTGCCGCTGCCGGGTCATCCCGGCCAGCGCTACTTCAGCCGGGTGACGGTGTACTTCCCAGGCGCGCGGCCGCCCGTCTACTCCGGTGGCAAGCCGGTCACCGGCCCGCGGACCTGGACCGGGGTGCTGTCCGGACCGCTCCCGGCGAAGCCTTCGCAGCTCAACTGACCGACGACCGTACCGGGGGGAAAAGCCCGGTACGGTAAGGCCCGTGGCCGACGAGAAGGATTGGTTCCACAGCGTCGTTCCCGAGGACGACCTGCCGCCCGCACGCGAGATCGACACGACCGTGCCGCACATCGCCCGGATCTACAACTACTGGCTGGGCGGTAAGGACAACTTCGCCGTCGACCGGGAAGCAGCCGAAAAGGTCATGCGGGCCACCCCGGCCATCCTGCCGGGCGTGCGCGCCAACCGGGCCTTCCTGGGCCGGGCGGTGCGCTACCTGGCGGCCGAGGCCGGTACCCGGCAGTTCCTCGACATCGGCACCGGCATCCCCAGCGCCAACAACACCCACGAGGTGGCGCAGGCGGCCGCGCCCGACAGCCGGGTGGTCTACGTCGACAACGACCCGATCGTGCTGACCCACGCCCGCGCCCTGCTGACCAGCGTCACCGGCACCACCGCGTACCTGGACGCGGACGTGCGCGACCCGGCCACGATCCTGTCCGGGGCGGCCGCCACCCTCGACTTCGGTGAGCCGGTGGCGGTCATGCTGATCGCGATCATGCACTGCGTGCCGGACGAGGACGACCCCTACGGCATCGTGCGGCGGCTGATGGACGCGGTCCCGGCCGGTAGCTACCTGGTGCTGTCCCAGCCCGCCAAGGACATGGTGCCGGAGAAGTCGGCCGAGGCCGAGGCGTCGCTGTCGCAGGCGATGCGGCAGAAGGTTCAGTTCCGCACCCACGCGGAGGTCAGCCGGTTCTTCGACGGCCTCGAGCTGCTGGAACCGGGGGTCGTGCACCTGCCCGTGTGGCGGCCGGACACCCCGGTCGCCCCGGACGACCCGGTGACCGCGATGTGGGGCGGCGTCGCGCGCAAGGCCTGACCGCGGCCCCACGCCTGGTTGGATAGGGGCATGAACCTCGACCTCTCCCCCGCCCGGTCCCGTCCGGAACTGCTGGCCAAGCCGGTGGCGGCCGCACTGGCCGAGTGGCCGGGAGGCGCGGAGGCGGAGGTCGCGCCGATCGACCCGGAGCTGGCCGACACCGTGGCGTTCTGCGAGCACTACGGGGTCGGGCTGCCCGAATCGGCCAACTGCGTGGTCGTCGCGGGCAAGCGCGGCGGCGTCACCAGTTACGCGGCGTGCCTGGTCACGGCCGTGACGCGGGCGGACGTCAACGGGGTCGTGCGGCGGCGAATGGACGCCCGCAAGGCGACGTTCGCGCCGCTCGACGACGTGGTCGCCGCGACCGGGATGGAGTTCGGCGGCATCACCCCGGTCGGGCTGCCGGATGAGTGGCCGATCCTCATCGACTCGCGCGTGGTGGAACAGCCGCACGTGGTCATCGGGTCCGGCATCCGCGGCTCCAAGCTCTGGATGCCGGGCGCGTCGCTGGCCACGCTGCCGGGCGCCGAGGTCATCGAAGGCCTGGCCAACCCGGTCAGCTAGCGGGCGCCTCAGTCAGCCGGCGGCTGCCCCGGTTTTCTCTACGCCAGACCAGCCGCAGCCCGGACCAGTCGTCGTCGATCGCGGCGACCTTCACGTCGACCAGGCCGAGCGGCAGCGCGTACTCGCGGACCACGTTGTCGGTGATGTCGCTGGAGTGACCGCCCGCCCGGCGGGGCCAGGCGGCCCAGATCGCGCCGGCCGGGAATACCCGTTCGGCCAGCCCCGGGAGCCGTAGGCCGAGATCGGCCGCACGGGCGAAGAACGCCACGATCACGTCGGCCTCACCGGTGCCGCCGACCATCTCCAGGCCACCGGGCGGATCGGCCAGTGCCCAGCCCGGCGGCGGGTCGTCCAGCGCCACCCGCAGTCCCGGCTTGAGCCCCAGCTTGCGCGCCTGCACACCGGCGATCGTACAAGCTCAGCCCGCCCCTTACCTGCCAGGTAATCGCCCTGGCGCGGCCGCCCGCCGAGGATGAGCGCATCGCACTCACCTCGAAGGAGGACATCATGCAGGACATCATCGAGCGCTACCTGGACTGCTGGAACGAGACCGACCCGGCCGCCCGGCGCAAGCTGGTCGAGCAGGTCTGGGCGCCGGACGCCAGCTACACCGACCCGCTGGCCGAGGTGGCCGGCCGGGACGCGATCGAGGCGACCATCGCCGCCGTCCAGGGGCAGTTCCCGGGGTACGTGTTCACGCTGGCCGGGCCGGTCGACGCCCACCACCGGCAGGCCCGGTTCAGCTGGAACCTGGCGCCGGCGGGTGAGGAGCCGGTCGTGGTCGGCTCGGACGTCGCCCTGGCCGGGCCGGATGGGCAGCTCACGGCCGTGTTCGGCTTCCTCGACCAGGTGCCGGCCGTCTGACCAGCGGGTTCAGCTGCTGGCGGGGGCCGCGGCGCCGTCGCCCGAGTCGGTACCGTCGTCCGCGTCCGAGTCGGTGCCGGAATCGATGTCGGAGTCGGCGTCGCGGACCCGCCGCTGGTAGTCGGGCGGGAACCGGGCCACCAACGGCGCGAACGAGGCCTGGACCTGGTTCATCCGGTTGGTCAGCTCGTCGGGCCGGCCGATGCCGTCGGGCCGGCTGGACTGGCCGTTGGCGGCCGAGAACAGCGAGGCCATCAGCCGGTCGAGCTGCAGCAGGAAGTCGCGGGCGTCCGGATCGTCGAACAGGCTGGGCGAGGCCACCAGCAGGTTGCTGGCCAGGTCGCGCAGTTCGTCGGGGACCGCGTCTTCGACCGACGGGTCGCTGACCATCGCCGTCACCGCCTGGTAGGCCTCCCGGGCCTGGCCGTAGACGATCAGGCCCTGGGCGGCGACCGACACCGAACGGGCCTTGCGCTGCCGGTAGGCCTGCACCTCATCGAAGATCAGCGCGGTCGCCCCCACGATCAGCAGGTCGGAGACCAGCGAGGTGGTGATCGCGTGCTTGGCCCACCAGTCGGAGAAACCCCGCCCGTTCACCACGTCGGAGACCATGAGGAAAACGATCGCGGCCGCGATGATGAGCGCGCCGGCGCGCCGGATGAGCCTGTTCACGCAGGCTAGTTTTACCGGACGGACACCTTCTCGTAAGCGGCGGCCAGCTGATGGGCGGCGCCCCGAGCCTCCAGGGTGATGTCATGGCCGCCGTCCAGCCCGATCGTGAGCTGCTGCCAGCTCCGCCCGGGAGTGGCCGTGATCTGGGTGATGCGGGCCAGCGGGACGTGACCGAGGTAGTCACCGACCTGGTCCAGCATCGGGTCCGCGCTCCAGGTGTGCAGGGCGTCGGCCGACAGCCCGAGCACCACGGCGGCGTCCAGCGGCACGTCGGTTTCCTCGGTGATGTCGCGGGCGGCGGCCCGCGCGGCCGGGCGGGCGATGAAGTAGTTGCCGAGCGGGGTCAGCATCCGGGTGAAGCTCACGGCGGTCGTGACCCGGGCGTAGACCGCGGCCAGCAGCCCGGGCACGCCGTCGCGACCGCCGAGGCCGCTGATGAGTTCGTCGTCCTTCAGGTGCATGGCAGCAACGTACTCACATAATGCTCTGGAGTACAGAGTGTTGAGCTTCGACTTGCGGCGGCCACCACGCCCGTCAGTCGCGCAGGCGGAGGATCTCCAGCTCACCGCGGCCAAATCGGGCCCGCAGGACCTTCTTGTCGAACTTGCCGACGGTGGTCTTGGGCACCTCTTCAATGAACGTCCAGTTCTCCGGGACCTGCCAGCGGGCCACCTTGCCGGCCAGGAAGCTGGCCAGGGTGGCCGCGACGTCCTCGCCCGCGTCGCCGGGGCTGCGCAGCACCACGCAGGCCAGCGGTCGCTCGGTCCACTTCTCGTCAGGGATGCCGACCACCGCGGCCTCGGCCACCTCGGGGCTGCCGGCCAGCAGGTTCTCCAGCTCCACGGAGGAGATCCACTCGCCGCCGGACTTGATCACGTCCTTGAGCCGATCGGAGATCTGGAAGTAGCCGCGGTCGTCCATCGTCCCGATGTCGCCGGTCCGCAGCCAGCCGTCGTCGAACTTCTCCGGGGTGTCGATGCCGAAGTAGCGGCCGGTGATCCACGGGCCGCGCACCTCGATCTCGCCGGTCGCGGTGCCGTCCCAGGGCACCTCGTGGCCTTCGTCGTCGACCAGGCGCATCTGCACGCCGGCCAGCAGGCGGCCCGACTTCATCCGGTAGTCCAGGTCCTCGGCCGAGTCCGGCTCGACGTCGGCGGGCGGCCGGGCCAGCCCGCCGACCGGGGAGGTCTCGGTCATACCCCAGCCCTGGATGAGGGGCAGACCGTACTGCTTCTGGAACGTCTCCATCAGCGACCGCGGCATCGCCGCGCCGCCCGAGGTGCCCATCCGGATCGAGGACAGGTCGATCTCGCGCTGGGCGCCGACCTGCAGGATGCCGCCCCAGATGGTCGGCACGGCCGAGGCCAGGGTGGATCGCTCGGCCTCGATGAAGTCGACCAGCGCGGCCGGGGTCATGTACCGGTCCGGCATGTGCATGGTGGTGCCGGACAGGAACGCCGCGAACGGGATGCCCCAGGCGTTGACGTGGAACATCGGCACGATCGTGAGCTGCCGGTCAGCCTCGGTGGACCCGACGCACTGGTTGGTCAAGGTGGCCAGCGCGTGCAGGAACGTGGACCGGTGGGAGTACACCACGCCGCGCGGGTCGCCGGTCGTGCCGCTGGTGTAGCACATGGCGGCGGCCGACTTCTCGTCCAGCTCGGGCCAGGTGTAAGCGCCATCCTCGGCGTCCAGCAGCGCGTCGTAGCGGTGCACCGGCCGGTCGCCCAGCAGCGCGGTGTCGCCGTCGCCGATGACGATGAACGCCTCGATCGAGGGCAGCTCGGACACGACCGGAGCCAGCACCGGGAGCAGGCTGCCGTCGACGATCATGATCTTGTCTTCGGCGTCGTTGACGATGTGCGTGAGCTGGTGGGCGGGCAGCCGGATGTTCAGCGTGTGCACGACCGCGCCCATGCACGGGATGGCGTAGTAGGCCTCGAGGTGTTCCTGGTTGTTCCAGCAGAACGTGGCGACCGGGTCCCCGGGCTCGACCCCGAGCCGGGTCAGCGCCTGGGCCAGCTGGCGGGCGTTGACCTCGATCTGCCGGTAGGTGGTGTGCCGGGCGTGGTCGCCCTGCCAGGTGACGCACTCGCTGGCCCCGAACACCCGGGATCCGTGCCGCAGGATCGAGGTGATGGTGAGCGGGAAGTCATCCTGCATCGTGCTTTCGATCCGCTTGCCGTTCCTCGCCATCCGGTTCCCTCCATGCTCCCTGGCCTCGGTGCCCTGGCCTGATCGTGCCTCATGATGCCGGACAGTTCCTAAAAGTACGCTTCGGTTCTTTAAAAGGGATGGTACGTCCTCCAGTAACGACCCTGGTGACGGGCCGATACGATCAAATTCGCGCAGAAGCCTTTAAAGTACGGGCTAGTTCTTTTAGAGTCGGGCCCGGGAACACCCGCCCTCGAACGGAGTGGTTCGATGCGCGTCTTCGCGACCAGCTGGCGTCATTGGCGTAAGTATCTGCGACTGAGCTTGGCGGCCGGCACGGCGGCCGCCGCCCTGGCCGCGACGGGGGTGGTGGCCAGCGGGGCCAGCGCCGCCAGCGGAAGCAGCGGCGGGAACAACGGCGGCCGAAGCGGCAGCCCGGTGGTGGGCACGGCCGACGGCTTCGTGCGCGGCAGCTCGGCCGCCGGGGTCAGTGAGTTCCTCGGCCTCCCCTACGCGGCCCCGCCGGTCGGGAACCTGCGCTGGCAGCCGCCGCAGCCGGCCGCCCGCTGGTCCGGCGTGCGGGCGGCGACCAGCTTCGCGCCGCACTGCCCGCAGTCGGCGTCGCCGTTCGGGCTGGCCAGCACGTCGGAGAACTGCCTGTACCTGAACGTCTACACCCCGGCCGGCGGCGCCCGGAACCGGCCAGTGATGGTGTGGATCCACGGCGGCGCCCTGGTCACCGGGGAGAGCAACGACTACAACCCGGCCGCCCTGGTCCGGGACGGCGTGGTCGTGGTCACGATCAACTACCGGCTGGGGGCGCTCGGTTTCCTGGCCGACAGCGCGCTGGCGGCCCAGCCGGGCGGGCCGTCCGGCAACTACGGGCTGATGGACCAGCAGGCGGCGCTGCGCTGGGTGCAGCGCAACATCGGCGGGTTCGGCGGTGACCGGCGCAACGTGACCGTGTTCGGCGAGTCGGCCGGTGGCCTGTCGACCCTGTCCCAGCTGGTCTCGCCGGGCGCCCAGGGGCTGTTCCAGCACGCGATCGTGGAGAGCGGCACCTACGCGCTGACCCAGGCCACGCTGGCCAGCGCCGAATCGGCCGGCGCGGCGTTCGCGGCCAAGGTCGGCTGCGCCAGCAACACCGCCGCCTGCCTGCGCAGCGTGCCGGTGTCGACGATCCTGGCCGACCAGAACGCGGGCGCGGGCGGCTACCAGCCAAACATCGACGGGGACGTACTGCCCCAGTCGATCGGCACCGCGCTCAGCAGCGGCCAGTTCAACCACGTGCCGGTCATCATCGGCACCAACCACGACGAGTGGCGGCTGTTCGTCGGGCTCGAGCAGGCCGAGGGCGGCCCGGCCGTCACCGCCGCCAACTACCAGTCGATGATCGCCGGCACGCTGGGGGTGTCGGCCACGGTGGCGGCCGCGATCGCGGCCCAGTACCCGCTGACCGCCTACGCCAGCCCGGCCGAGGCGCTGGGCGCGGTCGGGACCGACGCGATCTTCGCCTGCAACGGCCTGGCCGCCGAGGAGTCGCTGGCCAAGTACGTGCCGACCTACGCCTACGAGTTCGCCGACGAGAACGCGCCCGAGCTGTACCTGCCGCCCGAAGGCTTCCCGTACGGCGCCGCCCACGCCTCGGAGATCCAGTACCTGTTCAGCTTGAACACGGTGGCGTTCCCGGCCATGCTGTCGGCCAGCCAGCAGCGGCTGGCGGCGATCATGAAGGGCTACTGGACGAACCTGGCCAAGTTCGGCCGCCCGGGTGGAGGCTGGCCGCGGTTCAGCGTGGCGCAGCCGGTGTGGCGCGACCTGGTGCCGCCGCAGCCGGTCAACGAGACCGGTTTCGCGGCCGAGCACCACTGCTCGTTCTGGGCCGCCCTCGGCTAGGCCGCCGGCTGGAGGTCCGGGCGGCCGGGGCTGCGCCTGCTAGCGTGCCCGGGTGGACAGCCAGCCGCTCGGTTACACGCCGTTCTCACCGCTGGCGGGCGGGGTGCTGTCCGACCGGTACCTGGACGCGCGGGCACCCGCGCCCGGCAGCCGGATCGCGGTGGCCGGCGACCGCTACTACGCGGGCATGCACACCGAGTCCAACCTGGCCCGGGTGGCCGCCCTGCGCGAGGTGGCCGAGCGGCACGGGGTGAGCGTGTCCGGTCTGGCACTGGCCTGGCTGCGGGCCCACCCGCTGGTCACCGCCCCGATCGTGTCCCCCAGCAAGCCGGCCTAGTGGCAGGCGGTGCGCGAGGTGGTGGCGCTGGATCTGTCCGAGACCGACTGGGAGGAGATCGGCGCGATCTTCAGCGACGGGGGGCCCGGCCGGCGGTGAGTCCCGCGCGCCGTCCCGCCTCGAAGGCCATCGATCGCCGACCCGGGACCGGGCCATTAGGGCCTGCGAAGACGAACCGATGATTTCCGGGGCGGGGGGCGGTCTGCCTTTCCAGAGTTGACCGGAACCCTGCTCAGGAGGTCAGGATGAGTCTTCCTCAGGTTGTGTCGCAGACGGAGTGGCTGGAGGCCCGGCGGCGGCTGCTGGCGGCGGAGAAGGAGCAGACCCGGGCCCGGGACGCGCTGAACGCCGAACGACGGCGGCTGCCGATGGTGCGGGTCGAGACGGACTACGTGTTCGAGGGGCCGGACGGCAACGCGAGCCTGGCGGACCTGTTCGCCGGGCGCGGGCAGCTGATCGTCCAGCACGTGATGTTCGGGCCGGGCTGGGACGCGGCCTGCCCGGGCTGCACGGCCGGGGTGGACGAGCTGGCCGACGGCGTGCTCACCCACCTGCGGTCCCGCGACACCGAGTTCGTGCTGGTCTCGCGGGCGCCGCTGGCCAAGCTGCAGGGGTACGCGGCCAGCCGGGGGTGGACGGTGCCGTGGTATTCCTCATACGGAAGCGACTTCAACTACGACTTCCAGGTCACCCTGGACAAATCCCGGCCCCAGCTCGACTACAACTACCGGGCCCTCCCCGAGGCGCTCGGCGACTCCGACAGCACCGAACTGCCCGGCGTGAGCTGCTTCCTGCGCGACGGCGAGCAGATCTACCACACCTATTCCACCTTCGCCCGCGGCACCGACACCCTGGGCAGCTCCTACTCCCTGCTCGACCTGACCGCCCTGGGGCGGCAGGAGGACTGGGAGGAGCCCAAGGGCCGGGCCCGGACCGTGCACGGGGCGGATCCCACGTTCACGGACTGAGTCTTACTGGGGGGACCCTTGCTGCCACTGCAGTCTTTGATCCGGCGCCACCAGCAGGTCGGCGACCTGCCGCCCGCGGCGGGCGAATCCCCCAGCCCGCCGGCCGCGCTGACCACCGCCCGGGTGGTGGCGGCCGGGCCCGGGCGGGCCACCTTCACCGGGCTGGCCAGCGACGGGGAGCCGCTGACGGTCCAGGTGACGGCGGTGACGGCCGGGGTCGTACGGGTCAGCCTGAGCCGGGACGGATCGCAGCGGCCCCGCTCGGAGGCCGCCCTCCCGCTGGTGCGGGACCTGGGCGGCCCGGCCGCCGCCGCCCCGGCCGCTGCGGCCCCGGCCAGTCAGGCGGCCGAGCTGCCCACCGGCGAGGTGCGGGTGAACGCCGGCGACCTGGTCGCGGTGGTCTCTCCCGACCCCTGGTCGCTGCGGTTCGAGGACGGCGGCGGCCGTGTCCTGCTGGCCCAGCAGCACGACGACGTGGACGTGGGCGGGCGGCCGTGCTCGCTGCCGTTCGGCGGCACCGCGCTGGCCGACGGCGAGGTGGCCTACCACGTCAGCTTCGAAGCGCGGCCGGATGAGCAGTTCTACGGGCTGGGCGAGCGGTTCGGTCAGTTCGGGCAGCGCGGCACCCGGTCGGTGGCCTGGATTGAGGACGCGCTCGGGGTCAGCGGTCCGCACGTCTACAAGGCGGTGCCCTACTTCTGGTCCACCCGCGGCTACGGGCTGCTGGTCAACAGCGGCGCCGCCGCCGAGATCGACCTGGCCGCCACCTCGCACTCGACCGTGTCGGTGGTCGTCCCCGACGACGTGCTGGAGTTCTACGTACTGCGGGCCCCCGGGGCCGAGGACGCGCACGTGGCCCTGCGGGCGCTGACCGGGGCGGTGCCGCTGCCGCCGCGCTGGGCGTTCGGCACCTGGGTCTCGGGCAGCTTCCAGCCCGACGACCAGGAGTCGCTGCTGGCGCGGGCCCGGCAGATCCGGCGGGACGGCTTCCCGGCCGACGTGCTGCACGTCGACCCGTTCTGGCAGCGGCCGGGCTGCTGGTCCGACCTGGGCTGGGACCGGGACACGTTCCCCGACCCGCGGGCGATGGCGGCCGAGCTGCGCGAGCTCGGGTTCCGGCTCTGCCTGTGGATCAACCCCTACATCAGCGTGCACAGCCCGCGGTTCGCGCCCGCCCGCGAGGCCGGGTACTTCCTGCGGCGGCCGGACGGCACGACCTGGACCGGCGACGTGTGGGGCGAGGACCGGGACGTGCCCGCGATGGCCATCGTCGACTTCACCAACCCCGAGGCCGTGCGCTGGTGGCAGGGCCTGCTGACCGGGCTGCTGGAGGACGGGGCGGCGGTCTTCAAGACCGACTTCGCCGAGGCGGTGCCGCCCGGTACGGTCGCCGCCAACGGCGCGAGCGGCGCCGACCTGCACAACGTCTACACGCTGCTTTACAACGATGCCGCCGCCGCCGTGACCGAGCAGGTGCACGGCTACCGGCTGGTCTGGGGCCGCTCGTCCCACCTGGGCGGGCAGCGGCACGCGGCCCAGTGGGGCGGCGACCCGGCCTCGACCTACGGCGGGATGGGCAGCACGCTGCGCGGTGGCCTGTCCTACGCGATCACCGGCGGCACGTTCTGGAGCCACGACGTGGGGGGCTTTTACGGCACCCCGTCGACCGACCTGTACCTGCGCTGGGCCTGGTTCGGGGCGCTGTCGCCGCTGAACCGCTACCACGGCGACACCAGCCGGCTGCCGTGGGACCAGGCACCCGGGGTGTACCCGGTCACCCAGCAGATCGTCGCCACCCGCTACCGGCTGCTGCCCTACCTGTACTCGGCCGCCGCCGAGGCGGTCCGCCGGCACCGTACCTGGCTGCGGCCGATGATCGCGGCCTGCCCGGGCGAGCGGGCCGCCCGCGACGCCGACGGCCAGTACCTGATCGGCGAGGATCTGCTGGTGGCGCCGGTCACCGCCGCCGACGGCGAGCAGGACGTCTACCTGCCCGCCGGGGACTGGATCGACTACGCGACCCGGACCCCGTACCAGGGCGGCCGCTGGGAGCGGCTGACCCGGCCCCCGGAGCAGGCGCCGCTACTGGTCCGGCGGGGGGCGCTGCTGCCGGTCGACCCGGGCCGTCCCGACCGCGCCGCCGACGAGCCGGCCGCGCTGGCGCTGGAGGTGTGGGGCGGTCACGGCGGCACCACCAGCGTGCACGAGGACCGGGGTGAGACCCGGATCGCGCTGACCGTCACCGGCGGCGCGGCCGAGATCACCGTCACCGGCCCAGCCCCGCTGACCCGGGCCGAATGGCCCCGCATCCCCGGCGAGCAGCCACCGGCTCAGGTCACCGTCAACGGCCAGCGCTGGACCGTCGACGAAGGTGACCCGGACCGGCTGATCGCCAGCCCGGTCAGAAGAACCCGAACCTGATCGCGCTGGCCAGGCCGGCCAGCAGGCAGTAGACGGCGAACGGGACCAGCGTCCGGGTGCGGAAGTAGCGGGCCAGGAACAGCACCGCGAACAGTGAGGTAGCGGCGGCGGCCACGCTGCCCGCCACGATCTGGCCGCGTACCCCGGCCCCGAGCGAACCGGTCAGGTCGCTGATCTTGAGCGCCCCGGCAGCCAGGATGACCGGGGTGGACAGCAGGAACGAGAACCGCATGGCGTCCTCGTGGGTCAGCCCCCGGGTCAGGCCGCCGACCATGGTGACGCCCTCGCGGCTGATCCCGGCCAGCAGCGCGAGGATCTGCGAGGCCCCGATCCACAGGGCGTTCCTGACCCCGAGACCGGCCAGCCGCTGTTCGGCCGCCTCGTCCAGCATCGGGCCGGGCTGTTCGGGGGCATCCGGGGTGGCCGGGCGGGCGGCGGCCGCCCCCGGTCCCTCCGGCCGGGCCGCCACTGACGGGTCCACCAGCGACGGGCGGGCCCGGCGGCGCATGATTTCCCCGGTCAGCAGGATGCCGCCGTTGATCATCAGGAAAATGGCGGCCGCCAGCGGTTTGGCGAACAGCACCCGGAACGGGTGCTCAAGCACCAGGCCGACCAGCCCGACCGGGATCGTGGCCACCACGATCAGCCAGGCCAGCTTCTGGTCGGCCGACCGCACCTCGCGCCGGGCGATGCTGGTGAAGAAGCCGCGGATGACCCGGACCCAGGTCCTGGCGTAGACGCCGAGCAGCACGACCGCGGTGGCCAGGTGGAGGCCGACCACGAACGCGAGGTAGGGGCTCTCGGCCCGGCTCTCCTGGCGGACCAGGGTGGCCCAGCTGCCGCCCAGCCAGGACGGGATCAGCACGGTGTGACCGAGGCTGGAGATGGGAAACAGCTCGGTCAGGCCCTGAATCAGCCCGATGACCACCGCCTGCAGGTAGGTCATGTGGTAAATCGGGTCCATAGGTAACTTCCTCCCCGCCGGCCTACACTGATCACGACAAACGGCGTCGTACTACAACGACTGTAGTAGATGACGGTCAGTGGATGGCGCCGTCGTTGATTGTCGTTAGGAGCTGCCGTGGCTGCCGCACCACCGGGACGGCCGCGTGGCGCCCTCGAACGCGACGTGCTCGCGTGCCTGGCCGCCGCCCGACGGCCGTTGTCACCGGGCGAGGTCCGGGCCGAGCTGGGCGACCAGCTCGCCTACACCACGGTCATGACCACCCTGTCCCGGCTGCACGCCAAGGGCGCGATCACCCGCCAGCCAGCCGGCCGCGGCTACGTCTACGAGCTGCCGGGCGGCCCGGACGCCGCCCAGTCGTCGATGACCGCGCACCGGATGCTGC
>JAFAYQ010000034.1 GCA_019240215.1 Actinomycetota bacterium | reverse complement strand
AACTGGTCATTTCACGGTGGCTGATAGAGGTGGCGGGTGCGGTCAACCGGGATTTGGCGGCGGCGGGGGTGGCGGGCGGCATTGGCGGGGCCGGGCTACCGGGGGGCGGGGGTGCCGGCGACCGCGGCCAGACGGCGCAGCGAGGCGGCCACCCCGGCGGCGGCCGCGCCGGGGTCGGCCGCGCCGGTGATCGGGCGGCCGATGACCAGTAGGTCCGACCCGGCCAGGACGGCCTCCTCGGGCGTCGCCACCCGGGCCTGGTCGTGCGGGGCCGACCCGGCCGGGCGGACGCCCGGCGTGATCAGCACGATGTCCGGCCCGACCTCGGCCCGGACCGCGCCGACCTCGCGGGGCGAGCAGACCAGGCCACGGGCGCCGGCCTCGACCGCCAGGGTGGACAGCCGCAGCACGGTGTCATGGACGTTGGCACTGACGCCGATCAGGCCCAGCTGCTCCTCGCTGAGCGAGGTCAGCAGGGTCACGGCGGCGATCATGGTGTCCGGGGCGGCTTCGGCCGCGGCCCGGATGACGTCCGGGCCGCCGCTGGCGTGCACGGTCAGCAGGTCCGGGTGCAAGCGGGCCACGATCCGGGCGGAGCGGGCGACGGTGGCCGGGATGTCGTGCAGCTTGAGGTCGAGGAAGACCCGCACGGTGCTGGCGCCGCGGATCGAGGCGACCACGTCGGGCCCGTACCGCAGGTAGAGCTCGAGGCCGATTTTGACGGTGCTGACGTGCGGCGTCACCAGGTCAGCCCAGAGCGCGGCCGTCTCCAGATCGGGTGCGTCCAGTGCGACGGCGACTGGCGCGGGGATAGTCAAGGCCACTCCTTCGGCTCGGGCTGCTGCTGTTCAATTGCCGGTCAGTTGCCGGGAAGGTTGTTAACGCTCACAAAAGTCGGCGGACGGGGGCCCGGACGCAGGCGGCGAACTCCGGCAGATTGCCGCTGACCTGGGATGAGCGGGTCAGCGGGCGACCGTGACCCGAGAGTAGTGCACCCGGGCGCTCCGCGCGCCGCCCACGGAAGTTCGAGTCCATGCCGTCACATCGGCCCCTCCCTGCCGCCACGCGGCCACGGCGGGGGCGGAAGGCGATACCCGCGGCGGCACTGTCAGGCATACCCATCTGTACGCCGGGTTGCGCCTGGAAGATTGAACGCTCGGGCAGGAGTTTGGGCTGGGTGCGGGTGAGGTGGGCTCGCTGGGGTGGGAGGGGAGCCTGCGCGTAGGGAGGCGGCGGCGGGGCGAGCGCCGGGAACCTCTTGAGTCACAGGGGCTCGGAGTCCCGTGCTCCGGCGAGGAGCCGGGGACCCGGGCTTCACTGGAGCGAAACCGGTGATAATCGCCGACTTTGCTCCAGTGAAACCGAGGCTGGGACGGGTGTGGCCTGGGTGCTGGGTGAGGCAGGCCAAGTGCCCACTCATGGGCGGCCTGGGCCGCCGGGGCGGCTCGGGCGTGGACCCCGTGCCGCCGAGGCCGCTCGGGCGTGGATCCGTGCCGCCGAGGCCGCTCGGGCGTGGACCCGTGTGGCCCGTGCGACAGTGGTGCGAGGTGTTGGCTGTGGGGCAGGGTGGGCGGAGGCTGAAGCGCGGGGCGCGGGGCGGCCGCGACGTGGAGCGCCGGGCTGCTCGGCGGCCGAGGACAGGGGCTCGGTGTGGGGGGTGGCGGGGGCCTGGCTGCGGAGCGCTGGCCAGGTGAGGGCCGCTCAGGGGATGGGGCGGCGAAGGGCGGGGGCGGTGGGCTGGTGGGCCAGGCCGGTGACGTCGGTGACGCGGTCGATGTTGCGGGCGGTCAGTTCGTCTTCCAGTTCGCGCTGGATGCGGGCACAGGCGGAGGGGTCGTGGAAGATGACGGTGCCCACGCCGACCAGGGTGGCGCCGGCCAGGATCAGTTCCAGGGCGTCGCGGCCGGTGCGGACGCCGCCGATGCCGATGATGGGAACCTCGGGCAGCGCCTGCCGCGTGCGCCAGATGCTGCGGACGGCGATCGGGCGGATGGCCGGGCCGGACAGGCCGCCGGCGCCGCCGGCCAGGGCGGGGCGCATGGTCGTGGTGTCGATGACCATGCCGGGCACCGTGTTGATCATCGAGAGGGCGTCGGCGCCGGCCGCGGTGCAGGCGCGGGCCACGGTCACGATGTCAGCGACGTCCGGGGCGAGCTTGGCGATGACGGGGATGTCGTAGCGGGCGGCGGCCCGGACCGACTCGACCACCTGGGCGGCGGCGTCGGGCTCGGAGGCGAAGTCACGGCCGCGGCCCTCGACGTTCGGGCAGGACAGGTTGAGCTCGATGGCGGTGACGCCGGCCGCGTCGGACAAGCGGACAGCCAGTTCGGCGTACTCCCCCGGGCTGCTGCCCGCGATCGACACCACCGCGCGCGCACCGCGGGACAGCAGCCAGGCCAGGTCGCGCTGCAGGAACGCATCGATCCCGGGGCCCTGCAGGCCGACCGAGCTGAGCAGGCCGCCGGCCGTCTCGGCGGTGCGCGGGCTGGGCCGCCCGGCCCGCGGGTCGAGCATGATCGACTTGGTCACGACCGCGCCGATCTTGGCCACGTCGATGTACTGGGCCAGCTCGCGGCCGGTGCCCGCGCAGCCGGCCGCGGTCAGGATCGGGCTCGGCAGCTCAACGTGGCCGAGCCGGGCCCGGAGGTCAGCCGCCATGAGCGGATCCGCGGGGGGCGCGGGGGGCGGGGGCGACCCGGGGCGGCTTCCAGCCGGGGGCGCCGAGGGCGTCGAACGGGACCGTGCCGACGTCGTCCCAGCGGACCAGGTCGGCCCGGAACACCGGGCCGTCGGTGCAGGCGCGGGCGATGCGGGTGATCCCGTCCGAACCCAGCACCGGCAGCACGCAGCTCATGCACACGCCGGTGCCGCAGGCGGTCGGCTGCTCGACCAGGGCCTGGACCGGCAGGTCGTAGCGGCCGGCCAGCGCCACCACCTCGCGCAGGACCGGGAGCGGGGCCGAGGCGTAGATCAAGTCGGTGCGGGCCTCGTGGATGACCTGGCTGAGCATGCCGGTGATGGGGCCGCGGGCGCCCAGGGAACCGTCGTCGGTGGCGATGGTGGCGCTGCGGGCGGTGCGGCGGGCCCGCAGCGAGCCGAACACCCGGTCGGCGCTGGCCGCGCCGAGCATGAAGTCGATCTGGCCGCCCCGCTCGCGCAGCCGGTCGGCCAGCGGGAACAGGGCGGTGCTGTGGTGGCCGGAGCCGATCAGCAGGCAGCTGACCGGCTCGCGGGGCAGCGGGAAGGGGCGGCCGAGCGGGCCGACCACGTCGAGCAGATCGCGGCTGCGGCGGCCGGCCAGCCACTGAGTGCCGGGGCCGTTCGCCTCGAAGACGAACTCGATCGTGCCGCCGTGGTCGGGGCGCACGTCGTGGATGGAGAACGCCCGGCGCAGCAGCATCGACGACTCCGGGCCGCCAACCGCGACGGTGACGAACTGACCGGGCCGGAACTCGGTGGCGATGGCCGGGGCGACCACGGTCAGCGCGTGGTAGGCGTCGACCCGGCGCACAGTCAGCACCGGCCCGCTCACCTGAACCGGCGCCACTGTCCCTACCTTCTCGTGTAATCAGCCGCTGATGTCAGCATCTGCTGTCATCGGCGGGGGTGGGGGTCGCCCACGACCTGGAGGCCGTCCGCGACTTGGGGGGCCGTCATTGGCTGGGGCCCTGCAGGCGTTCGGCGTGCTCCTGGAGGGAGCGGACGCCGACCTCGCCGCGGATGATGGCCTCGATCCCCTGCACGGCCGCGCCCAGGCCGGGCACGGTGGTCACGCAGGGGACGCCGCGGCGGACGGCGGCGCTGCGGATCTCGTAGCCGTCGAGCCGGGGCCCGGTGTGCCCGGGGCTGCCGAACGGGGTGTTGACGATGAGGTCCATCTCCCCGTCCAGGATCCGGGTGACGACCGTCGGCTCGCCGTCCGGGCCGGGGCCATCGCTGTGCTTTCGGACGATCTTGGCATGGACGCCGTTGCGGCGCAGCACCTCGGCCGTGCCTTCGGTCGCGCAGATCTCAAAACCCAGGTCGGCGAGGCGCTTGACCGGGAAGACCGTCGACCGCTTGTCGCGGTTGGCGACCGACACGAACACCCGGCCCTTGACCGGCAGTGACCCGTAGACCGCGGCCTGCGACTTGGCGTAGGCGGTGCCGAACACCTCGTCGATGCCCATCACCTCGCCGGTCGAGCGCATCTCGGGGCCGAGCACGGTGTCGACGCCCTGGCCCTGGGTGTCACGGAAGCGGCCGAACGGCAGCACCGCCTCCTTGACCGCGACCGGCGAGTCGAGCGGCAGCGTGCCGCCGTCCCCGCTGGCCGGCAGCAGGCCCTCGGCCCGCAGCTCACCGATGGTGGCGCCGAGCATGACGCGGGCGGCCGCCTTGGCCAGCGGCACCGCGGTCGCCTTGGACACGAACGGCACCGTGCGGGACGCCCGCGGGTTGGCTTCGAGCACGTAGAGCACCCCGGCCGCCAGCGCGTACTGCACGTTGAGGAGGCCGCGGACGCCGACCCCGGCCGCGATCCGGATGGTGGCGTCGCGGATGGCCTCGATGTCGGCCCGGCCGAGGGTGATCGGCGGCAGCGCGCAGGCCGAGTCACCGGAGTGGATGCCGGCCTCCTCGATGTGCTCCATCACGCCGCCGAGGTAGAGGTCGGTGCCGTCATAAAGGGCGTCCACGTCGATCTCGATCGCGTCGTCGAGGAAGCGGTCGATCAGCACCGGGTGCTCGGGGCTGGCCTGGGTGGCCCGGCGCACGTAGGCGGCCAGCGTGTCGTCGTCGTAGACGATCTCCATGCCGCGGCCGCCGAGCACGTAGGACGGGCGGACCAGCACCGGGTAGCCGATCTCGTCCGCGACCGCGACGGCCTCGTCCACCGAGGTCGCGGTGCCGTAGCGGGGCGCGGGCAGCCCGGCCGCCGCCAGCACCTCGGCGAACGCGCCGCGGTCCTCGGCCAGGTGGATGGCCTCGGGGCTGGTGCCGACGACCGGGACGCCGGCCTTTTCCAGCGCGCGGGCCAGGCCGAGCGGGGTCTGCCCGCCGAGCTGGACGATCACGCCCGCGACCGGGCCGCTGGCCTGCTCGGCGTGCACCACCTCGAGCACGTCCTCCAGCGTGAGCGGCTCGAAGTACAGCCGCCCGGAGGTGTCGTAGTCGGTCGAGACGGTCTCCGGGTTGCAGTTGACCATCACGGTCTCGTAGCCGGCGGCGGCCAGCGCGAACGACGCGTGCACGCAGGCGTAGTCGAACTCGATGCCCTGGCCGATCCGGTTGGGGCCGCTGCCGAGGATGATCACCTTGGGCCGGTCGCCCGGCGGGACCTCGGTCTCGTCGTCGTAGGTGGAGTACAGGTAGGGGGTACGGGCGGCGAACTCGGCCGCGCAGGTGTCGACGCTATGGTAGACCGGCCGCAGGTCCAGGCCCCAGCGGATCTCCCGTACGCCTTCCTCGGTCATCCCGCGCAGCTGGCCGATCTGCCGGTCGGAGAAACCGGCCCCCTTGGCCAGCGTGAGCGTGGCGGCGTCGATGCCGGATCCGGAACGGACCCGCTGGGCGACGTTTTCTATATAGGCGATCTGCTCGACGAACCAGGGGTCGATGCCGCTGGCCGAAACGAGCGCGGCCACGCTCACCCCGGCCCGCAGGGCCTGGTGGATGGTGGCCAGCCGCCCGTCGGTCGGCACCGCCGCCCGCCGCAGCAGGTCTGACTTGTCGCCGGGAGGCTCAGCCCAGCTGAACGAGGCGCCGGGCGCCTCCAGCGAGCGCAGCACTTTCTGCAGCGCCTCGGGGAACGAGCGGCCGATCGCCATCGCCTCGCCGACCGACTTCATGTGAGTGGTGAGGCCGGGGTCGGCGCCGGGGAACTTCTCGAACGCGAACCGGGGTGCCTTGACCACGACGTAGTCGAGGGCGGGCTCGAAGCTGGCCGGGGTCTGGCCGGTGATGTCGTTGGGGATCTCGTCCAGGGTGTAACCGATGGCGAGCTTGGCCGCGATCTTGGCGATCGGGAAGCCGGTCGCCTTGGAGGCCAGCGCCGAGGACCGGGACACCCGCGGGTTCATCTCGATGACGACCATCCGGCCGGTCAGCGGGTCGACCGCGAACTGGATGTTGCAGCCGCCGGTGTCGACCCCGACCGCGCGCACGATCGCGATCGCGGTGTCGCGCATCCGCTGGTACTCGCGGTCGGTGAGGGTCATGGCCGGCGCGACCGTGACCGAGTCGCCGGTGTGCACGCCCATCGGGTCGATGTTCTCGATCGAGCAGACCACGACCACGTTGTCGTGCCGGTCGCGCATCAGCTCGAGCTCGAACTCCTTCCAGCCGAGGATCGACTCCTCGAGCAGGACCTCGGTGACCGGGCTGGCGTCCAGGCCGGCGCCGGCGATCCGGCGCAGCTCGGTCTCGTCGCGGGCGATGCCGGAGCCGGAGCCGCCCAGCGTGTAGGACGGCCGGACCACGACCGGGTAGCCGAGCTCGCCCGCCGCGGCCAGGACGCCCTCCAGCGAGTGGCAGATCCGGCTCTCGGGGACCTCGGGGACCTGGCCGGGGTCGTCGGCCGACAGGTACATGGGCGGCAGGCTGGTGACGATCTCCTTGAACCGCTCGCGGTCCTCGCCGGCCTTGATCGCGTCGATGCGGGCGCCGATCAGCTCGGTGTCGTAGCGGGCCAGCACCCCGGTCTCGTGCAGCTCGACGGCGGCGTTGAGCGCGGTCTGGCCGCCCAGGGTGGGCAGCACCGCGTCCGGCCGCTCGATCGCGATGACCTTCTCCAGCACCTCGGCGGTGATCGGCTCCACGTAGGTGCGGTCGGCGAACTCGGGGTCGGTCATGATCGTGGCCGGGTTGGAGTTGACCAGGCTGACCCGGATGCCCTCGGCCTTGAGCACCCGGCAGGCCTGGGTCCCGGAGTAGTCGAACTCGCAGCCCTGCCCGATCACGATCGGGCCGGACCCGATAACGAGCACCGACTTCAGGTCACTGCGGCGCGGCATCAGGCGCTCCTGCCCTTCATCGCTTCGGTGAATTCGCCGAACAGATCGGCGGCGTCGTGCGGGCCGGGGGCCGCTTCCGGGTGGTACTGGACGCTGAAGACCGGGCGGTCGAGCAGCCGCAGCCCCTCGACCACCCCGTCGTTGAGGTTGACGTGGCTGACCTGGGCGGGGCCGTAGGGGGTGTCGAACGGCTGGCGGGCCACGTCGGGGATGTGGGCCCAGACGGTGCCGCCCGCGGCGGGGATGCCGCTGGTCTTGCTGTTATCAGACTGGCCGGGCAGGGCGGCCGCGAACCCGTGATTGTGGCTGGACACCCGGACCCGGCCGGTGGCCAGGTCCATGACCGGCTGGTTGATGCCGCGGTGGCCGTAACGCAGCTTGTAGGTGCCGAGCCCCAGCGCCCGGGCCAGGATCTGGCTGCCCATGCAGATGCCGAACACCGGCACCCCCGCCGCCAGTACGCCGCGCATGGCCTCGACGGCGTAGCCGGCCGCGGCCGGGTCGCCGGGGCCGTTACTGAAGAACACCCCGTCCGGGCCCCCGGCCAGGATCGCCTCGGCGGTGGCGTCGGCCGGCCGCACCAGCACCTCACAGCCCAGCCGGGCCAGGTACCGGGGAGTGGACGCCTTGATGCCGAGGTCGACGGCGGCCACCCGGTAACGGACCGGGGTGCCGGCGGGCGGGCTGACCGTGTACGGCTCGGGGGTGGTGACGTCGCGGGCGAGGTCGGCGCCCGCCATCCCCGGGCTGGCCAGCACCCGCTCGAGCAGCTGGCCGGGGTCGGTCTCGGTGGTGCTGATGGCGGCCCGCATGGCCCCCTGGTCGCGCAGGTGACGGGTCAGCGCCCGGGTGCCGCGGACGGCGATGCCGGTGATTCCCTGGCTGGTCAGCTCCCGGTCGAGGTCGCGGACGGCCCGCCAGTTGGAGGCGATCCGGGCCGGCTCGCGGACCACGTAGCCGCCGACCCAGATGCGCCGGGACTCCGGGTCGGCGTCGTTCACGCCGGTGTTGCCGATGTGGGGCGCGGTCATGGCCACGATCTGGCGGGCGTAGGACGGGTCGGTCAGCGTCTCCTGGTAACCGGTCATGCCGGTGTTGAAGACCATCTCGCCGAACGTCTCGCCCTCGGCCCCGAAGCCGATGCCGCGCAGGGCGGTGCCGTCCTCCAGCACCAGCAGGGCAGGCGGGCCGGCCGCCGGGCTGCCCGCGGGAAGTCCGCTCATCAAAAAGTGTCCCCCGCTCGCTCTCGGGCCGCCATAAGGCGGCGCCTTCCCTCGTCGCTCGTTCCTCGCTCCTCAGTCCAGACACCGCCGCGTCCCTCTCGCTCGCTCATGAAGTCAATTTTCCGTCGAGGACCGTGGGAGTGCCGCGCAGGAAGGTGGCCACCACCTGGCCGGGCAGCGCCACACCCCGGAACGGGGTGTTACGGCTCTTGGAGGCGTGGGTGGCCGGGTCGACCGGCTCGGGCCGGGCGGCCGGGTCGTACAGGGTCAGGTTGGCGGGGCCGCCGGCCGCGGGCAGCTGCCCGTGGCCGGCCAGGCGGCCGATCGCGGCAGGCCGGACCGACATCCGGTCGGCCACCCCGGCCCAGTCGAGCAGGCCGGTGTCGACCATCGCCTGCTGGACCGCCCGCAGCGCGACCTCCAGGCCGGTCATGCCCATGGCGGCGTCGGCCCACTCGGTGTCCTTGTACTCGGCCGGGTGGGGCGCGTGGTCGGTGGCCACGCAGTCGATGGTGCCGTCGGCCAGGCCCTGGCGGACGCCGTCGACGTCGGCGGCGGTCCGCAGCGGCGGGTTGACCTTGTAGACCGGGTCGTAGCCTTCGGCCAGCTCGTCGGTCAGCAGCAGGTGGTGCGGGGTGACCTCGGCGGTGACGCGCCAGCCCTTGGCCTTGGCCCAGCGGACGATCTCGACCGAGCCCGCGGTCGAGACGTGGCACACGTGCAGGGCCGAGCCGACGTGGGCGGCCAGCAGGCAGTCGCGGGCGATGATCGCCTCCTCGGCGACCGCGGGCCAGCCCGCCAGGCCGAGCCGGCCGGACACCTCACCCTCGTTCAGCTGGGCGCCCTGGGTCAGCCGGGGTTCCTCCGCGTGCTGGGCGACCACCCCGTCGAACGCCTTGACGTACTCCAGCGCCCGCCGCATCAGCAGCGGATCGGCCACGCACTTGCCGTCGTCGGAGAACACCCGGACCCGGGCGACCGAGTCGGCCATCGCCCCGAGCTCGGCCAGCCGGGTGCCGTCGAGGCCGACGGTGACCGCGCCGACCGGCTGGACGTCGCAGTGGCCGGCCTCGCGGCCCAGCCGCCAGACCTGCTCGACCACGCCCGCGGTGTCGGCCACCGGGTCGGTGTTGGCCATCGCGTGCACCGCGGTGTAGCCGCCGTGGGCGGCCGCCCGGGTGCCGGTCTCGATCGTCTCGGCGTCCTCGCGGCCGGGCTCGCGCAGGTGGGTGTGCAGGTCGACCAGGCCGGGCAGGGCCAGCAGGCCGTCCGCGTCCAGCACCTGGGCGCCGGGCGCGGTCAGGTCCGGGCCGGTCTCGGCGATCATGCCGTCGCGCAGCAGCAGGTCGGTGCGCTCGCCGCCGGGCAGGCTGGCGTTCCTGATCAGCCAGGTGGCGGTCATCACGCCTTCTTTCTCACTCATTGGTTCCCCCCAGGTCCGCTCCGCCCAGCAGCAGGTAGAGCACGGCCATCCGGACGCTGACCCCGTTGGCCACCTGCTCCACGATCGTGGACCGGGGCGAGTCGGCGACCTCGGCCGCGATCTCGACGCCCCGGTTCATCGGACCCGGATGCATCACGATCGCGTGCTCGGGCAGCGCGCCCATCCGGGCCACGTCCAGCCCGTACCGGCGGCTGTACTCCCGCACGCTGGGGAAGTAGGCGGCGTTCATCCGTTCCTGCTGGACCCGCAACATCATGATCACATCCGTCTTGGGCAGCACCGCATCCAGGTCGCAGCTGACCGCGCAGGGCCAGCCTTCGACCGCCAGCGGCAGCAGGGTCGGCGGGGCGACCACGGTGACCTCGGCCCCCAGAGTGCCCAGGAGCGCGATGTTGGAGCGGGCCACCCGGCTGTGCAGCACGTCGCCGACCAGGGTGACCCGCACCCCGTCGAGGCCTCCGCTCGGGGTACCGCGGAGGCGGCGGCGGATGGTGAAGGCGTCGAGCAGAGCCTGGGTCGGATGCTCGTGCATGCCGTCGCCCGCGTTGACCACGTGGCCCTTGATCCAGCCGGCCAGCCGGTGCGGGGCGCCCGAGGCCATGTGGCGGATGACGACCGCGTCGGCGCCCATCGCCTCCAGGGTCAGCGCGGTGTCCTTGAGGCTCTCGCCCTTGGCCACGCTCGACCCCTTGGCCGAGAAGTTGATCACGTCGGCCGACAGCCGCTTGGCGGC
>JAFAYQ010000037.1 GCA_019240215.1 Actinomycetota bacterium | reverse complement strand
TAGTGCCCTGTCTGTCGGGATCGTGGGGATTTACAATTTGCAATACGCTCTGGGCCAGAGCTATTAGGAGGCGGAATGCCAGGTCAGGACCGGTGGGTCGTCGTTGGCGTCGACAACGGCGGCACCGCCAACAACGGCACCGCCCTCGATGCGGACGGCCGGTTCCTCATCGACCGGCTGGCCGAGATTCCGAGTTACGTCCGGGAGGGGCCCGACAAGGCGGTCAAGGCGCTGGTCGATTCGGTCGACCACGTGCTCGAGCTGATCGGCCGGCCGCGGTCGGCGGTCCGGGCGGTCGGGCTCGACACCCCCGGCCCGGCCAGCGCGACCGGGGTGCTCTCCTCGCGCGGGGCGACCAACTTCGCGGCGCCGGAGTGGTGGGGGTTCGACATCCGCGGCGCCCTCGAAGACCAGCTCGGCCTGCCGGTGGTCTACAACAACGACGGGAACGCGGCCGCCCTCTACGCGCATCATGCCCGTTACGGCGACGAGTCGGATCAGCACAGCTCGGTGTCCGCGATCGTCGGGACCGGGCTGGGCGGCGGCGTGGTCGAGTCCGGCCGGGTGGTGGGCGGCGCGGCCGGGATGGCGGGCGAGCTCGGGCACGTGCCGATCCCGATGGAGGGCCTGCTCGAGGACGGCCAGCCCCAGCCGGAGTGCAACTGCGGGCAGCCCTGCGACGTGGAGAGCGTGGCCTCGCTGACGGGGATCCAGAAGAACCTGCTCCCGTTCTGGCTGACCCGCTACGCCGGTCACGATCTGGCCCGCGACGTTTCCCTCAGCAAGGCGGCCAAGCTGGTGCGCGGCTACGGCGAGGATGGCGACGAGATGGCGCTCAAGATCTTCGGGCAGCAGGCGATGGCGCTCGGCCGCCTGTTCACGATCGCGGCCAACTTCACCGACCCCGACATCTATTTCGTCGGCGGCGGGGTGGTGGAGGCGGCTCCGCACTTCCGCGACTGGTTCCTGGCCCGCGTCCGCGAGCACACCAGCCTGCGGGTCGAGCAGGCCCAGGCCGCGGAGTTCGCGCTGGTGCCCGACCTCGACATGGCTGGCGCCCGCGGCTCGGCGGTGGCCGCCCGCGACTGGCTGCTGCGCAGCAGCTGACCCCGCCCGCGGTCAGGGTGGCCCTTTAATTACTGAGCGTGACCAACGGGTACGGGACTCCTGCGGCCGGATGATGCGCTCCAGGCCTCATCCGGCCGCACGAATCTCGGGGAAGGAAACGGCGACGACTCAGAGGTCGTCGTCGCCGTCCTCTTGCTTGCCGGGAAAGATCAGCCCGCACACCTCGAGGTAGAGCTGCTCGGGGTACGGCAGATGGTCCACCACGCGGAGCGCCTGCTCCTGGCCAGCCGATTCGAGAACGAACTCACCATACCCGAGCAGGCGGCCCAGGGTTGAGCGCTGGAAGCTCATGTCCGTGACCTTGACCAGCGGCATCATCGCCACCTTGCGGGTGATGACGCCGGTCGCCAGCAGCATCCGCCGGGAGGTGACGATGAAGTAGTCCTGCGACCACTCCCAGACCTTCTCCACCAGGTAGAGCAGCAGCAGCGCCCAGGCGATCCAGACGAAGCCGACCACCCCGGCCTGGTGGCGGGCGATCGTGGTGCTGATGACCGCGGCGATCACCAGCCCCACGAGCACGATGAGGATGGGCTTGAGCAGGACGGCCGGATGCTTGCGAACCGTAATTACCTGATGCTCGTGCGGCAAAAGGTATTTATTAACGGCGTTGGGAACCGTATCGGTTCCCGGCACCAGCCTCATAACGTCGCCTGAACGTTAGCTCTACGGCCGCTCACAGAGAACCTATGAAAGCGGAGAAACCGCGCGCCACGGACGAGAGGAAGTCGCCGATATCGTTAACGGTGTGCGCGGCACCCGTGGGATCTTTGATCACGAAAAACAGCAACAAGGCGACTATGGCATAGCCGATAATCTGCTTGAGACTCAACGCGCCTCCCTGGACCCGTTCCCAGTCCACTTTTGCCGGCACCACAGCTTAACCCACGGTACTCCGCTTACCAATGATTACCGAAAGTAACTCTACTGGCCGTCTGGGGCGCAGCGGCAGGAGGGTCCCGGCAACCAGGGAAGTCGTAGTTTGCCAGCCGGGATCCGGTTTGGGCGGTATTCGGGCCGCGCCGGCGTGGCGGCCGGCCGGGATCCGCGCGGGTCGTCGCGGCCCGCTCCGGACGGGCTGCGGGCGCCGCGGCAAGTAGCGGCCCGGTTGACAAATGTGACCGTTCGGAGCGCTATCCGTAACCGGCGGGGCCGGTCCCAGCCGTGGCCGGCCTCGGTCCAGCCGGGGCGACCTGCGCGCCGCCATCCCGGCGGCCACCCGGGGGCCGGGGCCGGGCCGCCTCGGGCCGGGGCCGGCCCGCCTCCGGCGGGGGCTTGCGCGCCGCCCACCCCGGCCCGAAGCTGCGATTATGCGGAAATGGCAGTTTGGCCGCCTGGGGCCCCGCCATCTGGCAGCATTCCCACCGTGCACAGGATGTTTGCGGAATGACGATGACCGAGAGCGCCACTGATTTCGCGGTCATCGCGTACCGGGAGGACGAACGCTGGGACGCCGACGTCCTGCCCACCGCGCTGACCGAAGACCTCAGCGGCCTCATCCAGGCGCTGCGGCAGCAGCCGAGCGAGGGCGACACGATCGGCTTCGTCGGGGTCGGCGACGACTTCTTCATCGCGGTCCGGCTGATGGGCGCGGAAGCGTCGGTGTTCCTGTCCGACGTCACCGCCGCCCTCGAGTGGCCGCTGGCCGCCCAGGCGCTGCGCCTGCTCGACATCCCGGTGCCGGACGACGACGAGGACCTGGACCAGGTGCTGCCGGCCGGTGACCTGTCCATCTTCGCCGACATCGGGCTGGAAGAGTGGGAGCTGTGCGCGATCGCCGGCGACCTCGACCTGTTCCCGGACGAGGCGGTGGCCAGCATCGCCGGGCGGCTCAAGTTCCGTGAGCCGGTCGAGCGGGCGCTCGAAGTCGCGCTCGGACCCTGAGGCGGCCCGCCCAGGGGCGGTGGCCCGATGAGCCTGGCGGTGGCCCGATGACAACCGGGTACGAGGCGCAGTTCGCGCCCGCCATGCGGCTGGCGCTGGCCGCAGCGGCCACGACGGCGACCGGCCTCGACCCCGGCGCGGCCGATGTGCCGGTCGGCGCGGTCGTGCTCGACGAGGCCGGCACGGTCATCGGCCGGGCCGCCAACCGGCGCGAGGCCGACCGTGATCCCACCGCCCACGCCGAGTTGCTGGCGATGAGGGCGGCCGCCCGCCACCGGGGGGAGTGGCGGCTGACCGGCTGCACGCTGGTGGTGACGCTGGAGCCGTGCACGATGTGCGCGGGCGCGGTGACCCTGGCCCGGCTCGATCGGCTGGTCTACGGGGCCGAGGACGCCAAGGCGGGTGCGGTCGGCTCGCTCTGGGACGTGGTCCGCGACCGGCGGCTGGCCCACCGGCCCGAGGTCATCGGGGGCGTGCTGGCGGCCGACTGCGCGGCCCTGCTGCGCGACTTTTTCAGCACCAGGCGCTGAGCGAGCCATGGCCAAGCTCTGATTCTGCTCTGAGCCAGGGGGTGACCTGGCGGCCCGGATGCGGGGACCGCGACGGTCGGGTAAGCTCACCCGCGGTGGAGTCGCCTAGTGGCCGAGGGCGCACGCCTCGAAAGCGTGTGAGGGGGCAACCCCTCCGTGGGTTCAAATCCCACCTCCACCGCTCAGCCGTCAGACGGGGGCGTCGAGGCTTGCCTTGACGCGTGTGCGGGTGGACCGCATCCCGTCACGTGGATTGCCGGCCTACCCCCCCGCGAGGTGAACAGATGTTTGAACCCCAGGGGATTTCATTCTTCGTGGTTCTGATGCTGGTATTTGCCGGCCTCGTCGTGTGGATGGTAGTGGCCAAGCAAATAGCGCTCCGGGTGCTGGCCGCCTGCCTCGCGTTTATCCCGGCGATGCTTTTCGGCGTCGCTGCCGTTAACCGGTACTACAACTACTACCAAACCTGGGGTGCAATCGAAGCTGACTTCACCAACCAGGGGGTGGCGCAGCTGCCGCAGGGACCACACCTGGCCGGTAAAGGCGGCGACACAATCACCAAGCTCGGGCTTTCCCCGCAGGCGCGGGCGGAGGCCACCCAGACCGGTTATTTGTTCGAAACGACGGTCAAGGGCAAGCTGAGCGGGCTCTCGCGCACGGTCTACATCTACCTGCCGCCGCAGTACTTCATGACCAAGTACGCCAGCTACCGGTTCCCGGCCATCGAGCTGCTGCACGGCTCGCCGGGTGGCCCGGAGCAGTGGATCGACCCGATGAACATCCTGCCCACGCTGGACGACATGATCGCCACCCACACGGCCGACCCGGTGGTGCTGGTCATGCCGGACACCAACGGCGGCCAGAACTACTCGCTCCAGTGCCTCAACGCGGTCGGCGGCCCCAAGGACGCGACGTTCACCGCCCAGGACGTGCTGAACTTCGTGGCCACCAACTACCGGGTCCAGCCGCCCGGCAAGGCCTGGGCGGTGGCCGGGCTCTCCGAGGGCGGGTTCTGCGCGGCCAACCTGGCCCTCCAGTACCCCACCCAGTACGGCTTCGCCGGCACCATGAGCGGCTACTTCGCGCCGCTGGACAACCTCAGCCCCAAGGACGGCAAGCCGGGAGCGCCGCCGGTCTACACCCTCCCGTTCGGCCACAACGCGGCCCTCAAGGCCAGGAACACGCCGGACAAGTACATCGCGGCGATGCCGCCCGGCACGATCATCCCGCGCTTCTTCCTGGCGGCTGGCGCCAACGACGCCCAGGACGTCCAGGCCGCCCAGAGCTTCGCCCAGCAGCTCTCGCTCTACCAGCCCAACGTCCCGGTCGATCTGGTGCCCGGGGCCTCGCACGACGCCAACGCCTGGCGCGGGGCCGAACGCCCGATGCTGCACTGGATGACGCCCCAGCTGGAGCTCAACGCGCACAAGGCCGACACCGCCATCGCCGCCCACCAGCACGCGCTGGCCGAGGCCAAGGCCAAGGCGGCCAAGGCCAAGACCCGCGGCGGCAAGCCGGTGCCCACCCCGACCGTCGTCCGCTGACCCCCGCGGCCGCCGTCAGGTGAGCCAGCCCGGCCGCACCAGGCCGCTCTCGTAGGCGAACACCACCAGCTGGGTGCGGTCGCGGGCGCCGAGCTTGATCATCGACCGGCTCACGTGGGTGCGCACGGTGGCCGGGCTCAGGTACAGCCGCCCGGCGATCTCGTCGTTGGTCAGCCCGTCGGCCACCAGCGCCATCACCTCCTGCTCGCGGTCGGTCAGGACCGACAGGTCGACCCCGCCCGCGGGCTCCTTGGCGCGGGCCGCGAACTCGGCCACCAGCCGCCGGGTCATGCCCGGGGAGATCAGCGCGTCGCCCGCCGCCACCACCCGGACCGCGGTGACCAGGTCGGCCGGCTCGGTGTCCTTGACCAGGAACCCGCTGGCCCCGTGGCGAAGCGCGTCGAACAGGTACTCATCCAGCTCGAAGGTGGTGAGGATGAGGATCCGGACGGCGGCCAGGTCCGGGTCGGCGGTGATCTGCCGGGTGGCGGACAGGCCATCCAGGCCCGGCATCCGGACATCCATCAGCACCACGTCCGGCCGCAGCGCCCGGGCCTGGGCGACCGCCTCGGTCCCGTCGGTGGCCTCGCCCGCCACCTCGATGTCGGCCCGGGCGCCCAGCAGCGCCCGGAAGCCGGCCCGGACCAGCGCCTGGTCGTCGGCGATCAGCACCCGGATCACGTTTGCTCCTCGAGCTCGGTTTCCTCGGCCGCCCCGGGCTCCTCGGCGGGCAGCCAGGCGGTCACCGCCCAGCCGCCCCCGGCCCGCGGGCCCGCGGTCAGCCGCCCGCCGAGGGCGGCCGCCCGTTCGGTCATGCCCGCGATGCCGGAGCCGGCCCCGGCGATCGTCCCGGCCGTCGGCCGCCGTCCGGGCCGGGGCGACCCGTCGTCCACGATCTCGACCCGGATCCCGGCCGCCTGGTAGCCGAGCCGGACGGTGGCGGTGGCCGGGGCCGCGTGCCGGGCCACGTTGGTCAGCGACTCCTGCACGATCCGGTAGGCGGCCAGGTCGGCCGCGGCCGGCAGCGGACGGGCGCGCCCGGTCACCTCGGTGCGGACCGGCAGGCCGGCCGCCCGGGTGAGACCGGTCAGCTCGGGCAGCCGGGCCAGGCCCGGGGTGGGCGCGGTCGGCGGCTGCTCGCCCGGCTGCCGGAGCGTGGCCAGCATCGACCGCAGCTCGCCGAGCGCCTCCCGGGACACCGACCGGATCGCGGTCAGCGCCGCCCGGGCCTGCTCCGGATCGGAGTCCATCAGGTCGAGGCCGACCGCCGCCTGCACGCTGATCAGCGAGATGTTGTGCCCGATGACGTCGTGCAGGTCGCGGGCCATCTGCAGCCGCTCCTCGCTCGCCTGCCGCCGTTCGTCCAGGTGACGGGCGGTCCGCGCCGCCGCCAGGCGCTCCCGGCGCAGCCGGACGGCCTCGGCCGCGATCGCCAGCACCAGCAGCCAGGCGCCGAGCAGCAGCGCGAACGTCAGCGACCCGAACGGACGCCCGAACGCCAGCGGCTGGAGCCAGACCGCACCCGCGTAACCGGCCACGATGGCGGTCCAGGCGGCCCGCCGGTGACCGCTCTGGACGGCGGCGAAGAACGCCACCACCAGGCTGAAGTTGGCGGCCGGGGATCCGGACGGCGACAACGTGGCCGCCAGCGTGGTCCACAGCACCGCCACCGGGTGGAACCGCCGGACGGTGAGGGCCAGCGGCCCGGCCGCCAGCAGCAGCCAGTCCAGGGCGCCCTGGCCGGCCGCCGGGTGGTGCTGGCGGACACCGAACGTCCCGGCCACCTGGAGGACCAGGACCACGGCCGGCACCACCAGGTCCCGCCGCCAGTCCCGGCCCCGGCGGCCGCCCGCCCACCCTGCTACGTAGTTCATCGCAGCTCAACGTAACGCCGGGCCGCCTGCTCGGGCGTCGGCCGCGCGACGGTCATCGGACTGCTCTTTTCGCCGTAGCCGGCCGCCGCCCGCTACCGCCGCGGGCGTAGCCGAACTGCCGATGACGGCCCGACGACGGATGAGGCCACCGCCCGGCAGCATCGTCGGCGTGGCCAGCGAACCCGCTGACCAGAGACGACGAATGGACGTACTCATGGCCACCATCGAGATCGAAGGGCTGACCAAACGCTTCGGGAGTGTCGTCGCCGTGGACCACGTGACCTTTTCCGTGGACCAGGGCACCGTCACCGGGTTCCTCGGGGCCAACGGGGCCGGCAAGACCACCACCCTGCGGATGCTGCTCGGGCTGGTCAAGCCGAGCGCAGGCATCGCCACCATCAACGGCTACCCGTACCGGGAGCTGATCGAGCCCCGGCGGGTGATCGGGGCCATGCTCGAGTCGTCCGGCGCCCACCCGGGCCGGACCGCCCGCAACCACCTGCGGATCGAGGCGCTGGCGGGCGGCGCGCCCCGGTCGCGGGTGGACGAGGTGCTCGAGCTGGTCGATCTGACCGCGGCCGCCGATCGCCGGGTCGGCGGGTACTCCCTGGGCATGCGCCAGCGCCTCGGCCTGGCCACCGCGTTGCTGTGCGACCCGGAGATCCTCATCCTCGACGAGCCCGCCAACGGGCTCGATCCCGAGGGCGTGCACTGGCTCCGGCGGCTGCTGCGGGGGCTGGCGGCCGGCGGGCGCACGATCCTGGTCTCCAGCCACATCCTCGCCGAAGTGGCCCAGACCGTGGACAGCGTGGTCATCCTCGACCACGGCCGCCTGCTGACCCAGGCCCCGCTGTCCGAGCTGACCGCGGCCGGCGGCGGGAGCCTGGAAGACATCTTCCTCAACCTGACCAGTAACCAGGGGGCCCTGCGATGACCAGGCTGATCCGCACCGAACTGCTCAAGCTGTCCACCGTCCGGGTCACCTGGATCCTGCTCGCGGTCGCGGCCGGGCTGAGCGCGCTGTTCTCGACGCTGGAGGCGTACCGGGCGGGCAACGGCAGCAGCGGCGTCGCGCCCATCACCACCGCCCCCGGCCTGCTCACGGTGACCACCGTGACCGGGTTCGGCATGCTGCTGGCGGCCGTGCTCGGCCTGGTCTCCGCGACCGGTGAGTTCCGGCACGGCAGCGCCACCCTCACCTACCTGGCGACGCCGGCCCGCGGCCGGGTGCTGGCGGCCAAGGCGGTCGCCGTAGCCTGCTTCGGGGCCGGGTTCGGCCTGGTGGCCGCCACCATGGCGGTCAGCGTCGGCATCGGCTTCGCGGAAGCGCGGGGCGGCCCGCTGGCGCTCGGAGCGGGGGCGCTGGCCGGGCACGCGGCCGGCGCGGTGGCGGGCGGCGCGTTGCTGGGGGCGCTCGGGGTCGCGCTCGGGTCGCTGGTCCGTTCCCAGCTGGCCGCCGTCATCGGGATCTTCGTGTGGGCGGTGGTGATCGAGTCGCTCATCGGCGGGCTGTTCACCGCGGTCCGGCCGTTCCTCCCTTACACCGCGGCGACCACGCTGGCCGGGGCCCCGCTGGGGGCGGCCGCGTTCGGGCCGGCCCGGACGGTGTCCGGCAGCGGCGGCCCGCTGCCGTTCGTGGCGGCGGCCGCGCTGATCGCCGGTCTGGCGGTGGCGGTCGCGCTGGTCGCGGGCCGGACCACGGTCCAGCGCGACGTCACCTGATCGGCGCCGCCGCCCCGCTCGGCGCCGCCCCGTCACCCGCCTGGCCACCGGTCAGGCGGGTGACGCTGCCGGGGACCGGGATGCCGGCCCGCAGCCCCGGCGACGGCGCCGGTGCCCCGTACGACGCGGTCAGCGGAATGTGCCCGGCCCAGACGTCGAGCTCGGCGTCGGGCGAATCGTCGTCGTCGGGACCGCCCGCCCGCGCCTTGACCGACGCCTCCTCGATCGGCAGGGCCAGGATCGAGGTCGCGCTCAGCTCCTTGCGGCTGGGGGTGCGCGCCTCCTGCCAGCGGCCCGGCAGCATCTTCTCGGTGAACGCCGCGAACGCGGCCAGCCGTTCGGCCGGGTCCTCGACCCGGCGGAACCGGCCCAGCACGACCACCGACTCGTAGTTGGCGGAGTGCTCGAACACCGAGCGGGCCAGCACGATCCCGTCCAGCCGGGTGACGGTCAGGCAGGCGGGCACCCCGCGGGCCAGCGTGCGGGTGGCCCGGCTGCCGGTCGACCCGTGGATGTAGACGACCGGGCCGACCCGCGCGTACAGCATCGGGATGCAGTACGGCTGGTCACCGTCGGTGAAAGCGACGTGCGCGATCAGGCCCCGGTCGAGGGCGGCCTCGACCGCCGCGCGCTCGTAGTGGGCCTGCTCCGGGATGCGCCGCACCCGCACCCGCGGGGTAACTGGTTTGTCGGGCATACCGCCCACTATCCAGGTTCGGTGATCAGGGTGGCCAACCCGTCCAGCAGCCGCTGCAGGCCGAACTCGAAGATCCGGTCCAGGCTGAAGTCGTAGGGGTCGCTGATCATCCGCTCGAACATCGGGAACGCACCCGGCGGCACCAGCTCCCGGAACTGCGGCTCCTGGCTGGCCATGAACTCCTCGTTGTCGAGCCCGCTGGCCGCCTCCGCCTCGGCCTCGGTCTCGAGGTTGACGGCCGTGCCGCGCACGAAGTTGATCAGCGTCAGGTACATGTCGAACACGGTGTCCGGGTCGAGGCCGTGCCCGTGCAGGGCGGTCAGCACCCACTCGGTGTAGGGCAGCGCGGCCGGCAGTACCTGCGGCCGGGTCAGCGACATGGCCGACGCCAGCCACGGGTGGGCCCGGAACATCGCCCACAGCGTCCGGCCCGCCAGCTCGAGCCCGGCCCGCCAGCCGTCCGGCGGCTCCGGCCGCCGGAACCGGCTGAACACGGTGTTCATCATCTGCAGGACCAGGTCGTCCTTGTCGGCCACGTGCCGGTAGAGCGACATCGGGGCCGCCCCGAGCTCGGCCGCCACCCGCCGCATCGACAGCGCCGCCAGACCCTCGGTGTCGGCTACCGTGATCGCCGCCGCCACGATGCGCTCGGCGTCGCCCGGTCCGCGATCGGCCGGGGGCCGGGCCGGGCCGGGTGCGCAGGTGCCGGGAGCCGGGAGCCGGGTGGCAGTGGCGGCCAGCCGGCCACCGGCCGCTGGCGCGCGCGGCGGGGCCGCGCCGCCGCTGACCACGGTGCCGCTGACCACGGTGCCGACGCCCGGCACCGGTCGCACCAGTCCCTCGCGCCGCAGGGTGGCCAGCACCTTGGTCGCGGTGGCCATCGCCACCCCCCAGCGGGCGGTGATCTCCCGGGTCGACGGCACCCGCTGGCCGGGGGCCAGCTCGCCGCGCTCGATCTGGCCCTGTAGCTCGGCGGCGATCCGTGCGTAGGGGGGTGCGCTGTCCACGTGGTCTCCTCTGCTCCGGCGTCATCCAGTGTACTAGTGCACTAGCCGGGCCGAGGTCGCGCTGGCCTGCCTGGGATGATCGGACCCGGGCGACGAAACGGCCGCCCCAGCGGGCCCAAGTGCACTAGTACGGCAACTCCCATTCACGCCACATTTTATGAATAAAAGGCTTGTCAGTGCACTGCGTACTAAGTACGCTCCGAGTCATGGAGAACAAAGACATCCTGATTTCCGGGGCGAGCATCGCCGGGCCCGCGCTTGCGTACTGGCTACGCGCCAACGGCTTCAACCCGACCGTGGTCGAGCGCGCGCCCGCGCCCCGGCCCGGCGGCCAGACCGTCGACCTGCGCGGCGCCGGCCGCACCGTGATCGAGCGGATGGGCCTGATGGGCCGGGCCCGCGAACTGTCCCTGGACCAGCGCGGCATCGCCTGGGTCAACGACCAGGGCCGGATCACCGCCCGGATGCCGATGGAGGCGCACGGCGGCGAGGGCATCATCTCCGAGATCGAGATCCTGCGCGGCGACCTCGGCCAGCTGCTGTACGAGGCGTCCCGGCCCGGCACCGGGTACCTGTTCGACGACACCATCACCGCCCTCGAGCAGGACGAGACCGGCGTGAACGTCACCTTCGAGAAGGCCCCGCCGCGGCGGTTCGGCCTGGTCATCGGGGCCGACGGGCTGCATTCGGTGGTGCGCGGGCTGGCCTTCGGGCCCGAATCCGGCTGCGTCCGGCCGCTTGGCGCCTACACCGCCTGGTTCACCGCGCCCGCCGACTTCGACCTCGGCGGCTGGTACCTGATGCACAACGCGCCCGGCGGCCGGGTGGCCGCGGTCCGGCCCGGCCGGCTGCCGGGCGAGATCAAGAGCGGCCTGAGCTTCCGCTCCGAGCCGCTGGCCTACGACCGCCGCGACGTCGCCGCCCAGCAGGACCTGCTGGCCCGCCGGTTCGCGGGGGCCGGCTGGGAGACCGGCCGGCTGCTGACCGCGATGCGGTCGGCCTCGGACTTCTTCTTCGACTCGATGGGCCAGGTGCACCTGGACCGCTGGTCGGCCGGCCGGACCGCGCTGGTCGGCGACGCCGGCTACTGCCCGACCCCGCTGACCGGGCTGGGCACCAGCCTGGCGCTGGTCGGCAGCTACGTGCTGGCGGGCGAGCTGGCCGCCGCGGGCGGCGACCACCGCATTGCCTTCGCCCGCTACGAGCAGGTCATGCGCCCGTACGTGACCCGCGCCCAGCAGCTCCCGCCCGGCGGCATCGGCGGCTACGCGCCCCGCTCGCGGACGGTCATCCGGCTGCGCGACCTCAACATGCGGCTGATGGGCCACTGGCCGATGAAGCTGCTGCTCACCGGCCAGTTCAGCAAGGCTGGCGACATCGAGCTGCCCGACTACAACCTCGCGGCCGGGGCCGCCGGCGGCTCAGGGGGTGGCACTGGCGGACACCGTCGGCTCGCCGGGGACCGGCTCCAGTGACTGCCAGGGCGAGTCGGACGATGCGGCCCCGCTCTGCGGCGCGATGCCCTGGTTGTTCCACTTGGCCTGGTAGGGCAGCCCGGAGTAGAGGATGCGGTCCCCGGCGTGGTACTCGGTCTTGATCGACCAGGCCGGGTAGGTCCCGGCCGACGGCTTGGCCGTGGCCGGGGCCCGGTCGGTGGGCAGCACCGGCCCCAGCAGCTCCCAGGCCGACTGCCAGGAGTACTGGACCTGAGCCTGCGGGTCGTCGCCGGTGTTGTACCACTTGGCCTGGTAGATCTCGCCGTCCTCGACCACCTTGTAGCCGCTCGGGTAGGCGGCCGTGGCCGACCACTGCGGGTAGGGGGCGTCGGCCGGGTTGGTGTTGGCCACCGCGGGCTGCACGTTGCCGGCCGCCGAGGTCGCGGTCGCGCTGCCCGCCAGGCCGCCCAGCACCTTGGAGAACTGCAGGTTCGACTGGGCGGTGCCGCTGCAGGTGTTGGACAGCAGCCCGGTCTGGGCGAACGCCGACCCGCACTGGCTGTCCCGGTTGACCGACCACATCGACACCCGGCCGAGCCGCTGGGCGGAGGCGAACGAGGTCAGGCCCTGGGCGTTGGCCACCGTGAAGTTCTCGTTGCTGACGTCGTTCTGGCCGATCATCACGGTCGCGCCCATCCGCTGCCAGATCTGCTCCGGCTGGAGCTTGATGCCGTACCGGGGGTACAGGTCGGTCAGCTGGGCGTGGGTGGCGTTGAGGGAGCGCTCGACCAGCTTGAGCATGCTGGTGCCGGCGGCCGGAGCCGGGCTGAAGTCCATCGTCATCACGTTGATCCCGGTGATCGACACGTGATCGCGGAGCATCGACTCGATCACCGACAGCGCGTTGCCCTGCAGGCCGGACGGCTCGGCCGGCAGCGTCAGCCAGACCGCGAGCGGGTGGTGCTGCTGCTTGGCCGTCTGCTCGAGCTGGGCGATGGCGGCCGCCCGGCGTTCCTCGGCCCCGAAGTTGTTCAGCGCGGCGCCCTCGACGTCGAGGTCGATCGTGGTCAGGCTGTACCGGCTGATCACCGACTGGTAGGCGTCGGCCAGGCTGGCGGTGCTGGCGCAGGCCACGTCCAGGCTGGTGTGGGCCTGGCCGCCGAACGAGACGATGGCCTGGGCCCCGTTCTGCTGCACCTGGGCGATGCGGGAGCTCATGGCCAGCGCCTGGTCGGCCTGGGCGAGCGTGTAGGCCCCGCCCCAGCTGGGGTTGCAGCCGGCCTTGGCCTCGGCCACCACGAACCCGAGGACGGTCTGCCGGGCGGCGTCGTCGGCCGGGTTCTGGAACTGGTAGGTCGGGGTCAGGGTGGCGTCGGCGTAGGGGGCGAACCAGGTCTGGTGGGTGACGGTGGCCGCGGTCACCACCCGGTTGTGGACCGCCGTGTAGCCGCCGTAGCCGGCCCCGGCCAGCACCACCAGCGCCACCAGCACCCGCAGGAGCGAGAGGCGGCGCTTGGCGCTGGCCGGGTCGTCGGCCGGCGGCGGGACCGGGCTGGGGTTACGGCGCCGGGTCCCGGGTCGCTCATCGGGCTCCTCGAACCCGACCTCGAGCACCGACCGCCAGTCGGCCGGCGGGGCGGGCTGGTCGGCCGGGCGGCGCGGCAGCTTCCGGCGCCGCGGTCCCTGCTTGTACAGCATCGAGGTGGCGTGGATGAACCCGTCCACCACCGAGTTGCGCAGCCCGATGAACGACTTGGCCGCGTAGCAGGCCAGCACCACGTTGAGCGCGGCGTAGGCCATGTTCTCGACCCGGTCGTGCCGGTAGGCGGTGTAGAACGTGAAGCCGGCCAGCGCGATCAGCAGGTAGGGCGCGATCACGAAGAACGGCGGCACCACGGTCCGGTCGCGGACCTTGGGGGTGCGCGCGAACGCGGCCTTGGACGCGGTGATGCCCTGCACGATCGAGGACATCGTGCCCGCCAGGTTGACCGGCAGCAGCACCAGGTTGAACCCGTAGATCCGGAACACGTCGAGCCGCTTGTAGCCGCAGTAGCGCAGGTCGCTGGCCATGGCCAGGAAGTACGGCAGCGCCAGGACCCCCAGCAGCGGGCTGATCAGGGTGGCGGCGAACGGGAAGGCCAGCAGCACCAGCAGGCTGGCCGAGCTCCAGCAGATCGACGCCATGTAGTTCCAGCGCAGGAACAGCTCGCCGAAGCGGGTGCGCTGGCCCTGGGACTTGCGGGCCCGCGACTGCCGGTGCAGCTTGGGCAGGATCAGCAGGCCGCCGTTGGCCCAGCGGGCGCGCTGGATGCACAGCGAGCCGAAGTCGGGCGGGGTGGCGCTGTAGCTCAGCCGTTCGGGGTAGTTGAACAGCCGCCAGCCGCGCACGCCCATGTCGATGGTGGACTCGGTGTCCTCGATGACCGTGCGGTCCCGGATGAAGTGCCGGATCTTCCAGTCGCCGACGTAGGACGTCTCGGCGATGTCGTCCAGCGCCCGCTTGCGGATGACGGCGTTGGCGCCGACCCAGAACGTGGCGTCGTAGTAGGTCAGGCCCTGGTGGACGATGTGCTGGATGTCGGTGGTGGCGCCCGCGATCCGCTCCAGCCGGGTGGCCGAGCCGGGGAACGCGCTGTACGGGGTCTGGGCGATGGCGACGTCGCGGTACTCGCTCTGCTCCATCAGGTGGACCAGCCGCAGGCAGTACTCGGGCAGCAGCACGCTGTCGGCGTCGAGGGTGACGACGTAGTCCGGGTCGGGGATGTTGACGTCGCAGTAGGCGGGCGGCGACGGGACCAGGGCCAGCCCGGTGACTGTGCGCTTCTCCCGGTAGGTGCCGCCCATCAGGCCCATGTAGCTGTTGAGGTTCATCGCCTTGTTGGGCTCGTGCGACAGCGACACGTACTTCTTGCGCTCGAAGCTGGACATGTCGACCCGGAACGTCCAGACCAGCCGCCGCAGCAGCCGCCGGAACATCAGCGGTTCGAGCACCACGCCCTCGCTGGCCGATTCGAGCAGCGCGTCCTTGATCGCCCGCAGCGACCGGGCCAGCCGCAGGATGACCTCGTTGACCAGGAAGGCGTCGGTGTGGTCGATGATCTCCTGGTCGTCGGCCAGGTCCTCCAGCCAGGCGGCGGCCTCGTCGTAGTAGCCGGCCAGGGTGACCATGGCCCCGGGGCCGAGCGGGGCGCTGCGCTCGGACGCCAGCTCGAACGAGTGCAGCGCCTGGGTGAACCGGGTGGCGGGCCCGGCCAGCAGGTGCTGGATCTGCCGGGGCAGCGCCCGGGCGGCCTCGAGCTGCTCCCGGGCCTGCCAGTTCTTGGGCACGTAGGGGTCGTCGATCAGCAGCACGATCCGCTTGTCCGGGAACTCCTGCAGCGCGGCCGACAGCAGGGTGTTGCGGATGACCCGGGCGTCCTCCTGGTAGGAGGGGATGATCGTGGTCAGGCTGGGGGAGCCGGTGTCGTAGAACTGGTCGAGGATGGCCCGGCTGGACCGGTGGTGGGTGCGGGTCCGGTAGCAGAACCCGAGGCGGCTCAGCAGGTAGGCCAGCGCCGAGACGGTCAGCAGGCTGACGATCAGCAGGTAGAGCACTTCTTCGGCGCGGCCCACGGCCGACTCGTGGCCGGCCGCGAAGAAGTCGTCGAAGAACCACTGGACCAGGTAGCCCAGCCAGGCCGCGACGGTGACGATGATGGCCAGCCGCCCCATCGCCACCCGCCGGTCGCTGACCGGCTTGGGCACCATCGCCATGGCCCGGGTGCGCCGGTCGCGGCCCCACTGCTGGCGCCGCCGCGGCGGCTCGCGGCCGGGGACGTCACCGGACGTGATGATCGGCAGATCGGCCGTGTCGGCCGCCGCGTTGGCGCGCGCCGCGGCCGGTATCCGCATGTCAGGCACGGTGTTCTGCCCGACGTGGACCAGCTGCGGTATGTCGGCGTCAGGGGTCGCCGAAGGCATGGCGCTCCCACTCCCTCAGGGTCGAAAACCGCCGGGCTCCGCCCGAACAGCGGGCCCGCTCACCGGGTCACGCGGTTCCCCCACCTGCAACCCCGGATAGTTGACGCCTTGAACATCGCGCTGGTTGACCGGGTAAGTTGCGGTAACTCACGGTTACGCCGGAATCATGCCGAAATGGTGGGCAACGAGCGGCTTGACGGCCCGTCGTCGCCGTTCCCTGTGACGTAAGCCACACCCTGGCGGCGCCGGGCGCGGGCGGCCAGGGCGCGGGTCAGCGGAGCGACGCTGTTGTGGGTGCCGCCGATGAAGCGCTCGGACGGGCCCAGGCTGACGGCGGCCGGGGCGCCCGCGAACCAGAGGCCGGGGACGCTGGACTGGCCCGCGCGGGACAGCACCGGGTACTTGTTCAGGGTCGTGACCTGGGATCGGAGGGTGGCCGAGAGGAACGTCAGCCGGTCGACGTCGACCCGGAAGCCGGTGCCGGCCACCACGTGGTCGACGTCGAGGGTGGTGGCGGCCGGGCCGGCCAGGTGCAGGCGGACGCCGCTGCCGGCCTCCTCGGCTCCCCGCAGCTGGTGGCCGAGCAGGGTCTCGACCACGCCTTCGATCCGGTCCTTCAGCCACCAGGAGCCGCTCGGGCCGAGCACGGTGCGGGCCTTGGCCACCCGGACCCGGGCCGGCAGCAGCCGGAACGCCTCGGGGGAGAACCACACCGCGCAGCGCCAGCCCTCGCACAGCTTGTTGACCGGCCGCCGCACCCGGCCCAGCCTGCTGATCGTCTCCGGGTTGGGATCGACCCAGGTCAGGGTGGGCCCCCGCACCACCAGACGGGTGTCGGCGCCCGCCTCGTGCAGCAGCGCGGCCGTCTCCAGGGCCGACTGGCCGGCCCCGATCACCGCGACCCGGCGGCCGCGGAAGCGCTCGAGCCGGTGGATGTCCCTGGTGTGCGAGAGCAGGTCGGCCCGCAGGCCCGCCAGCTCGTCCGGGATCCGGAAGTAGGGCAGCACGCCGGTCGCCACCACCACCTGCCGGACGGTGACCGGGTCGGCGTCGGCGAAGCTGACCCGGAACCCGTCGCCGATCCGGGTGACGTCACTGACGGTGATGTCGCGGATGTTCGGCACCAGCTGCCCGATGTACCAGTCGGCGTAGCCGTTGAACCGCTCCAGGCTGAGCGGGCCGAGCCGCTCGGAGTAGTCGAGGCCGTGCTGGGCGCAGTAGGCGGCCACGTCGTAGCCCGGCCGGGGGGCGGCCATGTCGGAGGCGTAGGGCTCGGACTTGAGGTTCATGCCGACCGGTACCTGCCACCGGTAGGTGCCGTTCGGGCGGCCCACGATCTGGTGGCTGATCCCCAGCGCGTGCAGATGGGCCGAGATCGACAGGCCGTAGGGGCCGGCCCCGATGACGAGAACCTCATCGGTCGCCCTGGACTGCGTTGCCTTGTTCGTCACCGGTGCTCCTCGCGATCAGATCGGGAAGGTCCGCGGGGACCGCGACTTCCGCGCGCCCCGGGTCATGGTCCGCAGTTCGGCCAGGACCGGTCCCGGGTCGCGCCGGTCCAGGCAGTCGTAGTGGAACGTGCGCACGAACTCGGCGCAGAAGCTGACCAGCGCCCGCGTCCGCGACATCGAGTCCGGCCGCCCCGCCCGGCCCCAGTTGTCCCGGAGCCAGCGCAGGTCGCCGCGCAGCCAGCGGGTGCGGACGCCGGTCCGGTAGCGGACCGTCAGCGGCACCGGGTCACCGGTCGCCCACTGCCACAGCATCAGCGGCAGGTCGACCCCGGAGTGCACGGCGTTCTCGATCGTCCCGGCCAGCCGGGCGTTGACCTCCATCAGCAGCGGGCGGCCGTCGGCGTCGCGCCGGAATTCCACCTCGCAGACGCCGTCGAGGCCGATCGCGGTGGCCAGCCGGACAGCGGCCGAGTGGACGTCGTCGGCCAGCGGCACGCTTTCCCGCAGCACCGACGCGCCGCCCAGGGCCGGGCTGGTCCGGTAGGCCACGTGGGCGCAGGCCGCGCGGACCTCGCCGTCCGCGATGAGCAGGGTGACCCCCTCGCGACGGCCGCTGGCCCACTGCTGGGCCAGCACCCCGGCCCCCGCGCTCAGATGGGTCTGCACGACCTTGAGCGCCTCGACCTCGTTCACGACCTCGACCGCGTACAGCCGCCCGGCCGACTGGCGGGTGATCGACACCGTCGGCTTGAGCACGAACGGGAAACCGAGCGCGTCGATCGCGGCCGGCAGGTCCCAGACCCCTGCGATCCGGACCGTCTGCGGGTAGTCGATGCCGAGGTCGCGGGCGATCGCCAGGGTGCGGTCCTTGTCGGTGGCGATCAGCAGGGCGGCGTCCGGGGCCAGCGCCAGCCGGGCCCCGAGGGTGGCCAGTTCGGCCCGCCGGGGCGCCAGCGCGGCGATGCCGGCGTCGGCCGTCGGGAGGATGACGCGGGTCGGGTAGGTGCGGGCGAACGCGACCACCGCGTCCGCGAACGCGTCCGGCTCGGTGGCCACGCTGGGCAGCACCACGTTGCGGGCCGAGTAGCGGGAGCGGAACGACAGCGCCGAGGAGGACGGCCCGCAGTCGGCCGCGCACTCGGCCAGGGCCACTCGCAGCCCGGCCCGGCCCAGCCGCCGGGCGGTGGTCAGGCTCTGGCGGCTGGCGGCGTCCAGGATCAGGACGTCAAACGAATCGTGGGCGGCGGGGCCGGCCTGGGGGGCCACCGCCGGCGGCATTTCCGTACTGGCCACGTGGGTCCTCCCCGCCTGCGACCGTCGATTGACTCACAAGAGCAGGCGGGAAGGGTGCTTGATACATCGATTCCGGACGGAGTCCGGAACGGCCGCTACCGGGCCGCGCGGCGGGCCAGCGCGGCCCGCACCGCCAGCCACAGCGTCAGGCCGAAGATGACGAAGGCCAGCGGCACGTGCACCGCGATCCAGCCGTTCTGGTTGTCGTCGGTGATCAGATGCCCGATGCCGGTCTGGGCCAGCGTGAGCACGAACAGGACGGCGGCCGCCAGCACCAGCCGCGGCACCACCCGGCGGAGCGTGATCGCCGCGTAAAGGGCGGTGCCCAGCGCCAGTCCCCAGGACACGTCGGCGATCACGCCGTGCACCGTCACCCAGGAGTCCCGGCCCGGCTGGGAGACGAATTCACCGGCGGTGACCGCCTGCAGGAATATCGCCAGGGCCGTCAGGCCGGTCAGGACGGCGAATACGGTGAGCCGCCCGGGCGGGGCGGCCGACGGCGCCGTACGGGCCGGCGTGGTGGTCCGTGTGGTCATGCCCTCCTCCTTCGCGGTGGCGCATGGGACGCCACTGCTACTGAAGGGGCTCTACTACCAAAGATGTAGCAGCTGAAACTGAGGGTGACCAAGCGGATACTGACACCGGATCGGGTCAGAAGAGCGGAGGATGAGGGATTCGAACCCTCGAGGGGTTGCCCCCAACACGCTTTCCAAGCGTGCGCCATAGGCCACTAGGCGAATCCTCCGCCGGACAGCTTACCGTGACCGCGCCGCGCTGGTGACGCAGATTCTGGCCTGGATCGGCGCGGACGGGCGAGGGCGGTCCCGAGCATGACTAGACTGTCCCAAGTCCCCCGCGCGGCGTGCATCCTGCCAACCCCCCCAGGGCCGGAAGGCAGCAAGGGTACGCGGGCACTGACGGGTGCGCGGGGGACCCTTCCCGTCCCAGGGACGGTCGGCGGCATACCCCGGGCTGGCGAGGATGGAGTCATGGCAGAAGCTCCCCCGAATCCGGCCGGGGCCGGGCTGGCCCAAACCGGACTGGCCCAGACCGGACTAGCGCTGTACCGCAAGTACCGGCCGGCCACGTTCGCCGAGGTGAAGGGCCAGGAGCAGGTCACCGAGCCGCTCCGGCAGGCGCTGCGCAGCGGCCGCATCAACCACGCCTACCTGTTCAGCGGGCCGCGCGGCTGCGGCAAAACCTCGAGCGCCCGCATCCTCGCCCGCTCGCTCAACTGCGTGCAGGGCCCGACCCCCGATCCGTGCGGGGTCTGCGAGTCCTGCGTCGCGCTGGCGCCGTCCGGCCCGGGCAGCATCGACGTGATCGAGATCGACGCCGCCTCCCACGGTGGCGTCGACGATGCCCGTGACCTGCGCGAGCGGGCGTTCTACGCACCGGTCGCGGGGCGCTTCAAGGTCTACATCATCGACGAGGCGCACATGGTGACCCAGCAGGGCTTCAACGCCCTGCTCAAGCTGGTCGAGGAGCCACCGCCGCACCTCAAGTTCATCTTCGCCACCACCGAACCGGAAAAGGTCATCGCCACCATCCGGTCCCGGACCCACCACTACCCGTTCCGGCTGGTGCCGCCCGCCGTCCTGCGCGTCCTGCTCGAGGACATCCTCCGCAGCGAGGGGGTCCGCTTCCAGCCCGACGTGCTGCCGCTGGTGGTGCGGGCCGGGGCGGGCTCGGTCCGGGACTCGCTGTCGGTGCTCGACCAGCTGGTGGCCGGATCGGACGAAGAGGGCCTGACCTACGAACGGGCGATCGCGCTGCTCGGCTACACCGACGCCACCCTTTTGGATGAAATAGCCGACAGTTTCGCGGCCGGCGACGGCGCCACGGTGTTCCGCGTGGTCAACCGGATCATCGAAGGCGGCCACGAGCCGCGCCGGTTCGCGGCCGACCTGCTGGACCGGTTCCGCGACCTGATCGTGCTGGCCTCGGTGCCCGACGCGGGGGAGACCGGCCTGCTGGACGCGCCGCCGGACCGGCTCGAGCTGATGCGGGCGCAGGCCGAGCGGTTCGGCATCGCCAGCCTGACCCGGGCGGCCGAGATCACCAGCAACGGCCTCGACCAGATGCGGGGGGCGACGTCGCCGCGGCTGCTGCTGGAGCTGATGTGCGCCCAGGTGCTGCTGCCGACGGCCGCCACCGACGAGAAGGCGCTCCTGGCCCGGCTGGAACGGGTGGAACGGGGCGGCGGACTGGCCGGTTCGGCGCCGGCGCCAATAGCCGGGTCTGCGGCTCCAGCCCCAGCCGCCCCGGTGGCCGCGCCAGCCCCGAGAGCTCCAGGCGTCCCGAGCGCTCCGGCCCCGAGAGCTCCGAGCGTCCCGAGCGCCACCGGGACAGCAGCCGCCACTCCGTCACCGGCTGCCCCGTCCGGCCCGGAAGCCCCGTCCGGCCCGGCTGCCCCATCCCGACCATCGGCCCCACCGGCCGCTTCAGCCCCACCGGCCACCCCGGCCCCCGCGGCCTCGGAGCGCACAGCAGCCCCGGGCGGCCCGGGTGGTGCGGGCGCCCCGATGGCCCCGGCCGCTGCGGGCGGCACCGAGAGCCCGGCGGGCTGGCCCGGCGCGGCCGCCGTCCCGCCCCCGGACCCCGCGCCCGCCGCCGCTGCCGCTACCTCCACCCCGGCCCCGGCTGCTCCGGCCCCGGCCGCCACCATGGGCGGTGGGGCCAGCGCCGACGCGATCAACAACAACTGGCAGGCCATCCTCGACGCGGTCAAGCGTGAGCGCCGGGTGGCCTGGATGCTGCTCAGCAACGCCTCGGTGCACTCGCTGGAGGACAGCGTCCTGACCCTCCAGTTCAGCCGCGACGGCAACGTCAAGGGCTTCACCAGCAGCGGCTGCGACGCCGACCTGCAGCGGGTGCTGGCCGCCCAGTTCGGCTTGAACGTCAAGGTCAGGGCGCTGCTGGCCGGCGACCCGGCCGCTTCGGGTGGCGGCCGCGGACGGCCCGACGCGGGTCCGTCCCGCCCGGCCGCCGGCGGCTCAGCCCCCGCCGCTTCCGCGGGTGGCTGGGGTACGCCCGAGCCGAGCCGCCCGGACGCCCCGGCCCAGCCCGCCCCGGTGCGCCAGGACGGGGCGGATCAGCGTCCCGCCCCGGGTGGCCCGGTCGCCCAGCCCGGAGCCGGTGACTCCGCCGGCCCCGCCGCCCCGGCCGGCTCCGGGGCTCCGGCCGCCGTGCGACCCGCCCCGGCGACCACCGACGCGTCGTGGCCGGACGATCCGTGGCCGGCCGACGAGTCAGCCCCGGAAGGGTCTGACGCGGACTACCCCGGCCCCGCCAGCAAGACCCAGGGCCGCCCGGGTGGCCAGGGCCAGAGCGCCCCCGGTACCAACGGGTCCAATGGAGCTCAGGGGAACGGCGCGCACGGCAGCACCAGGGCATCCCGGCCGGCCGGCGGCTTCCCCGACGAGATCGACATCCCTGACGCCGAGGACATGGCCTCCCCTGGTCAGACCGAGATCACCGGGATGGATCTGATCCAGCGGGAGCTGGGCGGGAAGATCATCGGCGAGATCGAGGACTGACCGCGCGTACTCAGTGTCCGGCAGGCCGTAGGCTCTCCAATTGACGCTGACAACACCTCATGGGGGCAACGTGAACCCTGAAGGCCTCGATATGCAACAGCTGCTGGCCGCGGCTCAGCAGATGCAGGAACAGCTGATCAACGCCCAGCAGGAGCTGGCCGACACCGAGGTGTCGGGAACCGCCGGCGGTGGCCTGGTCACCGCTCGGGTCAACGGCCAGGGCGAGCTGGTGGACCTGACCATCAAGCCGGAAGCGATCGACGCGGACGACCTCGAGGAGACCGCCCAGACCATCGCCGACCTGGTGCTGGCGGCGGTCCGGGACGCCTACGCGCGGGCCGGCGACCTCCAGCAGGAGAAGATGGGCCCGTTCGCCAACGCACTCGGCGGCGGGATGCCGGGACTGCCGGAGATGCCCGGCATGCCGGGCGGCCTGGGCACCCCCGGGGCAGCGGGCGCGGGCGGCCTGGACCTGGGCAGCCTGGGTGGCCTGGGCGGCCCGCCCCTGCCGGGCCAGGCCGAGCCGCCGGAGAGCGAGTGAGATCAGGCCGCCCGCGCGGCGGGGACGAGCGAGACAGGGACTGACGTGTACGAAGGGGTCATCCAGAACCTCATCGACGAGCTCGGGCGGCTGCCCGGGGTCGGGCCCAAGGGCGCCCAGCGGATCGCCTTCCACCTGCTGGCGGCCGACCCCGACGAGGCGCGCAAGCTGGCGGCGGCGCTGGTGGAGGTCACCGAGCGGGTGAAGTTCTGCCGCGTCTGCGGGAACGTGGCCGAAGAGGACCAGTGCCGGATCTGCCTGGACACGCGGCGTGACCCGTCGGTCATCTGCGTGGTCGAGGAGCCCAAGGACGTCGCCGCGGTCGAGAAGATCCGCGAGTTCCGCGGCCGCTACCACGTGCTGGGCGGGGCGATCAGCCCGATCGACGGCATCGGCCCGGAGGAGCTGCGGATCCGGGAGCTGATGGCCCGGCTGTCGGACGGCACCGTCACCGAGCTCATCCTGGCCACCGACCCCAACCTGGAGGGCGAGGCGACCGCCACCTACCTGGCCCGGCTGGTCAAGCCGATGGGCCTGCGGGTGACCCGGCCCGCCAGCGGCCTGCCGGTCGGCGGCGACCTGGAGTACGCGGACGAGGTCACGCTGGGCCGGGCCTTCGAGGGACGGAGACTGCTGGATGTCTGACACGCCAGAAGGCACCGGGGCGGGCGGACCGGACCTGAGCCCGCTGGCCGACCAGATCGCCGAGAACGTGCGGCTGTTCCTGGACGGGATCGAGCGGCTGGCGGCCGGCGACGGCGGCGACGAGGCGGTCCCGCTGCTGCTGCTCGAGGTCTCGCAGATCCTGCTGGCCGGGGCGCAGCTGGGCGCGACGACCGACGTGATCCTGGCCGGCAACCTGGAGCCCGAGGTCGGCGACGACCCCGACCTGGACGCGCTCCGGGCCGGCCTGGCCGGGCAGCTGCCCGACTGCGACGACTACGCGGAGCTGTTCGACCCGTACGCGGACACCCAGGCCACGCCGTTCCAGCTGTCGGACGACATCGCGGCGGTGGCGGCCGACCTCATCCACGGGCTCAAGCACTACCGGGCCGACCGCAAGCTCGAGGCCCTGTGGTGGTGGCAGTACTCGTATTTCAATCATTGGGGCACCCACGCGGGGGCGGCGCTGCGGGCGCTGCACTCGGTGGTCGCGCACGCCCGGCTGGACGTGGCCGAGGAGCGCACGGTCCTTTAATGGATTGTGGCCGTTCGTCGGGCGCTGGATAAACTCTGGGCGTTCCCCAGCCCCGTCCGCTCGTGAGGAGTGCGCTGCTCGTGGCCCTGGTCGTGCAGAAATACGGTGGCTCTTCGGTAGCCGACGCCGACGGCATCAAGCGGGTGGCGCAGCGGATCGTCTCCACCCGCAAGTCGGGCGACCAGGTGGTCGTGGTGGTCTCGGCCATGGGCGACTCCACCGACGAGCTAATCGACCTGGCCAACCAGGTGAGCCCGCTGCCGCCCGGTCGCGAGCTGGACATGCTGCTGACCGCGGGCGAGCGGATCTCGATGGCCCTGCTGGCCATGGCCATCGCCAACCTCGGCTTCGAGGCCCAGTCGTTCACCGGCTCCCAGGCCGGCGTGATCACCGACTCCACCCACGGCAAGGCCCGGATCATCGACGTGACGCCCGGCCGGATCTCCAGCGCCCTGGCCGGGGGCGCGATCCCGATCGTGGCCGGGTTCCAGGGCGTCTCGCAGACCACCAAGGACATCACCACGCTGGGCCGGGGCGGGACCGACACCACCGCGGTGGCGGTCGCGGCCGCGCTGAACGCGGACGTCTGCGAGATCTACACCGACGTCGACGGGGTGTTCACCGCCGACCCGCGGATCGTCCGCACCGCGCGCAAGATCCCGCGGATCAGCTACGAGGAAATGCTCGAGATGGCCGCCTGCGGGGCCAAGGTGCTGGTGCTCCGCTCGGTCGAGTACGCCCGCCGCTACGACATGCCGATCCACGTCCGGTCCTCCTTCAGTAACAAGACCGGCACCTGGGTCACCGGGCACGCCGGCGAGAAGACGGAAAACGGTCAACTGAGCACGGTGCAAGCGGGTGCCGGGCAGAACGCGGAGGAGTCCGAAGTGGAGCAGGCGATCATCTCCGGCGTGGCCCACGACCGGAGCGAGGCGAAGATCACCGTGGTCGGCGTGCCGGACCGGGTCGGCGAGGCGGCCGGGATCTTCCGCGTCATCGCCAGCGCGGGCATCAACATCGACATGATCGTGCAGAACGTCTCGGCGGTGGCCACCGGCCGCACCGACATCTCGTTCACGCTGCCCCGCGACGACGGCCAGACCGCCATGAGCGCCCTGCGCGACCTGCAGGACCAGATCGGCTTCGAGTCGCTGCTGTACGACGACCGCATCGGCAAGGTGTCGCTGATCGGCGCGGGCATGCGCTCCCACCCCGGCGTCACCGCGACGTTCTTCGGCGCGCTGGCCGAGGCCGGGGTGAACATCGAGATGATCTCGACCTCGGAGATCCGCATCTCGGTGGTGGTCGACCAGAAGGACGTCGACGAGGCCGTCAACGCCACCCACAAGGCGTTCGACCTGGACGCCGGCGAGGTCGAGGCCGTGGTCTACGGGGGGACCGGGCGATGAGCGCGCGGCCGACCCTGGCCGTGGTCGGCGCCACCGGCGCCGTCGGCACGATCATGCTCGACCTGCTGTCCACCCGCGAGGACGTCTGGGGGGAGATCCGGCTCATCGCCTCCCCGCGTTCGGCGGGCCGGGCGCTCCGCGTCCGCGGCCAGGAGATCGAGGTCCTGCCGCTGGCCGAGGACGTCTTCGACGGCGTCGACGTGGCCATGTTCGACGTGCCGGACGAGGTGTCGGCCAAGTGGGCCCCGGTCGCCGCCGGGCACGGCGCGGTGGCGGTCGACAACTCCGGCTCGTTCCGGCTCGACCCCGAGGTCCCGCTGGTGGTGCCCGAGGTCAACCCGGCCGAGGTCGCCCACCGGCCCAAGGGCATCATCGCCAACCCCAACTGCACGACGCTGTCGCTGATCGTGGCGGTGGCCGCGCTGCACCGGGAGTACGGCCTGCAGGAGATGTCGATCGCCTCCTACCAGGCCGCCTCCGGGGCCGGCCAGGCCGGCATCGACACCCTCTACGCGCAGCTCGACAAGGTCGGCGGCACCCGGGCGCTGGGCCAGCGGCCGGGTGACGTCCGCGCCGCCGTCGGCGATCTCGGGCCGTTCCCGGCCCCGCTGGCCATGAACGTGGTGCCCTGGGCGGGCTCGCTCAAGGACGACGGCTGGTCGTCGGAGGAGCTGAAGGTCCGCAACGAGTCCCGCAAGATCCTCGGCCTGCCCGACCTGCGGGTCTCGGCCACCTGCGTCCGGGTGCCGGTGGTGACCACGCACTCGGTCGCGGTGCACGCGACGTTCGGCCGCGAGGTCGACCGGGCCGGGGCCCAGCAGGTGCTGCGGGACGCGGCCGGCGTGGTCCTCATCGACGACCCCGAGCACGGCGAGTTCCCCACCCCGGCCGACGCGGTCGGGACCGACCCGACCTGGGTCGGCCGGGTCCGCCGGTCGCTGGACCACCCGAACGCGCTTGACCTGTTCGTTTGCGGCGACAACCTGCGCAAGGGGGCCGCCCTGAATACGGCCCAGATCGCCGAGCTGGTCGCGGCCGAGCCCACCGCCTCGGCTTGATCCATCTGCCTGGGCGTATGCCCATTCGGCGGATTTGACCGGTTCGCTACCGGTATAACGGTTGCGGGCGGGGGACACGGCGAAGGAGGAACGTGTCCCCGTTTTCGCGTAACGCAGGACGGGCCGGGCACCGGTCGCGATCGTCACGGTGGGCCGGGGCTGAGCCGGCGCATATCGTAGCGGCCCGGGCAGTGCGGGTGAATCGGACGAACCCGATTTCACAGGAATTTTATATATCGATTCGTGCCCAAGCCGTGATCAAACCTGCTACGGTTGCCTTTCGAATGGCAAAACTGTCATAACGCAGCTTTTCCGCTCTATTGCTAAACCGCATGAATAGTGCGTCGCCCTTGGCTCTCTTTGGATCGTCACGGTCTTCAGGAGGCACGTCGTGACTACGACCCGCACCCGCTCGCGTGACCGCAGGGACTCACGTTCCTCGGCCGCCCGGGAGGGCGCAGAGCGCAGACCCCTCATCTTGATGTCAGCAGGCATCGGCATTGTTCTGCTGGCATTTGGTTTGGCGGTGACGTCTGCTGGTCACGTCGTACTGGCCGCCTCCGACCATTTCCTGCTCAGGTACAGCGGCGTATTCGCGCTGCTGGCCCTGACCGGATCGGTCTGCATGGGCGTAGTGGCGGCCGACCGGATCGTGATGACGCCCGGGCACCGGGTGCTCGCGCAAGCCGTGCACCGTGCGGTTTCGTTCGGGGCGCTGGCGTTCCTGATCATCCATATCGTGCTGGAGATAACGGCGCCGCACCTCGAGGAATCGAACACTCAGCACGTACATCTGCTTGACGCGTTTATTCCTTTTCTTTCGCAATACCGCACTTTTTATATGGCCGAGGGCACCATTGCCTCCGACATAATTGTGCTACTCGTCATCACCGGCATTATCCGGCGGCGGTTTACCGCCAGTGGCCACGCTTGGAAATGGCGCGCCATTCACTACTCGTCCTACGCGGCGCTGATCCTCGGCATCCTGCACGGCCTGCTGGCCGGCCGCCAGGCGATCGGCTCGTTCGTGTACTGGAGCTACGGCATCGTGGTCGCGCTGATCGCGGTGGCGGTGCTGGTCCGGATCCTGGCCTCGTCGCTGAGTTCGCGCGACGCGGTCCGGTCGGCCTCCCCGCACTCGGACCCGACCCGGGCGGGCGGCCAGTCGATGCCGACCCGGGCGGCCGCGCTCGGCCTGATGGGCCAGCTGACCGGGACGATGCCGCTGGCCGGGGCCAGCCCGGCGCTGGCCGCGGCCGGACGGCCGGGCGCGGGCGGGACCGGCGCACTGCCCGCGCTGGAGCCGTTCCCGCCGGTCACCCGGCCGGCTCCGCAGGCCATCGCGGCGCCGTTGCCATCAGATTTCGGGACCGGGCCCCAACCCGCTTATGGGGTCCGGTCCCGGCCTCCGGGTCGCTCGCCGTCGGGCCCCGGCGGGCCGCCGCCGGGCTACCCGGCCGGTCCACCGCCCCGGGGGACCGGCCCGCTGCCGCGGGCCGCGACCGGGCCGACGCCGCAGCCGGGCACCGGCCCGATCCCGCGCATGGGTACCGGTCCGATGCCGCGGCCGGGCACCGGCCCGCAGCCGCGCATGGATACGGGCCCGCAGCCCCGTATGGGTACCGGCCCGATGCCGCAGCCGGGCACCGGCCCGATCCCGCGCGTGGGCAGTGGCCCGCAGCCGCGGGCGGGTACCGGCCCCATGCCTCGGCCGGGTACCGGCCCGATGCCTCGGCCTGACACCGCTCCGCAGCCGGTCTACCGGGACGAGCAGGCTGACTACCGGTCGGTCTACCGGGACGAGCAGGCTGACTACCGGCCCGGTCCGCCGCCGGCCCGGCCGGCCGGACCGCCGCCCGGCTACGGCCAGGACCCGCGCGCCGCCGCCTACCGGCCCGACCGGCCGGATCCGCGCTACCAGCCGCCGGGCCCGGTTCCCAGCGCTGGCCCGCCGCCCGGCTACGGCGCCGGCCCGGGGTACGGCCCGGGCCCGGGTAGCCACCCCTACGAGACCAGCCACCCCTACGGGAACAGCACGGACAGCGAGCCCTACGGGGCTCCCTACCGGGGCAGCAATCCTTACCAGGACGAGGCCCCCTACGACCGCTGGGCGTACGAGTCCGGCCCGGACCAGGGTCACGGGGCACCGCCGCCCCCGCCCGCGGACCGGTACCCCAGCCAGCCCCGGCCCGGCCGCCGACGGCGCCCGGCCGGCCCCGACACGGGACCGGTACCCCGGATCCCCTCCTACGGCGGTGACGAACGACGATGAGCTCCAACTCCGGGATGCACCCGGGCGCGGCCCGGCCGGCCGCCCCGGCCATCATGCGGATCGGGGCCGCCCGGCTGACGGCCGGGCTCGACCGCTATCCCCGGCTGGACCTGGAGGCCCACCGGGACCTGTTCGGGCGGCTGCCGCGGCTGTCCGACGGCGACATCATCGCCATGGCCCAGCAGGTCGACCTGCGCGGGCACGGCGGGGCCGCGTTCCCGTTCGCGCGCAAGCTCAAGGCGGTCGTCGACGCGGCCCACAAGAAGGACGAGCCCACGATCGTGGTGGTCAACGCGACCGAGGGTGAGCCCGGCAGCTTCAAGGACAAGATGCTGCTGATGCGGTCGCCGTACCTGGTCCTCAGCGGGGCCGCGCTGGCGGCCGAGGCGATCGGGGCCGAAGAGATCGTGATCGGGGTGGCCAGCAACGAGCTGGCCAACCGGTCGCTGGAAGCGGCGGTGGCGGCCGAGCCGGGCCTGCGCGACCTGGTCCGCATCGTCGAGGTACCGGAGCGGTTCATCTCCGGCGAGAGCGGCGCCCTGATCCGGGCGATCAACGGCAAGACCCCGATCCCGCCCGGCCGCAAGGTGCTGGCCGCCGAGAGCGGCGTGGACGGGCTGCCCACCCTGCTGTCCAACGCCGAGACCTACGCCCAGCTGGCCGTGCTGGCGCTGCTGGGCCCCGAGCGCTACGCCTCGGTCGGCATGCCCGAGGAGCCCGGCACCGTCCTGCTCAGCGTGAGCGGGTCGGCCGGCCGGCCGGCCGTGGTCGAGGTGCCGACCGGGGTGCCGCTCGGCTCGGTGCTCGACATCTGCCAGGCCGCGGCGGGCGACGGGGTCCTGGTCGGCGGCTACCACGGCATGTGGCTGACCGCCGACCACGCCTACGTGGTGCCGGTGTCGCGGGCCGGGCTGGAAGCGGTCGGCGGCACCCTCGGGGCCGGCATCGTGCTGCCGCTGGGCGACGGGACCTGCCCGCTCGGCGAGGTGTCGCGGATCGCCAGCTACCTGGCGGGCGAATCGGCCGGGCAGTGCGGCCCGTGCAAGCTGGGCCTGCCCCGGATCGCGCGGGCGCTGGCCGCCATCGTGGACGGCTCCGGCGGCATCGAGGCGCTGGACGTGGCCCGCCGTTCGGCCGCGGCCGTGTCCGGCCGCGGCGCCTGCGCCCACCCGGACGGCACCACCCGGTTCGTGCTGTCGGCGCTCGACGTGTTCACCGAGGACCTGGCCGCTCACGTGTTCCACTCCTCCTGCGGCCGCCCGGTCCGCGGCGTGCTGCCGCTGCCGACCGGCCCCGAGGTGCAGACCCGGCAGCGGCTGGTGGTGGACTGGACCCGGTGCGAGGGCCACGGCCTGTGCGCGCACCTGGTGCCGGAGATCGTGCACCTGGACAGCACCGGCTACCCGGTGATGCTCGACATCCCGGTGCCGGACTGGCTGGAGAAGGACGCCCAGCAGGCGGTGAACATGTGCCCGGCCCTGGCGCTGCGGCTGGCGGCGGTGCCCGCCAAGCCGACCCGGGCGTCGGCCCCGGTGCCGCTGCCGATGCCGGTCGGCCGCACCGCCCTGATCGGAGGCGGGCCCCCCGGGCTGCCCAGCCCCGGCGGCCGCGGCGGCCCGCGCCAGATCACCAGCTGACCGAGGTGTGGAGCCAGCCAGTAGATACTGCTGGTGTGGAACAGATCTTCACCGTCGAGCAGGCCCGTGACCTGATGCCGGCCGTGCTCGCGCGGGCCGGCGAGCTGGTGGCCGCCCGGGCCGACCTGGCCGAGCTGCAAGCCGACCGGCGCCGGGGCCGCCCGTCCGCCCTGGGCGGGCTGCCCGAGGCCAAGGGGCTGGAGGCCCGGCTGGGCGAGCTGCTGGGCTGGTTCCCCGAACAGGGCATCGAGGTCAAAGGCTTCGCGCCGCTGCTGCTGGACTTCCCGGCCACCTTCGGCGACGAGCCGGTGCTGCTGTGCTGGCTGGAGGGGGATACCGAGCTCGGCTGGTACCACCGGCTGGACTGCGGTTTCCCGGGACGCCGGCCGATCCCGGGAACCGTTTGACTTACGAACCCTTTAATTAAAAAGCAAAACGGACTCCGCGCTCCCCGGTTTGCGCGGAGTCCGTCGGTCTTTGGGCTCAGGTCAGGGCAGCTTCCAGGCCTGGTTGGCGGCGCCGGTGCAGGACCAGATCTGGGCCTGGGTGCCGGGGGTGGCCGACCAGCCGGTGTCGTCCAGGCACTTGCCGGACTCGGGGTTCAGCAGCGCCCCGTTGGACTGGGACTGCCAGACCTGGGCCCCGGTGCCGTTGCAGTCGTAGAGGTCGACGGTGGTGCCGTTGGCGGTGCCGGCCGCGTACACGTCCAGGCACTTGCCCAGCGTCTGCAGGGTCCCGTTGCGGCCGGCCGTCCACTGCTGGGCGTTGGTGCCGTTGCAGGTGTAGACCTGGACCGGATTGAAGTCAGCGGTGCTGGCGCCCCGGTCGTCCAGGCACAGGCCGCCGTACCCGGTGATCGCGTCGGCAGTCGAAGTCGAGCCGCCGGTGCTGGTGCCGCCGGTGATCGCGTTGAAGATCTTGGAGTAGGCGTAGCCGGCCGGCTTGTCGTAGCCGTCGACCTCCCAGAACGACAGCTCGCCGACGCCGTTGGTGGCGGCGAAGCTCTCCAGCGTCGAGGCGTTGGCGGTCGAGAACACCTCGTTGTCGTCGTTCTTCCCCGCGATCGGGGTCAGCCCCATCATCGCGTAGGCCTGGGCCGTGGAGACGCCGTAGAGGCTGGCCAGCTGGCCCGCGGTGGCCGGGGCGGCCGACAGCGCGTCGTTCAGGGCGTTCTGCCCGTTACCGAAGTCCATCGTCATGATGTTGACCAGGTTGACCTTGACCCCCTGGGCCTTGGCGTCCTGCAGCACGCCGAGCTCCTGCGACGGCAGCCCGTCGGGCGCCACCGCCAGCGTGTAGTCGACCTGGACGGACGGGTCCTGGGCCTGCAGGGCGGCCAGGGCCTGATCGCGCCGGGTGTTGGCGGCGGTGTTGGACAGGGTGGCGCCCTCGATGTCGAAGTCCAGCCGGTTGACCCCGTAGGTGCTGACCACGTTGGCGTAGGCCGCGGTCAGCGAGTTCACCGACGTGCAGGTCTCGGCCAGCTCGCCGCCCGACTCGCCGCCGAACGAGATGATCACGTTGCCGCCGGCCGCCTTGAGCGAATTGATCTGGGCTGAAAAGGCGCCCACGGCATCGCCGTTGTCCTCCCACTCCGGGGTGCAGCCGGACTGCGGGATCAGGAACGCCAGCGTGTAGTCCTTGACGCCGGAGGCGCTCAGGTCGGCCGCCATGTCGCCCGCGTCGCCGCTGTTGATCTGCAGGTAGGGGGCGGCGTAGTGGGCCGGGTAGCGGCCGGCCGCGGTGGCCTGGCTGGCGGCCAGCCTGCTGCCGGCGTGACCGGCCTGACCGGAGCCGGCGTGGGCCGCGAACAGCACGCCGCCGGTGGCCAGGGCGGCGGCCGCGACGACCGCCGTCCCGGTGAGGAACGAACGCATGGATGACTACCGCTTTCTGGAAAGTCGTCTGGCCCGCCCGCTCCACCGGGGGTTCCGCTGTCGCGTTCCGGGGGTCCCAGCCCGTGACGCAACAGCAAGTGTTAAGAGACCTTACTGAAACCAAAGCCGCCTGTCGGGGCAATCGTGACAGTTGGGGCGAATGAAACCGCGCGGTCCACTGTCGGCCGGGGTGGCCGGGCCGGGCGGGCGGTCGGTCAGGCGTCCGGCTGGGCTTCGGCCAGCTCGACGGCGATGGACAGTTCTGTCGCCGGGCCGGCCTCCACCAGCAGCGTCTCCACGTGGCCGGCCGCGGCGATGTCGTCGCGGGCGGCCCGCAGCGCGTCCACCTCGGCGGCCGGCCCCTGCACGCGGACCAGGCGGACCGGGGCGCGCATGGACTGGCGCGCTTCCGACTTGGCCTTGCGGATGGCGCTCAGCACCGCGGTGGCGGCCGGGGCGACCGCGAGGCCGGCCGTGACGCCGCCGGTGACCCGGCCGTCAACGCCGGCGGCGGGCCAGGGGCTGGTGTGCACCGAGTCGTCGTGCCACCAGGACCAGGCTTCCTCGGCGCAGAACGGCAGGAATGGAGCGAACAGCCGCAGCAGCACCGACAGCGCCTGGCGCAGCGCCAGCCGGGCCGACTGGGCGGCCGGGCCCGCCGCGGCGGCCGGGTCGTCCGGGGCGCCGTCCTCGGCGTAGGCGCGCTGCTTGACCAGTTCCAGATAGTCGTCGCAGAACGACCAGAAGAACCGCTCGGTCGCCTCCAGCGCGCTGGTGTACTCGAAGTCGCGCAGGGCCGCGGTCGACCGGGCCACCACCTCGTCCAGCGCCGCCAGCATGGCCCGGTCCACGGTCTCGGTGACCTCGGCCCCGGCCGACGGCTGAGGGAACCCGAGCACGAACCGGCTGGCGTTGAGGATCTTGGTCGCCAGCCGCCTGCCCACCTTCATCTGCCCCTGGTCGAAGGCGGTGTCGGATCCCGGGCGGCCGCTGGCGGCCCAGTAGCGGACGGCGTCGGCGCCGAACTGCTCGAGCAGCCCGATCGGGGTGACCACGTTGCCCTTGGACTTGCTCATCTTCTTGCGGTCGGGATCGAGGATCCAGCCGGACAGGGCCACGTGCCGCCACGGCAGCGTGGCCGACTCCAGCTCGGCCCGCAGCACGGTCGAGAACAGCCAGGTGCGGATGATGTCGTGGGCCTGCGGGCGCAGGTCCATCGGGTAGGTCAGCGCGTAGCGCTCCTCGTCCTCGGCCCAGCCGCACACGATCTGCGGGGTCAGCGAGGACGTGGCCCAGGTGTCCATCACGTCGGGGTCGGCCGCGAACCCGCCCGGCGCGCCACGCTGGTCCTCGGTGTAACCGGGCGGTGTGGCCGACGACGGGTCGACCGGCAGCGTGCCGGCGGGGGCCAGGATCGGCGCGCCGTGGTCGGGGTCCCCGGCCGCGTCGAGCGGGTACCAGATCGGGAACGGCACCCCGAAGAAGCGCTGGCGGCTGACCAGCCAGTCACCGTTCAGGCCGCGCACCCAGTCGTCGTAACGGGCCTTCATGTAGGCGGGGTGCCAGACCAGCTCGGCGCCGCGCCGCAGCAGCACGTCGGCGTGGGCGACCGACCGGATGAACCACTGGCGGCTGGACACGATCTCCAGCGGCTTGTCGCCCTTCTCGTAGAACTTGACCGGCCGCCGCACCGGGCGCGGGTCCCCCTCCAGGTCACCGGCCGCCCGCAGCAACTCCACCACCCGTTCCCGGGCGGTGAACACGGTCGCCCCGGCCAGCTCGGCGTAGGCCCGGCGGCCGGCCGGGTCGTCCAGCCCGGCCGGTGGGCCGGCCAGGATCCGGCCGTCGCGCCCGATGATCGTGCGGTTCGGCAGCTTGAGCTCTCGCCACCACTGGACGTCGGTCAGGTCACCGAACGTGCAGCACATGGCGATGCCCGCGCCCCGGTCCGGTTCGGCGGCCGGGTGGGCCAGGATCGGCACCGGGACCTTGAACACCGGGGAGGTCGCGGTCGTGCCGAACAGCGGCCGGTAGCGCTCGTCGTCGGGGTGGGCGATCAGCGCCACGCAGGCCGGCAGCAGCTCCGGGCGGGTGGTCTCGATGTCCACCCGGCCCCCGTCCGGCCGGTGGAACCGGATCCGGTGCCAGGCCCCGGGGTGCTCGCGATCCTCCAGCTCGGCCTGGGCCACCGCCGTGCGGAAGCCGACGTCCCACAGCGTCGGCGCCTCGGCCTGATAGGCCTCGCCGCGGGCCAGCAGGTCCAGGAACGACAGCTGGGAGATCCGCTGGGCGTGCGGGCCGACGGTCGTGTAGCCAAGCGACCAGTCGACCGACAGGCCGAGCCGCCGCCACAGTGCCTCGAACGCCTGCTCGTCGGCCGCAGCCAGCATTTCGCACAGCTCGACGAAGTTCCGGCGGGAGACGTCGAGCGGCCGCTGGCCCTGGGCGGGCGGCGTGGCCGGGGCGGCGAAGCCGGGGTCGTAGGGCAGCGAGGGGTCGCAGCGCACGCCATAGTGGTTCTGCACCCGCCGCTCGGTCGGCAGGCCGTTGTCGTCCCAGCCCATCGGGTAGAACACGTGCTTGCCGGTCATCCGCTGGAAGCGGGCCACGATGTCGGTGTGGGTGTAGGAGAAGACGTGCCCCACGTGCAGCGAACCGCTGACCGTGGGCGGCGGGGTGTCGATCGAGAACACCTCGGACCGGTCGGCCGGCTTGGGGAACCGGTACAGCCCGGCCGCGTCCCATACCCGCGCCCACTTGACGTCGGCGCCGTCCAGCGACGGCCGTTCCGGCACGGTGGGCGTGATCTCGGGCACCGCTCTCGCTCCTCATCCGGCCCAATCCGGGCGCTGGGGGGCTTCCACCCTAGCGTCCGGTTTCGGCGCCAGCGGAAATTAATTAACCGGACAGCGAACGCGGTGTGACCCACCACCGATTGCGCGTCCGGCCAGCAAGTGTTCTCCTAATAAGGGCTAGTTGGACACGGCCTCGGAGACGGGGAACCTTATATGCCGATGACAGAGTACGAGGAACGCCGCTGGCGCGAGCTGGAAGCCCAGCTGGCCAAGGAGCGGCGGCTGGTCGCGCTGGCGCGCCGCCTGGGGTCGGTGCGGACCGAGCCTCGTTACTCTGGCCCACCCCGGACAAGAGCCCGGATCCCGGCCCGGACCTACATGCTGTGGGGGCTGGGCGGCGCCATCGGCCTGATCCTGGTGCTGCTGGGCGGGCTGACCCACAACGCGCTGATCAACACGGCCGGCGTCGTCGTCCTGACCGGCTCGCTGGTGCTGGTGGGGGTGGCCCTGATCGCGGTCGGCCTCACCCGGTCCCGCCGTGAGCACCTCGACGACCGCGAATGGCAGTCGCCGCCGCCGCGCTTGTTACCGGCCTGAGCGATCTGAGCAGGACAGGTGCGGGTCGGGCTGCACGCGCTGGGCATCGGTCCCGGCGCCCGGCCGGACGTCATCCGAGCGGTCGCGACCGCCGCTGAGCGGGCCGGCTTCGCCACCTTGTGGTCGGGCGAGCACGTGGTGATGGTGGACCAGCCCGCCTCGCGCTACCCGTACTCGGCCGACGGCCGCATCGCCGTCCCGGCCGCCGCCGACTGGCTCGACCCGCTGCTCGGCCTCAGCTTCATGGCCGCCGTGACCACGACGATCGGGCTGGCCACAGGGGTGCTGCTGCTCCCCGAGCACAACCCGGTGATCGCCGCCAAGCAGGCCGCGACGCTCGACCTGCTGTCCGGCGGACGGCTCACGCTGGGCGTCGGCGTCGGCTGGTCGGCCGAGGAGTTCGCCGCCCTCGGCGTCCCGTTCGCGCGCCGCGGCCAGCGCACCGCCGAGTACGTGGCCGCCCTGCGCACGCTCTGGGCCGACGACGTCGCCTCCTTCAGCGGCGAGTTCACCCAGTTCACGGCGGTCCGGGTCAATCCCCGGCCGGTGCGCGGGCGGCGCATCCCGGTCGTGTTCGGCGGCAACAGCGACGCCTCGCTGGCCCGGGTGGCCGCCATCGGGGACGGCTGGTACGGCTTCAACGTCCCCGCCGCTGCGGTCGCCGACCGGGTCAAGACGCTGGCGGCGCGGTGCGAGGAGCACGGCCGCCACCTGGCTGATCTCACGGTGGCGGTGGCGCTGGCGGACGGCGATCCGGGCCTGCTGCCCGGCCTCGCCCAGCTCGGGGTCACCGAGTACGTGGTGGTGGCGAGCCCGCCCGCCGACCCGGCCGCCGCCGGGGGTTGGGTAAGCGAGCTGGCTTCCCAGTGGGGGGTCAGGCCTTGACGGGCTCGGCCGGCTTGACGGTGATGAAGCGCATGAGCTGGCGGCCGCAGCCGTAGCTGACCACCGGCCGCGCGAATCCGGCCGTGGCCAGCGCGGCCAGCAGGTCGCGGCGGTGCAGCAGCCGGTGCGGGGTGCGGTCGTGGAGGTGCAGGGCGCGGGCGACGAAGGCGTCGGTGAAGTCGTAGCCCACGAACGTGCCGCCCGGCCGCAGCACCCGGTAGGCCTGCTCGACGCCGCCGCGCCAGTCGCCCACGTGGTGCAGCATCAGGAAGCTGGTGACGACGTCGAACGAGGCGTCGGCGAACGGCAGGTGGCTGACGTCGGCCTGCTCGGCGGTGGCGTTCCGGTAGGGCGCCAGCCGGGCGGCCGCGACCTGCACCATGGCCGGGTCGAGGTCGGTGGCGGTGACGTGCACCCCCGGGTAGCGGGCGGCGGTGCCGGCCGCCATCGCGGCGCTGCCGGTGCCCAGCTCGAGCAGACGGCCGTTCGGCTCGAGGCCCTGGAGGGCCCAGGGCAGCACTACGTGACCGGCGAAGTTGCGCCACAGCGAGCTGCGGCAGGAGGCGTATTCACCAGCGAACATCACAGACTCCAAGACGCTTCTCCTCGACGTGCGCAGGAGCGGGACGTTACACCTAAGTACCTAAGTAAGTTAGGTTATGGATGGGCATCTCGGCAAATACCTTGTCAACTAAGGTGCTTAAGCCATAAGTTGACGCGAACTGCACCTGGGCGGGGGGAGACGCGATGGCCCGGTTCGGCGACCTCGAGGCGTCGATCATGGACGTGGTGTGGGCGGCCGGCGCCCCGGTCCGCGTGCGTGAGGTGTCCGACCAGCTGAACCAGGAGCGCCCGCTGGCGTTCAACACGGTCCAGACGGTCATGGAGAACCTGTTCCACAAGGGCTGGCTGACCCGGCACAAGAACGGCCGCGCCTACTGGTACGAGGCGGTCCGGACCCGCGACGACTACGTGGGGCAGCTGCTGAACGAGGCGCTGGCGGTCGCCCCGGACCCGGCCGCGACGCTGGTACGGCTGGTCGGCGGCATGGAACCGGACGAGATCGCCTCGCTGCGGGCGGCCCTCGACGCGGTCCAGGGGCACGAGGGCGACGAGGAGAGCGCGCGATGATGCGGGCCGCCATCGTCACCGTGCTACTGGTCTACGCGATGAGCGCGGCCCTGGCCGGCGCGCACTGGCTGCCCCAGGCGACCTGGGCGCCGCGGGCCCCGCGGGCGGCCATCGCCACCTGGCAGGCGGCCACCTTGTCGATCGTCGCCTCGGTGCTGGCGGCCGGGGTCATCCTGGCCGTCCCCTGCCTGCCGTGCTCGCTGACCCCGGCCGCCTTCCACACCTGCCTGATGGCGATGTGGGCCCAGCACTGGATGCCGGAAGGGATCCTCACCACTGGCTTTGGCGCGTTGCTGGTGGTGACCGTGCTCGGCCGGATCGCCTGGTGCCTGGGGGCGGCGCTGGCCGGCGCCCACCGCCGCCGGGTCCGGCACGACGAAGTGCTGACGGTGATCGCCCGTCCCGGGCCGGACGGGGTGCAGGTCATCGACGACGACCAGCCCGCCGTCTACTGCCTGCCGGGTCGCCGCCGGATCGTGCTGACGACCGGCGCGCTGCGCTGTCTCAAGGGCCGCCAGCTGGAGGCGGTGGTGGCCCACGAGCGGGCGCACCTGGCCGGCCGCCACCATCTGCTGGTCGCGTTCGCGGGTGCGCTGCAGCACGCCTTCCCGGTCGTCCCGTTCTTCGCGCTGGCCGCCACCCAGGTCGGTGACCTGGTCGAGGTGGCGGCCGACGACGTCGCCACCCGCCGCGAGAACCGGCTCACGCTGGCGGGCGCGCTGCTGGCGGTGGCGGCGGCCGGGGCACCGGCCGGGGCGCTGGGCGCGGGCGGGACCGCGGCCGCCGAGCGGATCCGCCGCCTGATCGAGCCGCCCGGCCGCCCCAGCCGGGGCCAGTGGGCGCTGACCTCGCTCACGCTGGCCACGGTGTCCATGCTGTCGGTCGGGGCTCCGGCCGTCGCCCTGCTGACGATCCTGCACTGTCCCTGACGCCACTGTCCCTGACGCCGCTGGCCGCCGCTCAGCGTGTGGCCGGCCCGGCCGAGTCGCTGGCGGGTGGGCCGGCCAGTTCCTCGGCCGCGAACTCGGCCGGATCGAGCACCGGGCTGTCGGCCGGCGCGATCCACACCCACTTGCGGTAGGACCAGAACCGGAACAGGGTGCCGAGGCAGATCCCGGCCAGCAGCGCGATGTTGGCGGCCAGCCGGTCGGTCCGCCCGAACGCGTAGTTGGTGATCCCGATGCAGGCCAGCTGGATGCCGAGGCCGACCCCGTTGAGCACGAAGAACAGCACGGTCTCGCGGCCCATGCCGGTGCGCTCGCGATGCCGGAACGTCCAGTAGCGGCTGCCCAGGTAGGTGACGACCATCGCGGCCACCGTCGCGATCACGTTGGCCTTGAGCCAGCCGTGCAGCGGGGACTGCAGCAGGTTGGTGCCGCCGTCGGTGATGATGAACCCGACCACGCCGACGACGCCGAACCGGGCACCCTCGTGGAGCAGGTGCCGGAACCGCCCGAACAGAGCCCGGATGCTGTTCACCTGGTGAGAGTACAACCCGTTTTTATGGCGGTATGAACTGGTCTACGCTGAGCCGCGTGGAAGTGTCGCGTCGCCTGGGGCGGGGCCGCCAGTCGTGACGTCATTGACGGGGCCGGGGATCGTCGGGCTGTGCATTCTGGCCTGCGTGGGATTGCCGCTGATCCTGGCGGCCGGCTGGAACCGGGTGCGCCGGCCGTGGCTGGCGTGGCCGTTCCGGAGCATGATGATCCTGGTCAGCCAGCTCAGTGCGGTGCTGCTGGCGGGCGTGCTGCTCAACGACGCCTTCAGCTTCTACAGCTCGTGGGCGGAGCTGGCGGGCCACCAGCGCCCCCACGTGGCGAGCCCGTCCACCCCGGCGGGCAGCCAGGATCAGAGCCTGCAGCCGCGCATCGTGCGGGACGCGCGGACCGGCCACGGCACCGTCATCGTGCTGAATATCCCCGGCCCGGTCAGCCAGGTCGGCTCCCATCCGGCCCTGGTTTACCTGCCGCCCCAGTACGGCGATCCGGCCTACCGGAACCGGGCATTCCCGGTGGTCGAGCTGCTGCCCGGCTATCCCGGCCACCCCCGGAACTGGGTCGAGCAGCTGGCCGTGGCCCGGGTGCTCGACCGGGCCATCGCCTCCGGCCACGTCAGCCCGCTGATCGCGGTCATGCCGACCAGCATCGTCGCGCCCCCGCGCGACACCGAGTGCGTCAACGTGGCCCACGGTCCCCAGGTCGACACCTACCTGACCACCGACGTGCCCGCCGCCATCGGCCACGACTTCCGCGTCCAGCACTCGGCCGCGGGCTGGGCGATCATGGGCTACTCGACCGGCGGCTACTGCGCCGTCAACCTGGCCCTGCGCCACCCCGACCGTTACGGCGCGGCCGTGTCGATGGCCGGCTACAACAACCCGGCCCACGACCACACCACCGGCGACCTGTTCGGCGGCAGCGTCAGCCTGCTCGACCAGAACAGCGCCGTCTGGCGTGCCCAGCACCTGGCCCCGCCGGCCCTCAGCCTGCTGCTGATGTACTCCTACGACAGCCTGCAGAGCTCCGGCGACGGCCGGGCGCTGGCCGCCGCCGCCCGCCCGCCCCTGCACGTCGACGTGCTGGGGCTGGCCCACGGCGGGCACAACTTCCAGGTCTGGCTCAGCGAGGAACCGACCGCGTTCTCCTGGCTGTCGACCCACCTGACGCCCCCGCTGGCCCCGATCCCCACCGTCGACGGCCTCGCCCCTGGTCAGCAGTCGCTGGTTCGCCACGCCGGCGGCTGACCGGGGGCGTGGTCGGGCACGCCCCGCAGCAGCCGCTGGTGAACTGGCGTTAGCCGCAAGATGTGTGCTGCCTGGGCCGGGTCGGTAGCGAACGAGGCGACCCTGGCCAAGACGGTGTCGAAGGCCACCTCAAGGGGCTCGACGGTGCGCAGGGTCTGGGTGAGCAGCATGCCGCCTTGCATAGTGGCCAGCAGCGCGTAGGCCAGGTCATGCGGGTCAGCGTCGGCCCGCAGCTCACCCGTGGCCTTCATGGCTTCCAATCCACGCTGAAGCAGGGCGAGCCATCTGGTGAAGCCGTCGGCCAGGTCGGCGCGGGTCTCCGGGCTGGACTCGGCCAGCTGGCCGGCCAGTGACCCGAAGCTGCAGCCGCCCTGGCAATCGCGTTGCCGCTGCCGCTCGATCTGCAGGTCGGCCCACAGCCGAAGTGAGGCCAGGGTGCGGAACCCGTCGAGCTCAGGAGCCTGGTGCTGGGCCAGGGTCGACTCGGCCTGGAACTCAACCACGTCGTGGATGAGGCTGTCCCGGTCGCGGAAATAGTGGGTCATCTGCGACCCGCTCACCCCGGCCGCTCGGCGCACGTCATCGATGCCGGTCCCCGCCACGCCGCGGCGCAGGATCAGACCGGCCGCGGTGTCCAGGATGCGGGCCCGGGTGGCCCGTCCCTTCGCGGTCAGTTGCAGCTCGCCACGGTCCATGCCGCGAGCTTACCCAAGATTGGGTTTGACTTCCCAATCTGGCGCCGCTACGGTCGTGCTCAGATTTTGGGAAATGTAACCCAATCTGCGAGGAGCAGTCATGGCGGACGAATTGGCAGACTCGGCGGCGCTGGTGACCGGGGCGACGGCCGGGATTGGCCGGGCGGTGGCCCGGCGGCTGGCCGCGGCGGGCGCTGAGGTGATCGTGCACGGCCGGGACGAACAGCGCGGCCACGAGGTGGTGACCGAGATCGAGAAGGACGGGGGCCGGGCCCGGTTCACAGCCGCTGATCTGACTGACGCGGCTGACGTCCGGCGGCTGGCCGCGGCCGCCGGTGACGTGACGATCCTGGTCAACAACGCCGGCGTGTACCAGTTCGGCGCGACCGCCGATGTCACCGACGCGGTGTTCGACGCCCACATCGACGTCAACCTGCGGGCCCCGTTCCTGCTGGTCCAGGCGCTGGCCCCGCAGATGGCGGCCCGCGGGGGCGGCGCGATCATCAACGTCAGCACGTTCGGCGCGTCGGTCGCGGGCCGGGGCGGCGGCATCTACGGCGCCTCCAAGGCGGCGCTGGAGCTGCTGACCCTGGTGTGGGCGGACGAGTTCGGGCCTCAGGGCGTGCGGGTCAACGCCGTGGCGGCCGGGCCGACCCGGACGCCGGGCACCGCCGTGTACGGCGACATGGCCGAAGCCCTGGGCCAGGCGTTCGCGCTCAGCCGGACCGCGGCCGCCGAAGAGATCGCCGAGCCCGTGGTCTTCCTCGCCTCCCCGGCGGCCAGCTACGTCAACGGCGCCGTCCTGCAGGTCAACGGCGGCCTGAAGGCCGTCGTCCCCGCCTAGCCCGCCGCTTCCGAGAAAGGCACGCCAGATGAACCAGCCCGTGGTCATGATCACCGGAGCGCTGACCGGCATCGGCCGGGCCACCGCCATCACCTTCGCCAAGACCGGGGCCACCGTCGTGGTCTCCGGACGGCACGAAGACGCCGGCCAGACCCTGGCCGGTGAACTGAAAGAACTCGGTGCGGTGGCCGAGTTCATCTACGCCGACGTACGCTCCGACGACCAGCTGGCCGCCCTGGTGGAGCACACCACCGCCCGCTACGGCCGCCTCGACGTCGCGGTCAACAACGCCGGCACCGACGGCGCCATGACCCCGGTCGCCGACATCACCGCCACCCAGTACGCCGGCAGCTTCGACACCAACGTGCGCGGCACCCTGCTCAGCATGAAACACGAACTGCAGGTCATGCAGGCCCAGCGATCCGGCAGCATCGTCAACGTCAGCTCCATCTACGGGCGCAAAGGCTTCCCCGGGGCCGCCCTGTACGTGGCCAGCAAGCACGCCATCATCGGCCTCACCAAGTCAGCCGCCCTGGAAGCCGCCGCCTACGGCGTCCGGGTCAACGCGGTCGGCCCCGGCCCGGTCCAGACCGCCATGTTCGACCGCGTCACCGGCAACAACGCCCAGGCCAAAGCCGCCTACCTCGCCACCGTCCCCCAGCAACGCGCCGCCGACCCCGAGGAGATCGCCGCTGCCATCGCCTACATCAGCTCGCCGCAAGCCAGCTACCTCACCGGCCAGACCATCTACCTCGACGGCGGCATCACCGCCGCCTGAAAGTGGCTAGCGCTGCTCCTTCTCCGCCGTGCGCGTACTCGGCGTGCCAATGTGCCCCTGATTTCCGCAACCAGGAGCACATTGGCTGGCTCAACGTGGACTGTTCTCCCCCGGCTACGTGTCGGCGAGCCTGCGCCGGAGCTGGTCGAGGATGACCGCGATGATCAGTACCGCCCCGACCGCGACCTGCTGCCAGAACGGCTGCACGTTGAGGAGGACCAGGCCGGTGACCAGGATCGAGATGATCAGGGTGCCGATCAGGGTGCCGAACATGGTGCCGGTGCCGCCGAAGAGGCTGGCCCCGCCGATGACCACGGCGGCGATGGCGTCGAGTTCGTCGTTGGCGCCGGCGATCGGCGTGGCGATGGAGAATTTGGCGGTCACCATCAGCCCGGCCACGGCGGCCAGCAGTCCGGACAGCATGTACACCTTGACGAGGTGGGTCAGCGGGACGTCAAGAGGATGTTTCTGATTTGTGAGCCGTCGGTTCCCCACCCGCAGGGGAGCCGATCTCGCGGCTGCCTGACCAGCATCAGCGACGGCGAGGCGATCATCGCCCTCGTCCCCCGCATCACCACCAGGAAATCAACCGCTGTTAGGCGATGAGTAACCGCGGTTCTGGTCGTCTGCTAGGTGAGCTAGCCTACGGCCGGAAGAGGCCGCCGGGGCAAGGGAGTCATGGATGACCTGGTACCTGATCTCGTTCGATGCCCACGCGATGGATCACATCCCGGGCGAGGACATGGCCGCCGTGGGCAAGGCCGCGCACGCGGTGGCCCAGGAGGCCGTGGACGAGGGCGTGCTGGTGTGTTCCGGCGCGCTGGACCAGCGGGCGGACATCGTGGCCACCGGCGGGGCGGTTACTGATGGCCCGCCCCCGGAGGCTATCGGCGGACTCACGGTCGTCGACGTGCCCTCGCGCGAGGAGGCGCTGGGGTGGGCGGCCAAGCTCGCCGTCGCCTGCCGCTGCCCGCAAGAAGTCCGCGCCTTGGGGCCCGACCCCGAACTTGACGAGATGCTCCGCCGAGCGTCGGTAACGGAAGGACGGTAGGTCATGTGCGGTCGGTACGTGTCGGTGGCTAGCCTGAAGAAGTTGCAGGAGCACTACGACGCCGCCGGTGTCGGTCTCGGCATGGAGCTGTCCCCGTCCTATAACGTCGCCCCGACCAGCAAGATCTACGCGGTGGTGGAGCACGCCGAGACGGACGGGGCCGCGGTGCAGCGGGAGGTGCGGGCCGTGCGCTGGGGTCTGGTCCCGGCCTGGTGGAAACCCGGCATCGACCCGAAGACCGAAAAGCAGAAGACGATGCCGACGCTGCACAACGCCCGGGCCGACAAGGTGAGGTCCGCTCCGTCGTGGCGGGGCCCGTTCGCCAAGCGCCGGGCGGTCATCCCCGCCGCGGGCTACTACGAGTGGCTGGCCGCCAAGGATGAGAATGGGAAGCCGTTCAAGCAGCCGTACTACATTCACCCGGCCGACGGGCTGCTGTCGTTCGCCGGGCTCTATGAGCTGTGGGCCGACCCGGCCAAGGATGAGGACGACCCGGACCGGTGGCTGTGGTCGGCCGCGATCATCACCCACCACGCCACCTGGCTGGCCGGGGTGATGAACGACCGCACCCCGGTGATCCTGCCCGCGGAGCGGATCGGCGCCTGGCTGGATCCGGAACTGGCCGACAAGCAGGCCGCGCTGGACCTCATCACCGGGATCGAGTACGAGCCGCTGCAGGTCCGGGCGGTGTCCACCGCGGTCAACAAGACCGGCCGCGGCGGATCCCGCGGACCCGAGCTGATCGAGCCGATCGACGCCCGCGGCGACCAGCCCCTGCAGCTGACCCCGGCCTGACCGTCAATCCTGGCCGGCTCTCAGCCTTCCCCGTGGCTGCGGCTCGTTAGCGGTTACTCACCTGAGCGATCTCCCGGTCCAGCTCCGTCAGTTCATCCCCGCTACGTTCGGAGAACCAGGTGGGTGTCGGCCTGAGCAACGTCCGTTCAATGGACGTCATATCGGGGCGAGCTTCAAGACGGTGGCCTTCAGCCGTAGTTGTACGAGGCGGTATTGACGCGCCCGGCTGACCGAGACTTCGGCAACCACAAACTGGCTCATCCCAGCGGCCGCCTGCAGTAGCTGTGACCGCTCCTGGGCGCGATCACGGCATCTCCTGACCCGGCAAGCGCAGCTTGAGCAAGCTCGACCGCCGTCCCGGCGGGATGCAGCCGCAAGTTCCCCACTTCCCAGAGCCGAGAGACGGTAAGTCCGGCCACTGGCAAGAGAATCGTCTCGGAGATGCTGACATTGTGGCGGCAGGTAACGACCTATCCGGCGCACCGGCATCAGCCAGAGACGGAAATGCAAACCGCAGGTCACCAGCTACCGGTTGACCTGTGGTTGAGAGGGTCGGGGTGGGGAGATTTGAACTCCCGGCCTCTTCGTCCCGAACGAAGCGCGCTGCCAAGCTGCGCCACACCCCGGCCAGCCGGACGCTTCACGTCCGGCCGCTCGCAAAGTCTAGCGGATGACGAGAGCCCTCGCGCCCAGCCCGCTCGACAAGCCGGGCCGGGCGCTAGTGGCCCGCCCGGGGGACCAGGGTGAGCATGGTGGCTTCGGGACGGCAGGCGAAGCGGACCGGCGCCCACGGCGAGGTGCCCAGGCCGGCCGAGACGTGCAGCCAGGCCCGGTGGCCGTCGGGAGCGGGGGCGTCGGCCGACGGGTGCTGGTGCAGGCCGGCCACCCGGTCGCGGTCGATCGCGCAGTTGGTCACCAGGGCGCCGTAGGCCGGGACGCAGAGCTGCCCGCCGTGGGTGTGGCCCGCGAACAGGATGTCGTAGCCGTCGGCCGCGAACCGGTCCAGCACCCGCGGCTCGGGAGCGTGCAGGATGCCCAGGCGCAGGTCGGCGGCGGGGTCGGCCGGCCCCGCGACCCGCTCGTAGCGGTCGCGCTTGATGTGGGGATCGTGCACGCCGGCCACGGCGATGTCGAGGCCGCCGGCCTTGATCCGGCCGCGGTGGTTGTTGGCGTCCAGCCAGCCCCGGTTGGTCATCGCCTCGCCCAGCTTCTGCCAGGGCAGGTCCGGCTCGGTCCGCGGGTACCGGCGGGCGCTGGTCTCCCACAGGTAGCGGGCCGGGTTCTTGACCCGGGGCGCGTACAGGTCGTTGGAGCCGTAGACGAACACGCCGGGCCGGTCGAGCAGCGGGCCCAGGCTATCCACCAGCGGGCCGACCGCCTCGGGGTGGGCGATCGAGTCGCCGGTGTTCACCACCAGGTCCGGGTCCAGCTCGTCGAGGGACGCCAGCCAGGTCCGGAGCCGCTTGCGCCCGGGCGTCAGGTGCACGTCGGAGATGTGCAGGACGCGGATGGGCTTGGTGCCGGGGGCCAGTACCGGGACTTCGGCCTGGCGCAACGTGAACCAGTTGCGCTCGACCACCGAGGCGTAGGCCAGGGCGCCGGCGCCGGCCAGCGCGACGCCCGCGGGGATGATGACTCGTGCTCGCACCCACCCATGGTGCCATGTCAGGGAGGATGGTTTTCATGGCTGAACTCAAGGAACGACTCCGGACCGACCTGACGGCGGCGATGCGGGCCCGCGACCAGGTCCGGACGCGGACGCTGCGCAGCGCGCTGACCGCCATCACCAACGAGGAGGTGGCCGGCCACTCGGCCCGCGAGCTGTCCGACGACGAGGTGCTGAAGGTCCTGACCCGGGAGGCCAAGAAGCGCCGGGAGGCGGCCGAGGCGTTCGGCTCGGCCGGCCGCGGGGACCAGGCGGCGGCCGAACAGGCCGAGGGTGAGGTGCTGGCCGGGTACCTGCCCGCCCAGCTCGGCGACGACGAGCTGGCGCAGCTGGTGGCCGGGGTGATCGCGGAGACCGGGGCGTCCGGGATGGCGTCGATGGGCCCGGTCATGAAGGCGGCCGGCCCTAAGGTGGCGGGCCGGGCCGAGGGGTCCCGGGTCGCGGCCGAGGTCCGCAAGCAGCTGACCAGCAGTTCTTGATCTTGTGTGGTTTGCCCCGGTTGGGGAACACTGAGGCTTGTTTTACGGACGCAGCTGAAAATTCACGAGGGGAGACCCGGTATGGCTGGCAAGTTTGTGCTCAAAAAGGGTTCCAGCGGGAAGTTCCACTTCAACCTGCAGGCGGGGAACGGCCAGGTGATCGCGACCAGCGAGACCTACGAGAGCAAGGCGGCCGCCCTCAACGGGATCAAGTCCGTCCAGACCAACGCGCCCGACGCCAAGATCCAGGACGAGACCGAGGCCTGACCTCGGCTCTGGTCCCTGACTGGCCCGCCATCCCCCGGGGATGACGGGCCAGTTCGCGTCTCAGGCGGGGTCGGGGTTGAGGGTGCGGCTGCGGTGCGGCTGGCCCTTCTCGCCGTAGGGGTAGTCGGGCGTGGCCGGCTCGCTCGCCTCGTCCAGCAGCCGGGTCTCGTCGTCGTCGAGCGGCCGGTCGGCGGCGGCCAGGTTGTCGTCCAGCTGCGCCAGCGTGCGGGCGCCGAGAATGACCGAGCTGACCGCGGGCCGGGCCAGCAGCCAGGCGATGGCGACCTGGCCGAGCGAGCGGCCGCGGGCCTCCGCGATCTTGCGCACCACGTCCAGGACCTGCCAGTTCTGCTCCAGATGGCCGCGCTCGTTCCACTTCTTCATGCCTTCGTCGGGCTCCTCCTTGAGCCGGGTGCCGTCGGCCGGGGCCTCGCCGCGCCGGTATTTGCCGGTCAGCCAGCCGCTGGCCAGCGGTGACCAGGGCAGCAGGCCGAGCCCGGCCGCCTGGCTGGCCGGCACGATCTCCCATTCGATGGCCCGGGCCAGCAGGTTGTACTGCGGCTGGACGGCGACCGGCCGGGAGGCCAGGCCGAACCGCTCGGCCAGGTCGACGTACTTCTGGATCTGCCAGGCGGTGAAGTTGGACAGCCCGACGTAGTTGATCTTGCCGGCCCGGACCGCGTCGTCGAGGAACCGCAGCGTCTCCTCCACGCTGGTCAGCGGGTCCCAGCCGTGCAGCTGGTACAGGTCGATGCGGTCGACGCCCAGCCGCCGCAACGAGCCGTCGAGGGCCCGGGCCAGGTGCTGCCGGGACAGGCCGAGGCCGTTGGGGCCGGGGCCGCTCGGGAAGCGGCCCTTGGTCGCCACCACCACCGAATCGCGGACGCCGGGCCGGGCCGCCAGCCAGCGGCCGATGATCTCCTCCGACCGTCCGCCCCCGTAGACGTCGGCGGTGTCGATCAGCGACCCGCCCACCTCGGTGAACCGGTCGAGCTGGGCGAACGACCCGGCCTCGTCGGTCTCCTGGCCGAACGTGAGTGTGCCCAGGGCCAGGGCCGACACGGCCGCTCCGCTGGTGCCGAGCAGGCGGTACTCCATCGTTTCTCGTTCCTCCACCATTCGGAAAAGACCATTCGGAAAAGGTTTTCTCTCATTATCCGGGGTCCGGGTGCCCAGTAGCATCAGCAGGGCATCGATCCGTGAAATGGAGGAGTTCGTCATGGCGTCCCAGCAGTTCGACCCCCCCTCTGGCACGAGGGACTTCCTCGCGGGCGATCTGCGGGTGCGCGAGCATGTGTTCGCCGCCATTCGCGACGTCTTCCAGCGCTACGGGTTCGAGCCGCTGCAGACCCCGGCCTTCGAACGGCTGGAGACGCTGACCGGCCGCTACGGCGACGAGGGCGACAAGCTCATCTTCAAGATCTTGCGCCGGGGCGAGCACGAGGCCAGCGGCGACGCCGACCTGGCGCTGCGCTACGACATGACCGTGCCGCTGGCCCGGGTGGTGGCCGCCTACGGCTCGCAGCTGCCGATGCCGTACAAGCGGTTCGTGATGGGCCCGGTCTGGCGGGCCGACCGGCCCGGCCGCGGCCGGTTCCGCGAGTTCGCCCAGTGCGACCTGGACGTCGTCGGCTCGACCTCACCGCTGGCGGACGGGGAGGTGGTGTGCGCGATCGCCGACGCGCTGGCCGCCGTCGGCCTCGGTGACTACACGATCCTGATCAACTCGCGGCGGGCCCTGACCGGGCTGCTGCGCGCCTACCAGGTCCCGGCCGAGGTCGGCGGCCAGGTGCTGATCACCCTGGACAAGCTGGACAAGCTCAAGCCCGACGAGGTGGTCGGGGAGCTGGTGGACGAGCGGTCGCTGGACCCGGCCACGGCCGAGGCGCTGGTCGGCGACCTGACCGCCGCCGACGCGGTCGACCGCCTGCGGGCGGCCCTGGCCGACGACGAGGACGGCCGGGCCGGCCTGGCCGAGGTCGACCGGGTCATCGAGTCGGCCGCCCCGGTGGCGGGGGCCGAGCGCCTGGTGTTCACCCCGCGGCTGGTGCGCGGCCTGGGCTACTACACCGGCATCATCTTCGAGGTGGTGGCCGAGGGCATGCCCGGCTCGATCGCCGGCGGCGGCCGCTACGACCACCTGATCGAGTCGCTCGGCGGCCCCGACATCCCCGCCGTCGGCGGCTCGCTGGGGGTCGAGCGGATCATCGGCCTGCTCAGCGCCGAGGCGGTCACCGCCCCCCGCCTGGACGTCGCCATCACCGTCATGTCGGACGAGGACGCGGCGGCCGCGATGGACTTCGCCGCCCGGCTGCGGCACGCGGGCCGGTCGGCCGAGGTCTACCTGGGCTCCAGCCGCAAGCTGGGCCGCCAGCTCCGGTGGGCGGCCGAGCGCCGGGCCCGCTACGCCCTCATCTACGGCCAGCAGGAGCGCGACGCCGGCCTGGTCACCGTGCGCGACATGGACTCCGGCGACCAGCAGCAGGTGGCCCCGGACCAGCTGGCCGTCGTCATCGGCGCCTAGCGGGGCTCCTGGGGCCGCCTAGCGGCCCTGGGGCGCGTGGGGCGGCGGAGAGCGCGTGTGGCCTGTGGGGCGCGTGGGGTGGGGCGTGCGCACGGGGGCCAGGCACTCGGCTGACGGCCGGACCCCGGGCGGTCAGACGCCGCGCCCCGGGTTCGGCCTGCGCCGTGAGCGCCCTTTATTCTTCCCGGGCGAAGAGCACCAGGGGAGACACCGCAGTGCCGGTGCTCGGGGTGATCAACGCGGTCTTGGTGGCGTTGGCGGGGCCGCCGTTGTTGCCGCCGCCGGTGCAGAAGTTGAAGAAGCAGGCGGTGGTGCCGCCGTTGCCGCCGCCGTTCCCGTTACCGCCCTTGCCCTTGCCTTTCCCCTTGCCCTTGCCGCCACCGGCCTGCTTGACGCTCTGGCCGTCGCCCTGGCTGTTGAACGGGCTGTCGGACGGGACGCCGACGAAGCCGGGGCCGCTGCCCAGGTTGGCGTGCTCGAAGCTGAGCTGCCAGGTGTGGCCGGGGGCGTCGGCGCCGAACATTTCCGAGTCGCACTGCTGGCCTTGGCCCGATGTATGCCAGCAGGCGCCGGATCCGACCATCGACTCCGGCGGGTTGGGGTGGTAGACCGACACGTACGCGGCCAGGTCGGGGGTGTAACCGCCGAACGCGGCGTAGTAGGAGTTGTTGGCGGTACCGGTCTTGCCGGCCGCCGGGACGTCCAGGCCGAGCCCGGCTCCGGTCGCGCCGGGGAAGTTCAGCACACCCTGCAGGATGTAGTTGACCGCGTCGGCGATCTGCGGCGAGATCGCCTGGCGGCAGCCGGCCGACGGCACCGGCAGCGAGGCGCCGGTCAGGCTGACGATCTTGCCGATCGCGATCGGCTTGCAGTACTTGCCGCGGGCGGCCATGGTCGCGTAGGCCCCGGCCATCTCCAGCGGGGACGTGACGACCGAGCCCAGCGTGAACGAGGTGATGTTGTCGGCCGACGAGCTGCCTCGGCCGTACGGCTCCGGGGTCAGCAGTGAGGCCCCGTTGGCCCAGGTGATACCCAGGTTGGCCGCCGTCTTGACCACGTTGCAGAGCCCGACCTTCTGCTCCAGCTCACCGTAGAACACGTTGATCGACAGGGCCGTCGCCGTGTAGAGCGAGTACGTCTCCGACCCGTTGGTGGAGTTCTCGTCGTTCTGCACCGGGAAGCCGTTGGGCAGCGGTTCGCCCGCGCAGTTGGTGAAGCCCTGCACGGTGGTGTTGTCCGGCACGGTGGCCGTGTAGCCGAACGGTATGTTCTGCTCCAGCGCCGTGACCAGCGTGAACAGCTTGGACGAGGAACCGGTCTGGATGCCTTGGCCGCCGCCGTAGTTGGTGTCGACGGCGTAGTTGATCGTGGTGCCGTCCGGACCGTAGGGCCGGTTCTCGGCCATCGCCTCGATCTTGCCGGTCCCCGGCTGGACCATGGACTCGGTGTCGGCCTCGTGGTAGGCGTTGTAGGTGTCGCTCTGGTACGGCAGCGTGTAGTTGACCGCCTGGGCGGCGGCGTTCTGGTCCTTCGGGTCCAGCGTGGTGTAGATCTTCAGGCCGCCGGTGGCCAGCAGCTTGGCCCGGTCCTGGGCGGTCTTGGCCACGGTGGTGTCCTGCAGGAAGACCTGCTCCACGTAGTTGCAGAAGAACGCCGCGTCGCCCGCCACGTCCTGGGTGCAGCCGTTCTCGGGGGCCGCGTGGGTGACGCCCAGCGGCGCCTTCTCCGCCGTGGTGGCCTGCGTGCTGGTCAGCACGCCGGTCTGCACCATCCGGGCCAGCACGGTGTTGCGCCGCTCGGTCGCGGTCGCCGGGTGCAGGTACGGGTCGTAGCGGGTCGGGTTCTCGACCATGCCGGCCAGCATCGCTGCCTGCGGCAGGGTCAGCTTGCCGGGGCTGGTGTCGAAGTAGGTCTGGGCGGCGACGTCGATGCCGTAGGCCTGGTTGCCGAAGTAGGCGTCGTTCAGGTAGCCGGACAGGATCGACTGCTTGGACTGCTGGTGGGCCACGCCGATGGCCAGCCGCAGCTCGTGCAGCTTGCGCGACAGCGTGTCCTCGTAGGCCTGCTCGGCCTGCTGGGGGTTGGCGGCGGTCAGGATCAGCATGTTCTTGACGTACTGCTGGGTGATGCTCGAGCCACCCTGCACCGACTTGCCCTGCAGGTCGTTGACCAGCGCGCGCAGCGTGCCCTTGGGGTCGAGGGCGCCCTCGGACCAGTACCGGTTGTCCTCGATCGCGACCACGGCCTTGCGCATCACCGGCGCGATCTGGTCGAAGGTGACCGGCTGGCGATCGATGCCCGACGCGGACGCGGTCTTGCCGCCGTTCACGCTGTAGACGTAGGCCAGCAGGTGCCCGCTGTTGTCGAGGATCTCCGAGCGCTGGGGCAGCGTGCCGAACGTGGCCGAGGTGGGCGCGGCCGCCTTGTTGGCCTGGTCCCGGAGGACCACGCCGGTGGTGGCCACGACCGGCAGGGCCATGGCCGCCGCGATCATGCCGCCCACCGCCGAAACGGCGATGAGGCGCCCGACGATCCCGGTCTTGGTCACGATGTCACCTGAACGCACGGCCCAAGAGTACGTGCCGAACCGCGCACGCACCCCGCAGCTTGCCGAAACGGGATCTTACGGCGTGGCTTCCAGCGGACGAGACCGGATTGGGCCAGGACAGGACAACCGGGATGATTCACTGGATATGGTGCCCAGAGAGGCCCAAACGACGCCGAAGGTGACTAGCTGACCCACCCGGCATGGCCCAAGAGGACTATTCCGTAAATGGGCACTGCGGGGCCTTGGCAGCGACCCCTCATCTTCCGTAGGTTGCTTTATCACGAACCGGTAACCCGGATCCGTGTCTGCGGATCCGGACGCAAGACCCCGCCATCGAGCCATCGACCGTCTATGTACGTCTATGTACGCAGTACGCGACGATCAAAAGGAGTGGGCACATGTGGATCACTGACTGGACCACACGCGCCGCCTGCAAAGGAACCGACCCGGACGAGCTGTTTGTCCAGGGCGCAGCGCAGAACCGAGCCAAGCTGATCTGCCGGGGTTGCCTGGTACGGACCGAGTGCCTGGCCGACGCACTGGACAACGGCATTGAGTTCGGCGTCTGGGGCGGGATGACCGAGCGGGAGCGCCGCGCGCTGCTCCGCCGCCGCCCGGACGTGAAGTCCTGGCGCGAGCTGCTTGAGCAGGCTCGGAACCGCTACGAGGAGCAGGACGTGGACGACCTGGTGGCGAGTTGATCCACTAGCCGAAGCCCGGTTCGCTGGCGAGGCTTGAACCGATCGTGCGCAGACCCTCGAGGTCATGGACGTCCTCGGGCTGCGCCACAACTTGGGTCACGGGAACGGTGGGATGGGCCGCCGTGAAGTGCTCGGCCACCCGCCGTTCCCGGGCCGCCAGTTGCATCCGCTCCGCGTGCAGCCGCAACACCCCGGCCGCCAGCGTGTAACGCGGCGGCTCCCCGGTCACCGAGTCAGTCTCGGGGCCGGCCCCGTTCCCCGTTTCGTGGCTCTCCAGCGTCTCGGCGGCCGCCAGGCTGCGGGCGGCCGAGAGCCGGGTGGCGACCGGGATGTGCACCCGGTTGAGGATCAGCCCGGCCAGCGGCATCCGTTCCCCCGCGAGCCGTTCGACGAAGTACGCCGCCTCCCGCAACGCGTCCGGCTCGGGCGCGGCCACCACGATGAACGCGGTGCCCGGCGTCTGCAGCAGCCGGTAGGTCGTCTCGGCCCGTTCCCGGAACCCCCCGAACATCGTGTCGAAGGCGGTCACGAACGTCTGCATGTCCTTGAGCACCTGAGCGCCGAGGACCTTGGTGAGGGTGCCGGTGACGATCGAGAAGCCGGCGTTGAGCACCTTCATGTAGGCCCGGCCGGGGGAGGCGGGCGCGGTCAGCAGCCGGATGAGCTTGCCGTCCAGGAACCGGCCGAGCCGCTGGGGCGCGTCCAGGAAGTCGAGCGCGGACCGGCTCGGCGGCGTGTCCACCACGATCAGGTCCCACTCGTCGGTCCGGTGCAGCTGGCCCAGCTTCTCCATCGCCATGTACTCCTGGGTCCCCGCGAACGACGACGACAGGGCCTGGTAGAACGGGTTCTCGAAAATCGCCTGGGCCTTCGCCGGAGTGCTGTGTGCCAGCACCACCTCGTCGAAGGTCCGCTTCATGTCCAGCATCATCGCGTCCAGCGTCCCCCCGGTACCGGCCACCGCCCGGGGGCTGTTGTCCAGCTCCCCCAGCCCCAGGCTCTGGGCCAGCCGCCGGGCC
>JAFAYQ010000026.1 GCA_019240215.1 Actinomycetota bacterium | reverse complement strand
GCGCTGACCGCCGCGCTGGTCACCGGGTTCGGCTCGGGCGGCGTCGACTACGGCCTCAACCACCTGTTCGCGATCGGCTACGGCCGCCGCAGCGCCGCCATGCTCAACCTGCTCAACGCCTTCTTCGGGGTGGGCGCGGTCGTCGGGCCGGCCTTGATCGGCGCGGTCGGCGCCCGCCACTACCCGTGGCTGTTCGGCGGCGTCGCGGTCGCGGCCGTGCTGCTGGTCCCCAGCCTGGCCGGAGTCCGCCCGGAACCAGCCGGGTACCCCCCGCCCGAGGAACATTTTCCATCTATAAAAGGGTCCGACCGCTCATCTCCCACCCCCGGCCGGCGCCGGATCGGGCTGATCGTGGCGGCCTTCGTCGCCATCTACGTGCTCTACGTCGCCATCGAGTCCGGCGTGGGGGGCTGGGAACCGACCCACCTGGAGGCGATCGGCTACCCGGCCACCGTCGCCGCCACCGCCACCTCGGCGTTCTGGCTGGCGCTGACGGCCGGGCGGTTCATCGCGGTTCCGGTCAGCCTCCGCTGGCCTGCGCCCGCCCTGGTCACCGGCTGCTGCGCAGGTATGGCGGGGTTCCTGCTACTGGCGGTGATCCCGGCCGCCGCCCCCTGGGCCTACGGCGGCCTCGGTTTCATGTGCGCGCCGATCTGGGCCACCGGGCTGCCCTGGCTGACCCGGTCCGCGCCCCGGGTCGCGGCCGCCAGCGCCTACGTGATGGCCACCTCGATGGTCGGCGGCATCGTGTTCCCGCCGGTGCTGGGCCGGGCCATCGAGGTGGCCGGGGTGCGGTCGGTTCCGCTGATCTTGTGCGTGCTGGCCGCGCTGGGCACGGCCCTGAGCCTGTGGCTGATCCGGGCGACCAGGACGGCACCGGCCGCCGGGCTCACCCCTCAGGAGGCGTCTTCGGTGTACGAGCCGTAGCGGGCGGGCCCGTCCGGCTGGTAGCGGGTGATGAGGACCCCGGTGCTGGTGGTGGTCGAGCTGACCAGCTTGAGCGCCCGCGGGGGAGCGCCGTCCCGGAACAGCTTCTTGCCGGTGCCCAGGTGGACCGGGAACCAGAACAGGTGGTACTCGTCGATCAGGTCGGCCTCGATCAGGGCCTGGGCCAGCTCGCTGCTGCCGTGCACCTGGAGGTCACCGCCCGGGCGCTCCTTGAGCTTGGTCACCTCGGAGACCACGTCGCCGCCGAGCAGGGTCGAGTTGTGCCAGTCGACCGAGCTGAGCGTGTTCGAGGCGACGTACTTGGGCAGCGCGTTGAGCTTGCTGGCGACCGGGTCGGCCGGGTCGGTCACCTTCGGCCAGAACCCGGCGAAGATCTGATAGGTCTTGCGGCCGAGCAGGAACCCGCCGGCCTCGCTCATGTAGCCGACCACGGCCGCGCCGAAGTCCTCGTCGCCGTACGGGAACGACCAGCCGCCGTGGGGAAAGCCGCCGTCGGTGTCTTCGTCGGCGCCGCCCGGGGCCTGCATCACGCCGTCCAGGGTCAGGAAGGTCTGAATCGTGAGTTTCATGTGCCGGTAGACGCGCGGTGCGCCGTGAATTCATCGGCCGGCCGGGGCCGGGTTCGCGGCCGGCCGATGAGGTCAGGGCACGATCGTGACCGGGCAGGGCTTACAGCGCAGCAGCCGGTGTCCCAGCGACCCGAACAGCTTGTGGGCCAGGCCCCGGGATGCCCCGACGATGATGCTGTCCGCGCCGGCCTGGATGGCCACCTTGCGCAGCTCCGCCAGCGGGCTGCCGTTCCTGATCACCACCCGGGCGCCGCAGCCCCAGGCGGCCACGTCGGCCGCGATCTGGGTCCAGACCTCGTCTTCCATGTCCTTCTGGGCCTCGGCTTCGGCCGCCACGATGCCGGCGTCGACCCAGCCGGACAGGGCGACCGGGGTGCGCAGCGGCTTGCGCACGTAGACCGCGATCAGCCGGGCGTGCTGGCGGCGGGCCAGCCCGGCCGCGTAGGCCAGCGCCCGCAGTGAGGTCGGGGTGCCGTCCACCCCGACCACGATGGCGCCGGGCCCGTCGGTGCCGAGCTCGGCCTCGCCGCTCGGGGTCGGCTGCCGGGCCGGGGCGAACTCCTGCTCCGGACGGCGATCGCGGCTGGGCCGCCACTGTGGTTCGTCGCCCGGCTGCCAATGGGGAACACTGGTCACGACGTCACCGCCTTTTCTTGCTGTTCGTGCGCGATGATCCTGCGCAGGGCGGGCAGGGCCGCGGCCAGCGCGGCCCGGTCCGAGGTAGGCAGGGAATCGAGGTCGGCGAGCAGCGTCCGGGTCCGGGCCGCTTCCAGGTCGTGCATGACCTTCTCGCCGTCCTCGGTCAGGCACACCGTGACCACCCTCCGGTCGGTTCCCCCGGTGTCACGGCGTACCCAGCCGAGTCGTTCCATGCCGATGATGCAGCCCGACATCGTCGGCTGGGTGACCGACGCGGCGTCGGCCAGGCTGGTCACCCGCTGCGGTCCCGACTCGTGCAGGATCAGCAGCGTCCAGGCCTGGGTTAGGCTGATCTGGGGCGGCAGGATGGCCCGGCGCAGCAGCATCGACAGCTCCACCAGCGCGGCGCCCAGCCCTTCGGCCAGCCGGGTTGCCTCGGCCCGGCCGCCGAGCTGAGCGGGCGCGGGGGTGTTCATGTCAGGCCGCCTGGTCCTGCCGGGCCACGTAGCGGCTGATGACGACGCCGTCGTCGCCGGGACCGGTGCGCGCCTGGCGGGCGGCGGCGATGGCCTGGTCCAGCGTCTCAGCCGCGATCGTCCCGTAGTCGTCGCCGGACGGCAACGGCGCCCCGTAGGTGTTGGGGATGTGCCAGGCGGTGACCGCCTCGATCGAGGCGCCGGTCAGCTTGGCCTGGCCGATGGCCCACTCCAGGGCCTGGACGGAGGACGTCGAGCCGTCCACTCCGACCACGATCTGCTCAAATGCCGACATGGTTTCCTCCTCGAAACCAGATCCGGCAGGCAAGGGGCACGGACCACAGCGACGAGCGCGAGGCCCGCCTCCTTTCCGCGATGTCCCACCACAGGACATCCCCGGTTCACATTCCCAATGTATATAGGCCCCCTATACATGTCAACCCGGCAGTTGACCGCCTCTTTGCTTAGTTTTGACCTTGATCGCGGCGAGCGACGGCCGGGCCGACCCGCCGTCGTTCGAACTCCAGCCCCAGTCCCAGCAGGCCCAGGCCACCCGCCAGTCCCACCACGGTGGCCACCGGCAGGGCGAGGTCCAGGGCCAGCGCGCACACCAGGGCGATGATCGCCCCGCCCAGCACCGCGTTGACCACCACGACCATGCTGGCCATGGTGTACAGGTACGACCAGCGGCCGTAGTGCACACCGTGCTGGCCGGACGGCACGTCGGGCGGGAAGTAGCCCGGGCCGCGCGGCCCGAGCGAGGCGTAGTAGCGGCGGATCTGCTCGATCCGGCGCAGCGAGGTCAGGTTGGTCACGCTGGTCTCGACCAGCCGGACGATCGTGAACCAGCCCAGCACGAAGACGGTCGGCAGCACCGTGAACGCCAGCGCCGCCAGCGCCCGGTGGGCCGAGCTGGCGAACCCGATCGCGACCAGCGCGCTCGACAGCGACGACAGGTAGATCGTGACCCGGCTGCTGCTCTCGCTGACGGTGGTGCTGGCGGCCGACTGCAGGGCGAAGTGCTCGGTGACCAGCGCGCTCATGAACGCGGGCGGGTCCTCCGGCTCAGCCATCGTCGCTCACCGGCGCGCGCGGGCCACGTTCTCCCGCAGCTGCTCGGCGTTCTGCCTGGTCACGAACGCGGGCTGGCCCATGCCGATCTTCCAGCTGTCGGCCAGGCCGCCGATGTCGACGGTGTCGAACCCGGCCCGGTCGTAGAGGTCGGTGACGAACTTCTTGGCCTCGGCGTCGTCGCCCGCCACCGCCAGCGCCCGCCGGTCGGGGGTGCCGGCCGGGGAGCCGTCCTTGGTCAGGTCGGCCGCCGACAGGTGGCTGAACGCCTTCACCACCCGGCTGGCGGGCAGGTGGGCCTGCAGCCGCCCCGCCACCGTGCCGGTCCCGTCGTCGAGCGTGGCCACGTGCCCGTCCCGGCCGGGGTTGTAGTTGGAGGTGACGATGACGATCTTGCCCGCCAGCGGCTCCACTGGCACGTCGGCGAAGCTGCCGAGCGGGACCGCCACCACCACGACGTCGGCGGCGGCCGCGTCGTCCACGGTGCCCGCCTGGCCGCGCGGCCCGAGGTCGGCCACCAGCCCGGCCAGCGTGGCCGGGCCCTGCGAGTTGCTCACCACCACGTCGAAGCCGGCGCGGGCGGCCGCCCGCGCCACCTGGCTGCCGATATTTCCTGCTCCGATGATGCCGATGCTGGTCATGCTGGTTCCTTCCGGTTGCTGGTGATCGAACAGGTCATTCGCTCGCGATCAGCGCGAGCTTGCCGGCCGGGTGCGGCCCGCGCAGCAGCGACAGCGCATCCGGCGCCTGGCTGAGCGGGAACGTCCGGGCGATCGGCACGATGAGGTCGCCCGCCGCCGCCAGCGCGAGAACGTGGCTCCGGGCCCGCGCCCGGAACGGCCCGCTGGCCGGGTTGGCCGCCCCGACCGACCGGAACCCGTCGGCCGCCGCCCGCCCGAACGCGGCCGTGGTCACGATCCGCCCGCGGTCCGCCACCAGCGCCAGCGAGGCGTCGGCGGCCTGGTCGCTGCCGGTGGTGTCGAGCGCGGCCGCGATCCGGCCGGGAGCGGCCCGCCGGACCCGCTCCACCAGCCCGTCGTCGTAGCCAACCGGCTCGGCGCCCAGCGACCGGACCAGCTCGAAGTCGCGCTCGGCGGCGGTGCCCACCACCCGGGCGCCGAGGATCCGGGCCTGCTGCAGCACGCTGCTGCCGACCGCCCCGGCCGCCCCGTGCACCAGCACGGTCTCCCCGTCCGCGACTCCGGTCACCGCCAGCATCTCGGCCGCGGTCGTGCCCACCAGCAGCAGGTTGGCCGCCTCGGCCCAGCCCAGCCGGGCGGGCTTGGCGAACACGTCGGCCGCCGCCACCGTCAGCGCCGTCGCGTACCCGCCGTTCACCAGCGACGCCACCACCTCGTCGCCGCCCGTGCCCCCGCCCGACGCCAGCTCGGTTCCCGGGCCGAGCGCGCTGACCACCCCGGCCACCTCGTAACCGATGGCCAGCGGCAGCAACCCCGGATCCTGCCCCGCCGCGAAGTGCTTGTGGTCGGCCGGGTTCACTCCCGCCGCCCGCACCTCGATCGTCACCTGCCCCGGCCCCGGGGTCGGCACGTCGGTCTCGACCAGCTTGAGCACCTCGGGCCCGCCAAATGCGGTCGCCACCCACCGCTGCGCCGTCGTCACCGCGGTCACCTCCACCGATCAACTCGATTCTTTGGAATCAAATTACACCCATTTAACTTCCATGGAATCGATTGCGCTAGGCTGGCCCCATGCCGATGAGCGATCAGTCCGCCGACCAGCCCACCGGGCCCGAACTGCGGTCCCTGCTGCACGAGCTGGTGCGCTTCGAGACCGAGCTGTGGGACGCGATCGAGTCCCGGGTCCGGGCCGACCATGGCGTGCCCCTCGGCAACTACGAGGTGATGACGGTGATCGCCGGCCAGCCCGGCTGCCGGGTCCAGGACATCGCCGCCGCCCTCAGCATCACCGTCGGCGGGGTCAGCAAGATCGTCGACCGCATCGAGGCGGCCGGCCACTGCGCCCGGCGGGCCAACCCGGCCGACCGCCGTTCGTCGGTCATCGAGCTCACCCCGCCCGGCGTCCGCATCCTGGCCGCGCTCACCGCCACCGTGGAAGACGAGCTCGAGCGCCGGCTGGGCCCCGCCCTGTCCGCCCACTCGCTGGCCACCCTCACCCACGCCCTGGCCCGGCTGCGCACCGCCGTTGGGGCCGGCGACAGTGCCGACGACGGGGCCGGCGAGGAAGAGGAGGCCAGCTGATGACCGCTCCGCGAACGATGCGCGCCATCGTCCTCGACGCCCCCGGCCCGCCGTCGGCGCTGGCCATCCGCGAACGGCCAATCCCGGTCCCCGAACCGGGCTGGGTGCTGATCCGGGTCCGCGCGTTCGGGCTGAACCGGTCCGAACTGCACACCCGGCTGGGCCTGGCCGAAGGCGTGACGTTCCCGCGGGTGCTCGGCATCGAGGCGACCGGCGAGGTGGCCGCCTGCCCGGGCGGCGAGTTCACCCCCGGCCAGCAGGTCGCGGCGATGATGGGCGGCATGGGGCGGACGTTCGACGGCGGCTACGCCGACTACACCTGCGTCCCGGCCGGCCAGGTCATCCCGTTCCGCAGCGAGCTGGACTGGGCCACCCTGGGCGCGGTGCCCGAGATGCTGCAGACCGCCTACGGTTCGCTGACCGTCGGGCTCGACGGCCAGCCCGGCCAGTCGCTGCTGATCCGCGGCGGCACCTCATCGGTCGGGATGGCCACCGCGACCCTGGCCCACCAGCGCCAGATGACGGTGCTGGCCACCACCCGCAACCCGGCCAAGGCGGCCGCCCTGACCGCGATCGGCGCCGACCACGTGCTGATCGACGCCGGCCACGTGGCCGACCAGGTGCACTCGATCCTCGGCGCCGGCGTCGACACCGCCCTCGAACTGGTCGGCACCCCCACCCTGCCCGACACCCTGCGGGCGGTCCGCGTGCACGGCACCGTCTGCTTCACCGGCATGCTGTCCAACCAGTGGGTCGTCCGCGACTTCTACCCGATCGACTACCTGCCGTCCGGTGTCCGCCTCACCGCCTACGGCGGCGACTCCACCGACCTGCCCGCCGACGTCCTGCAGAGCTACCTCGACGAGGTCGCGGCGGGCACGATCACCGTCCCCATCGGCCACGTCTACCCGTTCACCG
>JAFAYQ010000007.1 GCA_019240215.1 Actinomycetota bacterium | reverse complement strand
CGACGACGCGGTGGTGTACGCGACCGGCGCCGTGCGCGACCGGCGGCTCGGCATCCCCGGTGAGAATCTGCCCGGCAGCTACGCCGCCACCGACTTCGTCAACTGGTACTGCGGGCACCCGGACGTCGGGGCCGAGTCGTTCATTCTCGACGCCGAGTCGGTCGCGGTCATCGGGGTCGGAAATGTGGCCGTCGACGTGGCCCGGATCCTGGCCCGCGACCCGGCCGAGCTGCACACCACCGACATCCCGCACGCGGTGCTGGAGGCGCTGCAGGCCAGCAAGGTCCGCGAGGTCCACATGATCGGCCGCCGCGGCCCCGCCTACGCCAAGTTCACCACCAAGGAGCTGCGGGAGCTGGGGGAGCTGCCGGGGGTCGAGATCGTCGTCCCGGCCGCCGAGGCCGACCTGGACGAGTTCGACGCCAGCGGCCAGGGGACCGAGCTGGCCACCTCCGACCGCCGGGTCCGCGGCAACATGGTCGCGATCCGGAAGTGGGCCGACGGCGAGCGGGCGAGCGGTGCTCCTTCTGGCCACGCCCGCACGCTGACGCTGCGGTTCTGGCTGCGCCCGGTCGAGATCACCGGCGAGGACAAGGTCACCGGCCTCACCCTGGAGCGGACCCGGCTGGACGAGCACGGCGTGTTCCAGGGCACCGGCGAGCTGGAGACGCTCGACGCGCAGCTGGTGCTGCGGTCGGTCGGCTACCAGAGCGTCCCGCTCGACGGCGTGCCGTTCGACGAGCGCAACGCGGTGGTGCCGAACGCCGAGGGCCGGGTGCTGGGCCCGGACGGCGAGCCGCGGCCGGGGGAGTACGTGGCGGGCTGGCTCAAGCGCGGTCCCACCGGGGTCATCGGCACCAACAAGTCCGACGCGACCGAGACCGTCCGCGCGCTGCTGTCCGACCTGCTCGGCGACGAGGCCGTCGACGTCCAGCTGCCCCGCCCGGGCCTGCTCCGCTACCCGCCAACCGGAGAGGGCGCCGACGACGGCCTGAGCGCCCTCGAGCAGGTGCTGGCGGGCAAGGGCATCCGCCCGGTGAGCTACGCCGACTGGCTGCGGATCGAGGCGGCCGAGACCAGCCTGGCCCGGTCACTGGGCCGCGGCGACCGGGTCAAGCTGCACGACCGGGACGCGCTGTTCGCCGCCTGCTGGCCCAGCTCGCCCGACGCCTCGGACCCAGGCTGACCGACGTCAGGAGGCCCCGCCCGCCCGCTCGGCGGCCGACTTCTCGACCGGGGCCAGCGGCCAGCCGCCTTCGGCCAGCCGGGCGCGGACCCGGTTCACGTCGGCGTCGGTCGCCTTGGTGCGGGTGACGCCGGTGATGATCCGCTTGATGGTCGCCGCCGAGTCCGGGTCGCCCTCCTTGGCCAGCTCGTCGGCGATCTGCATGATCTCGAGCTCGGTCAGCTGGCTGCCGAGCAGGGCGACCAGCGGGATGTAGTCGGTGCTCGGTACCCCTTCGGGGTAACCGGCCCGGAGCCAGGCGATGATCGACTGCAGGAAAGCTGGCATAGGCATGCGCTGAGCGCCTCTCAAGCCGCAGGGGTGGCCGGAGCTGACATAACGATAGCGCCGCCCCGGGGGCCCGGGGCGGCGCCGTGGTGCTGGTACTGGTCAGGAGGCTGGAGTGGCCGGGGTGAACTGGTCGGGGCGCGCCAGCGGCCAGCCACCCTCGGCCAGCCGGGCGCGGACCCGGGCCACGTCGGCGTCGTTGGGCTTGACGTGGGTCACGTCGGTGATGGCCTGCTTGAGCGCGGCCGACGACTGCGGGTCACTCTGGTCGGCCAGCTGGTCGGCGATGTCCTGCAGGTCCTGCGCGGTCACCTGGGTGCCCAGCAGGGCGAACAGCGGGATGTAGTCCTTGGGCGGTAGCCCTTCCGGGTAGCCCAACCTCACCCAGTTGAGGATGTTGTGTACATAGTCAGACACGGGCATGTGCTGAACTCCTGTTTTTATGTTGCGCCGCCCGGCCCGCACCGGGGCCGGGCGGCCGAGTTGTCAGATCAGGCACCCGCGACGATGAGATAGATGCCGTAGCCGATGGCGGCCAGGATGACGGCGAAGCACACGCAGGCCGCGACGAGCCCCATGCTGTTGCCGCCGTACACCGTCTCCTCGTTCTCGTGCCCGGCCACCGCGTGGTGGTGGCCGTCAGGGCCGGCCCCCGCACCAGCAGTGGCCACCCGGCCGCCCGCTGGCATGTTCAGGAATCGCAGGCCGAAGGCGAACAGGGCTGGGAGACCCGCTCCGGCGAGCAGGCCCACCACGACGATCTGCCACAGTGCGGTGAGGTTGATCCACTTGTCAACGCCGCTCATGTCGGTTGTCCTTTTCCTCTTCGTCCGGCCGTCAGGCCGCGACCGACTCGGGCTGGTCCGGCGCGACCGTGCCAGTCCACTCGTCGTTGACGTTGTCGTGGGAGACGGCGGACTTGCGGGAACGGAAGTAGATGTAGCCGGCCAGGGCGAGCAGGATCAGCACGTCGACGATCACACCGGCCAGGCCGCCGATGCCGGCCGCGACGCCGTAGGCGCCGGCCCCGACCAGGGCCGCCACCGGCAGGGTGAACACCCAGGCGGTCGCCATCCGGCCGGCCACGTTCCAGCGGACCTCCGCGCCCTTCTTGCCGATGCCGACGCCGAGGATCGAGCCGGTGGCCACGTGGGTGGTCGACAGCGAGTAACCGAAGTGGCTGGACAGCAGGATGACCGCCGCCGAGGCGGACTCGGCCGCCATGCCCTGCGGGGCCTCGATCTCGACCAGGCCCTTGCCCAGCGTGCGGATGACCCGCCAGCCGCCGAGGTAGGTACCGAGGCTGATGGCCAGGGCGCAGCACAAGATGACCCAGAACGGGGTCTTGGCCCCGGTCGGCAGTGAGCCGTTGGCGATCAGGGCCAGCGTGAGGATGCCCATCGTCTTCTGCGCGTCGTTGGTGCCGTGGGCCAGCGAGACCAGCGAGGCCGATCCGATCTGCCCGTAGCGGAAGCCGTGGCGGCGAGCACCATCTGAGATGTTCCGGCTGATCCGGTAGATCAGCCAGGTTCCGGTCGCGGCGATCAGTCCGGCGATGATCGGCGACAGGCCGGCGGGGATGATGACCTTGGAGACCAGGCCCTGCCACTTGACCGCGTGCCCGCCCGCGGCGGCGATCGTGGAGCCGATGACCCCGCCGATCAGCGCGTGCGACGAACTCGATGGGATACCGAACAGCCAGGTGATCAGGTTCCAGAGGATCCCGCCGATCAAGCCGGCCAGGACCACGGTCACGGTGACCAGGTGCGTTTGGACCAGGCCGCTAGCGATGGTGGCGGCGACGCTCAGCGACAGGAACGCTCCCACCAGGTTCAGCACGCCGGACAGCGCCACCGCGGTCCGCGGGCCCAGGGCCCCGGTCGCGATCGAGGTCGCCATCGCATTGCCGGTGTCGTGGAAGCCGTTCGTGAAGTCGAACCCCAACCCCACTACTACGACCAGAGCGATAATGATGTCTTTCGTCACGACTGTAAGCGTTCACGGTGGTCAGGTCCCTATCAAGACTTGGGCCCAAGAACCGGTCAAGGGTTAAGCGCTGAGACACAGTCTGTTAACCTCCGTGTCGTATTCCCCCGTGGGTGCGGCTGTGACCTGCGGCAACTCCGACAAGCTCGGTAGTGGGAAAGCCGTCCGGCGTCCTGCGATTCGGGAGGCATGCTCCCTTCCGTAACACGAGCACCAAATGCACCGCCTGCCCCATATGGCCCACAGAGCGCATCCATCTCTGGCGGGCCGCGCTCGCCGGGCCCCGCCCACCCCGGCCGGCCCCGGTCATCGACCGCGGCCCAGAAATTTTTCCGGACCCCGGTAATCACCCGGTCACGCCGCAGTTGTCGCGTCAACCACGCCTCATCTGGCCAAACGTGTACGGCCACCACCAAACAGTTTCCAACCGCCGATCGGCCTCTGGCCGGACGCGTAGTTTGTGGTTTCTAGTGTGTTTGGTCCGGGTTTGCTCGGTTACATGAACCGCGTCCAATTCTCACCAGAAAGGGAGAGTGAGCCATGAAAGCACGATCTTTGCGGACGCTGGCCATCTCGACGGGAGCGGTGGTGGCATTGACCGGGCTGACCGCGGCCTCGGCCGGTGCGGCGGTTTCCGGAACGACCGCGAAAACGGTAACGGCGGCGCCCGCTTCGTCGGTCGGCAGCCTCACTTCAGTGGTCAAGGGAACGTTCACCAATTCCGCCGGTAAGGGCACCTTCAGCGGCACCTTCACGCCCAAGCGGTTCAGCGTGAAGAACGGTGTCCTCGAGGCCACCGGCGTGCTCAAGGGCACGCTGACCGACGCCAGTGGAAAGTCGCTGGGCACGGTCAACCAGACCGTGACCGACTCGGTCAACACCAGCGCGGCCGCCAACGCCCCGGTCGGCTGCCAGGTCCTCAACCTGGTGCTCGGCCCGCTCAACCTCAACCTGCTGGGCCTGGTGGTCACGCTCAACCAGGTGACGCTGAACATCACCGCGGTGCCCGGCGCGGGCAACCTGCTCGGCAACCTGCTGTGCGCGGTGGCCAACCTGCTGAACCCGGGCGGCGGCCTGACCTCGCTGTCCACCCTGCTGAACGAGATCCTGGCCGCGCTCGGCCTTTAGCGCCACCCGCCGATATCAGCCAGAGTCGTGCCGGCCGCGCCCCACATCAGCTGTCCTTCCGACAATAACGCGGCCCGGTAAATGCGCACCGTTGCGCAGCAGAAAATCACTATAAGCCCGGGATTCCGCGCGCCCATTTCCCCCGGAAAAGTGGCGACGCGGAATTCCGGCATGCTCCGCACAATCGGGACCCTTTAAAAATGTGCTGAATCAACCCAGTCTGACAGCCGGACGTTGATCGTTGTTGGTTTGCCCGTACGCTCACCAGCGAACACGCCCCCGCTTCCTTCCGGTGCCCGGTTACATGCGACGCTTTCAGGACAGAACGTGTGGAGCGGAATATCTGCCGCCTGCAAGCCGCTAGCCTGCGAGAACTTCCCCGCGACCTGGAGCCTGGAGCCCTGCTGTGACCGAAGCCCACGAGGAGCTGTCCGAACCGGACATGCGTCCGCATCACCACCACGCGCGGGACGGGCACGGGCAGCACGAGGGCGGCCCGCGCGATCACCCGCACGAGCCCGGCCACCAGCCTCAGCACGAGAACACCCAGCGCGGTAACAAGTGGTGGACGCTGGTCGCGGTCTGCCTGGGCACGTTCATGCTGCTGCTCGACATCACGATCGTGAACGTGGCGCTGCCCGACATCCAGACCGCGCTGCACTCCAGCTTCTCCGACCTGCAGTGGGTGGTCGACGCCTACGCGCTGACCTTGGCCGCGTTCCTGCTGACGGCGGGCAGCCTGGCCGACATGTACGGGCGGCGGCTGCTGTACCTGGTCGGCCTGGTCGTGTTCACGGCCGCCTCGATGCTGTGCGGTTTCGCCACCACCACGCTGATGCTGGAGCTGTCGCGGGCGCTGCAGGGCATCGGCGGCGCGGTCATGTTCGCGGTGTCGCTGGCGCTGCTGGCCGACGCCTTCCGGGGCAAGGACCGCGGTACCGCGTTCGGGGTCTGGGGCGCGGTGACCGGCCTCGCGGTCGCCATCGGCCCGGTGGTCGGCGGCCTGCTCACCACCGGCCTGTCCTGGCGCTACATCTTCTTCGTCAACCTGCCGTTCGGGGTCGCGGCCGTGATCATCGCCACCTTGAAGGTGTCGGAGTCGCGGGCCCCGCGGGCCAGCCGCCCCGACTGGCTCGGCTTCGTGCTGTTCACGGTGGCGCTGGCCAGCCTGGTCTACGGGCTGATCGAGTCGAACGAGAAGTCGTTCAGCAACAGCCTCGTGCTCGGCTGCTTCGCGCTGGCCGGGCTGCTGCTCATCGCGTTCACCCTGGCCGAGTTGTTCCTCAAGCACCCGATGTTCGACCTCAGGCTGTTCCTCAAGCCCACGTTCAGCGGCGGCGCGATCGCCGCCTTCGGCCTCAGCGGGTCGATCTTCGCGTTCCTGCTCTATCTGGTGCTCTACCTCCAGGACATCCTCGGCTACTCGGCCCTGGGCACCGGCGTCCGGGTCATGGTCCTGTCCGGCGGGATCCTGGTCACCGCGACCGTGGCGGGCCGGCTGTCCTCCAAGGTGCCGGTCCGGCTGCTGGTGGGCCCGGGCCTGATCCTGGTGGGGGCCTCGCTGCTGCTGATGCGCGGGCTCACCGAGGCCTCGACCTGGACCCACCTCATCCCGGGCATGATCGTCGGCGGGGTCGGGGTCGGACTGGTCAACCCGCCGCTGGCGTCGACCGCGGTCGGGGTGGTGCCGCCCCAGCAGGCGGGGATGGCGTCCGGTATCAACTCCACCTTCCGCCAGGTCGGCATCGCCACCGGCATCGCGCTGCTCGGCACGCTGTTCTCCAGCGAGGTCAAGTCGGACGTGACCCGGCAGGTGGCCGCCCACCACGCGCTCGCGCAGCAGGGCCCGAAGATCGCCAACGCGGTCCAGTCGGGCGGGGTCAGCGAGCTGATCTCCAAGCTGCCGCCGAGCGCCCGGCAGGCGGTCGCGGCCATCACCAAGACCGCGTTCACCACCGGCCTCAACCGCATCCTGCTGGTGGCGGCGATCATCGCGCTGGCCGCCGGGGTCCTGTCCCTCGTGCTCATCCGCGGGAAGGATTTCGCCCGCAACTGAGCCCTTACGGTGGAGGGGTGACCGGCCGCTCCCGCACCCTGCCCGTCGGTGCTCTGCTGCTGGTCCTGCTGGCCGCCTGTTCTTCATCGAATAAAGCGTCGCCGCAGGTCAGCGCCACCCCGTCCCACCCTGCCCCCACCAGTACGGCGGCTGCCGCCCCGAGCCCGGCCGCCCGGGCGCTGACCGGGCCCTACGTGGCGCTGGGGGACTCGTTCACGGCCGCCCCGCTGGCCCCCAGGCTGAGCGGGACCGCCAACGAGGCCTGCCAGCGGTCCGCCCCGGACTACCCGTACCTGGTCGCGGCCGCGCTCGGCGCTTCGGCGCGGCTGACCAACGTCAGCTGCTACGGCGCCACCACCCGCGACCTGACCTTCTCCCAGCACACCAGCGGGCCCGCCCGCCCCGCCCAGCTGAACGCCCTGTCGGCCGCCGACCGGCTGGTCACCGTCCAGCTCGGCGGCGACGACATCGGCTTCAGCGGGATCGCCACCACCTGCGGGGCGCTCAGCCTGACCGACCTGAACGGCGATCCCTGCCGCCAGCACTTTACCCAGGGCGGTGCTGACCAGCTGGCCGCCAAGATCAGCCAGGCCGCTCCCAGCGTCGCGGCCGCGCTGACCGCCATCCGCCAGCGCGCCCCGCACGCCCGGGTGCTGGTGGTCGGCTACCCCGACATCCTCCCGGTCAGCGGCAACGGCTGCTGGCCGGAGGTGACCGTGGCCCGCGGAGACCTGCCCTACCTGCGGGGGGTGGAGACCGGGCTCAACGCGATGCTGGCCACCCAGGCGGCCCGGGCCGGGGTCACGTTCGTGAACACCTACACCCCCAGCATCGGCCACGACGCCTGCCAGCGGGCCGGGGTCAAGTGGATCGAGGGGCTGATCCCGACCTCCCAGGCCTACCCGATGCACCCCAACGCGCTGGGGGAGCAGGCCATGGCCGGCGCGATCGAAGCCGCGCTGCGCTGACGGCGCGCTAGGCTCCTTGGCTGTGGCTGAGGTGCGAATTCCGGGGTCCAAGTCGATCACCAACCGGGCGCTGTTCCTCGGCGCCTGCGCCTCCGGGCTGAGCTACCTGCGGCGGCCGCTGATCTCGGACGACACCGAGGCGTTCGCCGACGGGCTGACCGCGCTCGGCTACCAGGTCCAGCATTCGGGCGACGACGTGGTGCTGATGGGCAGCCTCAGCGGCCCGCCCGCCACCGCCGCCGAGGTCTACTGCCGCGACGCCGGCACCGCCGCCCGGTTCCTGCCCGCGCTGGCCGCGGCCGGGCACGGGACGTTCCGGTTCGACGCATCGGCCCAGCTGCGCCGCCGCCCGGTCGGGCCGATGGTGGCCGCCCTGCGCGACCTGGGCGCGACCGTGGTGTGCGAGGACGGCGAGGGACAGCTGCCGCTGACCGTGACCTCCGCGGGGCTGGCGGGCGGCCAGGTCACGATCGACGCCAGCGTGTCCTCCCAGTTCCTGACCGCGCTGCTGATGGCGGCCCCGCTGACCCGCGAGGGCCTGGTCATCACCGTCACCGGCATGGTGTCGGCTCCCTACGTGGACATGACCGTGCGGATGATGCGCCAGTTCGGGGGCAAGGTCACCCGCGACGGCGGCACGTTCACGGTCAAGCCCGGCGGTTACGCGGCCCGCAGCTTCTCGATCGAGCCGGACGCCTCGGCCGCCAGCTACTTCTTCGCGGCCGCCGCGATCACCGGCCAGACCGCGTTCGTGCCCGGCCTGGGGGCCGACTCGCTGCAGGGCGACGTGGCGTTCGCCCGGGTGCTCAAGCGGATGGGGGCCACCGTCGAGGTGTGGCCGGACGGCCTGGCCGTCACCGGCACCGGCACCCTGCACGGCGGCGAGTTCAACCTGCGCGACATCTCCGACACGATGCCCACGCTGGCCGCGATCGCCCCGTTCGCCGATGCCCCGGTCCGCATCGTCGACGTGGCCAACACCCGGGTCAAAGAGTCCGACCGGCTCGAGGCCTGCGCGGTCAACCTCGGCCGCCTCGGCATCGAGGTCGCCACCGGCCCCGACTGGATCGAGATCTGGCCCGGCGGCCCCAAGGGCGCCACCGTCGACTGCTTCCGCGACCACCGCATCGCGATGAGCTTCGCGGTCACCGGGCTGCGCGCCCCGGGCATCGTGCTCGACGACCCCGACTGCGTGAAGAAGACGTTCCCCGAGTTCCACCAGGTGCTGGCCGAACTGCGCCAGGAGTGGGGCCTGCCCGCGGCTTAGCCGGCCGCGGCCGGGCTCGCCGACAGGGCCCGCAGGTCCACGAACGCCTGGGTCAGCTGGGCGTCCAGGCTTGATCCGGGCTCGTCGAGCCAGGCCTGGACCGCCTCGTGGAAAGTGGCCCAGCCGGTCTGCGCGGCCAAGCGAGCCAGCCGGTCTGGGATCCCGCGCTGCCGCAGCGCCTCCGTCAGAGCGTCAACCATCGACGCCGCCTTGGCCAGTTCGCGCTCGCGCAGGGCGGGCGTGACCGCGATGATCTGCTGCCGGGGCTCGGAGAACGGGCGGTTCTCCACCAGGATCCGGGCCGACTGCCGGAACGCGTCCAGCAGCATCTCCAGCGCGGGCTGCCCGGCCGGGGCGGCCGCCACCGACTGCACCAGGTTGGCCCGCAGGGCGGCCTCGCCGTCGAACAGCACCTCACGCTTGTCCGGGAAGTGCCGGAAGAACGTGCGCTCGTTGACCCCGGCCCGGGCGGCGATCTCGGCCGTCGTGGTCTGGTCGTACCCGCGCTCCCGGTACAGGTCGAGAGCCGCCTGCTGCAGGCGGCGGCGCGCTTCTGCTCCGCTCCGTGGCACGCACCGAGGCTACCCCATATGTCAGTGACCGACGCTACATTGCGCCAGTCACTGACATGTCATAGAGTCAGCGACTGGCATTAAGTAGTGCCATTAACTGACGTTACGTAGGGAGTCTGCCATGCACGTGTTCGTCACCGGCGGTTCCGGTCTCACCGGCCCGGCCGTGGTCACCGAGCTGATCGCGGCCGGCCACACCGTCACCGGGCTGGCCCGTTCCGACCCCGCCGCCGCCCGGCTGGAATCGCTGGGCGCCACCCCCTATCGCGGGTCGCTGGACGATCTCGACCGCCTGCGGGAGGGGGCCGCGGCCGCCGACGGCGTGCTGCACATGGCGTTCGGCGGCGACTTCGCCGACCCCGACGAGATGATGCGGCGCGACCTGGCCGCCATCGAGACGCTCGGCCAGCCGCTGACCGGCTCGGGCCAGCCGTTCGTGGTCACCTCGGGCACGCTGGTGCTGCCGGCCGGCCGCGAGCGCACCGAGAAGGACGAGACCGACCGGGCCGGGATCGCCCCGTTCCGCATCCCCGGCGAGCAGGCCTGCCTGGCCCTGGCGGCCGAGGGCGTCCGGCCCAGCGTGGTCCGGCTCGCCCCCACCGTGCATGGCCCCGGCGACCATGGCTTCATCGGCATGCTGGTCACCACCGCCCGCCAGACCGGCGTGTCGGCCTACATCGGCGACGGCGCCAACCGCTGGCCCGCCGTCCACCGCCTGGACGCCGCCGTCCTGTTCCGCCTGGCCCTGGAGCAGGCCCCGGCCGGCAGCGTCCTGCACGGGGCCGGGGAGAGCGGCGTCCCGTTCCGCGCGATCGCCGAGACGATCGGCCGCGGCCTCGGGCTGCCGGTGGTCTCGCTGACTCCGGAGGCGGCGGCCGGGCACTTCGCCAGCCCGTTCGTGGCCCGCGCGTACGGCACCGACGCCCCGGTCTCCAGCGCCTGGACCCAGCAGCTCCTCGGCTGGTCACCGGTCCACCCGACCCTCCTCGAAGACATCGAGCGTGGCGACTACCTGCACCCGGCCGACCCCGCCCTCAGCCCGGAGCGGCCCTCCCGCTGACCGGGGCCAGCACCGGGGCCTCGGTGAGGTCGGCCTGGCGGCGGTCGGGCAGCAGCGCCACCGCGATCAGCGTCAGCACCGCGCAGGCGATGATGTAGACACAGATCGCCTGCCAGCCGAAGTTCGGCAGCATCCAGGTGGCCAGCAGCGGCGCCGGGCCGCCGGCGATCAGCGAGGCGGTCTGGTAGCCCAGGCCGCTGCCCGCGTAGGCCAGGCTGGTCGGGAAGTTCTCGGCGATGTAGGACGCCTGCGGCCCGTACTGGATCGAGTGCGGGATCGCGATGATCGCCACCCCCAGGATGACCAGGCCCGCGGCTCTGGTGTTCATGAGCAGGAAGGCCGGGAACGCGGTCACCCCGATCAGCGCCGCCCCGGTCGCGTACACCCGGCGGCGGCCCGCGGTGTCGCTGAGGTTGCCGAACATCGGGATCAGGATCAGCTCCAGCGCACCGCCGACGGTGACCGCCGCCAGCCCCAGGCCCTCGCTCTTGTGCAGGTGGTCCTTGATGTAGGTCAGCGCGAAGGCGGAGTAGATGTAGAACGGCGCCTGCTCCGACATCCGCAGCAGCGCGCTCAGCAGCACCTGCCGTGGGTAGCGGCGCAGCACCTCGAGCGTCGGGATCCGGGCCACCGATTTCCGCTGCACCAGCTGGGCGAACATCGGGGTCTCCAGTACCTTCAGCCGCACCCACAGCCCGATCGCCACCAGCAGCAGGCTGGCCAGGAACGGGATCCGCCAGGCCCAGGCCTTGAACGCGCTCTGGTCGGACAGCGCGATCGCCGTCATCGCCCCGGTCCCCAGCAGCAGCCCGATCGGTACCCCGATCTGCGGCCAGGACGCCATCAGCCCCCGGCGGCGCTGCTGGCCCCACTCCATCGACAGCAGCACCGAACCGCTCCACTCACCGCCGACCGCGATGCCCTGCAGCAGTCGCAGGATAACCAGCAGGACCGGGGCCGCGACGCCGATCGTGGCGGTGCCCGGCAGCACCCCGACCAGCGCGCTGGCCAGCCCCATCATCAGCAGCGTGACGATCAGGGTGGCCTTGCGGCCGATCCGGTCGCCCCAGTGCCCGAAGATGGCCGCACCGACCGGCCGGGCCGCGAACCCGACCGCGTAGGTGGCGAACGACTCCAGCGTGCCCGCGTAGGCGCTCGACTTGGGGAAGAACACGGCCGGGAACACGATCGCGGCCGCCGTCCCGTAGAGGAAGAAGTCGTACCACTCAATCGAGGTCCCGACCACGCTGGCCACCGCGGCCAGCCTGATCTGCCGGTTCCTGACCCGCTCGTCGCCGGCCGCCGTACTGGCCTGGCCGGCTTGCTCGGGGGGAAGCACCATCGGGGGTTCCTTTCCGGCTGCACCCCCAGCAGCCCACGACCGCTGTCACTGTGTGTGCGACTTTGGTACCCATGTGCACTTGTGAAAAACACGCTGTCCGGCGATAGTGTCGATCGGCGACCCGCCTCGCTCGTCGTAGGAGCAGAAGGGCCCGCCGGGCCCGGACACGATGGGACTTTCGACATGGCCAAGTACATGCTGCTGATCTACGGCAACTACGAGCAGTGGAACGCGATGACACCAGAGCAGAGCGAGGCCCACATGGCCGCCCACGGGACGTTCCAGGCCACCGCGGGCACCAAGCTCATCGACGGCGCCCAGCTGGCGCCGGAGTCGATGGCGACCACGGTGCGCTCCGACGGCGCCGATGACGTCACCGTCACCGACGGACCGTTCCTGGAGACCAAGGAAGCGCTCGGCGGCTACTACGTGATCGACGCGGCCGACCTGGACGAGGCGATCAAGGCCGCGTCGATGCTGCCCGAGGTGCGGCACCGCCACAGCGGGGTGGAGATCCGCCCGGTGGTGGACAACGGCTGACCAGCCGGCCTCTGAGGTCGTCGCGGCGGTGGCGCGGGCCCACCGCCGCGACTGGACCCAGGTGCTGGCGACCACCGCCCAGCTGACCCACGACCTCGACCTGGCCGAGGAGTGCACCCAGGACGCCTACGAGCAGGCCCTGCGCAGCTGGCCGGAGCAGGGCGTACCGGCCAAGCCGGGCGCCTGGCTCACCACCACCGCCCGCAACCGGGCCGTTGACCGGCTGCGCCGGGAGTCGGTGTTCCGCCGGGCGATGCCGCTGCTGGTCACCGAGCCGACCACCCCCGGCCCGGAGGCCGGGCTCGACGACGACCGGCTCCGGCTGATCTTCACCTGCTGCCACCCGGCGCTGGCCCGGGACGCCCAGATCGCGCTCACCCTGCGGCTGGTCTGCGGCCTGACCACCGCCGAGGTGGCCCGCGCGTTCCTGGTCCGCGAGCCGGCCATGGCGGCCCGGATCACCCGGGCCAAGAAGAAGATCAGCATCGCCCGCATCCCCTACCGGGTGCCGTCACCGGACCAGCTGGCCGAGCGGGTCGAGGTGGTGCTCGAGGTCGTCCACCTGATCTTCACCACCGGCCACACCGCTCCCGAGGGCCCGCAGCTGGCCCGCCGCGACCTGCTCGACAGCGCGATCAGCCTGGCCCGGCTGCTGAACCTGCTGATGCCAGGCCACGCCGAGATCAGCGCCCTGCTGGCGCTGATGCTGCTGATCGACGCTCGCGCCGACACCCGCACCGGGGCCGACGGGCGGCTGCTGCTGCTGTCGGAACAGGACCGCTCCCGCTGGGACCGGCAGCTGATCGGCGAGGGCATCGGCCTGCTGACCGGGGCCCTGCACCGCCAGCCGCCCACCCGCTACGCGGTCGAGGCCGCCATCGCCGCCACTCACGCCGAGGCGCCGACCTGGGCGGACACCGACTGGACGGAGATCGCCGCGCTGTACGGGGTGTTGCGCGAGCTGTGGCCCTCACCGGTGGTCGAGCTCAACCGGGCCGTCGCCATCGGCCTGCGGGACGGCCCGGCAGCCGGCCTCGACGCGCTGACGCCGCTGCTGGCCGACCCGGCCCTGGCCACCTACGGCTACCTCAGCGCCGCCCGGGCCGACTTCCTGCGCCAGCTCGGGCGCTGGCCGGAGGCGGCCGCCGCCTACGAGGAGGCGCTCGCGCTCACCGGCAACGAGGCCGAACGGGCGTTCCTGGCCGGCCGCCTCGTCGCGGTCCGCGCGCAGCTGCCCTAGGTGGCCCGGGCCAGCAGGAAGGCCTGGGGCGTCGACTCCCGGGCGATCGGGTCCCGCACGATCCGGGTGTGGGTGACCAGGTCGGCCGCCGCCAGCTGGTCCTCGATCCAGGCGGGCGGCAGCCGGTAGGCGTCCAGGGTGATCGCGTGGCCGTAGGCCTGGTGCAGGTGGACCCGCTCGTCGCCGGCCTGGAAGGCGACCAGCAGCGCCCCGCCCGGCCGCAGCACCCGGCGGAACTCGGCGAACACGGTGGCCAGCTGCCCGGGCGGGGTGTGGATGATCGAGTACCAGGCGACCAGCCCGGCCAGCGCGCCGGCGGCCACCGGCAGCGCCGCCAGATAGCCGCGCGCCCAGGCCAGGCCGGGATGCGAGCGCTGGGCGACCCCGAGCATGCCGGGCGACATGTCGACCCCGAAGATCGGCACCCCCAGGCCGGCCAGGTGGGCGGTGATCCGGCCGGGCCCGCACCCAGCCTCCGCCACCGCCCCGCCGCCCGCTGCCGCTCCGCCCGCTGCCCCGGCCAGCTCGGCGAACGCGGCCAGCGCGGCCCGCTCGATCGGGCGGCCGGTCAGCTCGTCGCGCAGCCGGTCCGCGTAGTCGGCCGCTACCGTGTCGTAGGCGGTCCGGATGAGCTTCAGGTGGTCGGTCACCTCGCGACCGTACCGGGCCGGAGTTTTTACCTACCTAATGAATCGTCATAATCTGTAATTCCGTCCGGACGGAGTCTTGCGTACCAAGGAGGCCCCCGTGGCATTGCCGGACTTTCTCGTCATCGGTGCTCCCAAGGCGGGCACCACCGCGCTGCACGCGGCGCTGGCCCAGCACCCCGGGCTCTACCTGTCACCGATCAAGGAGCCCAAGCACTTCCTCACCGACGGGCCCCCGCCGACCCGGGGCGGTCCCGGTGACGTGCAGACCTACCGGGAGCACGTCTGGCGCCGGGCCGACTACGAGGCGCTGTTCGTTGCCGCCCCGGCCGGGACGCTGCGCGGCGAGTCGACGCCGCTGTACCTGTACGACCGGGACGCGATGGCCCGGATCCGGGCCGCCATCCCGGACGTCAAGCTGATCGCGATCATCCGCGACCCGGTCGAGCGGGCCCACTCCAACTGGACCCACCTGTGGTCGGCCGGTCTGGAACCGGTCGGCGACTTCGTCCAGGCCTGCGCCGAGGAGCAGCGCCGGATCGACGCCGGCTGGGCGTCGTTCTGGCACTACACCGGGCTGAGCCGGTACGGCGAGCAGCTCGAGCACCTGTTCTCGCTCTTCCCGCGCGAGCAGGTGCTGGTCATCCGCTACCGGCACCTGGTGGACGAGCCGGCCAAGACGCTGGACGAGATCTGCACGTTCCTGGGGGTGGAACCGGGGCTGGTCACCGAGGTGCCGCGGCAGAACGTGACCTCGCACCCGGAGTCCACCCTGGCGCACCGGGTGGTGGCGCTGCTGCTGCGCGCGAACGCGGCCGTGGGCCGGTTCCTGCCCGGGTCAGCCTCGGACACGGTGACCGCCCGGCTCGAGCAGTACCTGCAGCGGCACAGCCGCGAACGGCAGCCGCTGAGCTGGGATCAGCGCCAGGCGCTGCTGCCGCGGTTCGAAGCCGACCTCGACCGGCTCGAACGGGTGCTGGGGGCCGACTTCAGCGACTGGCGGACGCCGCGCGAGCGGTCCGGCGGCATGGTCGGCAGCCGCCCGCAGGGCCAGTCCCAGGCCAGGAACGGCCGCCCCAAGCAGTCCGCTTAACGCAGCTCGGTACGCAGCTCGTGCGCGCCGTCGGCCCTGGTCATCTCGTAGTAGAGCCGCCGCCGGCCGTCCGCCAGCGGCAGGATGTCCAGGTAGCGCAGGCCGCCCCCGTGGTACGGGGACGCGGCCGCCGGGCCGGTCCCGGCCGCCGTCAGCACGGTCGGCTCGCTGCCGGTGGCGACCCCGGTCCGCTCCTCGTAGTTCTCGGCCGCGGTGGCCCGGCCGTCGTAGTAGGCCACGATCGTGGCCCCGCTGCACACGACCGCGGTGACCCGGGTGCCGCGCGCGTCCCAGTAGCCCGGGCGGCCGCTCAGCGCCACCCCGTCCCAGGCCCAGTCCAAGCCGTCGGCGCTGGTCGCGTACTCGGTCACCATCTGGTCGGTCTCGGCCGGGTCCTCCAGCGGGTGGCAGGTCACCCACATGTGCCAACCGTCGTCGCGACGGATGATGACCGGGTCCTTGACGCCCTTCTTGGCGTCGCCGGGCAGCACCAGCTGCCGGTCGCGGGCGCTGAACTCGGCCGGATGGGCCGCCTCCAGCACCTCCACCCGCCAGTGCTTGGTGCCGGGGGTGGCGCAGCTCAGGTACAGCCGCCAGGTCCCGTCCGGCGTCCGCACCATGAACGGGCGCTCCAGCGAGTCGGTGTCCATCTCCTCTTTGCGGATCATGGTCAGCGGCTCGAAGTGCTCACCGTCGGTGGAACGGGCCACCCCGACCGCGTAGCCGCGCCCGTGCCCCAGCGGCCGCCGCAGCCGGTAGGACAGGAAGATCTCCCCGTCCGCGGCCACCGCCGACGGCCCGCCGGCCCAGAACCCGGGCCCCTCACCGGGCGGCGTTACCGCGACGCCGCCCGCGCCCGGCCGCGGCAGGAGCAGATCCTCCGGCAGCGGCGGCGGCGGAGCCGCGGTGGCTGATTCCTCTTCTCGGTCGGCCGAGCCCTGTTCACCTGGGAGCACCCCAGCATGATAGGCAATCCGGGCGGCGACCGGAGACGGCGTGCCGTGGCTGTTACCGGACCCACAGTCACTACTGTGGGTGAAGGTACTAACACGACGAACACGGAGCGTCACACCGGCCGGGGGGTTCTCGGCATCTGACCGGCCTGTGACAATGGGAGCATGAGCGACGGCGAGGGCACCCCGTACGGGGCAATAGACACCGACTCGGCGGCCGAAACCCGGGAGGCGGCCAGCAACGGCGCCGTTCACGACGCGATGCCGCTGGTGACCGCGAACCGCGACGCGCCCGAGGGCATCGCGCCCGCCAACCGCATCGGGACCGGTGAAGCGGGCCAGCGACCGGACCCGGACGGGCCGCCGCTGGACACCCTCACCGCCACCGGCCTCAAGGCCATCGAGCAGGTCGCCGAGCGGGCCGGCCTGGGTGCGCTGCCGCCCGGCCGCTACCTGGACCGCGAGGAGAGCTGGCTGCGGTTCAACCAGCGGGTGCTGGAGCTGGCCGAAGACGACAGCGTCCCGCTGCTGGAACGGGTCCGTTTCCTGGCCATCTTCGCCAGCAACCTGGATGAGTTCTTCATGGTCCGGGTGGCCGGCCTGATGCGCCGGATGGCGGCCGGGCTGCCGGTCGAGGGGGTCAGCGTCCAGCTGCCCGGGCAGGTGCTGAACCGGACCCTGGAGCTGACCGGCCAGCTGACCGCCCGGCACGCGGCCTGCTTCAGTGAGCAGGTCTCGCCCGCCCTGAACGCCCAGGGCATCGAGATCCTGCGCTGGAAGGAGCTGTCGCACGAGGAACGGGACAACCTGCGCGAGCTGTTCCGGGAGCGCATCTACCCGGTGCTGACCCCGCTGGTGGTCGACCCCGCCCACCCGTTCCCGTTCATCTCCGGCCTGTCCCTCAACCTGGCCGTGATGGTGGCCGACCCGCGCACCGGCGCCACCACGTTCGCCCGGGTCAAGGTGCCGCCGCTGCTGCCGCGGTTCCTGGCCGTGTCGCCCCAGCGGTTCGTGCCGATCGAGGACGTCATCGCCGCCCACCTGACCCAGCTGTTCGCGGGCCTCGACATCGTCGAGCACCACGTGTTCCGGGTTACCCGGGTGCGCGACCTCGAGGTCGACGAGGACGTCACCGAGGACCTGCTGCAGGCGCTGGAACGCGAGCTGCTGCGGCGCCGGTTCGACCCGGCCGTCCGCCTTGAGGTCGAGGACTCGATGTCCAACGACGTGCTCGACCGGCTGGTCACCGAGCTGAGCGTGGACCGGCGGGCGGTCTACCGGGTGCCGGGCCCGCTCGACCTGTCCGGCCTGACCGCCATCGCCGACCTCGACATCGGCGAGCTGCGCTACCCGGCCTTCGTGCCGTCGTCGTCGGCCATCCCCAAGGACACCGACATCTTCACCGCGCTGCGCGAGCGGGACGTGCTCGTCCACCACCCCTACGACTCGTTCACCACCAGCGTGGAACGGCTGATCGACGAGGCGGCGGCCGACCCGAGCGTGCTCGCGATCAAGCAGACCCTGTACCGGACCAGCGGCGACTCGCCAATCGTGGACGCGCTGATCGACGCGGCCGAGCTCGGCAAGCAGGTCGTGGTGGTGGTCGAGATCAAGGCCCGCGGCGACGAGCGCAACAACATCGCCTGGGCCAGGAAGCTGGAGGAAGCGGGCTGCCACGTCGTCTACGGATTCCTGGGCCTCAAGACGCACTGCAAGCTGCTGCTGATCGTGCGCGAGGAGGCGGACGGCTCGCTGCGCCGCTACTGCCACATCGGCACCGGCAACTACAACCCGTCCACCGCCCGCCTGTACGAGGACTTCGGCCTGCTGACCGCGGACCTGACCATCGCCGAGGACGTCACCGACCTGTTCAACCACCTGACCGGCTACGCCCGCCAGGACTCCTACCGGCAACTGCTGGTCGCCCCCGAGTCGCTGCGGGCGGGCCTGGTCGGCCGGATCGCCCACCAGGCCGAGCGTCAGCTGGCCGGCCAGCCGGCCCGGATCCAGTTCAAGTGCAACGCGGTCATCGACGAGGTGATCGTCGACGCGCTGTACCGGGCGTCGCAGGCCGGGGTGCCGATCGACCTGTGGGTGCGCGGCATCTCCGCGGTCAAGCCGGGCGTGCCCGGGCTGTCGGAGACGATCCGGGTCCGCAGCGTCCTCGGCCGGTTCCTGGAGCACTCCCGGGTCTACTCGTTCGGGACCGGCGACCACGACCCGGACGACCCCGACGCCAACGATGAGGTGTGGCTGGGCAGCCCCGACCTCATGCACCGCAACCTCGACCGCCGGGTCGAGGTCGTGGTCCGGGTCAGCGACGACGGCCACCGCCGGGAGCTGCGCCGCCTGCTCAACCTGGGCATGGACGACGGCACCGCGTCCTGGTGGCTGGACCGCGACGGCACCTGGACCCGGCACAACCTCGGGCCGGACGGCCAGCGGTTGCGCGACATCCAGCTGGACCTGATCCGGGAGCGGCGCCCGCGAGCGGCCGATGGCTGACGACCGCGGCGAGCCCGGTAAACCGGCGCTGTCCCCGATCGCCGAGATCGAAGCGGCGGGCGTGGTCTCATGGCGGCGCGGCCGCGGCGGACCCGAGGTCCTGCTCGTGCACCGGCCCCGCCGCGAAGACTGGTCGCTGGCCAAGGGCAAACGGGAACCGGGGGAGCAGCTGCCGGAGACCGCCGTCCGCGAGGTGGCCGAGGAGGCCACCGTCCGGGTGCTGGTCGGCCGCCGTCTGAAAACCGTCCACTACCAGGTCAGCGGCCGCCCCAAACGGGTCGACTTCTGGGCCGCGGCCGAGCCGGTCGGGCCCGGCGAGCCGGCCTCGTTCGCACCCAACGACGAGGTCGACGAGGTCCGTTGGGTCCCGCTCGAGGCCGCCTTCGACCTGGTCTCCTACGCCAGCGACGTCACCGTGCTGAACGACTTCGCACGCTGGCCGCACCGGACCGTCCCGTTCGTGGTGCTGCGGCACGCGTCGGCCGGCCACAAGAAGGACTGGACCGGCGATGACCTGCTGCGGCCGCTGGACTTCAGGGGCCAGGCCGAGGCCCGGACCCTGGCCCGGCTGCTGAGCTGCTTCGGCCCGGTCCGGGTGGTCAGCTCACCGGCCGCCCGGTGCCTGGCCACCGTCGAGCCCTACGCGGCCCACATCGGCGCGCCGGTGGTGGCTGAGCCCGCGCTCATGCTGCCCCGCCGCCCCGGTTCCGAATCTTTGGATGAAAACGTCCCGCATCCCGAGGTCGTCCAGGCGGTGCGGGCCCTGCTCGCCGACGGGGTACCGACCGTCATCTGCGCCCACCGCGAGAACATCCCCGACATCATGTCGGTCGCCTGCCACTACCTGGACGCCCCGCCGCCCGAGGACCCGTCGCTGCGCAAGAGCAGCTTCTGGGTGCTGCAAGCGGCCGAGAGCACTCTCGGCGGCATCGAGCGCTACGACTTGTCCGGCTTACTGACCCGCGCGTCCGGCTGAGCCCCGTTCTGCCCCTCGGCCGCGGCCTCAGCCCCGCCGGCCCCGTCCATCGGATCAGCCTCACCGGCCCGGTCCGTCGGCTCAGCCTCACCGGCCCCGTCTGCCTCACCGACCTCATCCGAAACGCCGGCCCCAGCAGCCCCACCAGCCACTTCAGCCTCGCCGGTCACATCCGCCTCAGCGGCCCCGACGTCCCCACTACCTTCTTCGGCCGGCGCTCCCGCCGTGGCCCGCTCCCGCCGCTCGTGCAGATGCTTGCGCACTCGCCAGCCGATGAAGCCGACCACCACCACCGCCAGCGCGATCAGCACGTACAGCGAGTACCTGGTGATCTGCTCGTAGATCGTGGTGATGTGGTTCCCGGCCAGGTAGCCGACGCTCACCCAGAGACCGACCCAGAGCGCCGCCCCGAGCGCGTTGAACGGGATGAACCGCTTCCAGTGCATGCCGGTGATGCCGGCCACGATCCCGTTGGCCTGGCGCAGCCCCTCGATGAAGCGGGCGGCCACGATGATCTTGCCGCCGTGGTGCTCGAAGAAGTGCTCGGCCTGATCCAGCCGCTTGCTGGTCAGGAAGATGTACTTGCCGTACTTGAGCGCCAGCCGGCGGCCCCCGAAGTGCCCGATCAGGAAGCCGATGTTGTCGCCCAGGACCGCGCAGATCCAGGCGATGACGCCGACCGCGACCACGTTCAGGCGGCCCGCGCCCGCGTACAGCGAGGCGGCGATGAGGATGGTCTCGCCCGGTACCGGGATGCCGAAGTCCTCGACCAGCACCAGGCCGCCGACCGCGAAGTAGCCGTAGTGGTTGAGGATCGGCGCCAGCGTGCCGAAGATCCCCGGCAGCGCGGGGGTGGTGCTCATGGCGTTTCGGGCCTGGCGCTGGCCGCGCCTTCGATAGCGGTGGAGATCGGCCCCGAGGTCAGCTCGACCTGCCAGCGCCGGGCGCCGAAGCTGCTCAGCGCGGCCTCGATGGCCAGCGGGTCGGGCGGGTCGGGCGGCTCCCAGCTGATCCGGCGGACCGCGTCCGGGGGCAGCAGGTTCTCGGTCGGCATCGTGTAGCGCTCGGCCAGCTCGGCGATGGTGGCGCGCACCGCGGTCAGCCGGGCGGCGGCGGCCGGGTCCCGCTCCGCCCAGCGGTGGGTGGGTGGCGGCCCGCTGGCGGCGGCGGCCCCGCCGGTGTCGGGCAGCGCGTTCTCCGGCAGCCCGCGGGCCAGCCGGATGGCGCCCAGCCACTCGGGCAGGTGCCGCCGGGCGACCCGCCCGGTGAACCCGGAAATCCTTGTCATCGCGCCGGTGCTGCTGGGCAGGGACCGGGCCGCCTCCACGATGGCGGCGTCCGGCAGCACCCGCCCGGGCGACAGGTTGAGCTCCTGGGCGATCTGGTCGCGCTGTTCCCACAGCGCCCGCACCACCGCCAGGCTGCGGCGGCTGCGGACCCGGTGGATGCCGGAGGTCCGCCGCCACGGGTCGGGCCGCGGCGCGGGCGGGGCGGCCGCCAGCACCGCCGCGAACTCCTGCAGCGCCCAGTCCAGTTTGCCCTGGGCGGCCAGCATCTCGGCCAGCGCGTTGCGCAGCTCGACCAGCACCTCGACGTCGAGGGCGGCGTAGCGCAGCCAGTCGACCGGCAGCGGCCGGGTCGACCAGTCGGCCGCCGAGTGCCCCTTCTCCAGGTGCAGGCCGAGCACGGTCTCGACCAGCGTGCCCAGCGCCACCCGGGGGAAGCCGAGCAGCCGCCCGGCCAGCTCGGTGTCGAACAGGATCTTGGGCCGGTAGCCGATCTCGGTCAGGCAGGGCAGGTCCTGGGAGGCGGCGTGCAGCACCGCCTCGGTGCCGGCCAGGGCCGCGTCGATGCCGGACAGGTCGGGGCACAAGATCGGGTCGATCAGCATCGTGCCCGCACCCGCCCGGCGCAGCTGTACCAGATAGGCGCGGTGGCCGTAACGGTAGCCGGACGCCCGCTCGGCGTCGACCGCGACCGGCCCGGTCCCGCCCGCCAGCGCCTCGGTGGCCCGCTCGAGGGCCTCGGCGCTCTCGATCACCGGCGGCAGGCCGTCGCGCGGCTCGAGCAGCGGCACGACTTCGGCAGGCTCCTGACCGGGCCCGGGTGCACGGCCATTGCCAGCCGGGTCGCCGTGGTCGGGGTCGCCGTGGTCGGGGGCGGGCTGGTGCTCAGCGGTCACCGGCGCCGCCGCGGACGTGATTCCGCCGGGCGGCCCGAAGGCAACGTGTGCGTGCCCGGCGCCAGCGGCGGCAGGCCGGCCGCGGCGGCCAGCGAGTCGCACCAGGCGGTCACGTGCGCGGCAATGTCCAGCGCGGCCGGGTCGTCGTCCGGCCCGGCCCCCCGTTCCCCGTTGACCCCGTACGCGCCCGGGCCGCCCGACGGCCCGGTGGGCACGGTCGGCGACCAGGAGGCGCGCTGCTCGAAGCCGTAGACCGGCGGCTCGCTGTGTTTGCCGCCGAAACCTTCCGTGGTCACCCGGGTCACGGTACCGCTTGGCGTGCCGTAACCGGGTGTGCGGGCCTCCAGCGCCTCGATCAGCCAGTCCCAGCCGACCTGGCACAGCATCGGGTCGGCCGCGATCTCCTGGTCGACCTCGGCCCGCAGATAACTGATCAGCCGGTAACAGCCGGGCCAGCCCTCGTGCCCGACCGGATCGAACAGCAGGACCAGCCGTCCCCAGGCCACCTCGGCGTCGTCCCGCTGCACGGCCGCCGACGTCGCCGCCGCGTACGGGGCCAGCTTCTTGGGCGCGGGCACGTCCTCGAAGGAGAACTCGGCCCGCAGCGACCCCTGGTCCGCCAGCCCGGCCCGGAACGCGGCCAGCACCGAGCGGAACACCGCAGGCGTCTGCTCCTCGGCCCGCTCGCCGCCGCTGGGCGCTTGGTCAGGCGCCTGGCGCGGCCGCACAGGCCCGTCGGCCGATCTCATATACAGAGCGTATGCCGCGCCCGCTGCTTTCTCGTGCAGGTTTCGGTGCGCAGCGTCATGCCGCCCGGCCGGTGTCACGTGGTGTAACCGAACGGAACGGCTCCTCCTGCGGCAGGAAGCCCACGATCAGCGCGGTGCCGCACGAACCGCAAGCCCACTCCGGGCAGTGCCCGTCCGGCGAGTCCGGGCAGCTCCCGGCCAATTCGTGGAACTGCTCGAACAGCTGCTCGGCAGCGCATCCGGGACAGTACCAGGGCATCTGGCTCATGGCCGGTTCCCTCCTTCGGCGCGACGTGGTGGGGGCTTAACCGATAGTGACACGGGCGTACGACAATGCGCGGGAGGTTGCCCGGCGTGTCCGTTGTCCGCGGCCGGTGTGAGACGATCCCTGGTGTGCTCGCCAAGGATTCGCCGTTCCTGCGCGCCTGCCGCCGGGAGCCGGTGCCGTACACCCCGGTCTGGTACATGCGGCAGGCTGGCCGCTCGCTGCCGGAGTACCGGGAGGTCCGGGCGGGCGTGCCGATGCTCGAGTCGTGCACCCGGCCCGACCTGATCACCGAGATCACCCTGCAGCCGGTCCGCCGCTTCCCGGTCGACGCGGCCATTTTCTACAGCGACATCGTGGTCCCGCTGAAGGCGATCGGCGTCGGCATCGACATCAAGCCCGGGGTCGGCCCGGTGCTCGACAGCCCGGTCCGCGACGCCGCCGACCTGGAGCAGCTGCGCCCACTGGAGCCGACCGACGTCCCCTACGTCACCGAGGCGGTCGCCACCCTGACCGGCGAGCTCGGCGCGACCCCGCTGATCGGCTTCGCGGGCGCCCCGTTCACGCTGGCCAGCTACCTGATCGAGGGCGGCCCGTCCCGCCATCACGACAAGACCCGGGCGCTCATGTACGGCGACCCGGCCCTGTGGCACCGCTTGATGAGCAGGCTCACCGCCATCACCACCTCGTTCCTGGAGATCCAGGCGACGGCGGGCGTGGCCGCCGTCCAGCTGTTCGACTCCTGGGTCGGCGCGCTCTCCCCGGCTGACTACCGCGAGTTCGTGCTCCCGCACACCAGCGCGATCTTCACCGCCCTGGCCGCCTACGACGTGCCCCGTATCCACTTCGGCGTCGGCACCGGTGAGCTCCTCGGTGTCATGCGCGACGCCGGCGCCGACGTGGTCGGCGTCGACTGGCGCGTCCCCCTCGACGAGGCGGCCATGCGGGTGGCGGCCGGCACCGCCCTGCAGGGCAACCTTGACCCCGCCGTCCTGCTCGCCCCCTGGGAGGTGGTGGCCGCCCGCGCCCGCGACGTCCTCACCCGCGCCCGCGCCGCCGAAAGCCACATCTTCAACCTCGGTCACGGCGTCCTCCCCGATACCGACCCCGCCCAGCTGGCCCGCCTCACCGACCTGGTCCACGAAGCGACCGCCCAGTGACCGAGGAGGTCCTCGGCCCCGAGGTCGAAGCCCGGGTCCGCGCCAGCATCGTCCGCCAGACCCTGCTGACCACCCTCGGCGTGCGGGTCGAACGGCTGGAACGCGGCCTGTGCGAGCTCGGGCTGGCCAGCCGGCCCGACCTGACCCAGCAGCACGGGTTCGTGCACGCCGGCGCGATCACCACCATCGCCGACTCGGCCTGCGGGTACGCGGCCTACACGCTGTTCCCGGCCGACCGGGACGTGCTGACCGTCGACTTCACCATGAACCTGATCGCTCCGGCCGCCCATCCGCGGTTCGTGGCCGCGGGCCGGGTGATCCGGGCCGGGCGCACGCTCACCACCTGCCGCGGAGAGGTCTATGGGACCGGCGAGGACGGGCAGCGGACGGTGGTGGCGCTGATCCAGGCGACGATGATGGCCGTCACCCGGATGTCGGCCTTAGCCAGCCGCAGCCTGGCGTAGCGCTTCGGAGAAGACCTCGGCGGACTGGGCGCCCGAAACCCCCAGGCGGCCGTCGAGCACGAAGAACGGCACGCCGTTGATGCCGATCTGGCGGGCCTGTTCCTCATCTTCGCGGACGTCGGCGGTGTAGTCGTCGGAGTCCAGCACCTGGTGCACGTCCTCGGGGTCGAGACCGGCCTCTTCGCCCAGCTCGGCCACCACGTCGGGATCGAACACGTCGGCCGCCGCGCCGAAGTAGGCCCGGTAGATGCCGTCCACCAGCCGGTGCTGGAAGCCCTGGTCGTGGGCCAGATGCAGCACCCGGTGCAGGTCGAACGTGTTGCCCAGCGACCGGTCGGTCCGGAACGGGAGCCCCTCGGCCTCGGCCAGCGCCGCCACCCGCCCCTCGGCCGCTTCGGCGTCGGCCGGCGACAGCTGGTACTTGGTGGCCAGCATCTCCATGATCGGCATGCTCTGACCCGCAGGCCAGGCCGGATCCAGCTCGAACGAGTGGTAGACGACTTCCACGTCGTCGCGGCCGTCGAAGCCGGCCAGCGCTTTCTCAAAACGTGCCTTGCCCACGTAGCACCAGGGGCACACCACGTCGCTCCAGATGTCGACCCGCATACTCCCAACCCTAAGCTGTCACAGTGAGCAATCGGCATGTGGTCATCGTCGGCGGCGGTATCGCCGGGCTGGCGGCCGCCTGGTTCCTGCGGGACGAGCCGGCCGACGTCACCGTGCTCGAGGGATCGCCGCGGCTGGGCGGCAAGCTGACCGCCTCCGAGGTGGCCGGGGTGTCGGTCGACGCGGGCGCCGAGGCCCTGCTGCGGCGGCGGCCGGAAGGCACCGACCTGATCAAGGCGGTCGGGCTGGGGGAGCAGCTGGTGCTGCCCGGCACCACCGCGTCCGGGATCTGGAGCCGGGGCGCCGTCCACCCGCTGCCGCCCCGCCAGTTCATGGGCGTCCCCGCCGACCTGGACGGGCTGGCCGCCAGCGGGGTGCTGTCGCCGGCCGGGCTGGCCCGGGCCCGCCAGGACCTCGAGCTGCCCCCCACCGCCCGCGACGGTGACGTGCCGGTGGCCGCCTACGTGGGCGCCCGGTTCGGGCCCGAGCTGGTCGACCGGCTGGTCGACCCGCTGCTGGGCGGGGTCTACGCGGGCCGCTCGGACGAGCTGTCGTTCGAGGCCACGCTGGGCCCGCTGGCCGCCGCCGCCGGCCCCCACCGGTCGCTCGCCGAGGCGGCCGCGTCGCTGATCCCGGCCCCGCCCGCGGCCCCGGCCGATGGGGGAGAGCCCGCGCCCCGGCCGGCCGTGTTCACCACGCTGGCCGGCGGTCTCGGCGAGCTGCCGGCCGCGGTGGCGGCCGCCGCCAAGGCCACCATCCGGACCCGCGCCACCGTCCGCGAGCTGGCCCGCACCCAGCACGGGTGGCGGCTGACGGTGGGGTCGGCCGCCGACCCCGAGTACCTCGAGGCCGACGCGGTGGTGCTGGCGCTGCCCGCCCGGCCCGCGGCCCGGCTGCTGAACGGCGTGCCCGGGGCCTCGGCGGCGGCCGCCGCGCTGGCCGCGATCGAGTACGCCAGCATGGCCATCGTCACCCTCGCCTACCCGCGCTCCCGCTTCCCGGCCACCCAGGGCCAGGCCCGCAGCGGCTACCTGGTGCCCGCGGTCGAGCGCCAAGCGGTCAAGGCGGTCACGTTCTCCACCGTCAAGTGGCCGCACCTGGCCGCCCAGCCCGGCCGCGACGACCCGATCGACATCGTCCGCTGCTCGATCGGCCGGATCGGGGAGGAGAGCGTGCTCCAGCGCGACGACACCGACCTGGTCGCGCTGGCCGCCGCCGACCTGGCTGAGCAGACCGGCGCGCAGGGCCCGCCGGTCGACGCCCGGGTCACCCGCTGGGGTGGCGGCCTGCCCCAGTACGCGGTCGGCCACCTGGACCGGGTGGCCACGATCGAGACCGCCATCGCGGCTCAGCCGGGGCTGGCGGTGTGCGGCGCGGCCTACGCCGGCGTCGGGATCCCCGCCTGTATCGGGACCGCACAGCGGGCGGCCGACCGGATACGCGACTTTTTCATCCCAGAATAAAAAGCTGGTAGCAACCCGCGTGACCCACTAGGCCGGCGTCGTGCCCGACAATGGGTACATGGCTGCCAACGACGAAGCGGGACGCGCGGAGGGGACCCGGCCCAAGGCGCGGGACCTGAACGAGCTGATCCGCTACACGATGTGGTCGGTGTTCCGGGTGTCCGACCGGGCCGCGCTGGACGACCCGGGCGGCAACGGCACCCGCGACGAGCTCGCCCGCGAGGTGACCGAGCTGCTCGACCAGGCGGCCGGCAAGGGCACCACCACCCGGGGCTGCTACGACGTGCAGGGCCTGCGGGCGGACGCCGACTACATGTTCTGGTGGCACGCGCCGACGTCCGATGACCTGCAGGAGATCTACTCCCAGTTCCGGCGGACCCGGCTCGGCCGGGCCAGCGAGCCGGTCTGGTCGGTGATGGCCCTGCACCGGCCGGCCGAGTTCAACAAGGGCCACGTCCCGGCCTTCCTGGCCGATGAACAGGCGCGCAACTACGTCAGCGTCTACCCGTTCGTGCGGTCCTACGAGTGGTATCTGATGGACACCGGTGAGCGCCGTAAGCAGCTGGCCGAGCACGGCATGATGGCGCGCGAGTACCCGGACGTGCGGGCCAACACCGTGGCCAGCTTCTCGCTCAACGACTACGAGTGGATCCTGGCCTTCGAAGCCGACGAACTGCACCGCATCGTCGACCTCATGCGGCACCTGCGCGGGGCCGAGGCCCGGCGGCACACCCGGGTGGAGATCCCGTTCTACACCGGCCGCCGCAAGCCCGTCCGCGAGCTGGTCAGCGCCCTCCCGTAACGGTGGCCGACGATCTGCGGGTCAACAGCTGGCTGGTGATCCCCGCCGGTGAGCTGCACGAACGGTTCTCGCGGTCGTCGGGACCGGGCGGCCAGGGCGTGAACACGGCCGACACCCGGGTCGAGCTGTCGTTCGACATCTCCCGGTCACCGGCGCTGCCCGAGTACGCCCGGGTGCGGGCGCTGGACAATCTGCGCGGCCGGGTCGGCGAGGACGGCGTGCTCACCGTGGTCGCCTCCGAGCAGCGCAGTCAGCTGCTCAACCGGCGGGCGGCCCGCGGCCGGATGGCCAACCTGATCCGCGAGGCGATCGCGCCGCCGCCCGCGCCCCGGGTGGCGACCAAGCCCAGCCGCCGGGCCAAGGAGCGCCGGATCACCGACAAACGGCGCCGCGGCGCGGTCAAGCGCAACCGCCAGGTCCGCCCGGGCGACGAGTTATCTACAGCGACGGCACGTTGACCACGATCGCTTCCTGGGTGGAGCGGGCGATCACCACCACCGCCTCGGTGTCCGGGGACGGATTCTCCTCCCGGTGCGGCACGTGCGGCGGGACCCACACGTAGTCGCCCGGGCCGGTCTCCAGCCGGGTGATCTCGCCGCTGGCCGGGTCCCGGAACACGAACACCGGATGCCCGGAAACCACGTAGATGCCGGTCTCCGACTCGCCGTGGTGGTGGTCGCCCGAGGACGCCCCGGGCAGCACCACGGTCCGGCCCATCCACAGGTCGCGGGCCCCGACCAGGTCGCCGGAGATCGCCGCCGACCGCTGCATCCCGGTGGTCTGGGCGGTACTGGCGGACAGGTCGGCGCCGTGGATCAGCCTCAGCTCGCTCATGCCGCCAGCTTAATGAGTCGGAACTGTCCGGCCCTGGTGCGATACTCGGGGCATGTTGTCGGAGGCCACAACGGGGACGGAGGGCACCTGGAGCCGCCTGGTCGGCCGGGACCAGGAGCTCGCCCGCCTGCTGACGCTGCTCGACGACGCCGCCTCCCGGCAGGCGGTGGTCGCGCTGATCAGTGGCGACGCCGGCGTGGGCAAGACCCGGCTGGTCACCGAGGTGACCCGGCGGGCGGCCGGGCAGGGGTTCATCGTGCTGTCCGGGCACTGCGCCGAGCTGGGCGAGAGCGTGCCCTACCTGCCGCTGGCAGACGCGCTGCGCAGCGCGACCTCGGCCGCCCCGGCCGGGCCGCGGCTGCTGGAGGCGCTGGCCACCCGGCCGGTGCTCGGCCGCCTGCTGCCCGAGGGGGCGCCCGGCACCGCCGACGGCGAGGAGAACGTCGGCACCGCCCGGCAGCAGATGTTCGGGGCCGTGCTCGGGCTGCTCGGTGAGCTGTCCGCCACCGCGCCGGTGCTGCTGGTGTTCGAGGATCTGCACTGGGCCGACGCCTCGACCCGGGACCTGCTCACGTTCCTGTCCCGGGTGCTGCGGACCGAGCGGGTCGCCCTGATCGGCACCTACCGCACCGACGACCTGCACCGGCGGCACCCGCTGCGGCCGCTGGCGGCCGAGCTGCAGCGGCTGCCGAGCGTCACCGCGCTGCGGCTGGGCCCGCTGAACGCGACGGCGCTGGCCGAGCACCTGACCGCGCTGGCCGGGCTGCGCTCCGGCGGCCTCGACGCGGCCGAGCTGAACAGCATCATCGGCCGGGCCGAGGGCAACGCCTACTACGCCGAGGAGCTGCTGGCGGCCACCTCGGGCGGGCGCGGCGGCCGCCAGGCGCTGCCCGAGGACCTGGCCGCGCTGCTGCTGAGCCGGGTGGAGCGGCTGAGCGACGCCGCCCAGCGGGTGCTGCGGGCGGCCGCCGTGGCCGGCCGCCAGGCCGATGACGAGCTGGTCCGGGCCGCGTCCGGGCTGCCGCTGGCCGAGTACGAGGACGCGATCCGCGAGGCCGTCACCCAGCAGCTGCTGGTGCCGGACGGCGACGGCTACTCGTTCCGGCACGCGCTGCTGCGCGAGGCGGTCGAGGCCGACCTGCTGCCGGGGGAGCGGACCCGGCTGCACGGGGTGCTGGCCGGGCTGCTGGCGGCCGGGGAGCAGGGCACGCCGCCCACCATGCGCCCGGGCGTCGCCGCCGAGCTGGCCCACCACTACCTGGCCAGCCACGACGTGCCGGGCGCGTTCGCCGCGTCGATCCAGGCGGGCCGCGAAGCCGAACGGCTGGGCGCCCCGGCCGAGGCGCACCGCCACTACGACCAGGCGCTGGCGCTCTGGGACCGGGTGCCGGACGCCGAGGAGCGCGGCGGCCTGGGCCGCGGCCATCTGGTGCTGGAGTCGGCCCACAGCGCCGCCGCCAGCGGAGACGTGGTCCGGGCGGTGCACCAGCTGCGGGCGCTGTGGGCGAGCCTGCCGCCCGGGGCCGACCCGATGCTGGTGGCCAAGACCGGCGAGCGGCTGGCCCACTACCTGTTTCAGTCCGACTCCTACCAGTTGGTCCAGGAGGCGGCTCAGGTGGCCCGGGCCGCGATCGACGCGCTGCCCGAGGAGCCGGCCACGATGACCCGGGCGCGGGCCATCGCCACCTACGCCAGCACCCTGCTGGCGCTCGGGTTCGAGGACGAGGCGGCGGCCAAGTGGGCCGAGCGGGCCCGGGCGGCGGCCCAGGCCGGCGACGCCCCCGCGGCCGGGGCCGACGCGCTGGTCACGCTGGCGTCGGTGGCCCGCCGGGACGGGCGCGACGACGAGGCCATCGAGCTCTACACCGCCGCCTACGAGCAGGCCCGCAAGACCAGCGTGCTCGGGGTCGAGCTGCGGGCGGCCACGATCTTGTCCCGGGCGCAGCTGGAGCTGGGGGAGCTGGCCGCCTCGGCCCTGGTCGCCCACCAGGGCGTGCAGCGGGCCGACGAGACCGGCCTCAGCTTCGCGCCCTACGGCCTCGACGTGCAGCACCTGCACTTCCAGGCCCACTACGCGCAGGGCGCCTGGGACCACGCCCAGGAGCTGGCCAACAGCTGGGCGGTGCGGGTGGCCACGCTGCCGGAGGCCGTGCTGTCGGCGATGGCCCTGTTCATCGACGTGGCCCGGGGCAACGCGGTCGTAGCGGAGCGGCGGGTGTGGCTGGAGCCGCTCTGGGACCAGGACAAGCTGTGCGCCTACATGGCCCGGGCGATGCTGGCCGAGCAGGCGCTCTGGCAGGGCGACACCGACCTGGCCCTGGCCGAGACCGCGGCCACCATCGCCGGTGACTACGACGAGCACTACGGGTACGTGCCGTCGGTCATCCGGCCGGTCGCGATCGGCATCAGCGCCCACGCCGACCGGGCCGTGCTGGCCCGGGCGGCCGGGGACGAGGCCCGGGCCGAGGCCGAGGTGACGGCCGCCCGGACCCTGCTCGACCAGGCTCGCCAGGGCGCGGCCGCCACCTTCCGGCCGCGGGCGGTGCTGGGACCGGAGGGCCGCGGCTGGCTGGCCCGGGCCGAGGCCGAGTTCGGCCGGGCCCAGGGCAGCAACGACCCGGCCGCCTGGCGCACGGTGCTGGACCAGTTCGGGCCCGCGTTCGTCTACGAGGTGGCCCGCACCCGCTGGCGGCTGGCCGAGGCGCTGGCCCAGACCGGTGACCGGGCCGCCGCCCAGGAGCAGTGGGACCTGGCCGCCGCGACCGCCGACGAACTGCGGGCGGCGCCGCTGCGGGCCGCCCTGACCGGCCTGGCCCGCCGGGCCCGGCTGCACGACCCGGGTACCGGTGAGTCCCGGGAGCCGGTTGCGGCCGGGGGCGCGGCCGACGGCGCCGCCGCCACGCTGGCCGCGCTGACCACCCGCGAGCGCGAGGTGCTGCGGCTGATCGCGGCCGGCCGGTCCAACCGCGAGATCGGCGCCGAGCTGTTCATCTCGGCCAAGACGGCCAGCGTCCACGTGTCGAACATCCTCGGCAAGCTCGGAGTGGCCAGCCGCACCGAGGCGGCCGCCATCGCCCACCGCGAGGACATCGCCCGCACCGCCTGAAACCCGGCGAAACGCACCAATCCGCCCGCGCGGGCGCTCCGAATAGCACGTATGAGGGAACTGGCCGATCAGACCGGGCCCGCCGTTGGCCTGCTGCGGCCGGCGGCCGGGCTGAGCCTGCTGGGCCGGGACCAGGACAGCCCGTTCACCGATCCGCAGTATCTGGTCCGGCGAGGCGACGGGCAGGTCATCCAGCTGTCGCGCCTGCTGTACCTGGTGACGGTGGCGGTCGCCGAGGCCAACGCGGCCGGGGAGAGCGGGGCGTGGCTCGCCGGGGCGGCCGGGGCCAGCCCGGACCAGATCGCCGAACCGGTCAGCGCCGAGTTCGGGCAGCCAGTCTCGGCCGACAACGTCCACTGCCTGGTCCGTGACATCCTCGGCCCGCTCGGCGTGGTGAGCCCGGTCGCGCCCCCAGCGTCCCCAGCTACCTCAGCGCCCCAAGCCACCCCAGCTACCTCAGATACCCCAGAGCCCCAAGCCACCCCAGCGCCCCAAGCCACCCCAGCGCCCCCAGTTACCTCAGAGCTCCCAGCTACCTCAGCGCCCCCAGTTATCTCAGCGCCCCCATCCACCACACTGTTCCCAGCCGCCCCGATTACCCCATCAACACCAAAACCCCCATCAGAGCGCCGCTGGCGGCGGCGCACGGCGGCGTTCTGGGTGGCCGCGGTCCTGGCCGTTGGGGCCGGGGCGGCCCTGGCGGTACTCGCCCTGACCAAGCCAGGGTCGTCGGCCCCGGTGTCCGTCAGCGCCGACGGGGCCCGGGCCGCGGCCTGGGTGGCCGGGCAGGTCAGCCCGGCCACCGTGGTCTCCTGCGACCCCGCCATGTGCGGGCAGTTGCGCCGGGACGGTTTCCCCGCCGCTCGGCTGCTGGCGCTCGGGCCAGCCTCGCGCGACCCGCTCGGTTCCGGGGTGGTGATCGCGACCGCCGCCGTGCGCGCTGACTTCGGCGCCGAGCTCGGCTCGGACTACGCGCCGCTGGTGATCGCGGGCTTCGGTGCCGGGCCGGACCGGATCGAGGTCCGGGCGGTCGCGCCCGACGGCCCGGCCGCCCTCGCCGCGCAGCTCAGCGCCCAGCGGACGTCGCTCGCGGCCGCCGGCCGGCAACTGCTGCGCAACCCGACCGTTCAGGCGTCGGCGGCCGCCCGGTCAGACCTGATGGCGGGGCACGTCGACGGCCGCCTGCTGGCCAATCTGTCGGTGCTGTCGTCCCAGCAACCGATCAGCCTGGTGGCGTTCGACGCCGCCGCCCCCGGGGCCAGTCCGGCCGTCCCGCTGCGCGGTGTCCAGCTGGCCGCCGCCCCGGCCAGCTACCGGTCAGCCATCCTCGCCTTCCTGCGCGCCCAGCGCGGCACCTACCGGGCGGCGGTGGCGGCGTCCGGGACAGACGGCCACGGGCAGCCGGTGGTGATCGTGCGGTTCGACATCCCCGAACCGCTGTCGGCGCCGTAGAAATTTCGATGATCGCCTGGCCCGGATCCTCCCTGCTCAGGTGCCAAATAGTGACTATGTGTGCACATAAAGGCCCAAACTATTTGGAAAATGCACCAAGCTGGTCTTTCCGGCGCTTCGAACCCCAGGTATGAGCGGAAGCGTGGGCAGCCGGCCGGCCGGCCTCCATGGGCCAGCCGGGTCACGGGCCCTACTGACGGCTCGCGCTCCGACGACGCGGGCACCCCGGAACCGGGGTGTCCCGACAGGGAGGAAATACCTGTGGACATCACTGAACTCGAGCAGGAGAGCGCTGAACTGCTGCCCGACCGGCAGGCCCTGGGCTGCTGGAACTACGGCTGGCACCAGTGGCACAGCTGCAACCAGTGGCAGGGCTGGAACCAGAGCTGGCACCAGTCGCAGGGCTGGGACCAGTGCTGGCACAGCTGGGGCAACTAGTTCCCCAGTAGTGCACCCACTCGTGCACACAGTTCGGCAGTACCGGTGATGAACGGCTGCCAGCCGTCATCGCCTGGGCGGTGGCGCGGGCCCAGCCCGTGCCACCGCTCGCTGAGGCCGCGGCCGAAGGGAGAGCGATGAGCGAACTGACTCACCCGGGCGAGGCCGCCATCGGCCTGCTGCGGCCCACCCCGGGGCTGAGTCTGCTGGGCGAGTACCAGGGCAGTGGTTTCACCGACCCCCGATTCCTGGTCCGCCGGGCCGACGGGCAGGTGATCCAGCTGTCCCGGCTGCTCTACCTGGTGTCGGTCGCCGTCGCCGAGGCCGCGGCGAAAGGTAACAGCGCGGTTGGTGCGGAACTGATCGCCGCCGGTGTCAGCGAGCAGTTCGGGCGGGACGTCACCGCCGCCAACATCCGCTACCTGGTCAGCACCAAGCTGGTGCCGCTGGGAGTGGTGGTCGCCGGTGGGACGGACCAGACACCGGCACCGGACCAGCCGGCCGGGTCGCCACCGCGCGTGAACCTGCTGCTCGGCCTGAAGGTCCGCGGGGTGCTGCTACGGCCCCGGGCGGCCAACGCGGTCGGCCGGGCGCTGGCCTGGCTGCACGTTCCGCCGCTGGTTGTCGTCATCCTGGCGGGTTTCGCGGCCTTCGAGGGCTGGCTGTTCTTCGTGCACGGCGCGATCAGCCCACTGCTGGGTGTCCTCGATGATCCGGTGCTGTTCCTCGCGGTCGGCGCCCTGACGCTGGCGTCGCTGCTGTTCCACGAGTTCGGGCACGCGTCCGCCTGCCGCTACGGCGGTGCCCGCCCCGGCCTCATCGGATTCGGGCTCTACCTGGTCTGGCCGTCCCTGTTCACCGACGTCACCGACGCCTACCGGCTGAGCCGGGCCGGCAGGCTGCGAACCGACCTCGGCGGAGTGTATTTCAACGCGATCTTCATCCTGCTGCTCGGCGGCTGCTACGCCGTCACCGGGCAGCCGGTTTTCCTGGCGGCCGCGTTCCTCGACAACTTCCAGATCCTCCAGCAGCTGTTCCCGCTGGTCCGGATGGACGGCTACTTCATCTTGGGCGACGTGGCTGGGATCCCTGATCTGCTCGGCCTGCTCGGCCCGATCATGGCCAGTGTGCTGCCGGGCCGCGCCGCCCGGCGGGCCGGTGCCCGGGCGCGCGCCCTTCGCCGTGGGCCGCGCGTGCTGGTCACCGCCTGGGTGCTGGTGGCCATCCCGCTGCTGCTGGTGGCCCTGGGCTATACGCTGTGGCACCTGCCGGCGCTGGTGACCACCGCGAGCTGGTCGTTCACCAGCGGCGTGGCCGGCGCCCGGGCCGACTTCGCCGCTGGCCACCCGGCCGCCGGACTAGCCGCCGGACTCAACGTCGTCCTGCTGCTCCTCCCGCTCGCGGGCCTGGCCTACCTGCTGGCCAGGCTGGCCCTACGCGGGGTCCTGGCGCCCGTGCGGGCGTACCGGAACGGCCGTCTGCGGCGGCGCCCGGCCGTACTGGGCGCGCTCGGCCTGGCGGCCGCCGCGGTGGGGGTGACGCTGGGCGTACTGGCCATCGCCGCCCCCGGACCGCCTTCCGCGTCGGCCGCGGCCAACCAGGCACAGGCGGCGGCCTGGGTCGAACAGCAAGTGAGCCCGGGCACCGTCGTGTCGTGCGACCCCGCCACATGCGGGCAGGTGCGCCAGGGCGGCTTCCCGGTGGCCCGGCTGATGGCCTTGGAGCCGACCACCCGCGACCCGCTTGGTTCTGGGGTGGTGATCGCGACGCCGCTCGTCCGCAGCGAGTTCGGAACCCGGCTGGCCACGGTCTACGCGCCGCTGGTGATCGCCAGCTTCGGCGCGGGCGCGAACCAGGTCCAGGTGCGCGTCACCGCCCCCGACGGTGCGGCCGCGTTGGCGGCCGGGCTCACCGCCCGGCGCGCTGCCCTCCGGTCGGCCGGACAGCAGCTGCTGCTCAACCGCACCGTCCACGCTTCCCCGGGCGCGCGGGCGGCGCTGCTGGCGGGCCGCGTCGATGGCCGGCTGCTGGCCAACCTGGCCGTGCTCTCGTCCTTGCAGCCCATCACGCTGGTGGCCTTCGGCGACGCGACGCCGGGGGCCAGCCCGGCGGTGCCCCTGCGCGGTGTCCAGCTCGGTGCCGTCTCAGCCTCCACCCGGTCGGCCATCTTGTCCTTTTTGCGGGCCCAGCGGGGTGCGTACCGCCCGGCCGTGGCGGCGGCGGCGCGCGGCGGCAACGGCCAGCCGGTGGTGACCGTGCGGTTTGACGCCGCCGACCCGCTGTCCGGTCCCTAGCGGGCCCGGTCTTCAGCCGGCCGGCGCCAGGGCGGCCATGATCTCGGCCGCGCGGGCCACCGCGGCCCCGTGGTCGACGTCGGGCGAGCCGATCAGCTGGTCCCAGTTGAGGTCGTAGAACAGCTCGGTCACGCCCCGCTCGGCCAGCCACTCGGTGTCGGCCCGGATCTGGTCGTAGGAGCCTGAGAGCAGCCGCCGCTCGCCGGCTTTGTTCCTGGCCTCCTCGCCCGCCCGGACCACGCCCCGGCACACGATCCGGACCCGCTCCGGATCCCGGCCGGCCGCGGCCGCCGCCGACCGGACGATCTTGATGTCGTCAGTGATCCGGGTCAGGTCGGCCCGGCTGGAGGTCATCCAGCCGTCGGCGATCCGGCCCGCCCGCTCCATCGCCGGACGGGACATACCGCCGAGGATGACCGGTGGCCCCGGCTGCTGGACCGGCGTCGGCTGCTGCCGTCCGGGCGGCACCTGGTAGAACTCGCCGTCGAAGCGGGACAGGCCGTCCGCGCCCGGGTTCCACAGCGCCTGCAGGGCGGCCAGGTACTCGGACGCCCGGGCCCCGCGGCGCGCCATCGAGGCGCCCGTCAGCTCGAACTCCTCCGGCAGCCAGCCGATACCGAGGCCGAGGTCGAGGCGTCCCCCGGACAGCACGTCGACCGTGGTGGCCTGCTTGGCCAGGTAGCCGGGGGAGATGAACGGCATGTTGATCAGCGCGACGCCCAGCCGGATGCTCGACGTACCGGCGGCCAGGAAACCCAGGCTCACCAGCGGGTCCAGCACGCTCTGGTAAACGGGCTCCATCGGGGTGTTCTCGGGCACCAGCAGCCGCTGGAACGTCCACAGCGACCCGTAGCCCGCCTCTTCGGCCTGCGCACCGAAACTGGCCAGATCCCGGGGAGTGGCCCAGGCTCCCGAGACCGGCGCTCCGAAACCAATCTGCATGTCCTTCACCCTAACCAGCGGCGGCGGGCGGCCTTCGGCCAGTGCACGGCGTCGGTGGTCAGTGCACGGCGTCGGCCGGCAGGTGCCAGCGCTGCCACCCAGGGTGGACGGGAAAGAATCGCGATGGGCCGGGCGGGACGGCCGCCAGCTCAGCTCGTGGGCACAAGGTGAGCTGGTCGGGCACCGGTTCCCACCACGGCTCGTCCCGGAACAGCCGCCCGAAGACCTCAGCCGGCCGCCCGGCCGGGCCGGTCACCAGCTCCCGGGGCGCGGGCTGATCCGCCCGCTGCCAGCGGAAGTCGGCCGACAGCCGCAGCTCGGCGCCGTGGTTCGGCAGCGCCGCGTGCGGGGTCAGGCAGTGGAACACGATCACGTCCCCCGGGTGGTAGCCGGTGCTGGCCCAGCCCGGCTCGCGCAGGCCCAGGACCCGGGGCGGGCGGGGCCCGGCCAGGTGGCCGCCGGGCTGGACGGCCAGGCCGCCCAGCTGGACCGGGATGTCCATCAGGGGCACCCAGGTGGTGAGCATGTCCTGGACGCCGCCGACCGCGTAGTCGTAGTGCACGTAGCGCCCGCGCGGCCGGCCCGGGCGGGCGCCCGCCCGGCGGCCCCGCCAGCGGAAACCGTCCAGACCGCCCAGGCCGGCCGGGGCTTCCGGGTGGACGGCGCGCAGCACCTTGGCCGGGTAGGAGAACGCCTGCGGGCCGAGCAGCCCGCGGATCAGCCGGCGCAGCGGAGGCAGGTACGGGATGTGGTTGAAGGCCGGGCTGATCGTGGCCTTACGGAACGCCGGGTCGGCCAGCGCTTCGCGGAAGGTGGCGGCCTGTGGCCCGCCAGGGCCGGCGCTCCAGCCGCCCGCCCGCAGCTGGCGGTCGATGGTCTGGCCGGCTGCCCGCATCATCGCCGGTGGCAGCGCCGCCCGGAAGTACAGGTAGCCGTCAACCGACAGCCGGCCCAGCAGGGCGTCCCGGTCACCGATCAGGCTGCTGGAGTCCTGCAGTTGCAGCATGCTGCCACTTGACCACCCGACAGCCGGGCGGCCACTGGGAACTTGGCCGGCCCGGCCTGGGAACTAGCTGGGAGCCGGCTGAGAACACCAGGCCTCGCTGCGCTGCCACAGCTCGCGGGCCAGCTCCGGGGTGGCTGCCCGGTTCGGCTCGGCTTCGGCGCAGTCGATGTAGAACCGGCCGCTGGCCGTGGCCAGGTCGGGCTCGGTGGCGCAGTACAGGCTGGTGACGGCGCCCTGCTCGGTGGTCAGCATCCGGCGGGTGATGATCGGGCGGACCGGCCACGGCACCCGGCGCCAGATGTCGGAGGCCACCACCCCCGGGTGCAGCGCGTAGGTGGTGATCCCGCGGTCGGCCGTCCGGCGGGCCAGCTCCTGGCTGAACAGCACGTTGGCGAGCTTGGAGACCGAGTACTCAGGCATCGCGGCCAGGTGCGCGGTGCGGCGCCGGACGGCGCCGAAGTCGATGCCGGTCGCGCCGTAGTGAGCGTCGCTGGCCACCGTCACCACCCGGGCCGGGGCGCTGGCCGCCAGCCGGTCCAGCAGCGCCGAGGTCAGCGCGAAGTGACCGAGGTGGTTGACGCCGAACTGCAGCTCGAACCCGTCCTCGGTCAGCCCCCGGCGGCCGGCCACGCCCGCGTTGTTGATCAGCACGTGCAGCGGCTCGTCGCGGGCCAGGAACCGGGCCGCGCAGGCCCGCACCGAGGCCAGATCGGCCAGGTCGAGCGGCAGGTAGCCGAGCTGCTCGTTGCCGGTCTCGGCGGCCACCGCGGCCACCGCCGCCTCGCCCTTGGCCCGGGACCGGCAGGCCAGGTAGACCCGGCCGCCCCGGCGGGCCAGGCCGCGGACGGTGGCCAGCCCGATCCCGGTGTTGCCCCCGGTGACCAGGAACGTCCGGCCCGCCAGATCCCCGTGCGAGGCCGGCTCAGCCGCGGCCGACGGCTCAGCCACGGCCCAGCTCCGCGGCGATCTCGCGCGCGCAGCCCCACGAGATCGTGACCCCGCCGCCCCCGTGCCCGTAGTTGTGCCACAGCACCCGGCCGTCGCCCAGCGGCTCGGCCTCCAGCCGGACCTCGGGCCGGGCCGGCCGCAGCCCGACCCGGTGCGCCACCACCGGGGCGTCCCTTACCCGCGGCTCAGCCGCCGCGCAGCCGGCCAGGATGCGCTCGGCTACCGCGGGCCGGGGCTCGGTGTCCCAGTCGCCGTCGGCCATGGTGCCGCCCAGCACCACCGTGTCCTGGTGCGGGAACAGGTAGATCAGGTCGGTCCCGGGCGTGCTGTGGTCGATGTAGAACTCCTCGATCCCCGGGTTGGCGATGATCACGACCTGGCCGCGGATCGGGTGCACGGCTGGGTCGGGGACCAGCTGGCGGGCGGCCACGCCGGTGCAGTTGACGATGACCGGAGCCGGGAACGCACCATCCGCACCATCTGCCACTTCCGTGAGTGACGTGATCGGATTCACATCGATTTTCACCCCGGCCTGTTCCAGCCGGGCCACCAGGTAGTCCAGGTACACCGGCATCGAGACCACCGGGGCGCGGTAGCGCCAGCCCGCCGCGAACCCCGGCGGCAGCTCCCGTTCGGAGTAAACGTGCAGCTCATCGAGCAGATCGGCCCAGGCCGGAGGGCTGGCCGGCACCCGCGAGAGCTCCTGTCCGGACCGGGTCATGATGCCCGCGGCCGGGTCGCGGGCCAGGTCCCGCAGCACGTCAAGCCCGGTCCGGGCCCAGTCCCGGCAGCGCCCGGGCGGGCCGACCGTCACCGGGCCCCACACCGCCCCGGCCGCCGCCGACGTCGTCGCCCCCGGCGGGCTGGCGGTCCGCACGCTGACCCGCCATCCCGCCTCGGCCAGGGTGATGGCGGTGGTGAGGCCGACCACCCCCGCGCCGAGCACCTGCACGTCGACTTCGCTGCCGTTGGTCACGGTCCGACGTTATTTGATCCACCCCAGCGGACTAATAACCTTGAACACTGACGCATCGGCCGGTTTGCCGTGCTCAGCCTCCCGCCGCGAGGTAGGAAGGGAGGGCTGGGCCTACTGCCACGGGCCTGGCAGCCGGACCGCACAAGCCCACCTATCACTGCGCGAAGGGGGATGATGAGCGACCGGCCTAAAAAAGGCATCGAGCTCAACTCGGTTCAGCTGGTCTCAAGCATGGCCGCGGCCGTGACCGGAGCTGTCCTGACGTCCTATCTGGGGGACGGCGGGACGATCTTGGGCACCGCTGTCGGCAGCGGGGCCAGCACCGCTGGGTTCGCCGTTTACAAGCACTATCTGTCCCGTACCAAGGAGAAGGTCGCCCCGGTTCTCGTTGAGCACGCCCGCCAGTGGACCCCCACCAGCACGATGACCGACGACCAGCCCGCCAGCCGCCGCAGCGACGCGACTCCGGCGGACGCGACCCGGGCCGGCGTGACCCGCGCCGACCGGCCGGTGGCCGGCGGTAACGGGAGCAGCCCGGGCTACACCGCGGCCGACTGGGAGCAGGCCCGCCGGACCGCACCCGGCTGGGCCCAGCCCACCCAGGCGGAGCCGGGCCTGGGCCCCGGCGTCACCCGGCAGGACGTCAACCCGACCCGCAACGACTTCCCCGATCCCGGCCGCGGCCAGACTCGCCAGGACTACGGGCAGACCCGCCAGGACTTCGGCCAGCCGCGGTTCATCCCGCATCAGGCGGCCGGGCCGGACGCTGGCCTGGACGCGACCCGGACCGCCAGCTACGACGCCACCCGCTACGGGACCGTCCGGATGGGCGACGGGACCCTGGTGAACGGCAGCCCCGACGGCTCCGGGCCCGGCGGCCCGGGCTCCGGCGGGCCGGGTTCCGGCGGCGGCGAGGGCCGTCACGGCAAGCCCGGCGGTGGCCTGGCCGGCTGGCTGGCCAACCGGCCCGGCTGGCTGGTCCCGGCCGCCACCGCGGCCGCGGTGTTCGTGGTCGCGCTGGTCATCATCACGGTGATCGAGCTGGGCACCGGCAAGCCGATCGACGCCAGTGTGTGGGGCCGCAGCCAGTCCGGCACCACCCTGGGCGGCAGCCACAGCAAGGCGACGACGACGCCGAGCACCGGCACGACGCCCACCCAGAGCACGACGCCGAGCGTCGGCGCGACCGGCGGCAGCCAGTCGACCGGCGCGGGCACCACCGGGCCGACGACGGGCCCGACCCCGACGCCCAGTTCGGTGCCCACGGTGGGCTCGACCGGCGGCGCGACGGTGCCCGCCAGCGGCGCCCCCGGCGGCCAGAACGGCACCGGTAACGGCAACGGCAACGGAGCCGCCAGCATCGCCCCGGGTCAGTAGGCCCCGGCCGCGGCGACCGCGAAGCCCCCGGCGGATCCCGCCGGGGGCTTTCGTGTGTTCGCTCGGGCCCGAACAGCAATCAACGACTTCCCACGCCGTTTACCCGTGCGTAAAATCACGGTCCAAACCCGGACAGACTGGCTGCTTAGCGTGGCCGTCGGATGTCCATCCCGTTCGGCGTGGAGGTTTGTGTTGACTGACCGCGAAGACCCCAGGCCGAGCCGCCGGGCGTTCATGGTCGGCGGGGCCGCCCTCGGCGCGTTCGGGGCCCTGTCCGGCCGCCGGGGTGCGGGCCTCAGCCCGGCCCAGGCCCGGCTGCTGGACAAGGTGACCGACAGCGCCGCCGCCAGCAACGCCTCTCTCGGCGACATCAAGCACGTGGTCATCCTGATGCAGGAGAACCGGTCGTTCGACCACTACTTCGGCACCCTGTCCGGCGTGCGCGGCTTCTCCGACCCGGACGTGCCGACCCAGACCGTCGGCGGCCAGACCTACCCGGTCTTCGACCAGTTCGGCTACCAGCCCGGCACCGGCGCTGACCCGACCGGCTACATGCAGCCGTTCCACCTGCTCAGCGACCCGCCGCTGGAGGACGGGCAGACCACCAACGACATCACCCACTCCTGGGGCCCGCAGCACCAGAGCTGGAACAACGGCCAGATGGACCAGTTCATGGCCGCCCACCTGGCCGCCGACGGTACCGAGAACGGCCCGGTCACGATGGGCTATTTCACCCGTTCGGACCTGGCCTTCTACTACGCGCTGGCCGACGCCTTCACGATCTGCGACAACTACCACTGCTCGGTGCTCGGCCCGACCGACCCGAACCGGCTGATGGGCATGTCGGCCTGGATCGACCCGAACGGCACCAACGGCGGGCCGGTGGTGCAGACGTTCTCCAACCGGGTGGCCGAGTACGGCAAGCTGAGCTGGGAGACCATGCCCGAGCGGCTGCTGGCGGCCGGGGTCAGCTGGAAGGTCTACAACGACCCGACCGGCCTGATCGGGCTCAGCCCGCTGCCGTACTTCAAGGCCTACAACAACCCGTTCTCGGTGACCGGCTTCGAGCTGGTGTCCAAGGGGCTGACCCCGACCTACCCGGCCTCGTTCGCGGCCGACGTCAAGTCGGGCCAGCTGCCCTCGGTGTCCTGGATCATCTCGCCGCTGGCCGAGTGTGAGCATCCGGCCGCCCCGCCCGAGTACGGCGAGTACCTGGTCCAGCAGGTCCTGAACACGCTGGTGTCCAACCCCGAGGTCTGGGCGCAGACCGTGTTCCTGGTCATCTACGACGAGAACGGCGGGTTCTTCGATCACGTGCCGCCGCCCACCGCCCCGGCCGGGACGGCGGGGGAGTACCTGACCGGCACGCTCCCGTCGGCCGCGTCCGGCATCGCCGGGCCGGTCGGCCTCGGCTTCCGCACCCCGGCCCTCGTCATCTCCCCGTTCAGCCGGGGCGGGTACGTGGCCTCGCAGACGTTCGACCACACCTCGACCCTGCGGCTGATCGAGACGCTGTTCGGGGTCGAGGTGCCGAACCTGTCGGCCTGGCGGCGCAGCGTCACCGGCGACCTGACCAGCGCGCTGGCCCTGGCCAACCCGCCCAACACCAGCGTCCCGGCGCTGCCTGCGACCTCGCTGGGGGAGACCTCGGTGGCCGAGCAGGCGGTGCTCAACGCGCTCGCCGGCACGCTGGACGTGGGCATTCCGTACCCGCTGCCCAAGACCAACTCGATGCCGTCCCAGGAGACCACCCCCAACCGCCCGCCGGTCCCGAGCTGACCACCCCCACCACCCCCGGTCCCAGCTGACACACTGGACACGTGGACCTCTCACCTGACGCCTGGCGCAAGCTCCACGAAGTTTCCACCGCCAGCCTCACCAGCGAGCTGCTCAAGCTCGGTTTCCGCAACACGTTCCTGGCCGGGATCACGCCGCTGCGGCCGGACCGGCGGCTGGTCGGCTACGCGTTCACCCTGCGCTACGTCCCGGCCCGCGAGGACCTGGACTTCCAGGTCGAGTACGACAACTGGACCAACCCGCAGCGGGTCGCGGTCGAAACCATCGGCCCGGACCAGGTGCTGGTCATCGACGCCCGCGGCCAGCTCGGGGCGGCGTCGCTGGGCCACATCCTCGCCACCCGGCTGATGGTCCGGGGCGCGGCCGGGCTGGTCACCGACGGCGCGCTGCGCGACTCGCCGGCCATCGCCACCCTCGACTTTCCCTCCTACGCGGCCGGCGCCCACGGCACCACCAGCTCGGTCCTGCACCACCCGGCCGACTTCGGCCTGCCCATCGGCTGCGGCGGTGTCCTGGTCGAGCCCGGCGACGTCCTGGTCGGCGACGCCGAGGGCGTGGTCGTCATCCCCGCCCACGTCGCCGAGGACGTCGCCGCCCGCACCCGGGAGCGCGACCAACTGGAGTCCTGGCTCCAGCACCGGGTGGCCGGCGGCGCCAGCATCCGCGGCACCTACCCCCCCGACGACGAGACCAGGGCGCAATACCGCCGGGACACCGGCCGGGACTAAGCCGCCGGCCCGGCTGGGGCCAGGGTGCCCGCTCGGTCCAGCAAGACCATGGCGTCGTGATCGGGGGTTCCCGGCCCGGCCACGTAAATGACCAGGCGCTGGCCGTCGGCGCGGTTCACATCGAGGGTCTCGTGGGCCAGCGTCATCGGGCCGACCAGCGGATGCTGGAAGTCCCGGTCGCCGGCCCCGGCCCGGCGGACCTCGTACCGTCCCCACAGGCGGCCGAAGTCCGGGCTCTTGACCAGCAATTCCCCCACCAGCGCGGCCAGGTCGGGCGCGTCGGGGTCGCTGCCGACGACGGCGCGGAGCTGGGCGACACAGCCGCGGGCCTTCTGCTCCCAGTCCGGGAACAGCTCCCGCGCGACCGGGTGCAGGAACGTGTACCTGATCGTGTTGCGCTGCCGGGACGGCCAGTCGAACAAACCGTGATGCAGCTGGGCGCCCCCGGGGTTGGCCGCCAGCACGTCATAGGTGCGACTGAGCAGGTACGCCGGGTTCGGGCGCAGGCTCTCCAGCACCATGGCGATGGTGGGGCGGACCGTCCGGGATGGTGGCTTCGGCGGCACCGGAGCCCGGCGGGCCGCCCGCGCCGCCAGCGACTTCAGGTACTCGTGCTCCTCGTCGTCGAGCCGCAGCGCCCGGGCCAGCGCGTCGATCACCGCCGGGCTTGGTCTCGTCTCCCGGCCGCGCTCCAGCCGCGTGTAGTACTCGATGCTCACCCCGGCCAGCGTCGCGATCTCCTCGCGTCTCAGTCCAGGCGTGCGGCGTGAGCCGGTGCCGGGCGGCAGGCCGACGTCCTGCGGGCGGACGCCTTCGCGCCGGGCGCGCAGGAAGCGGCCCAGCTCGGTCGGTCCCTGCCCGTCGGGAATCTGGTCCGGCATGGACACGATTGTGCCGGGTCAACCCCGCCGGTGGGGGACCGCGCTACTACCCCCCTTGGCCGCGCCCCTTCTGGCCGCGCCTCGTGTTCCCTCGCACGGTACGGGCACGGCCTGCCCCGCGCGGGCGGCTCGCAGCAGGCTCGGGGCATGACCGACGCCGAGGTGACGACGACGGCGCGTTCTGCGCGCCACCGCGACACGCCCATCCCCGCCCGGCTGACCCTGGCCGCGGCGCTGCTCGGGTTCTTCATGATCTGCCTCGACGCGACCGCGGTGAACGTGGCCCTGCCGGCGATTGGGCACTCTCTGCACGGGGCCACGGACGGCTTGCAATGGGTGGTGGACGGCTACACGGTGCCGTTCGCGGCGCTGCTCATCTCGGCCGGGTCGGTGTCTGATCGGGCGGGCGCGCGCCGGGTGTTCAGCTGGGGCCTGGCTCTGTTCACCGCCGCGTCGGCCGGATGCGGGTTCGCGCCCGCGCTGTGGGTTCTGATTGGATCCCGGCTGGTCCAGGGCTGCGCGGCGGCGGTGACGCTGCCCGCGTCGCTCTCCCTGGTCCGGCAGGCGTTTGGCGAACCGGCCGCGCGGGCGCGGGCGGTCGCCGTGTGGAATACCGGCGGTGCGGCGGCGATCGCGGCGGGCCCGGTGCTCGGCGGGGTCCTGACGTCGCTCGCGGGATGGCGCGTGATCTTCTTCATCAACGTGCCGGTGGGCGCGCTGACGCTGGTCCTGGCGGCGCGCGCGCCCCGGTCGTTCCGGCTGTCGGCACCTCTCGACCTCCCCGGCCAGGCGGCGGCGATTGCCACGCTGGCCGCACTGGCCTACGGGGTGATATCGGGCGGCGCGAACGGCTTCACATCACCGTTGGCCCTGGCCACGCTGGGGGTAGCGGCCCTGGCCGCCACCGCCTTCATCGTCGTGGAATCGAGAGTGCGGCAGCCGATGGTGCCGCTGATGCTGCTGCGCTCGCCCGGCGTCGCCGCGTACCTCCTGACCGGTTTCTCCATCAACGTCGCCTTCTACGGCATCGCGTTCGTACTCAGCCTGTACTTCCAGCGGGTGCTGGGGGAGCCCCCGATCGTGGCGGGCCTGCTCTTCCTGCCGATGACCGGGCTGCTGACCGTGGCCAGCCTCGCTTCCGCGCGCGTAGCGGCGCGGTGGGGCCACCACCGGCCGCTCCGTCTGGGGCTGATCACGAGCACGCTGGGGATGATCCTGCTGATCTTCCTGCGCGGCCGGATCAGCCTGGAGTTCGCGCTGATCCCGGCCGGCGCCGGGCTCGGCTTCGCGCTCCCGTCCCTGACGTTCCTGCTGCTCGACGCGCTCCCCGCCGGGCAAGCGGGCCTCGCGGGCGGCCTGTTCAACGCGGCCCGGCAGACAGGTGGGGCGCTGGCGGTGGCGCTGTTCGGGGCGCTGATATCAGCCTCGTTCGCGGCCGGCATGCGCCAAGCCCTGCTGATCTCCTTGGCGTTGCTGGCCGTCAGCACCGCCACGGTGCTTGCCCTGTCCCGGCCCAGTAGGCCCCGCAACCTCTAGATGCGCTCCCAGGCCTCGGTCAGCACCGCACGCAGGATGCGCTCCATCTCGTCGAAGTGCTCCTGGGTGCAGATCAGCGGCGGCGCCAGCTGGATGACGGGGTCGCCCCGGTCGTCGGCCCGGCAGACCAGGCCGGCGTCGAACAGCGCGGTCGACAGGAAGCCGCGCAGCAGCCGCTCGGACTCCTCGTCGGTGAACGTCTCCCGGGTGTCCTTGTCCTTGACCATCTCGATGCCGTAGAAGTACCCGTCACCGCGGATGTCGCCGACGATCGGCAGGTCGCTCAGCTTCTCCAGCGTGGACCGGAACGCGCCCTCGTTGGCCCGCACGTTGCCGAGCAGGTCCTCCTTCTCGAACACGTCCAGGTTGGCCAGCGCCACCGCGGCCGACACCGGGTGCCCGGCGAACGTGATGCCGTGCAGGAAGGTGGCGGTGCCGCGGTTGAACGGCTCCATCAGCGCGTCCCGCACCACCATGCCCCCGAGCGGGGAGTAACCCGAGGTCAGGCCCTTGGCGAAGGTGATGATGTCCGGCTGGTAGCCGTACCGGGCCGACCCGAAGTAGTAGCCGAGCCGCCCGAACGCGCAGATGACCTCGTCCGAGACCAGCAGCACGCCGTAGCGGTCACAGATCTCCCGCACCCGGGCGAAGTAACCGGGCGGGGGCGGGAAGCAGCCGCCGGAGTTCTGCACCGGCTCCAGGTAGACCGCGGCGACCGACTCGGGGCCCTCGCGGAGGATGGCCCGCTCGATCTCGTCGGCCGCCCAGATCCCGAACTCCTCGGCCGAGGAGTTGACGAACGACGGCGCGCGGTAGAAGTTCGTGTTCGGCACCCGGACGCCGCCCGGCGGCAGCGGCTCGAAGTCGCCCTTGATCGCCGCGAGCCCGGTGATCGCCAGCGCCCCCATCGAGGTGCCGTGGTAGGCGATGTCACGGCTGATCACCTTGTAGCGCTCGGGCTGCCCGGTCAGCTTGAAGTACTGCTTGGCCAGCTTCCAGGCCGACTCGACCGCCTCC
>JAFAYQ010000063.1 GCA_019240215.1 Actinomycetota bacterium | reverse complement strand
GCGGGCAGCAGACCGAACTGGCCTTTGGCCTGGCCGGGCTGGCCTGGCTGCACGCACGCCGCGGCCGGGAAGCCGACGGCCGGGCCGCCGCCGCGGAAGCGCTGGAACTCTGCCAGGGAATGGGCACCCGGCTGCACGAGATCTGGGCCACGGCGGCCCTGGGGGAACTTGAGCTCGGCCTCGGCGGCGCGGCCGGCGCCGTGGCGCTGTTCGAGCACCAGCAGCAACTGCTCGATGACCTCGCGATCACCGACCCCGACCTCTCCCCGGCCGCCGAGCTGGTCGAGGGATACCTCACCATCGGGCGGCCCGGCGACGCGCAGCGGACCGCGACCCGGTTCTCGGCCGCAACGCAGATCAAAGGGCAGCCGTGGTCACAGGCCCGGGCGCTGCGCGCCCAGGGCATGCTGGCCGGCGAAGACGGCTTCGCCGAGGCCTTCGAGCGGGCGATCAGCCTGCACGAGCAGACCGCGGACGCATTCGAGGCCGCGCGGACACGGCTGGCGTTCGGGCAGCGGCTGCGCCGGTCCCGCAACCGGATGCTCGCCCGCGAGCAGCTGCGTTCGGCGGTGGACGCCTTCGACCGGCTCGGCGCCCGGCCCTGGGCCGATCGCGCCCGGGCCGAGCTCGCGGCCACCGGGGAAACGCACCGGCGGCGCGACGCGGAAAGCATCGACGACCTGACGCCGCAAGAGCTGCAGGTGGCGCTGCTGCTCATCGGCGGGAAGACCACGCGGGAAACCGCCGCCGCGCTGTTCCTGAGCCCGAAAACGGTCGAATACCACCTCCGCCACGTCTATCAGAAACTCGGTATCCACTCCCGTGAGGAACTCACGCAACGACTCGGCCGCGCTGACGGCACGGATGCGATTCCATAGCGGGTGGCCTGGATCGTCATCGCATAAGGGGCGGCGCTGTACGCCTGGCTGGTTATGCGGTGGCGTTGCGGTGGCGACGGCCATATTGTTCCGCTGGGGCCAGGGCCGGGCGATCATGGCCAATGCGGGCGGCCAGGAACGATGACCGTAGAACCTTTCCAGATCTGCGTATCCGATGAGGTCCTGGACGACCTGCGCCTGCGCCGATCACCGTGCCCGCGGCCGTCACCTTGAGCAACGAGCCTGCCTACGCGACCTACCCCCGCAGCCTGGCCGAACGGGCATTCGCCGACCTGCGCCACTGGAGCACACCGCACCGCGGCGGGCACTTCATGGCGCACGAGGAGCCTGCCCAGGTCGCCAGCGAGCTACGGGCCTTCTTCGGGCCACTCAGTCCCGCCGCGCCTTGACGCCGGCCCCCCTGTGGTTGACTGGTTGTCCACCTTGAACAGGGAGCATCGGTGACTCACGAACCGGACGAGGTCGATCCGCGGAACAACCCCGAATCGCGCGTGGCCGAGGAGTCGGCCAGCCAGACGGTGTCGCGTTCGAGCGACGGCGGTCCCATCTTCTCCGGGCTCCGCCCGGCGGATGCCCCTCCCGGGCCGAATCGGCAGGACGGCGATCCCGAGTCCGGCACCGGAGGGGGAAACCCGCTCGACGGCGTGCTGATCGAACCAGCCGATGCCGAGGAGGCCGTGCCCGGGGACGAGGGGCCGGAGCATCCCGGCCAGCGCTGACCGCGCGGCTGGCCGGCACCGGTACCCCGGGCCGGCGGTACTACCGCGCCGGGTAGCGCTCGCGGCGGACGGTGGTTTTGCGGCCCTTGATGCTGGTGCCGCGGAGCGCCCTGACCACGTCGTCGGCGGCTGACTCGGGCACCTCGACCAGGGAGAAGCGGTCGGCGATCTCGATCGCGCCGATGTCGCGGCCGGACAGGTCCGATTCGCCGGCGATGGCGCCGACCAGGTCCTGCGGGCGGACTCCGTCCGAACGGCCGGTGCTCACGAACAGGCGCGTCGTGCCGGTGGTCGCCCGGCGGCCACGGCGCGGGGCCGGGCCGGTGGGCCGCCCCTGGTCACGTGGTCTGGTCTTGCGGGCGGGGCGGCGGTCGTCGGCTGACGGCTGCTCGACGGCGGGGATCTCCTCGTCCTCGCGCGGTGGTTCGCTCGCCTCGTGGGCCAGCTGGACCGCAGCCAGCGCCACGTCGTAGGGGTCGAACTCGGCCCCGAGCGGGCCGACGACCGACCGGAACGCGTTCAGCTCGCCGTCGTCTTTGAGCAGGGTCTCGCGGAGCTCGGTGCGCATCCGCTCCAGGCGCTCAGACCGCAGCTGGGCGAGGGTCGGCAGCTTCTCGAGCTTGATCGGGCGCTTGGTCACCCGTTCGATGGTCTTGAGCATCCGCTGCTCGCGCGGCTCGGTCAGGGTGATGGCGGTGCCTTCGCGGCCGGCCCGGCCCACCCGGCCGATGCGGTGCACGTACGACTCCGGCGCGCTGGGCACGTCGTAGTTGATCACGTGCGTGAGCTGGTCGATGTCGAGACCGCGGGCGGCCACGTCGGTGGCCACCAGCAGGTCGATGGTGCCGCTGCGCAGCCGGGCCATGACCCGGTCGCGCTGCTTCTGGTCCATCCCGCCGTGCAGCGCCTCGGCCCGGTGGCCGCGGCCGTTCAGGGACTCGGTGAGCTGGTCCACCTCGTCCCGGGTACGGCAGAAGACGATCGTGGCCGTCGGCCGCTCCAGGTCCAGCACGCGACCGAGGGCAGCGGCCTTGTACCCGCGGGGCACGAGGTAGGCCGTCTGCCGGACCAGCAGTCCGCCAGCTGACGCCGGTGCCTGGCGGCCGAGCTCGGCCCGCACCGGTTCGCGCAGGTGGCGGCGGACCATGCCGTTGATCCGGGGCGGCATCGTGGCCGAGAACAACGCGGTCTGCCGTTCCGCCGGGGTGCTGGCCAGGATCGCCTCGATCTCCTCGGCGAACCCCATGTCGAGCATCTCGTCCGCTTCGTCGAGGACGAGGATCTCCAGACCGCCCAGCTTCAGCGTGCCCCGGTTGATGTGGTCGAGCGCGCGCCCGGGGGTGGCCACCACGACGTCGACGCCGCGCTTGAGCGGCCCCAGCTGCCGGCCGATCGGCTCGCCGCCGTACACCGCCAGGACCCGCGCTCCCATGTCACGCCCGTAGCTGCGCATCGCGGCGGCGACCTGCACCGCCAGCTCGCGGGTGGGGACCAGGATCAGGGCGAGCGGCTCGGCCCGCTCGTCGCCGGCCAGCAGCCGCTGGAGCACGGGCAGCGCGAACGCGGCCGTCTTCCCGGTCCCGGTCGCGGCCTGCCCGACCAGGTCGCGGCCCGCCAGCAGGGGCGGGATGGCAGCCAGCTGGATCGGGGTCGGTTCCTCGTAACCTAGATCCGAAAGCGCGCGGCACAGCTCTGGGGCCAGCATCAGGTCGGCGAAACCGCTCGCACCCCCGCCGTTGTCCTCGATCATGTAAAGCCTTCGACTCCTCAGTTGTTCTGCCCCGACCCAGGTAGAGCCGACCCCGCGCCCAGTTCATTCCCGGCGGCGCCCGGGCACCGGCCCACTACAGTAGATGGACTTCTGCCGCTCCACGCCGGAGATGACGTGACACCCTCCGTTACCCCAGCGCCCCGGGCCGCCCACCACTCCGGCCCCGGCTACGTGGCCAGCGCCCAGGCGCGCGACTTCGAGCTCCACGCGCCGCTGAGGCAAGCCGCCGCCCGCTGGCTCGAGCTGGTCCCGGCCGAGCACCGCCACGAGCACCGGGAATCGGCCCAGGATGCGCTGCCGACGCTGCGGGACCACACGCTCAGCGGCCCCGATCACCCGCTGGGCGCCCTGTGGGTGGCTCACCGCCACCTCAACGATCCGGTCCCCGCGGTCCGGATCGCCGCGCTGGTGCTGGCCTCGGAGGCGCTGTGGTGGCTCGGCCATTTCGAGGACGCCCGGATCGCCGCGCAGGCCGCGGCCGATGCCGATCCGGACTCGGCCCAGGCCCAGTGGCGCCTGGCGGTCGCCCTGTACCGGCTTGGCCGCTTCACCGAAGCGGGCCAGCACCTCGATGACCTGCTGAAAGTGGCCAGCCAGTTCGCTCCCGGCTGGGTGCTGCGCGGCCAGGTCAAGGTGTGGCTGAACCCAGCCACCCCGCGGCCGGGCGGGCCGACTTCGCCGCCGCGGCGGCGCTGCCCTCGGGTGCGGGCCCCTGGGTGGTGCCGTTCCGGACCACCGGGGCTGACTTCGCGGCTCAGGCTGAGGCCGAGGTCCGGGTCCACGACGCCGAGACGGGCAGTCCGTCCGACACCCCGCTCGACGTGGCCCTGCTGCCGGACAAGTCCCGGGTCGAGCTGGGGACCGATCCGGACAGCCGGTGGTATCTGGAAGGCCCCAGCCCCGGCGGCGGCGATTCGGACAGCCTGTTCAGCGGGCTGGGCGGCGACTTCACCGCCGGAGCCCGCTCGCGGACCCCGTACGGGATCCGGTTCGTCCTGTACCAGCGGAACATCGAGAACCTGTGCCCGGACGCGGCGACCCTGCGCGAGGAGATCCGCAAGTCGGTGGCCGAGCTGTTCGACGCGGCCCTGGAGTCCCGCACGACGATCGCGATCCAGGGTGCGCCGGAGGTGCACGCCGAGGGAGCCGACGGCCCGTCACCGCCGTCGCCGTGACATCCGTCATGTCCAGGCCGGGATGCTGGGCACGTCACAAACCGTAGGCGTTTCCCTAGCGTTGAAGCCATGGGAAACAACGTTCCGCAGCCGCCGTCGGCCCGTCTCCGCAACCGGCTGGAGCCGGTGGCGATGATCGCCGTGTTCGACATCGCCGGTCCGCTCGTCACGTACTCGATGGTTCGCTCGGCTGGGCTCAGTACGGTAGCGGCCCTGCTGCTCAGCGGCGTGTTCCCCGCGCTCGGAGTGCTGCTCGGTTTCGCCCGGCACCGCCGGCTGGACGCGGTCGGGGTCCTCGTCCTGGCCGGGGTGGCGGTCGGCACGATCCTGGGGCTGATCAGCGGCAACGAGAAGCTCATCCTGGCCGAGGGGTCGGTGCCGACCGCGATCTTCGGTTTCGCCTGCCTCGGCTCGCTGTGGTCCAGGCGGCCGTTGATCTTCCGGTTCGCGCTCGAGTTCATCGGGGCGGACACCCCCAGGGGACGCGATTTCGCCGCCCGGTGGCAGTACGCCGGGTTCCGCCGCGCCTTCCGGCTCTTCACCCTGGTCTGGGGGGCCGCCTACCTGGCGGAGGCGGCGGTGCGGGTGGTGATCATCGAGATGACCTCGGCCGGGACCGCGCTGGCGGTTTCCAAGATCATGCCCTACGCGGTGGCCGGGCTGCTCATCGCCTGGACCAGCCTGTACGGCCGGTGGGCCCGGCGCCGCGGGGAGCGGCTGGCCGCCGCCGCCCAGCTCAGCACCCGGCCGAGCCGGACCGCCGAACTGCACGACGTGGCCGCGTAACCCCCGGGCGAAGCCCGACAGCAGCGCGTCGAGACCAAACCGAAAGCGGCCCTCGTCGTCGGGGTCGGGGGCGAGGCGGGCCGCTTCGACGATGAGCGGCAGGTCGCCCTGGCCGAGCTGAGCCAGGGCGGCCGCCGAGCGGGGGCCGCCGCGGCGGCTGAGCTCGGGGGTGCCGGTCTCGGCCATGGCGTGGCCGATCACGTAGATGCTGAGGACGTTGATCATGTCGAGCGCCCGCGGGAGGGCGAAGCCCGCGTCGGTCAGCACCCGCAGGCCGTGTTCGAGCGTCCTGAGCGCCTGCGGGGTCACCGCCGGGCGGCTGAAGAACAGGGGTAGGACGCCGGGGTGGCCCAGCAGGGTCGTGCGCAGCGTCTCCGCGTAGCGGCGCAGCGTCTGGTCCCAGGACCGGCCGTCGGCGAGGGCCGAGTCGGTCGCGCTGTGCCGCAGGACCCACTCGACCAGGCCGTCCAGCAGCGCCGCCTTGTTCGGCACGTAGTGGTAGAGGGTCATCGCCTCGACGCCGAGGGCGGCGCCCAGCCGGCGCATGCTCAGCCCGTCCAGACCGTCGCTGTCCACCAGCGCCACGGCGGCGTCGAGGACCAGCTCGCGGCTGAGCCCGGCCCGCTCGCCCTGACCACGGCTGGCCACTGACATCCCCTTTATCAATAATCGTTTGCCGAATCTTACGACGTAAGCCTAACGTCTTACGTCGTAAGAATAAGCACTGAGGAGGACATTGTGACCGCTACCGAGTCCAGCGTGACCGGCACCGAGGCCAACAAGCAGACCGTCCGCGGCCTGATCGCGGCCATGAACGCGCATGAACGCAGCGCCCTGCCCGAGTACCTCGCGGCCGGCGTGATCGACCACAACAAGATCATCCATGGCGAGGCCGACGAACCGGGCGCGGCCTTCGACGGCTTCGCCCGGCAGCTCACGGCGTTTCCCGACCTGGCGGTGGCGCCGCAGGAGCTGATCGCCGAAGACGACCGGGTGGCCGTCCGGCTGGTGGTCAGCGGGACGCACACCGGGTCCCACCCGCGGATGCCGCAGCCGACCGGCCGGCGCTTCGAAGTCGAGCAGATCTGGATCTTCACCCTCGACCGTGGCCAGATCAGCGAGATCCGCGCCGTCAGCGACCGGCTGGGCTTGTTCGCCCAGCTGGGCTGGGACTGGCCGTCGTAGTCCCCGCCGCCCGGAATCAGGAGGGGACATGATGACGGCCACCGAGGTCCAACGCGGGGAGATCTGGAAGTAGGCCGGATAACTCGCTGATGCGCTCTTCTTTGACCCGGTGCGGCACCCGGAGCAGCCGGATGGAGGTGACCAGGCCGACGCCGCCGATCATGTTGCCCAGGGCGGACCAGCCGAGGGCCCCGGCCCAGTCGGCCCAGGTATAGGTGGCACGACCGCTGAGCAGCCCCGTGAACATGAAGATCGAGTCCAGCACCGAATGGAACAGCTGGGCCGCGACCAGCACGAAGGCCATGGCGACGGCCGCCACGATCTTCGGGCCGAAGTCATCGCCGGCGTGCTGCATGCGCGTCAGCAAGGTGATCACCACACCAGCCAGTACGGCCAGCAGCAGTGAGCGCCAGGAGATCCCCAGCGTGGCATAGTGACGGCCCAGGCTGGCCGCGGCCGGCCGTACCTCCGGCAGCGCCACCACGATCATCCCCGCCATCAGCAAGCCGCCGGCGAGATTGGCCGCCAGCGTGACCAGCCACAGGCGCGCGAGCCGAAACCAGGAACCACGCCCCGCGGCCCGGGCCGTGACCGGGACCAGAAAGTTCTCGGTGAACAGCTCGCTGCGGGCCAGCAGCAGCGCGATGAACCCGATCGTGAACGCTACCGCGCCCAGCAGTGGCTGCCCGGTCTTAGCGTCAACCACCAGGTAAGCCAGGACGCCGACCCCGATGTCCACGCCCCCGATGAACCCGGTGGTCACGAGGGCCAGCAACGGCCGGGCGAGCCGGTCACTGCCCTCGGAGACGAGCCGGTCAAACGCCTCCTCGACCGCGGGCTCGCCGCGTTCGCCGGGCGCTGTCGTCATGCGGCGTTCTGAATCGGCCATCACACCTTGCCTGGTCCTCTGCTAGTGGTGATCTTTGCCGCTACCCGAAACTGGCCGGCCAATCGCCAGGGCGGTGCTGATCACCCGGCCGAACTAGGCGCGGCGGGACGGCTCAGGCGGTCAGGGCGGCGGCTATCTGCTGAGTGGTCTGTTCCCAGCCGGGCAGGGTCAGCTGCCGTTGCCGGACGGCAGCCCGCAGCCGGTGCCGGTAGCTCTCGTCGTCCAGCCAGTCCCCGAGCGCGGCGGCCAGGGCGACCGGGTCCTCGGGTGGGACCAGCTGGCCGGGGCCGGGGCCGGTGCCGTCGGCCGGGGCGCCGAACGCTTCGGGCAGGCCGCCGACCGTGGTGGCGATGACCGGCACACCGTGGGCGAGCGCTTCGGTGACGGCCATGCCGTAGGTCTCGGCCCGCGACGGGGCCACGAGCAGGTCGGCGGTGGTGTACGCCTGGCTGAGGGGCGGGCCGGTCAGGATGCCGCTGAGCTGGACTCGGTGCTGGTAGCCGAGCTGCGCGATACGGGCCCGCACAACGGCGACGAAGTCCGGGTCGCGGTCCAGCGACCCGGCCAGCAGGCAGTACCAATCCCGGTCGGCCAGGGCCGCCAGCGCCTCGACCAGCAGGTCTTGTCCCTTGTGACGGCTGAGGACGCCGACGCAGAGCAGGCGGCCGCGGACGGGCCGGGCCTGGGTGGTGATCCGGTCGGCACCCGGGCGAGCCACGTGCACCCGGGCGGCCGGGACCGCGTAGCGGGCCAGGATCTGGCGCCGGGTCCAGTCGCTGGTGACGACCACGCCGGTGGCCGCGTGGAGCACGGACCGCTCCGACCGCTCGGCCTCGGCGTCGTCGCGGAGGCCGTCAGCGGCCACCGGCATGTGCAGCAGCACCGTCATCCGTAGCCGCCCGGCCTGCGGCCGCAGCTGGGCGGCGGCGGGCGAGGCGATGAGCCCGTCGATCAGCACGCTGTCCCCGTCGGGCACGGCGGCGACCACCCGGGCCAGGCCGTCGCGGGCGCCGACGGCGACGGTCGCGACCCGCACCTCCCAGCCGGCCGCGGCCAATCCGGCGCAGACCCGCCGGTCGTAGACGTTGCCGCCGGTGGGCTGGCCCGGGTCGTCGAACCCATCCGGGACGATGACATGGACCCGCACGTTCTCCCGCCCTCCACGACGATCAACGAACGGAAGCGTCGATGACCTCCAACTATGCCCGCTACCTGGCCGCCAAGACGACCGTGGACGACCGGGCGCTCAACCGGCCGGTGCTGGCCGAGCTGCGGCGGCTGCTGCCCGCCGGGGCGCCGCGGGTGCTGGAGATCGGCGCCGGGCTGGGGACGATGGTGGCCCGGCTGCTGGACTGGGGCGTGCTCGCCGCCGGCGAGTACACCCTGCTCGATACCGACCGGGCGCTGCTGGACGATTCGCGCCGCTGGCTGCACGCCTGGGCGGCCACCCGGGGCCTGCCCAGCGAGCTCCGGCCGGACGGGCTGCAGATCGGTGACCTGCGGGTACGCCTGCTGCAAGCCGAGCTGGGCCGTTACCTGGAGACCGAGGACGGGGCGGGGCCCGGGGCCCGGGCCGACCTCCTGATCGCCAACGCGGTGCTCGACCTGGTCGACGTGCCGGCCGTCCTGCCCGGGCTGCTGCGGCGGCTGGGGCCGGGCGGCGTCTACTGGTTCACGATCAACTACGACGGCGAGAGCGTCTTCGTGCCCGACGATCCCCACGACGACCAGGTCATGCGGGCCTACCACCGGGACATGGACGAACGCGTCCGTTACGGCCGCCCGGCCGGGGAAAGCCGGACCGGCCGCCACCTTTTCCACCAGCTGCGGGCGGCCGGGGCACCGGCGCTGGCGGCCGGCTCGTCGGACTGGGTCGTGAGCGCGGGCCCGGACGGGAACTACCCGGGCGACGAGGCCATCTTTCTGAGCAGCATCCTGAACACGATCCGGGACGCGCTGCGAAGCCACCCCGACCGCCCGGACCGGGTCGACCCGGCCGACCTGGACGGCTGGCTGGCCACGCGCGAGCGGCAGCTAGCGGCGGGCGAGCTGGTCTACGTAGCCCACCAGCTCGATTTCGCGGGCCGGGCGCCCGGCTGACGGCCCGGCTGGCGGTCCGCCATCCGGCTCGCGCAGCTGCTCCCGGCCGCGACGGCGGCGGGCGGCGTCGGTCAGCAGCAGGCCCGCGCCGGGGATGACCGCGATCAGCATCAGCACCGCGTAGAGGGTGGAGACCTCGACCCCGTGGGCCGCCCCGAGCCCGGCCGCGGCGAACGCCCAGGCGGCCGCGCCCTCCCGCGGCCCCCAGCCGCCGACGTTCAGCGGGATCGCGGCCGCGAGCTGGATGACCATCAGCAGCGCGACCAGTTCACCCAGGGGGGCGGTGCAGCCGGCGATCCGGGCGGCGACGACGAACGTGGCCGTGTGCCCGGCGATGACCAGCCCCGAGGCCAGCGTGAGCCGCGGCCACACACCCCCCGCGAGCAGGCCCCGGCGCAGGTCAGCGGCCACCGTCCGGACGGCCCGGGCCGGCCGCGACCGGCCCCGGCGAGCGGCGATGGCCACCACCAGCGCGGCCCAGGCGGCCAGGCCGGCCAGGCCCGCCAGCACGTAGGGCAGCGCGGGCCGGACCGGCGACGGCACCGTCAGCAGCACCACGGCGGTCACCACCGCCTGGACGACCTGGCCGCACAGCCGTTCCCAGCCGACCGCGCGCAGCCCCTGGCCGACGTCGCCCGCCCGCCGGCCCTGGGTGACCGCCCGGTGCACGTCGCCGACGATCCCGCACGGGAGCACCGAGTTGAGGAACAGCGAACGGTAGTAGGCGCCGGTCGCCCCGGCCAGGCCGATGTCGGTGCCGAGCGCGCGGGCCACCACCCGCCAGCGCCAGGCCGAGCACAGCGTGGTGAGGGCGGTGAGGGTGACGGCGACCGCGACTCCCGGCCAGGTGATCGCCCGCAGCCCGTCCGCGAACGGCGCCGCCCCCAGCCGGCGGCCGAGGAACCACAGCACGGTGACGCCCGCGGCCAGCCGCAGCAGCGACGGGCCGAACCGGCGGACGGCCGGAGCGATACCGGCTGGACTTGAGTACACAGACGTCACAGCAGTTATACGGGCCAAGTGGGCAAACAGATCGACTGTACGGCCGCCGGGCAAGCCAACGGGGCCGCTTGTCCGTAATAGCAACGAGGGATGCCGGCGGCGGGGCCGGTCGTCCCGGCCCGGGATGACCGCCGATCGTCACGAAACCGGAGGCTCAGTGCCCACCATCAAGCTGCCCGAGGTCCGCCCCGCCCACGGACCCGCGGACACCGTCGCCGGGCCCCGGATCCGGCGCGCGGCGCTGCTGGGGATGCTCGCCACCGCCGCCCTGCTCGGTGTGCTGGCGGCCACGGCCGGCCTCGGCCTGGCCGGTTGGATCACCGGCCTGGTCGCCGGCGCGGCCGGGCCGGCCCTGCTGGTCACCGCCCGCCTGCGCAGCGACCGGCCGGCCCTGCAGCCGGCCGACTGGGCCACCCTGACCCGGGTGGTGCTGATCGCCGGGATCGCGGCCCTGGTGGCCGACTCGTTCGGCCGCCCGCTGGCGGTTATCGCGCTGGTCACCCTGGCCAGCCTCGCGCTCACCCTCGACGCGGTGGACGGGCAGGTGGCCCGGCGGACCGGCACCGCCACCGCGCTCGGCGCCCGCATCGACGGCGAGGCCGACGCCTTCCTCATCCTGCTGCTCAGCGTGGCGGTGGCCCGCGACTACGGCGGCTGGGTGCTGGCCGTCGGGGCCGCCCGCTACGTGTTCCTGCTGGCGGGCGGGCTGATGCCCTGGCTGCGGGCGCCGCTGCCGGCCCGGTTCTGGCGCAAGGTGGTGGCCGCCGTCCAGGGCATCGCGCTCACCGTCGCCGTCTCCGGCGTGACCAGCCGCCTGGCCGGGATGATCACGGTGGTGGTCGCGCTGTTGCTGCTGGCCGAGTCGTTCGGCCACGACGTGGTCTGGCTGTACCGGACCGGCGCCCGCCCGCGCACCCGCCAGGTCGTGCACATCGCCGTGGCCGGGGTCGCGCTGGCCGCCGTCTGGTTCGATCTGGTGGCGCCCGACCGGACCTGGGATTTCAGCCTCATCGCCTTCGTCCGGATCCCCGTCGAAGTGCTGGTGCTGCTGGCGGCCGGGCTGGTGCTGCCACCCTGGCCCCGGCGGATCATGGCCGCGGTGGCCGGGATCGCTCTCAGCGCGCTGACGCTCGACAAGATCCTCAACATGGCGCTGTACGAGGAGGTCGACCGGGCGTTCAACCCGCTGAGCGACTGGGGCAGCATCAGGCCGGCCGCGGGCGTGGTCCGCGACGCCATCGGCACCTCGCTGACCAACGTCGTGCTGGTGGCGATCTGGGCCGGCATCGCCCTGCTGATCGCCGCGCTCACCGCGGCCACGATCCACGTCACCGCGGTGGTGGCCCGGCACCGGCGCGGCGCCGTCCGCGGCCTGGCCGCGCTCACCGCCGTCTGGGGGGTGAGCGCGGTGCTGGCGCTGCAGTTCACCGGGGGGACACCGATCGCCTCGACCAGCGCGACCGGGCTGGCCGTCTCGCAGGTGCACGCCTTCGGCTCAGCGCTCAGCGACCCGCGTCGCTTCACCCAGGCCACCGGCAGCCCCGACCCCGAGGCCGCTGTCCCCGCCGCCAACCTGCTGACCGGGCTGCGCGGCAAGGACGTCATCATCGTCTTCGTCGAAAGCTACGGTCAGGTCGCGGTCCAGGGTTCGAGCTTCTCGCCCGGCGTCGACGCCGTCCTGCGCCAGCAGAACGGCAACCTGACCCGGGCCGGCTGGTCCACCCGGAGCGCCTGGCTCACCTCGCCGACGTTCGGCGGCATCAGCTGGCTGGCCCATTCCACCCTGGAGTCCGGGCTGTGGGTCAACAGCAACCAGCGCTACGGCGAGCTCGTCGCCAGCCAGCGGTTCACGCTCAGCGACGCCTTCAGGAAGGCCGGCTGGCACACCGCCGCCGACGACCCGTCGGACGGCCCGAACTGGGGACCGGGCACCACCTTCTACCACTTCGACCAGCTCTACAACCAGACCAACGTCGGCTACCAGGGCCCGAAGTTCAGCTACTCGCAGATGCCCGACCAGTACACGCTGGCCGCGTTCCAGCGGAACGAGCTCACCCCCGGCCACCAGCCGGTGATGGCCGAGATCGACCTGACCTCCTCGCACATCCCCTGGGCGCCGCTGCCGCACCTGCTGCCCTGGAACCAGGTCGGCGACGGCTCGATCTTCGACGCCCAGCCCGCCCAGAGCGAATCGGCGGCCAAGGTCTGGCAGAGCAGCAACACCGTGAAGCAGTTCTACGGCCAGTCGATCCAGTACTCGATGACCGCCCTCACGTCCTGGGTGACCGAACTGAACGACCCGAACCTGGTACTCATCCTGCTCGGCGACCACCAGCCCCACACCGCCGTCAGCGGCCCGGCCGCCACCCACAACGTGCCGATCTCGATCATCACCCGCTCCCCGTCGGTGCTCCAGCAGATGTCGTCCTGGCACTGGCGCAGCGGGCTGCGGCCAACTCCCGGTGCTCCGCTCGAGCCGATGGACGCGTTCCGCAATAAACTGCTGAATACGTTCAACAGCAAAAGCCCGGCCGCGGTGAGCGGGACCTCGGGACGGTGACAGCTATATGACCCTGGGCTGGGACAACCCCACGGCCGAGCCCACCACCACCATTCTCCTCCGGCACGGTGACACCCGGCTGTCACCTGAGCACCGGTTCAGCGGGCAGCGTGACCTGCCGCTCAGTGCCAGCGGCACCCGGCAGGCCAAGGCGGCCGCCTGCCGCCTGGCCGCCGGTGACCCGATCGACGCCGTGGTCAGCTCCCCGCTGCAGCGCGCGGCCGGCACCGCCGCCATCGCCGCGGCCGAGCTGGGCCTGCCCACCGTCACCGATGACGACCTGCGGGAGACCGACTTCGGGGACTGGGAGGGCTTCACCCTGGCCGAGATCCAGCAGCGCTGGCCGGCGGCCGTGGCCCGCTGGCGGCACGACCCCGAACAGCCCCCGCCCGGCGGCGAGAGCTTCGCCGACGTCGCCCAGCGGGTGAACCGGGCCCGGGACCGGCTGCTGCGCGACCACCACGGCCAGACCGTGCTGGTCGTGACCCACATCAGCCCGATCAAGATCCTGCTGTGCCGGGCCCTGGGAGTCCCGCTCGGCGTCGTTTACCGGCTGTACCTCGGGTCCGCCTGCATCAACAAGATCCAGTGGCACGGCCGCGAGTTCGCCGCCGTCCACTGCGTCAACGACACCAGCCACCTGGCCTGACGGGCCGCCTGAGCTGGCTAGCTGGCCAGGCGGGCGCGGTAGCCGCCGAACGCGACCGGGTTCTCCCACACCCGCACCGCCAGGGTCTCACCGCCGGCCGCGCGGACGGTGGGCGCGAGGGTGTCGTGCACCCAGCGGGCGAACACCTCGACGGTGACCGCCTCGGCTTCGGGCGGGCGGATCACCTCCAGGTTGCGGCCGTCGACCCGGCCGGTCAGCCCGGTCAGCGCCGCCTCCAGCACATCCAGGTCACAGACCATCCCGCGCTGGTCGAGCTGCTCGCGGTCGACGACAATCTCGATCCGGTAGTCGTGATCATGGAGTTGCCCCTCCGGCCCGGGCACGCCCGGCATGACGTGGAAGGCCCGGACGTTGCGGCTGAGCCCGACTTCACAGGTCACCGGCAGCGCTCCTGTCGTAGTTGAGAACGGCGTGCATCAACCCCGGCTTTCCCGCATCGACGGCTCGGAATGCTTCGGCCGCCGCCTGGAAATCGAAAACGTCGGTACACAACGGGGCCAGCGGCAGCTCGGTGAGCAGGGCCACGGTCTCTCGCTGGCGCCGCGACCGGCTCCAGGTCCCGGACAGCCGCGCGGGCACGGTCGAGACCTGGGTGCTGCGGATCGTCAGCCGCCGCCGGTGGAAGGCGCCCCCGAGCGGCAGCACCACCGGCTTGGTGCCGAACCAGGACGCCACCAGCAGGGTTCCCTCGTGAGCGAGCAGATCCAGCGCCATCGCCGGGGCCTCGGGGTTGCCGCTGGCGTCGATGACCAGCGGGACCTCCGCCGCCCGCAGTTCCCCGGGGTCCGCGGCCGGGACGCCGAGGCGGCCGGCCAGGTCGCGCCGCCACTCCTGGGGCTCGGCCAGCAGCGGCCGCCACCCGGCCCGCTGCAGCAGCAGGCCGGTCAGCAGCCCGAGCACGCCCGCGCCGAGCACGATGACCCGGTCGCGGTAGCCGTCGCCGGCGTCCAGGGTCACCTGCAGCGCGGTCTCGACCAGCGGGAACAAGGTCGCGGCGGCCGGATCGACGGCGGGCAGCGCGACCAGATCACTCATCGGCGCCGCGAACACGTCCTGGTGCGGATGGAACGCGAACACCCGCTGGCCGGACTCCGCCACCTCGCCGACGCAGGCGTAGCCGTAGGCGAACGGGTAGGAGAACGTGCCCCCGAGCGCGCCGATCGTGTCGTCCAGCGCCAGGTCGGCCGGGATCTCACCCCGGTACACCAGCCGTTCGGTGCCGCCGCTGATACCGGAGCTCAGCGTCCGGACCAGCACCTCGCCGGCGGCCGGCCGGGGGGCGGGCAGCTCCCTGATCTCCACCCGGCGCGGGGCGGTGTGGAACAGCGCGCGGGCCGGCCGGGAGCTGGCCGGGCGGCTCCCGGCGCTCACCGGCCGGCTTCCGCGTTGAGGTACGACAGCACGGCCCGGACGGCGGTCCCGGCGGCGGGGCCGGCGGCGGGGCCGGCGCCCCAGCCCCGCCGGGCGCGCAGCGTCATACCCCTCATTGTGCCCGGGCGAGCAGGATCCAGCCGGTGGTGTGGCGGGCGCGGGGACTCATCCGGCGCCGGTATCCAGCTGGACCCCGACCCGGGTGGGCCTGGACCCACTCGCTAGCGTCGGCGTAGACATGCGCCCCGACCTGCGAGGAGTATCGATGGCCGTCCCGCTGCCGGACGAACTGCTTGACCTGCTCGGTCGGACCAGCCTGTGTTTCGTGGCCACGATCATGCCCGACGGCTCGCCCCAGCTCACCCAGACCTGGGTCGCGACCAACGGCGAGCACATCCTGATCAACACCCCGGACCACTCGCAGAAGGCGCGCAACGTCGCCCGCGACCAGCGCGTGGCCCTGAATATCGTCGACCCCGGCCAAACCAGCCGCTACTTCGCGGTGCGCGGCCGGGTCGTCGCGACCACCACGCAAGGGGGCGCGGAGAGCATCGATCAGATCTCCCGCAAGTACCTGGGCCGGCCGTACCCGAACTTCGGGGGGCGCCCCGAGACCCGGATGGTGATCACGATCGAAGCCGACTCGGTCCGGGCCATGGGCGGCCGTTAGCCGTCAGCGTGGGCGGCCGCTAGCCGTCAGCGTGGCGCCCGCTAGCTATCAGCCACAATAAACTAGAAACTTTCTTATTAGATTGGCTTGACGGCCCAACTCTCGTGGGCGTACAAAACTCAACAGAATCACCTGCGCGGACCGGGCGCCAGATTGCCTCAGCTCGACTCGAGCTCCTCTCGTCCCCTGGAGGGTCCATGCAGGCCGGAAGACGAATTCTGCGCACCGCTCTCATCGCCGGCTCGGCCCTCGGGCTGACCGCCGGCGGCTCGGTCCTGATGATGACGGCCGGCAGCTCGGTCCCCGCGCTGGCGCCCGCGGCCGCCCAGGCGGCCAGCACCTGCGCGGCGGCCTGGAGTGCCAGCACCGTCTACACCGCGGGCCAGCAGGCCAGCGAGAACGGCACCAACTACACGGCCAACTGGTGGACCCAGGGCAACAACCCGGCCACCAACAACGGCGGCAGCGGCTCGGGCCAGCCGTGGACCTCCAACGGGTCCTGCACCGGCGGCTCCGGCGGCGGTTCGGGCGGCGGTTCGGGCGGTGGCTCCGGCGGCGGCACCGGGACCGGCTCGGTCAGCGGCCTGCTGTTCAGCCCCTACAAGGACGTCACCATCAACATGAACTGGAACACCAACCAGATGCAGTCGGCCGTGGAGGGGTCCGACATCCCGGTGGTCGGCTCGGGCAGCCTGGTGTCGAACTACATCCCCAAGCTGCCCGCGATCACGCTGGCGTTCGCGACCGGGGCCTGCGGCAGCGAGAACTGGGGGGGCGTGGCCGGAGCGAGCTGGGCGTCCGAGAACATCCCGCAGCTGAACAACGCCGGCCTGAACTACGTGGTCTCGACCGGTGGTGAGGCCGGCACCTTCACCTGCGCCTCGACGTCGGGGATGGAGTCGTTCATCTCCCGCTACGCCGGCTCGCACCTGGTCGGCATCGACTTCGACATCGAAGGCGGCCAGTCCGCCTCCGACATCCAGAACCTGGTCAACTCGGCCGCCGGGGCCCAGTCGCAGTACCCGAACCTGCAGTTCTCGTTCACGCTGGCCACCCTGGCCGCCTCCGACGGCAGCTACGGCGGCGTGAACTCGCTCGGCAACGAGGTCGTCAACGCGGTGAAGGGCTCCAGCCTGAAGAACTACGTCATCAACCTGATGACGATGGACTACGGCAACGCCTCGAGCAGCGTCTGCGTGGTCGTCTCGGGCAGCTGCGAGATGGGCCAGTCGGCCATCCAGGCGGTGCAGAACCTCGAGCACACCTACGGGATCCCGGCCAGCAAGATCGCCGTCACCCCGATGATCGGCCTCAACGACAACGCGACCGAGACCTTCACCCCCGGTGACGTGGACACGGTCACGAGCTACGCCAAGAGCAACGGCCTGGCCGGCCTGCACATCTGGTCGCTGGACCGGGACACGCCCTGCTCCGGCGCCCAGTCCTACGCCTCCCCCACCTGCAACTCCGACTCCGGCACGACCCCGCTGGAGTTCGACAACCGCTTCCTGAGCGACCTCGGGATCTGACCCAACCCCCAGGGCGGGCCGCGCGGGACACCCCGCGCGGCCCGCTTTTCAGGTGGTGGGGATGGCCGCGACCGCCGCCGCCGTCATCCGCTGGGCGGTGGCGACCAGGCTGGCGATCGCCGCCTCGGGCGCCAGCCCGCACAGGTCGATCAGCGTGAAGAACGCCTCGGCGCTGACCACCACGGCCAGCCCGCGGACCAGCTCATCGACGTCGGCCTGGGCGGCGGGGCCGCACCGGTCGATCCACGGGGCGAGCGCGTGCTCGATCAGCCCGAAGCGGTAGGCGGGCCGGTCCTTGGCGGTCACCGGTCTGGCGATGGTGGAGGCGACGACCACCCGGACCGCCCCCTGCCGCCGCAGTGTGGCCTGGCCGAGAATCTCGGCCGCCTGGCCGATCCGCTCGACCGGGTCGTCGCCCCGGGTCACCGAGCGCAGCGCCGCGACCAGGTCGTCGGTCATCACCGCGGCCCGCAGCAGCGAGACCAGGTCGGGGAAGTAGCGGTAAGCGGTCGCCTCGGAGACCCGGGCCACGGCCGCAACGGCCGGCATCATGACCGCGGTGGCGATCATCGGCCCCGGCGACGGCGAGCTCATCACCAACGGGCCGTCGACGATCCGGATCCTCGAGGACGGCAGCAGCACCGGCCACCGGCTGGGGATGGCGGAGATCACCATCCCTCCGCACATCCCCGGGCCGCCCCAGCACCGGCACGCCCAGCACGACGAGGGTTTCTACGTCCTGTCCGGCACGGTCCGGTTCACGGTCGGGGCGGACGATCACGACGCCCCGGCCGGCACCTGGGTCATGGTCCCGCCCGGCGCCCCGCACACGTTCGCCAACGTGGGCGACAAACCGGCCGTCATGCTCAACACGTTCACCCCGGACCTCTACGTGCAGTACTTCCGCGACCTCAAGGCGATGGTCGAGTCCGGGCAGCCGCTGACCCCCGGCTCGGTCGCCGCGGTCTGGGCGAAGTACGGCACCGAACCGTCCACCGAATACGCATGAACGCCCTGCTGACGGCCAACGCCGTCGCCGCCGTGGCCAGCATCGGGTTCGCGGGGCTGGGCGCGGTCCGCCCGGCCGCGCTGAGCGGCAGCGCCCCGCCGGCCGGCGGGGAACGGTTCTACGGCTGGCTGTACGCCGCCCGGGGGATTCCGCTGGGGGTGGCGGCCGCCGTCGCCCGGCTGCTGCTGGCCAACTACGTGAACCCGGCCCGTGACCCGGTGGCTCTCCTCTGGCTCGACGCCTGGCAGGCCAGCCGCCGTCGCCCGGCCCTGCACGATGAGGTCGCCCGCCAGATGAACCACGACCTGGACCGGCTCAGCGAGCTGATCGCGGCCGGTCAGCGGGCGGGCGAGTTCGGTCCCGGTGACAGCCGGGCCCTCGCGATGCGGATCCTGGCGCTGGTCGACGGCCTCAGCGTGCAGGCCGCCATCCGCGACGCCTTCGACTACGCCGACGTGCAGCGCATGCTGTGGCGCAACGTCGAGCGCGAACTGGGCCTGCCCGCCGAGGCCCTGCGCGGTCGCTGAGCGAACGCCAATCCGGCGAGGCTCGCCGCCAAAAGTAACAAGTTGGCAACTCGATCCAACTGGTTGTTGATCTGTGTGTGATCGGTGGGGGAAGTTTGGGTGCGAGATGCCCAATGGCGGGTGTCCAGGGTTGTTCCGGTCATCCGGACCACAAGTCAGGGGGAGCGCCTGTGCGAAGAATCAACGCCGTGGTGGCGGCGGCGGCCATGATGGCCGGGGTCGGGTTCACCGCCCCGGCCGTGGCTTCGGCCGCTACCGGGCAGGCCGCCCGGACCGCGGCCGCACCCAGCGCCAGCAGCGGGACGAGCTCGATCACCTGGAGCGCCTGCACCGAGACGGACCTGATCCAGGCGGGCGCCCAGTGCGGCTACCTGGCGGTGCCGCTGAACTACAGCCACCCGTCGGGCCCGACGATCAAGATCGCGGTGTCGAGGATCCTGCACACCGCCAGCGCCCAGGACTACCGGGGCATCATCCTCACCAACCCCGGCGGCCCCGGCGGCTCCGGGCTTGACCTCAACACGTTCCTGGTCGCCCAGCTCAAGGCGGACAAGCTGAGCGCGGCCGCCAACGACTACGACTGGATCGGCTTCGACCCGCGCGGGGTCGGCAGCAGCCTGCCCGCGCTGGTGTGCGAGCCCAACTACTTCTCCGGTGACCGGGAGAGCTACGACCCGACGACCCGGTCGATCCTCGACTACTGGCTGACCCGGTCGGCCGGCTACGACCAGGCGTGCGCGTCGCAGAGCTCGGCCCAGAGCGCGCTGCTGGACAACATGACCACGATCGACTCGGCCAAGGACATGAACAGCATCCGCAAGGCGCTGGTCGGGCCCAAGGGGAAGATGAGCTACTACGGCTTCTCCTACGGCACCTACCTGGGCCAGGTCTACGCGACGCTGTACCCGCACACGCTGAACCAGCTGATCCTCGACAGCAACGTGAACCCGAAGGACATCTGGTACAAGGCCAACCTCAACCAGGACATCGCGTTCAACCGCAACATCAACATCTGGTTCGGCTGGCTGGCCAAGTACAACAGCTACTATCACCTCGGCTCGACCGCGTCGGCGGTCAGCAAGGTCTGGTACGCGGAGCTGAAGACCCTGGCCCAGCACCCGATCAACGGGGTGGTCGGCCCGGACGAGTGGACCGACATCTTCCTCGAGGCCGGCTACTACCAGCTGACCTGGCTGCAGCTCGGCAGCGCGTTCGCCGACTGGGAGAACACCCACAGCGCGTCCGCCGCCGCGAACCTGGTGAGCCTTTACCAGAGCACTGACACCCCCGGTAACGACAACGAGTTCGCCGTGTACAACGCGGTCCAGTGCACCGACATTCAGTGGCCGACCCACTGGTCGACCTGGCAGCGCGACAACGACGCCGTCAACAAGATCGCGCCGTTCGAGACCTGGGACAACGCCTGGTACAACGCGCCCTGCCTGCACTGGCCGGCCCCGGCCCAGCAGCCGGTCCAGGTCGCCTCGCACGGGAGCGGTGACGCGATCCACAGCGCGCTGCTGATCGACGAGACGCTGGACGCGGCCACCCCGTTCCCGGGCAGTCTCGAGGTCCGCAAGCTGTTCCCGCACTCGGTGCTGCTGGCCGAGCCGGGCGGCACCACGCACGCCGACTCGCTGTTCGGCAACCTGTGCGTCGACGGCACGATCGCCAACTACCTGGAGACCGGCAAGCTGCCGCCGCGCAAGCCCAACGCCGAGTGGGACATCACCTGCCAGCCGCTGCCGGTGCCCAACCCGACGGCCCAGTCCAACGCCCCGGCCGCCTCGTCGACCGGTTCGTCGGCCGCCCCGGCCCGCCTGGCTCGTCTCGCCCACTAACTGACCGGGCCAGCAGCGCCCCGGCCAGGCTCACCGCCTGGCCGGGGCGTCTTGTTTCGGTGCGGGCGGCGGCGCGGGCGCCTGGCTCAGGCCAGGAAGGCGCGGACGGCGGCCGCGAAGGCGGCCGGGTCGTCGACCCACGGGAAGTGCCCGGCCCCCGGCTGGACGACGACCGACGCGTCCGGGAACAGCAAGGCCGCCTGCCGCACCATGGCCGGGGTCACCAGCGGATCCTCATCGCCCGCGTACAGCAGGGTGGGGCCGCCGAGCCGGCTCAGCCCGGAGGAGACGGCGTCCGGATCGAGTTCGAAGCCGTCGAAGTAGCCGAGCCGTTCGGCCTGGTGGCGGTCGGCGACTCCGGCGGTCGCGTGGGCGCGGGCGGTGTCGTCCCAGCGGCCGTAGAACAGCGGCCGGGACGCGGCGAACGTCTCCACCGACAGCGACCCGGCCTGGATCTCGGCCAGCGCCGCCCGGGCGGCCGGGTACCAGGGCTCGGCCGACCGGCGCTCCAGCACGGCCTGGAAGTCCTGCTCGCTGGCGTCCACCCCGACCGTCGCCAGCCCCGGGGTGACCAGGACCAGCCGGGCGATCCGGTCCGGGTGGGCGGCCGCGTACAGCGTGGCCAGGATCGCCCCGGCCGAGTGGGCCAGCAGGTCCATCCGCTCCAGCCCCAGATGGCGGCGCAGCGCGTCGACGTCAGCGGTCATCCGGTCGACCCGGAACGTGGCCGGATCAGCGGGGTCGTCCGACAAGCCGACGCCCCGCGGATCCAGCAGGATCAGCCGCCGGTTCTCATCCAGCCCGCCCAGGTCGCCAAGGTATTCTGCCCCGCGCCCCGGGCCACCCGGCAGGCACACCAGCGGCGGCCCGTCCCCGCGGACGTGAATCCCGAGCTGAGTCCCGTCGTACGACGCGAAGCGACCGGTCATGGCCTCAGTGTTTCACCGGCCGCGCGGGCGGGCGTGTCATGCTGGGCAAATGGGGGTGAGCTGCGGGTCCAGGTCCTCGGGCCGACGGTGCCCGAGGTGGACGGGCAGCCGGTCACCCTGCGGCGGCCGCTGGTGCGGCTGGCGCGCGCGGCCGAGTGCACGCGATCGGTGCAGCCGGGTTCGCCGCCACCCCCAACCAGGCGCTGATGCCGCTGATCGCCCCGCGCGCCTACGCCCGCCTCAGCCGGAGCGTCCACGGCACCGCCCGGCCTGGTTACGCCCATTTACAGACCAGTACGGGGCATCCTACAGTCGATGGGCCACAGCGCCGTGCGTACCTGGGAGGGGCTGCATGCCCACGCCGACCGATGATCGTCGCGACCTGCTGACCGTGATCGCCTACATGCACGCCAAGCCGGGCAAGGAGGGCGAGCTCCGGGCCGCGCTGGAGTCGCTGATCGACACGACGACCGCCGAGTCGGGGTGCGTCAACTATGACCTGCACCAGGGCGTCGAAGATCCGGGCACCTTTTTCTTCTACGAGAACTGGGAGTCGGGGGCGCACCTCGACGCGCACCTGGACGCCCCGCACCTGCGGGACTTTGCCGCCAAGGTGGACGACCTGCTCGACGCGGGCGGCCTGACCATCACCCGGCTGCAGCGCATCGCCTGACCCAGTGGACTACGCCGACGCGGTCGCCACCTTCTACGCCCCGCGGCCGGACGGCACCCCGGTGCCGGAGGCGGTCCGGTCCGGCCGCCCGGCCCGCCGGCTGCGAGACGCCTGCGAGCCGATCGCCATGCACGCGGTCTGGAACCGCCTCACCATCGACCGGCTGGCCGGCCTCGGCCTCGACTTCCTGGCCAGCTACGTCGGCGGCCGGGCGGCCAGCCTGGGTGAGCCGTCGGCGCCGGTGGTGGCGGCGACGTTCGCCTGGTTCGAGCCGAACCTGATCGCCAGCCTGTACGAGACCGCCCGGGCGGCGGTCGCGCGCGACCAGCTGGTGGCCACCCGGGACGCCGCCACCACCGAGAGCCTGGCCGCGGTGCTGGCCGGGGACGACCCGGCCGAGCTGGCCGACCTGCTCGCGGACGCGGCCGAGGGCGCCGACGGTACCGGGCGGCCGCTGTTCAGCGGGCTGCGCGGGCGCGGGCGGCCCGCTGATCCGGTCCAGCGCCTGTGGTGGGCCTGCGACCTGGTGCGCGAGCATCGCGGCGACACCCACGTGGGGGTGGCCAACGCGGCCGGGCTCGGGCCGATCGAGATGAACGTGCTCACCGAGTGCTGGGTCGGCATGCCGCTGCTGTCATACACGTCGACCCGGGCCTGGCCGGAGGCGGCGATGCAGGCGGCGGTGGACGGGCTGGAGGCGCGTGGCTGGCTGCGGGACGGGACCCTGACCGACAGCGGCCGGGCCGTCCGGGCCGACATCGAGGATCGCACCGACGCCGGCGAGCAGGCGATCGTCGACGCGCTCGGCGGCCGACTGGACGACGTGTGCGATCAGCTGGACGTCTGGGGTGAGCGGTGCATCGCGGCCGGCGCCTTCCCGGCCGACATCCTCAAGCGGGCGGCGGGCTGACCGGAGGGCTGACCGGGACGCCGAGGATCGCCCGGGCCTGCCCGATCGTGGCGGGAGTACGCCCGAGCCGCTCGACCAGCGCGACCGCGTTGCCCAGGAGGTCGAGGTTGGACGGCTCGCCTGGCCCGGCGTGGTCCTCCAGCCCGACCCGGACGTGCCCGCCGCGGGTGATGGCCAGCTCGGCCAGCCCGCACTCGACCACGTCACCGCCGAGCACCGCCACCGACCACGGCAGCCCCGACGGCGCCAGCAGCTCCAGGTAGGCATCGAGGCCGGTCGCGGTGGGCGGCAGCCCGAACTCCAGCTCGCCGCCGAAGTAGAGCTTGACCATCGCTCCGGCCGGCAACCGCCCGCTGCGCTGCCAGGCCAGCGTGGTGCGCAGGAACCCCGGCTCGAAGATGGAGATGCTGGGAGCGGCGCCCAGCTCGCCGGAGCGGGCGAACATGTAGCCGATGTCGGCCAGCGGGTTGGCGTAGGGGCCGGCGGCGGCCCCCTCGGCGATGGCGCCGTCGCTGGTCAGGCCGAGGTTGACCGATCCCGGATCGACCAGGCTCATGCCGCCCAGGCCCCGGCGGGCCAGCTCTTCCACGTGCGCCCAGCGGCGTTCGACCGGGATGCCCCGGGCCCCGGCCGCCATCGTCGGGTACAGCAGCGCGTCCGGGTGACGGTCCAGCACCGGCCGCCAGGCGGCCAGGTACGGCTCGACCGCGTGCACCCCGTCGGCGGTGAACATCGGCTCGTCGTGGTGGTTGTGCACGATCGCGGCTCCCGCCTCGATGCCGGCCAGCGCGTCGGCGGCGATCTCGGCCGGGCTGCGGGGCACGTGGCGGTTACGGTGACGGGGGTGGCGCCGTTCACCGCCAGTTCGACGATCACCGGTTCGGCCACGATGGCTACGATTCCCGAGGAGACCCAGGTGAGCAAGTCCCATCCCGAGCAGTGGACGATCAACCAGCTCACCGACCGCCCGGAGCAGTCGCTGGTGGCGGCGCTGCGGGAGTTCGACACCACCCAGATCGCCGACTGCGGCGGACCGGTCGCGATCATGGCCCCGCCGCTGCGGCACCTGGCGGGCGGCCCCCAGCTGTGCGGCCCGGCCGTGACCGTGTGGACCAAGCCGGGTGACATCCTTTACGTGCTCAAGGCGACCGACCTGGCCGCACCGGGCGACGTGCTGGTCGTCGACGGCGGCGGCCGCCTGGACGCCGCCCTGATCGGTGACATCGCCGGTCAGGCCCTGACCGGCCGCGGGGGCGACGGGATGGTGGTCGACGGGGCCGTCCGCGACCTCGACGGTCTGGACGCGGTCGGGCTGCCGACGTTCGCGGCGGGCGCCCACCCGGCCACCGGGTCGTTCCAGGGACCGGGGGCGATCAACGTCGCCGTCCAGTGCGGCGGGGTGACCGTCCGGCCCGGCGACGTGATCCGGGGCGACGCCAGCGGCCTCGTCGTCGTCCCCCGCGAGCAGCTCGAGCTGGTGCTGACTCTGACCCGGGCGGTCGCCGACCGGGAGGCGGGCTGGCGCCAGGCGATCGCCGACGGCCAGCGCTTCCCGGCCGCGGCCGGTATCGACGACCTGATCAGCCAGCTGGCGGCCGAGCGGGATCGCTAGCCGCAAGGCATTCCTCGGCGAAGGCCAGCTGCCGCAGGACGTAGGCGCGCGCGTTCCGGTGCAGTTCGATGGAGTGGCCGGCGCCGGGGAACGGCTCGACCCGGGCCGGGGCGTCCCCGGTGAAGTGCCCGGCCAGCGCGGCCCGGGCGGCCTCATCGGACCGCCAGATATTGTCGTGCTCGGCCAGGGTGGCGCGGACCGGGACATCGACCGCGGCGGCGACCGCGGGCAGGCGGCCGGACCAGTCGACGACGTCGATCAGCTCGGGCATCGGCATCGGGCGCTGCCAGGCGGTGAACGTGGCCTGGCCGGCCGGGTCGAAGGTGCCCGCGGGCCCGTACATGACCTGGTTGTGCGCGTCCGGCGGCACCGTCACCTCGGGCGCGTCACCGATCAGCGAGCCCCACATCTCCCGTAGGCCGGGTTGCCAGAGCTCGCCCAGGCCGCTGACCTCCACCCCGCGCAGTGGCACCGCGGACCGGCTGGCGGACTGGGCGGCGGCCACGCACAGGGCCAGCATGCCGCCGACGGAGTGCCCGATCAGGACCAGGCCGGCCCGCTGGCCGAGGTCGGTCCACACCCGGCGAACGGCCTCGGACAGGATCTCGGTCTGGGCGTCGAACGTGAGCAGCTTCGGGTCAGCCCCGTGGGTGGCGCCGTAACCGGGCCGGTCCACGGCGACGACCAGCCAGCCCAGGGCCGGGCCGAGGTCGAGCAGGCTGTCCGCGCCGGTGTCGTAGTAGCTGGCGTCGTAGGTCCCGCCGTGCAGGGCGACGATGACGCCGCGCGGCGCCGAGCCGGGCTGGCGGATACGGGCGGAGAGCGTCAGGGGGCCGGCGTCGACCGTCGTCGGGCTGGCCGGGGCGTCGTGGGTGGGCGTCATCATCGCCGTCCTTCCATATTTCAACATCTGTGTCGAAATATAAACGCTGACGACAGCTGGGTCTACCGTTCGCTGCGGACTTCCGCGGCGATCACGGTTTCGGAGTCTCCGGACAGCAGTTGCTGGGGAATCTGGCTGAAGGTGTACCGGGGCGGCCCCGGCTCCGGGGCCAGGGTGAACGACCAGATGACGTCGTAGCGGTCACTGGGCCACTTGCCCGGGACGGCGGCGGCGTCGCCGGCCAGCGGCAGCGCGCCGGCGAGGACCGGGATGTGCTTGTGCTCCCAGCAGATGAGCACCACGCCGGAGTGGTCGCGCACCAGGCTGGCGGCCAGCTGCTGTTCCTCCCCCTGCGCGAACGGCGAGGTGATCGGCAGGTTGAGTCGCTCGCTGAGGCCCTGAATGGTCTGGTACGACCGGTGCGCGGCGGTCTTGTGCGGATGACCCCAGGAGGGCGCGACCAGCACCGTCGGTGTCCGCAGGTCGTCTCGGAGCGGACCGGCGTCGGGATGGAACAGGGCCGCCAGCGCCCCCGAGCGCTGCCACCCGCGCGGCAGCAGCGAATGCTCGTTCTTGCTGCCCTCGTAGTCGACCCCGGACGACGGCGGCTTGAGCGGCTTCTCCGCGTGCCGGATGATGTAGACGACTTCGGGCGGCCCAGTCATGTCGCCAACGTAGACGATTCCTGCGCAGGGGGGCGCCATGGGCAGGACGGGCGCGGGAACGCCGTCCCGGCTGCGGACCTTCGATCCGGTGCGCCTCGCCGACCTCGAATACCGGGCCTGGGTCGGCTACTACCAGCGACGCTGGTCACAGGTGCTGATCGCGTCGGTCGGCCTGGTCCGGACGGGCTTCGGCCTGGACTGGACCCGGACGTTGCCCGGCGCCTGGCTGGTGCTCCGGGCCAACCAGCTGTGGGCGCCCTATCCCGACCACGACGCCGAGCGGGCCCGGGCCTGCATGCGGCGGTTCTACGCGCTGGTCCGCCTCACCTACGGCGAGCCCGCCAACCCGGCCAAGGCGGCCGAACTCGAGGTCGGCTGGTGGCGCGTGCACCGCGAGGGCCAGCACCGCGATCGGGCGGCCGGGATCGACGCGGAGCCTGCCGAGGAACTGGTCCAGTCGCTGACCCGCCTCTACTGCTACCTCTACGGAGAGCCCGAGAGCGACCTCCGCCCGGCGGCGCTCCACCGGGCCCGGGCCATGGACCTGTCCGACGAGTGGGTCCGGCAGGGGCGGCGGCCGGACAGCGAGTTGCTGCCGCTCGAGCACCAGGCCCTGGTCCGTTCCTACGCTGCCCTACTGGCCGCCGTCCACCACGGCCCCTTATCGAGGACCTGATACTCGCCCGGCGGGCTGAGAATCGGCGCTTGCGGCGTGAGGCTGGGGACCGCGAGGCGCTCAAGCGCATCCAGGCGGACTCCGGTCAGGGCCGCGTCTTCACTCGCGAAGACCTGGGTGAAACGTGGGGAATTAGCGAGTGAGCGTCGCTCATTGCAGCGGGGTCACCGTCCGGGTCAGGCTGTCGTAGCTGCGGGCCGCGCTGAGCCGCCCGGCGGCCACGTCCACCCCGACCGCCTGGGCGGCCACCTCCAGCTGGTCGGGCTGGACCCGCCGGGCCAGGGTGATGTGCGGCGCCCACTCACCCGGGTCGAGCTGCGGGTTACGGTCCGCGCCGTCGAGGGCCAGCCAGATCCCGGCCTGCAGTTCCCGCAGGACGTCGCCACCATCGACGGCCCAGGCCAGGACGCCCGCCCGGCCGCCGAAGAAGTGCAGCCCATCCAGCCGGACCGCGATCGGCAGCACTCGCAGTGCTTCGGCGATCCCGGCCGCCGCGGCTGGCGAGAGCAGCTCCGCGCTGGCCAGGGTCAGGTGCGGGCGGTTGGTCGGGTGGCGGTGCTGGGCCAGCGAGGAGAACCCCGCCGCATCCAGCCGGCCCCAGGCCGCCCGGATCGCCCGGTCCAGTTCGTCGTCGGGCAACAGCTCGACCGTCCTCACGATCCCTACGTTAGGGCTGAGCGGTGTTGATCTCGACGACCAGCGGGCTGAGCGGCGGCAGTTCCAGGTCAACGGTCAGCGCCCCGTCCACCACGCGCGCGGGCGCCCCGAGGACCTCGGGTGCCCCCCGAACGCCAAGCTCGGCCACGTTCAGACGGACCGAGCGGCGGACGTCGGAGGCGGTCAGGTTGAAGGCGGTCAGCACCGCCCCGCCGTCGGCGTCGAGGACGTGCAGGTGGGTGACCGGGTCGAGGCCGACGAAGCGGCCGCGGGCGAACCAGGGCTGCAGGGCCCGGTACCGCCGCATCGCCGCGACCAGCCGGGGCCACTGCTCGTCGTCCTCGGCCAGGCCGCCGATGCCGAGGTGGCGGCAGCAGGACGCGTACCACCAGAACGCGAGCATCGCCGGGCTGTCGTGGCCGCTGTTGATGTGGAGGTAGAGCGGGATGTCGTAGGCCAGGTTGTACTCGTACAGGGACAGCGCCCGGCCGCTCAGCAGGTCGGTGTAGGGGTCCCACATGTACTCGAAGCCCCACAGCTCGTCGTGGGCGCTGGCCGGTCCGTGCTGGTAGTACAGCGGCAGGCCGCCGCCGATGCGGTCGTGCGCCTCGATGGTGAGGCCGGGGAACCGCGTCTTCACCGCCCGGACGACGGTCATGATCCCTTCGGCGTGCTCTTCCCGGGTGAGCGGGACGGTGTGGCCGTGCCCGGCCGACCAGCACGGCCGGTAGGTCACGAAGTCGAACATGAAGAACGAGGTGCCGGCCTGGGCCAGCGCGAGCAGCCGCTCGGTCTTCTGCCGCTGCCAGGCCGGGGCGGCCGGGCAGACGAAACCGCCACGGTACGGCGTCGAGTCGGTCCACAGATCGATCTCGCCGTCGGGGCGGCGCCGGTAGATCGCCGGGTCCTCCGCGGCCGACTTGGTGTGGATCATGAGGTGCAGCGCCAGCGCCAGCCCGTACTCATCGCGCAGGCGGCCGATGAACTCCTCGACCGGCCCCAGCCGCTCGCGGTCCCACACCGAGCTGCCCTCGAACAGGTCCCAGCCCGGGTCGAAGTAGAACGTCCGGGCGCCCGCCGCCTGCGCCCGGGCGGCCTCCGCGAACAACTCGGGCAGCTCCGGCAGCGGCGCGTTGGAGCCGCAGCGCCAGCCCAGCCGGTAGAGCTCGTTCCAGTGGACCTGCGGGTCGTAGCCGGCCGGGATGACGTGGCCCTTGTCCCGCAGCAGGTCCTTGTAGCGGGCGTAACCGGCCTGCCAGTCTCCGTCGTAGACCGCGATCGTCGACGTACCGAAGCGGAGCCGCTGGCCGGGGCCGAGCTCCCCGGCATGCTCGGGGAAGCCGTCGCGCTGGCCGGCCCCGCCGTGCCGCAGGCACAGGTTGCGGTCGCTGTGGAGCTGGTCGAGCTGGAGGGCGGCCGCGGCCCCGGCCGGGCGGCGGGCGGTCACGTGCTCGCCGTCGGCCAGGCCGAACTCGGCGTGCTCCTGGTTGTACTTGGCCACCAGGAAGCCGCCGTCGTCCTCGGCCCACAGCCAGGCCTCGGCGCCCCGGCCCGGGAGGCTGTCCCGTCCGGGCCACTCGGACGGGTAGAGATCGCGGGCGCGGTAGCCGGCCAGCCGGTGGTCGACGTCCTGGGCCCGGTAGCGGCGCAGCGGGACGGGGATCAGCTCGGCCCGGTCACAGCCCGGGCGCCAGGCCGACCGGCCGCGGTCGAACAGCGTCTTGCGGAAACCGAACCGGACGCCGGACAGCTCCAGACGATCCTGGCCGGCGTGGTTCAGCAGCGAGATCTGCTCGACGACCACCCCCGACGCGGCCAGCGTGATCCGGTGCTCGAGGCGGAGGCCGGTCGGCCCGCGGGCGCCGAAGTCCAGCTGGCCGAGCAGCGACAGCGTGGCCCCGGAATCCTCGTGGTGCTCGACCGCCCAGTCCAGCGGCCGGACCCGGCGGCAGCCGAGCGGGCCGCCGTGGAAGCCCGAGCGACCGGCCCCGGTCACCGTCAGCTGGTAGCAGTAGCTCTCGTCGGCGACCACGCGGCCGGACGGCAGATGCACGAGCTCGTACGGATCGAGCTGCGCACCGGCGTCGACCCGCAGTCGCCAGTGCGGGCTGACGAGGACCAGCTCGTTGGCGCTGTCGCTGACCTGCACTGAATCCGGCGGCACGGGTCCTCCTTGATCGCTGCCGCCGATTTTCGCCTTTTAAATTGTTAACTGTCAACTGTCAGACTGGTTGGCCGGCATGATTTCGGGCGGCCAGGTCATGCCGCACAGCAAAACACCGCGCTCCCGCCAGAGCGTCGAGGCCCTGGCGGAGGCGCGGTGCCAGCGAGCTGAGTCAGCCGTGCTTGTTCGGCCCGGGGGTGCCGGGCAGGCAGTAGAACACCAGCAGGATGATGCCCCCGATGATCGGGATGAGGCCGATGAGCCACCACCAGCCGCTCCGGTTGGTGTCGTGCAGCCGCCGGATGGCCAGGCTGAGGCTCACGAGGGCGACGATGATCTCAACGATGTACTGGAGCACGGTGACGTGCGCCGCGCGCGCGACGATGGCGACGACGATGTCGATGATGATGGCGCCGAGGGCAAACCACCAGAACGCGGAGCGCGAGGCGCGCCCGCTGAAGTTGACGATGTTCCGGAAACCTTCGGTGATCGCCTCCCCGAAGCCGACCGGACCGCCGTGCAGGTAGTCGCGCTGCGGCTCCGGCTCGCCGTACGGCGAGCCCGTGCCCTGCGGATAAGGCGTGTATGGAGTCCCCACGTATTCCTCCGAATGTCCCCCGGTAAAGCTGATCATCTGGACGCGATGATTGTGAAGCGTCCCCGCCATCTGGTCAAGAAAAACTAGGGTTCGTGGCCAACTTTTTTCAATACCGGTCCCATCCTGTACCGGTGCCTTTTTATGCCGATAAACAGGCGATTCGATATTTCTGATGCGTTGTATCCCTAGTGGGACGACCCCGTGCGCTCAGAGCTCGAGGCGCGAGCCCATGATGACCGTCCGCTCCCGGGGCAGGCCGAACGAGTCGGCCGCGTCGGCGGTGATGCGGGAGGTGGCGATGAACAGGCGTTTGCGCCAGCGGCTCATGCCCGGGGTGTGCCCGGGGGCCAGCTCGATGCGCGACACGAAGTACGACAGCCGGGCGTTGGGCGCGCAGCCGTCCACGCCGAACTCGTTCATCAGCGGCACCAGGCCGGGGACGTTGGCCTTGTCCATGTAGCCGAAGCGGGCGGTGACGTGCATGATCCCGTCGTGCTTGAACCCGAGGTCGTCGGTCCTGAGCCGGTCGGCGGCCGGGACGTGCGGGGCCGGCACCGTCTCCAGGGCCAGGATGATGACCTGCTGGTGCAGGATCTCGTTGTGCTCGACGTTGGCCCGCAACGCCAGCGGGGTGGTGGCCTTGCCGCGGTTGAGGAAGATGGCGGTACCCGGCACCCGCGGCAACGGCGGCTTCATGGCGTGCAGTTCCACCACGAAGTGGCGCAGATCGCCCTCGTCGCGGTCGCGTTTCTCGGTGACCAGCTCGCGACCGCGCTGCCAGGTGGTGAACACGGTGAACGCGGTGATGCCGATGAGCAGCGGCAGCCACGCCCCGTGGGTCAGCTTGGTCAGGTTGGCCGCGAAGAACAGCAGGTCGATCGCGAGCAGGATGCCGGCGCCGGTCACCACGATCCACAGCGGCCAGCGCCACTGGTGCCGGGCGTAGTAGAAGAACAGCAGCGTGGTGATCGTGATCGTCCCGGTCACGGCGGTGCCGTAGGCGTAGGCCAGGTGGGCCGAGGTCTGGAAGGCCAGCACCAGCGTGAGCACGCCCGCCAGCAGCAGCCAGTTGATCCACGGGACGTAGATCTGGCCCATCATCTCTTCGGAGGTGTACTGGATGCGCAGCCGCGGCAGATAGCCGAGCTGGCCGGCCTGGTGGGCGACCGAGAACGCGCCGCTGATGACCGCCTGCGAGGCGATCACGGTGGCCACGGTGGCCAGGATCACCAGCGGGAGCCGGCCCCAGCCCGGCGCGGCCAGGAAGAACGGGTTGCTGATGGTGGACGGGCGGCCCAGGATCAGCGCGCCCTGGCCGAAGTAGCTCAGCGCGCAGGCCGGGAACACGACCAGGATCCAGGCTCGCCGGACCGGACTGCGGCCGAAGTGGCCCATGTCCGCGTAGAGCGCCTCGGCCCCGGTGACGGCCAGCACCACGGCCGTCAGCGAGAAGAACGCGGTGCCGAAGTGGCCGAACAGGAAGCTGACCGCGTAGCTGGGCGACAGCGCCTCGAGGATAACCGGGTGGGCGGCGATGCCCTTGATCCCGATCAGGCCCACGATCACGAACCACACCGCCATGATCGGGCCGAACGCCTTGCCCACGGTCCCGGTGCCGAGCCGTTGCGCCATGAACAGGATCACGATGATCACCACCGTGATCGGGATGACGATGTTCGACACCGACGGCGCGGCCACCTCGACCCCCTCGACCGCCGACAGCACCGAGATGGCGGGCGTGATCATGCTGTCGCCCAGGAACAGCGAGGCCCCGAAGATCCCCAGGCCGGCCAGGATCAGCTTGGCCCGGCGCCCGCCGGGCACCGCCCGCCGGCGGATCAGCGCGATGAGGGCCATGATGCCGCCCTCGCCGTCGTTGTCGGCCCGCATGATGAGCACGACGTAGGTGACGGTGACGATGATCGTTATCGACCAGAAGATCAGCGACACGACCCCGAAGATGCTCTCGCGCGACACCTTGACCGGGTGCGGGTCGCTCGGGTCGAACAGCGTCTGCAGCGTGTACAGCGGGCTGGTCCCGATGTCACCGAAGACCACGCCCAGGGCGCCCAGCGCGAGGGCCCCCCGGGCAGCACCACGTCGGCTCACGCTCAAAGTATCCGCCCCTCGGCTTCAAGATCCCAGGCGCAACTTTAGACAACTGCCGAAAGGGCCTCCGCGACGGCGTCAGGTGATCGTCAGCACCGGATAGGGCGACTGGTGCAGCAGCTCGACCGGGACCGAGCCGAGGACCCGGTGCGGCAGGTGGTGCGAGCGGCCGGTCACGATGATCGGGGTCCGGCCGGGCTCGACCGCGTCCTCGGCGCCGGCCACCGACAAGATCGCGTCGACCGGGGACTCCTGGCGGCGCTCGAACGTGTACGGGATGCCGGTCGCGGCCGCGATCTGGCGGGCGGCGTCGGCCACCCCGGCCGCCTTGGCGTCGCGGTTCTCCTCCATCTCGGTGTGGGCGAACCCGGACAGGTCGCTGTCGATGAGCGGATGGTCGGCGTAGACGACGTGCAGGGTGCCGGACCGGGCTCGCAGCAGACTGGCCGCCCAGCTCAGCGCCCGCTGGGCGGGCTCCGAATCATCGAAGCCGACGATCAGCGTGATCGGCTGGGCGGCGGCGGTCTCCGGCGGGGCCGGGAACGAGGTCCAGCCCGGCTGGGCGGGGCCCGGGCCGACGATGGCCGGAAGTGCCCCGGCCCCAGCTCCGGCCCCAGCTCCGGCCGCGACCGGGGCCGGGCGCCGCCGCCGGAGCGCGGTGACCAGGGCGACCCCGATCACCCCGGCCACCGCCCAGCTGGCCAGCACCGCCAGCCGGACCGCGGTGGCGTGGCCGCCGAAGTAGACGATGTTGCGGATGGCGTTGGCGGCGACGCCGAGCGGCAGCGCCGGGTTGAGGACCCGCAGCCAGGCCGGGGCGAAGCTGGCCAGGTTGGCCGGCCCGCCGCTGACCGGGATCCCGAACACGATCAGGACCAGCACCGCCACCGTGACCAGGGGCGGCCAGATCCGGGCCAGCAGCGCGGTCGGCGCGGCCACTGCCAGCGAGAACAGTGCGACCAGGCCGGCCAGCTCGCCGTAGTGACCCAGCCCGGCCAAGCCATCGGCGACGGCCGCGCACACCACCCCGATGGCGACGGCCACCGCCGCCGGGGCGGCCGCGGCCAGGGCCGGGTGAGCCCGGCGGAAGGCGAGCGCCGATCCGGAGCCGGCCGCGAGGCTGGGAATCAGCACGCTGAGCAGGACGAAGAACGGTGACAAGGCCTGGGTGTCGCGGGGCCCGGGCGGTACCACGTCGGTCACCAGCAAGTGGCGCCCGGACTTGGCGGCGACCGCCTGGGCGGCCGTGGTCAGGGCCTGGGCGGGGGCCGTCCCCCCGGCCTCGGCGGTCAGCAGCCGCAGGTCCGGGCCGGACGCGATCAGCGCGCCGTCGACCTGGCGGTCGGTGATGGCGGTCCGGGCGGCGGCCGCGCTCGGGTAGCCACGCCAGCTGAACGCACCCGGCAGCCCGGTGTCCACGGCCTGCTCGATCCGGCTGGTGGCCGCGGCCGGGCCGGCGATACCGACCGGCAGGTCATGCGGTCGCGGCGCGTGGAAGGCGCTGAGGGTCAGCGCCACGAAGATCGCGGCGAACGCCGCGCTGGCGATGATGAAGCCCGCGAGCGCCCGGTACTTCACCGGCTGCCCGCGGTGATGGTCTGCGTGCCTGGCCGCCACCGGAGTCGTCCCCTTGAGAATGCAAACGTTTGTTGGCATCACGCTAGGCGCGATTGATCCGTTTGTCAACAAGTGTTGGCAAACATGCGTTGGCATAAGCTAAGTTGGGCGGGTGAGCGACAGCAGCCCCACCACGAACCCGGCCGCCCGTCCGGCCACGGCGGTGCCGGGGACCGGCGGCCCCCGGTCCGCGGGCACCCGCCGGGCCATCCTCGACGCGGCCCGGGCGACGTTCGCCGCCCGCGGGTACGAGCAGGCGACGATCCGGGCGGTGGCCGCCCGGGCCGGCGTCGACGCCTCGATGGTCATGCGCTACTTCCAGTCCAAGGCGGGGCTGTTCACGGCCGCCGTGACCATGGACCTGCAGGCCGTTGACCTGCGCTCGGCGCCGCCCAGCGACCGGGGTGAGCAGCTGGTACGCCACTTCGTCGACCGGTGGGAGGACCCGCGCCAGGGCGACGACCTGATCGCCATGCTGCGGACCGCGGCCACCAGCGAGACGGTGGCCGGGCAGCTCCAGGCGGTCCTCAGCCAGCAGATAGCCGGACCGGTCGCCGCCGCCCTGGGCGACGACGGGGCGGCCGAGCGGGCCGCCTTCATCGCCACTCAGCTGCTGGGCCTGGCCCTGTGCCGTTACATCCTGCGGTTCGAGCCGCTGGCGTCGCTGCCGGCCACTGCCGTGGTGGCCGCCGTCGCCCCGTCGGTCCAGCATTACCTGGCGTGATCGTGGTGCCGGCCCGCCCAGCAGTGCTCATGACATCAACAATCGCGCCGCGAGCCGTCACTCACACCCGGGCTGGACCCTGGCCCCATCCCTGGCCGGCGACCTGGCCCGCCGGCTATGGCCGGAGGCCGGCCAGCAGCCGCTCGAGCACCATGCCGAGCTCGTCCCGGGTCGCGGGCGGCTCGGCCGAACGGGCGATGGCCAGGCTGGCCTCGGTCAGCATCGCGATCAGCAGCCGGGCCAGCGCCCGGATGGGGACGGCGTCCAGGTCACCGGCCTGCACGCAGCGCTCCAGCCACTCCTCGAGGATGCCGCGCCCGTAGCGCTCGACCAGCTCGTCCCAGGCGTCCGAGCCGAGCACCCGCGGCCCGTCGACCAGCACGATCCGCTGGAAGTCGCCGGTCACGCAGACGTCTAGGTAGGCGGCGATGCCGGCCTGGATCTCGGCCAGCGGGGAGGCCGCCTCGGAGGCCAGCTGCTCGTCGATCAGCCGCTGGGCGACCGAGCCGGCCGCCTCCGCCATCACCGCCCGGAACAGGTCGGCCTTGTCGCGGAAGTGGTGGTAGAGCGCGCCGCGGGTGACACGGGCGTCAGCCACGATCTGCTCGGTCCCGGTGGCGTCGAAGCCCTGAGCAGCGAAAAGGCGGCGCGCGGAGGCGACCAGGGCGGCCCGGGTGTCCGACGCGTGCTCGGCCCGGCGCGGTTGCGGTTTCGCTGCCATACCTACATCATGAGACATACAGCGTGTATGTTCCACACAGGCTGCATGCCAGCGGCCGCGGCGGGAGGCCCGCTGCGCGGCTCGGGGACACGGAGGCGACGAAACCCATGGCCATGCCACTCCACCTGACGGTGAAGCTCGGGACCTACCTGATGAAGCAGAAGATCAAGCGGGTCGAGAAGTATCCGCTGATCATGGAGCTCGAGCCGCTGTACGCCTGCAACCTCAAGTGCGCGGGCTGCGGCAAGATCCAGCAGCCGCACACGCTGCTCAAGCAGCGGATGTCGGTCGAGCAGGCGGTCGCCGCGGTCGAGGAGTGCGGTGCGCCGATGGTGTCGATCGCCGGCGGCGAGCCGCTCATGCACCCGCAGGTCCACCTGATCCTGGAGGAGCTGCTCAAGCGCAAGAAGTTCGTGGTCCTCTGCACCAACGCGGTGCTGCTGCCCAAGCACATCGACAAGTTCAAGCCGAACAAGAACTTCGCCTGGATGGTGCACCTGGACGGCATCGGCGAGCGGCACGACGAGGCCGTGTCCAAGCAGGGCGTCTTCGACCAGGCGGTCGCGGCGATCAAGCTGGCCAAGTCCAAGGGCTTCACGGTGTACACCAACACCACCGTGTTCAACACCGAGACCCCGCAGGACCTGATCGACACCCTCGACTACATCAACGACGAGCTCGGCGTCGACCGGCTGGAGATCGCCCCCGGCTACGCTTACGAGAAGGCCCCCGACCAGGACCGCTTCCTGGGCGTGACCCAGACCCGGGAGCTGTTCAGCAAGGCGTTCGCGGAGGGCCGCCGCAAGAAGTGGCGCTTCAACCACTCGCAGCTCTACCTGGACTTCCTGGAGGGCAAGCGAGACTTCGAGTGCACCCCCTGGGGTGTGCCGCTGTACACCCTGCAGGGCTGGCAGCGGCCCTGTTATCTGCTCGAGGACGGGTTCGCCGAGACCTGGCAGGAGCTGCTGGACACCACCGACTGGGACAGCTTCGGCCGCGGCAAGGACCCGCGCTGCGACAACTGCATGGCCCACTGCGGCTACGAGCCGACCGCGGTGCTGGCCACGATGGGGTCGCTCAAGGAGAGCCTGCGCGCCTTCGTCGGCTGAGGCTCAGCACCGGCTGAGGCTCAGGGCACGAGCTGCTGGCCGCCGTCGATGTCGTAGGTGGCGCCGGTCAGCGCGGTGTTGACCATGAGGTGCACGGCCAGCGCGGCCACGTCGGCCGGCCCGACCACCCGGCCGATCGGCAGCGTGGCCCGCAGCTGCTCGCGCCGCTGCTCGAGGCCGTCGCCGAGCAGGGTGGCCGACAGCGGCGTGTCGACGAAGCCGGCCGCGATCAGGTTGACCCGGATCGGCGCCGCCTCCAGGGCCAGGTTGGCGACCAGGGCGGGCCCGGCCGCGGTAGCCGCCGAGATGAGCGACATGCCGGCGCCCCGGCGGCGGCCGCCGGTGCCGCCGATGAACAGCAGGGTGCCGCCGGCCCGGACCCGCCCGATGGCGTGCTGGGTGACGGCGATCGGCAGCCACAGGTGGGTGGCCAGGTCGGCGAGGGCCCGCTCACGTTCGAGGTCGGTCAGCGGCGCGTAGTAGGGGCCGGGGCCGGTCAGCAGCAGGTGGTCGAACGGCCCCGGCAGGGAGTCGAAGAACCGGCCGAGCGCGGCCGGATCGGTGACGTCGAAAACGGCCGTGCTCAGCGCTCCCACCTCCTGGGCGGCGTGGCCCAGGCGCTCCGGGTCGCGGCCGGTCAGGATCACCTCGGCCCCTTCGGCGCGGGCGCGGCGGGCGGTCTCCAGGCCCATGCCGGCGCTGCCGCCGAGGACGACGACGATCTGACCGGCCAGTTGTGGTGCGGTGGTCATACGGTTCCTCCAGTGCTGCTGACTCCGGTGGCCGGTTGGGCGGCGGCCGGTGACGAACACGGCGGCCAAACCAGCGCCGCCGCCACACACAAGGACGCCCATGACGATCATCGCGGGCTGATAGCCGTGCGCAAGGGCCTGGGCGTAACCGTGACCGCCGGCCGCGCCGCTCGGACCCGTGCCCGGCCCTGGTCAGGGCCCGGGAGTTCCACGGGCGCGGCCGGCGCCCCGGCCGACCATGCTGGCGGCATGAGCAGCGTCGACGAGATCATGGCGGGTTACCCGGCCCAGCAGGCGGACCAGGAAGCGTTCTACAAGGACCTGCACCGCCATCCCGAGCTGTCCCACGCCGAGCACCGCACCGCCGCCGCCGTCGCCACCGAGCTGGACCAGCTGGGTCTCACCGTGCAGACCGGCATCGGCGGCACCGGGGTGGTCGGCACCCTGGCCCACGGCCGCGGGCCGATCGTGCTGCTGCGAGCCGAGCTCGACGCGCTGCCGATCGCCGAGGACACCGGCGTCGACTACGCGAGCACGGTGACCACCACCGGCGCCGACGGCCAGCAGATCCCGGTGGCCCACGCCTGCGGCCACGACATGCACATGTCCTGCCTGCTGGGCGCGGCCCGGCTACTGGGCGGCCAGCCCCAGCGGTGGGGCGGCACGCTGATCGCGCTGTTCCAGCCGGCCGAGGAGACCGGCGACGGCGCCCAGGGCATGGTCGACGACGGCCTGTACCAGCGCATCCCCACCCCCGACGTCGCCCTCACCCAGCATCTGCTGCCCGGCATCGCCGGGACCGCCGGCACTCGGGCCGGCCTGTTCATGGCGACCGAGGACAGCATCAAGGTCACCATCTACGGCCGCGGTGGCCACGGGGCGCTGCCGCAGGACTGCATCGATCCGGTGGTGCTGGCGGCCATGATCATCGTCCGGCTGCAGACGATCGTCGCCCGCGAGGTCACGCCGGGCGACACCGTGGTGCTGACGGCCGGCAGCGTCCAGGCCGGCACCCGCAGCAACGTGATCCCCGACCTGGCCGTCCTGCAGCTCAACCTGCGCACGTTCTCGCAGGCGACCCGCGCGCGGGTGCTGGCCGCGATCCAGCGGATCGTGCGGGCCGAGTGCCAGGCCACCGGCTCGCCCAAGGACCCGGAGTTCGAGACGCTGGGCACGTTCCCGCTGACCGACAACGACGACACATCCACCGCCCGGGTGGCGGCCGCGTTCGCCGCCCAGCTGAAGGACAACGCCCTCGAACTGGACCGGCAGACGGTCAGCGAGGACTTCAGCGAGATCCCCGACGCCGCCCACGTGCCCTACTGCTACTGGGGCATCGGCCGGACCGACCGGGACAAGTACCTGGCCGCCGAGAAGGCCGGGCGGCTGATGGACCTGCCCAGCAATCACTCACCGAAGTTCCTGCCGCCGCTGCAGCCGACCCTGCGCACCGGCACCGAGACGCTGATCACCGCGGCCATGGCGTGGCTCTCAGCCGAATGACCCTTTTGAAAATCAATATTTAAAAGGGTCCAGCGTGACGGGGCCACGCGGTTATTCGGCCTCCAGCTCGCGCAGGTTCGTGCGCGTCACCTCGACCAGCTCGTCGCCGCCGCCGGACAGCACCGTGCGGGTGGCCCACAGGCTGAACCCCTCGACCTGCTGGTAGCTGAGGTGCGGCGGCAACGACAGCTCCTGGCGGGCGGTGTGCACCTCGACCAGGGCCGGCCCGTCGTGCGCGAACGCCTCCTGCAGCGCCCCTTCGAGGTCGCCCGCCTTGGTCACCTGGAGGCCGAGCAGGCCGGTGGCCCGGGCGATCCCGGCGAAGTCGGGGTTGTCGAGGTCGGTGCCGTAGGTGGGGATGCCGGCCGCCTTCATCTCCAGCTCCACGAACGACAGCGCGCCGTTGGCGAACACCACGATCTTGACCGGCAGGTGGGCCTGGCGCAGCGTGATCAGCTCGCCCAGCAGCATCCCGAGGCCGCCGTCGCCGCACAGCGCCACCACCTGGCGGCCGGGGTGGCTGGCCTGGGCGCCGATCGCGTGCGGGAGCGCGTTGGCCATCGACCCGTGGCTGAACGAGCCGATCAGCCGCCGGGAGCCGTTCATGTGCAGGTAGCGGGCCGACCAGATGCTCGGGGTACCGACGTCGAAGGTGAAGATCGCATCGTCGGCCGCCAGCCGGTCGACGGTGGCCGCCACGACCTGCGGGTGGATCGGCGTCTGGTGGCGCCCCTGCTCGGCCAGCTTGTCCAGCCGGTGCCGGGCCCGCCGGTAGTGCGCGGTCATCCGGTCCAGGTGGGCGTGGTCGCGCTTGGCCTCGACGAGCGGCAGCAGACTGTCGGCGGTGTCCTTGACCGTGCCCACCAGCGGCACCTGGACCGCCACCCGGCGGCCGATGTGCTCGCCGCGCACGTCGACCTGGATCACCGGCACGTCCTCGGGGAAAAAGTCCCGGTAGGGGAAGTCGGTGCCCAGCATGAGCAGCGCGTCGCAGTGCTCCATGGCCCGGTAGCCCGAGGTGAACCCGATCAGCCCGGTCATGCCCACGTCGTAGGGGTTGTCGTACTCGGCGAACTCCTTGCCCCGGAACGCGTGCACGACCGGTGCCTGCAGGGCGCCCGCCAGCGCGACCAGCTGGTCGTGGGCGCCCCCGCAGCCCGCGCCGGCCAGGATCGTGACCCGCTGGGCGGCGTTCAGCACCCCGGCCGCGGCCGCCAGTGACGCGTCGTCGGGCCGCAGCACCGGCGGCACCCGGCGGACCGGCGGCGGCAGCGCCCCGGCGGGCGCGTCGGCCAGGAACACCTCGCCCGGGACCACCACCACGGCCACGCCGCCCCGGTGCAGGGCCGCCCGCATCGCCGCGACCAGGATGCGGGGCAGCTGCTCGGGCACGCTGACCAGCTCGCAGTAGACGCTGCACTCGCGGAACAGGTTCTCCGGGTGGGTCTCCTGGAAGTACCCGCCGCCGATCTCCACCCGGGGGATGTGGGCGGCCACCGCCAGCACCGGGACCCCGCTCCGGTTGGCGTCGAACAGGCCGTTGATCAGGTGCAGGTTGCCGGGCCCGCAGCTGGCCGCGCAGACCGCCAGCTCCCCGGTCAGGGCCGCCTCGGCGGCGGCCGCGAACGCGGCCCCCTCCTCGTGCCGGACGTGCTCCCAGGCCAGGTCGCCGTCCCGGCGGATGGCGTCGGTGAACCCGTTCAGTGAGTCACCGGGCAGCCCGTACACCCGCTGCACGCCCGAGGTTTTCAGCGTCGACACCATGACGTCGGCCACCGTGATCGCCATCGCCTGCTCCTCCCGGCCGGTCAGCTCTGACGCTCAACGCTGCCAGCCGGGCCTGCCCGGCACACCCGTCACTGTCCCTAGTCTGCGCCCGGGTCACGATCACGTTCATCGACGGCTGCCGGTCGCCCAGCAGTTCCTGGCGCAGCCCGGCCGTCGGCGCTGACCTCGACGTGTTGATTCAGCCGTCCGGAAACTGACACGGGGTGTTCACTTTCGCGCGGCCTACTCCGCCCAGACTGGGCACTTGCCTGACACGGCCACCTTGTCAGCACAAGTACGCCCATTTACCGTCAAGAGGGTGGGAGCCACCATGACCAGTTCGGACGGGCCGCAGGACTCAGGGGTCAGCCGGCGCCGCTTTCTGCAAGTCACCGGGCTCGGCGCCGCCGCCGCGGCCGCGACCGGGGTCAGCAGCGGGGCCGCGTCGGCCGCGGTCAAGAGCAGCTCGGCCCGGGCGCTGCCCGCGGGCTGGAGCGGGAGCATCGCCGACATCAAGCACGTCGTCATCCTGATGCAGGAGAATCGCTCCTTCGACCACTACTTCGGCACGCTGCGCGGGGTCCGGGGCTTCAACGACAAGCAGATCCTCACCTACGCGAACGGGCACACGATCTTCCAGCAGCCCGACCCGGCCCGCACCGACCTGGGTTATCTGCTGCCGTACAACCTGACCGACCAGACCGACGGCGACCTCGACCACTCCTGGGCCGGTGACCACGAGGCCCGCAACGGCGGCCTGTGGAACAACTGGGTCGCGGCCAAGACCGAAGAGACGATGGGCTACTTCACCCGCGACGAGATCCCGTTCCAGTACGCGGTGGCCGACGCCTTCACCATCTGCGACGGTTACCACCAGGGCATCATGGGCCCCACCAGCCCCAACCGGATGTACTTCTGGACCGGCACGTCGAGCGGCTGGACCAGCAACCCGGACGACTACAAGGTCGACTTCGGGCCGGACGCCGGGACCGCCGAGGTCACCACCTACCCCGAGCTGCTGCAGAAGGCCGGGGTCAGCTGGCAGGTGTACACCAACGACCAGGTCGGCGACAGCGGCGACAACCCCGAGTACTTCCTGGGCGACTACGGCGACAACCCGCTGTGGTTCTACCAGCAGTACAACACCACCAACAGCACCAACGGCGGCACCGGGGTGCTGGCCACCCGGGGCGCGGTCACCCCGTGGAAGAGCGAGGCGGGCGCCCCGCCGATGAGCAAGACCCACGCCGCCTACGTGCTGTCCTCGTTCATCAGCGACGTCAAGAACAACAAGCTGCCCCAGGTGTCGTGGATCGTCGCCCCGGCCGGCTACTGCGAGCACCCGTCCTACACCCCCGACTACGGCGCCCACTACACCAACACCGTGCTGCAGACCCTGCTGGCAAACCCGGAGCTGTGGAAGACGACCGCGCTGTTCATCACCTACGACGAGCACGACGGGTTCTTCGACCACCAGCTGCCGCCGTTCGCCGAGCCGAGCGTCACCAACGAGTACATCGACGGGCTGCCGATCGGCCCCGGGACCCGGGTGCCGATGATCATCGCCTCGCCGTGGACGCGGGGCGGCTACGTGGACTCCAACGTCTACAACCACACCTCGATGCTGCAGTTCCTGGCCACCTGGACCGGGGTGCAGCCGGCCAACGTCACCGCCTGGCGCAAATCGATCACCGGCGACCTGACCACCGCGTTCGACTTCAAGCACCCGGACTTCTCGATCCCCAAGGGCATCCCCACCCTCGACCAGACCTGGGCGCTGACCCAGCTGACCGGCGGCTCGACCACCCCGCCGGCCGAGGGCGCCCAGAAGATGCCCAGCCAGGAGCCCGGCACCCGGCCGCACCGGCCGAGCAACCTGCAGCTGCACGCGGACGTGACCGTCAACCGGACCACCCTCCAGGTCACCGCCGCGCTGACCAACACCGGCACGGTCGGCGCCTCCTACGCCGTCTACCCGGACGCGCTGCTGACGTTCGCGCCCACCCCGGTCACGGTGCTCCCGCACCAGACCGGCTCCTACACCTGGGACGCGGCCGCGACCGCGGGCAAGTACGCGTTCTCGGTCTACGGCGCCGACGGGTTCCTGACCAGCTTCGCGGGCACGGTCGCGCCGGCCGCCCAGAAGACCGGCCAGATCCCCGCGGTCAGCACCGTGCTGCGGGCCCGGAAGGTGGCGGTCACCCTGCTCAGCCAGGGCAGCCAGTCGGTCACCTACACGCTGGCCGCCCACGACTACGAGGGGGGCAGCAAGAAGGTCACGGTCCCCGCGGGCGGCGCCAAGACCGTCGACTGGCCGGTCAACCAGGACGGCTACTACGACGTGGTGATCACCGCCAGCACCAGTGACGGCTTCCGCCGCCGCTACGCGGGCCGCCTCGCCTGACGCCTGGGAACGATGTGACGGGAGCGAGCGGGCCGGGATCCACCACCGGCCCGCTCGCGCCGGGACACCACCACCACAAGCACGAACCACGACGGCCGCCGGGCCCGGGCCATTCCCGGGCCCTTTTTATTATCGCATTTTATTTGAATGGTAATAGAAAGGTTGATTGGGTATCAAGTATATTAATTCGGCCACCCTTCTTGTTTATTCAGGTCGCCTGTTACATCATGGCCAGAGCCGGCGCGCGGCACAGGAATGAAAATGATCGGCCACGTCAATCCCGCCGAATTCAGGGAATTGGAATCTTCCCGCCTGCTACTGAAGGGGCTTTCTGGGCATGCGCATAAAATCATCTGTCGGCCGTGTCGTGGTGCCGGTCGCGGCCGCCGCGCTACCGGTGGCGGCCACCGCCGCCCTGGCGCTGGCGCCCGCGTCGGCGTCCGCCGTCACCTCGGTCACCGCGGCCCGGGCCGGGCAGGTCGCGGCCGCCCCCCGGCCGGGCGGGCTGCTCAAGGGCCACGAGAGCGCACAGCTGACGCTGGACAGCGTCGGGGCCGGCGTCACCGTCCGGATCCAGGGCGGCGGCGCCGGCACCAGCAACTGCACCAACGACGAGACCAGCAAGACCGTCACCACCGGGTCGGGTCCGGTCCAGGAGACCATCTCCTTCGACGCCAAGAGCTCGGGGAGCTGCGCGTTCGAGAAGAGCTTCAGCTACTTCACCGTCTCGGTCACCGGTAAGAACACCAGCGGCATCCCGTACGACTCCACCACCCGGGTCCTGTTCGGCCAGCAGGCCGCGCGCCAGCCCTACATCTCGACCTGCGAGGCTGGCCATGACCGCCGGATGAGCTGCCGGGAGACCAGCCCGCGCAGCCTGGAGCTGCGCGCGTTCCCGACCGAGGTGCGGGCTCCGGGATCCCCGGCCCTCACCTCCACCCGGTCCACGATCATGAACCTGAGCGGGGTCGGGGCGGGGCCGCGGGTGTCCATTCAGGGCGGCGGGGCCGGCACCAGCAACTGCACCAATGACGAGACCACCACCTCGTTCACCGCCGCGGGCGGCCTGATCGTCCAGGTCCTGGGCTTCGACGCCAAGAGCTCGGGCAGCTGCGCGTTCGAGAGCAGCTACAGCCAATTCCGGATCAGCGTCAAAGGCCGTGCCGCGGACGGCGCATCCTTTGATTCTTCGGCCAACGTGGAATACGGCGGCTCGGCCACTTTGGGCTACCGGGCATCGTGCGGCGACCCCAAGTATCTGCACCACATGCGCTGCGCGGTCAGCGGAAACCAGCTTTACCTGAACGCTGACCCGGTTGCGGGCTGGTGAATTGACCCGGGCTGACCGCCCGGAATTACCGGGCCGTGGCGCCCGGGACCGCGAGTCCCGGGCGCCACCTTTTTACTCCCGGCCCTGAGCCTGCGGCGCCCACGGCCCGGCCGCTACTATCGGTTTCGCCCGCGATGTCAGGTTGCGCCGGATGGAGGATCTGTGGATCCCGAGACCGTAGACCAGAATTACGCCCAGCTGCAGCAGCAGGCCCAGCAGACCGCCGCCCTGATCCAGACGCTGGCAGGAAAACTGCAGACCGCGGCGGCCGCCGGGGACCAGAATGCCCGCGAGTGGCTGCTCGACCTGAAAGAGATAACGCTGGGGGTGCAGCAGGAGCAGGGGCAGGTGTCACTGCTGCTGCAGTCCATTCACTCGATGGTGGACAACCACGTCCAGGGCACGGTCCCGCCCCAGTACCAGCAGCAGTATCAGCAGCCTCAGTACCAGCAGCAGCCCCAGTACCAGCAGGGAGGCGGCATGCTGCAGTCGTTCCTGGGCGGCGGCTTCGGCCGGGCGATCGTGCAGGGCGCCGGTTTCGGCATCGGCGACGACATCATCAACAAGATCTTCTGACCCGCAGCCGATCGCGGCTGCGGGTCAGAAGGGTCAGGCCGGGATCACCGGATCGGCCGGAGGCCGGTGCGGACCTCGTCGGCGAAGATAGGGGTTGTTCCCAGGCGGCGAAGTGGCCGCCCTGGGGTGGCCGGTTGTAGTAGATCTGATCGTGGTAGGCGTGTTCGGTCCAGCTGCGGGGGCTTGGTAGCCCTCGCCGGGGAACGCGCTGACCGCGGCCGGCACCGGCACGTCGACGCCGTTGTCCAGGCTGAGCTTGCAAGCTGGAGTACGCTCGCCGCTGGCCGTACCGGACGGTCAGCTCGTCAGCGCAGCGGCTGGAAGGCCGCCCGCATCTCGGCGGCGAACAGGTCGGGCTCTTCCCAGGCGGCGAAGTGGCCGCCCCGGGCGGCCTGGTGGAAGTAGCTGAGGCTGGGGTAGGTCTGCTCGACCCAGCTGCGCGGGGCCCGGAAGATCTCATCGGGGAACGTGGTGAAGCCGACCGGGACCTTGACCTCGGCCGGGGCCTGCCCGGCCGGCCGCGGCTGCGGGTGCCCGCCTTCCCAGTAGGAGCGGGCGGCCGAGGCCCCGGTACCGGTCAGCCAGTACAACGTGACGTTGTCGAGGATGTGGTCGCGGGTCAGGCCGCCGGCCGGCGGGCCGCCGGTGAACGCGCGGGAGATCTTGTAGTAGCTGTCGGTGTCGTGGTCGAGCATCCAGGCGGCCAGCGCCACCGGCGAATCGAGCAGCGCGTAACCGATCGTCTGGGGCCGGGTGGCCTGCTCCAGGAAGTAGCCGAAGCCACCGGTCCGGAACGCGGTGACCGCCTCCAGGGCCGCCCGCTCCTCGGCCGAGGTGGCGGCGGGCGGGCTACCGGCCAGCGCCGACCGCAGGAAGTTCAGGTGGATCCCGGCCAGTTCGGCCGGGGCCTGGCGGCCCATCGCGTCGGTGACGCCGGCCCCCTGGTCGCCGCCCTGGGCCACGTAGCGGGAGTAGCCGAGGCGGCGCATCAGCTCCGCCCAGGCGCCCGCGATCCGGCCCGCGTCCCAGCCGGTCTCGGCCGGCTCGTCCGAGAAGCCGTAACCGGGCAGCGACGGCAGCACCAGGTCGAAGGCGTCGGCGGCGGTCCCGCCGTGGGCGACCGGATCGGTGAGCGGGCCGACCACGCCGAGCAGCTCGATCACCGAACCGGGCCAGCCGTGGGTGATGATCAGCGGCAACGCGTCCGGATGGCGCGACCGGGCGTGGATGAAGTGGATGCTGAGGCCGTCGATCTCGGCCGTGAACTGGGGTAGCGCGTTCAGCTCGGCCTCGCACCGGCGCCAGTCGTAGCCGTCCGCCCAGTAGCGGGCCAGCTCCTGGATCGTGGCCAGCTGGACGCCCTGCGACCGGTCGGTCACCAGCTCCCGCGACGGCCAGCGGGCCGGCCCGATACGCCGCCGGAGGTCGGCGAGCGCCTGGTCCGGAAATTCCGTTTTGAAAGGGCGGATATCGGTCATGGGTTCACCTCAGGAGGTGCGGGCGGCCAGGAGCCGGATGCCGGATGTGCACGCCTTCATGGTGACGCGCCGGGCCCGGGGGCGGACCGGTGAGAATCACTGGAAACACCCACGGGCTGCCCGGTGGCCGGGCAGCCCGTACGGGATCTTGCGGAGGGTCAGAACTTGCCGGCTTCGACCTCCGCCAGCGTGACCCGGGTGGCGTGGTAGTAGGTCGAAGCGGACGGCTGACCCGGGCCGCGGTCGAACGTCGCGATCGGCAGCCCGGTGCGGGCGTTGATGACCGTCGACTCGGTGTCGTCCCCGCTGAGCAGCGGCCAGCTGTCGGACAGGGTCAGCGTGGACTGGCCGGCGGTGGTGGTGTGGGTGACGGTGACGTGCGGCATCGTCGCCAGGATGCGGAGCACCCCCGCCCGGACGTTGGGGTTCTCCGGCGCCGCGGTCAGCGCGTAGTTGGAGTTCATCCAGATCAGGTTGTCGGTCTGCTCCGCCTTCTGGGCCGCCGTCAGCGGCTTGGGCGGGGTGTACTTCACGTGCCGCTGCTTGTCGATGGCCTTGAGCTTCTCGATCTCGGCCTGCTGAGCCTGGACCGTGTTCGGCTTGCTGCCGGGGATGAAGTTGGCCACCGACATCTGGGCCCGCCCGGTGGCGACGTCACCCTTGGCCGCCACCAGCGCGGCCGCGATCGAGCGCTTGAACGCCCCCTGGCCGGTGTCCTGGCCCGAAGCGATCACCTGCAGCAGGTCGCTCTGGTCGTACCCCCAGTAGTAGGTGCCGTTGTCGAGGTACAGGTCGTAGCCGTTGGCGCCGGGGGTGGCGCTGGCGGGCGACTGGTTGCGGATCTCCAGGGTCGCGTTGCCGGGCAGCGTGACCTGGGGGACGGTGATGGTGGCGGCCAGCTGGGTCAGGACCGGGTTGGCAGCCGCCGGGGCCGTGTTCGGGGCCGGGTGGCCGGCCGCGGCCGGGTGGTGGCCGGGGGCCGGCAGCGAGGCGGCCACCAGCGCCACCGCGGCGGCCGCGGCGGTCAGAGCGGCGGCGCCGAAGCCGACCGTGCGGCGGGTGGCCCAGCGCGCCCGGCGGCGGGCGGCCGGGGCCGGTTCCGGTGCTCCTTCGTCGACTGCCATGGCCGCCCGGAGCACGGCCCGGGCCTGGTCGTAGGCGGGCGGCCGGACCGGGTCGACGGTCTTCAGGCCGCTCAGCAGATCCATCTCGTCAATCATCAGTTGGCTCCTTTTACCGTGTACTGGTCGGCCAGCAGCGCGGCCATCCCCGGCGCGCCCCGCAGCGCCATCCGGGCTTCGTGCAGGTAGCGGCGGGCCGTCCCCGGCGGCAGGCCGAGGGCCCGGCCCGCGTCCGCGACGGTCAGGTCCTCCCAGGCCACCAGGGTCACGATCTCCCGCTGGGCGGGTGGCAGCAGCGCCAGCGCGTGCCGCAGCACCGCCTCGACGTCGACGCGGTGGTCGACCGCGGTCCACGGGTCCCAGCCGGCCGCCAGCCCGGTCACGTCGGCGACCGGCTCCTCGGCCGGCCGGGACCGCCAGTGCCGCCGGAGCGTGTTGTGGGCCACGCCGAACAGCCACGGCCGGGCGTCGGGGAACGAGCGATCGTAGGCCGCCCGCGACGCCAGCGCCGCCACCCACACGTCGCCGAGCAGGTCCTCGGCCCGTTCGCGCCCGGCCCGGCGTGCGAGGTAGGCCCCCACGGCTGCCTCGTGCCGCCGCACCACCTCGACGAAGGCGTCCTGGTCGCCGTCGAGCGACCGGGCGATCAACTCCGCGTCATCCGGATCAGATGTCATGGCCCTCCTCATCTCTGGATTGCCTCACACCTGGGGATTGCCAGCCGCGGCGGAAAGCGTTCGGTGCTGGTCAGCGAGGGGCCCTTGCCTGCGGTCGGTTAATTGGAGATGCTACTGGTCAGTAAGTTCGGAGGTGCACCGTTGCCGGCCCGCTTTGACCATCCTGACGTCCTGGCCGGCTTCCTGCGCGCCGTCGCCCGCACCCCCGACGGTGTCGCGATCATCGACAACGGGCAGCCGGTGACCTACACCCAGCTGGAGCAGCGGATGCGTGGCGTCGCGGCCACCCTCGGGGCCAGGCCGGGGGTAGCCGGGGTGCTGACCTCCCGGTCGGCGGGTACGATCGCCGCCCTGCTCGGGGTGCTGGCGGCCGGCGGGGCCTACTGCCCGATCGACCCGGGATACCCCGAGGACCGGATCGCGGACCTGACGGCGGCGGCCGAATGCCGGACGCTGATCGACAGCCGCTCGGAGGTCGCCCGCAACCGCGGCCGGCCGGGCGGCCTCCCGGCCGGCGAGGGACCCATCGCGGCCGGCCCCGAGGATCCCGCCTACATCCTGTTCACGTCCGGATCGACCGGCCGGCCCCGGCCGGTGGTCACCCCGCGCCGGGCCATCGCCGCCGCCGTGGCGTCGCTGCGGGCGGTGATGGGCGCCGGCCCCGGGGACCGGGTCCTGCAGTTCGCGTCGCTCAGCTGGGACACCTGTTTCGAGGAGATCCTGACCACCGTGACCGGCGGCGCCGCCCTCGTGTTCGACGACGACGCCTACTCCGGCTCGTTCCCGCGCTTTCTCAAGCTGATCGACCGGTACCAGGTCAGCGTGCTCGACCTGCCGACCGCGTTCTGGCACGAGTTCGTCAGCTGGCTCACCGAGGAGGGGGCGGCGCTGCCTGCCAGCCTGCGCACGATGGTGATCGGCGGTGAGGCGGCCCGGCCGGCCCGGGTCGAGGACTGGCGGTCGCTGGCCGGTGCGGAGCGGGTGCGCCTGGTCAACACCTACGGCTGCACCGAGACCACCCTCGTCACCCACGCGATCGACCTGCACGGCCCGCGGGCCGAACCGCGGGCGGGCTCCGCCGTTCCCCTCGGCCGGGCGCTGCCGCACGTGACCGAGCGGATCGGGGCGGACGGCGAACTCCTCGTCGGCGGCCCGTCGGTGGCCCTCGGCTATCACGGGATGCCGGAAGCCACCGCCGAACGCTTCATCACGCTGGGCTCCGAACGGTTCTTCCGGACCGGCGACCGGGTCCGGCGCGACCCGGACGGGGTGGTCTTCCATCAGGGCCGGCTCGACGACGACATCAAGGTCCGGGGGGTCCGGGTCAGCCCCGGGGAGGTCGAGGCCCAGCTCTGCCGTCACCCCGAGGTCGCGGCGGCGGCGGTGGTCGGGGCACCCGTCGGCGATCACACGGCCCTGGTCGCCTACGTGACGTCGCGCGGGCCGGCCGATCCGGCCGAGCTGGCGTCCGCCATCCTCCGCCAGCTGCGCACGCAAAGCCCCCGTCATCTGGTCCCGGCCCGCGTCACGGTGGTACCGGGACTGGTCCACACGGCCAGCGGCAAGGTCGACCGGCGGCGGACCCACGAGACCTACGCAACCGACCGTGCCCGCAGGAGGTAGCCGATGCCCGCTCCCAGCACCGTCACCGTCGACGACATGGTCGGCCTGTTCCAGCGGATCCTGGAGACCGACGGGGTCGGGCCCGATTCGGACTTTTTCGACCAGGGCGGCGACTCGCTGCTCGCCACCCGCGTGCTCAGCGCGGTGGCCCGGCAGTACGACGTGGAGCTGACCTTCATCCAGCTCATCGACGCCGCCTCGCCCGCCGCGCTCACCAAGCTGATCAAGAATTTTCCCGGATAAATGCGGATCGTGGTCGTCGGCGCCGGGCTGGCCGGGCTCACCGCCGCCACCGACCTGGCGGCCGACGGGGCCGAGGTGACCGTCCTCGAAGCGCGGAACCGGGTCGGCGGGCGCACCCGCGGCGTCGAGGTGGCCCCGGGGCAGTGGGCCGACGGCGGGGCCGCCTACCTGGGCCATCGGCACACCGAGCTCGGCTCCCTGATCCGGCGGCTCGGCCTGGCGACGGTGGCGACCACCATGACCGGCCGGAGCCGGTTCTCGTTCGGTGACGGCCCGCAGAGCACCGACGGCCGTTTCCCGCCCCTCAACGCGACCGCCCTCGGTGACCTGTTCGACCGGCTGTACGAGCTGACGGCGGCGGTCCGCCCCGACGCTCCCTGGCTGACCCCGGACGCCGCCCGGCTCGACCGCCAGACCGCGGCCGGCTGGCTGGACGGCACCGGAGTCCACGACGACGCCCGGCGGTTCTTCCCGCTGTTCCTCGGCGAGATGATGGCCGCCGACCCGGCCGACGTGTCGGTCCTGCACATGGCCTTTTATCTGCGGTCCGGCGGCGGGATCCGCTATCTCAACGCGTTCGCGGGCGGTGCGCAGGCGGCCCGGGTGTACGGCGGGGCCCACCAGTTGTGCGACCTCCTCGCCGCCAAGCTCGGTGACCGCGTCCGGCTGGCGGAGCCGGTCCGGTGGATCGACCAGGACGGTACCGGTGTGTCGGTCCGCACCGATCGGGCTTACCACCAGGCCGACGCGGTCGTGGTGGCGGTGCCGCCGGTGCTCGCCGACGCCATCGAGTTCGACCCGGTCCGGCCCGCCCGGCGGGCGACCGCGGCCACCGGCCGGGGCTGCGCGATCAAGGTCCAGCTGGTCTATCCGGCTCCGCTGTGGCGCGACCACGGCCTGTCCGGCTGGTCGGTGAGCGCGGACGGCCCGCTGCAGTCGACGGTGGACGATTCCCCACCGGGCGGCGCCGGCGTGCTGACCGGATTCGTCACCGGGCGGCAGGCCCGCACGTTCGCGCGACTGGACGACAAGAGCCGCCGGGCGGCGGTCCGCGCCCAGATCCAGCGTTTGTTCCCCGGGCTGCCCGCCCCCGGCCGCCTGGTCATCACCGACTGGCTGAGCGAGCCGTACAGCCGCGGTTGTTACGCCGCGCTGTTCGGCCCCGGCGACTGGCTCGCGCTCGGCCCCCGGCTGACCGTGCCGCACGGCCGCGTCCACTGGGCCGGCACCGAGACCAGCACCGAGTTCTTCGGCCTGATGGAAGGGGCGATCCGGTCCGGCCACCGGGCCGCTCAGCAGGTGGCGGCCGCGTAGCGCCAGAAGTCGCGCATCCACGGGGGCGGGACCGGGCTGTCGGCCGCCACCTGGGCGAGCAGGATGGCGACCGAACCGGCGGCCGGGACGATGTGGGCCGACGTCCCGGTCCCGCCGACCCAGCCGTAGCGGCCGGGCACGTTCCACGGGTCGATTGCGGCGATGTCGACCGAACCGCCGAACCCCCAGCCCTGGCCCTCCAGGAACAGCTGGCCGATCCGGCGCTGGCGGCCGGTGGTGTGGTCGCTGGTCATCAGCGCCACCGACTCGGCCGTCAGCAGCCGCCGGCCGTCGCGGGCGGTCCCCGCGGCCAGCAGCATGCGGCCAAAGGCGAGCCAGTCCCCCGCGGTCCCGGCCAGCCCGCCGTTGCCGAGCGGGTGGGCCGGCGGGTGGCTCCACTGCCCGCCGGGCCCGTCGGCCAGTTCCAGCCGGCCGTCCGCGTCGTGGCGGTAGTAGCTGGTGAGCCGGTCGCGGTCGGCGGCCGGCACCTCGAAGCCGGTGCCGGTCATGCCCAGCGGGGCGAACACCCGCTCGGCCAGGAAGTCCGGCAGCGGCTGGCCGGCCACCCGGCTGATCAGCACGCCCTGGAGGGTGGAGCAGGTGTCGTACAGCCACGCCTGGCCCGGCTGGTACAGCAGCGGGAGCTCGGCCAGCGCGGCCACCCACTCGTCGGGGGGCAGGAAGCTGTCCGGCTCGCGGCCGTCCTTCTGCACCGCGAACAGCGCCTGCACGGCCGGGAGGGTGAAGTCGGACGCGAAGCCGTACCCGGCCCGGGAGCTGAGCAGGTCGGACACGGTGATCGGGCGGACGGCGGCCACCACGTCGTCGACCGGGCTGGCCGGCGTGCGGACCACGCTGGGCTCGGCCAGCTCCGGCAGCCAGCGCCGGACCGGGTCGTCCAGCCCGATCCGGCCGTCCTCGACCAGCATCATCACCGCGGCGGCGGTGATCGGCTTGGTGATCGAGGCGATGCGGAAGATCGACTCAGGCGTCATCGGGGCCCCGCCGACGGCGAGCGCCCCGGCCGCCGCCACCTCGGCCTGATCGCCCCGGGTCACCAGCGCCACCGCCCCCGGCAGCGACCCGTCGTCTACGTACCTCTGCAGCAGATCGTTCAGCTCAGCCACGGGCATCCCCTTTAATTCCGATGATCACCACTCAGAGACGTGCCAGCCGCATGGGAATAATCGGCCCGCCTACGCCCGGGGGCGTAGGCGCCAACTACGCTCGCCGGACGATGCCTGCGTACAGTCGGCCGGCGTAGCGTGACGGCTGTGATGGACGCTCGTGGCTGGTGGCCGGACGTCCTGGTGGGCGCGCTGGCGACCGGGGTGCTGGTGGCGACGCCCGCGCCCGCCCACCCGGGTGGCCGGGCGCTCGACGCGCTCGGCTACGCGCTGCTGGTGGCGGCGGGCGTCGCCGTCGGCCTGGCCTGGCGGCGCCCGCGGGCGGCGGCCACCCTGGTCACGGCGCTGCTGGCGGTGTTCGTGGTCCGCCGCTACCCGGACGGGCCGGTTTGGGTCACCGGATGGATCGCGCTGGGCGTGCTGAGCTGGCGGACCAGCCGCCGGGTGGCGGTCACCGGCGCGGCCGCGATGTTCGTGGTCCTCAGCGTGGCCGCGGTGCTGGCCGGCTACCACGGGCTGCTGCTGGCGGCCGTCTTCGCGGGCTGGACGGCGGCGGCCGTGCTTGGGGCCGACGCCCTCCGCAGCCGCCGCCGGTACCTGGACGGGCTGCGCGAACGGGCCCGGGCGGCCGAGCGGAGCCGGGAAGCCGAGGCCCGGCGGCGGGTCGCCGAGGAGCGGCTGCGGATCGCCCGGGACCTGCACGACAGCGTCGCCCACGGCATGGCCACGATCAACGTGCAGGCCGGGGCGGTCGCCCACCTGCTCAGCAGGCGGCCGGAGGCGGCCGGGCCGACCACCGCGGCCGCGCTGACGGTGATCCAGCGGGCCAGCGGGGACGTGCTCGACGAGCTGGCGGCCATGCTGGCGGTGCTGCGCGACGGCACCGAGCGGGCCGACCGCGCCCCGCTGCCGGGGACCCGGGAGATCGCCCGGCTGGCCGAGACCACGACCGCGGCCGGCCTGGCCGTCGCGCTGACGGTGCAGGGTCCGGTCCAGGCGGTGCCGCGGGTGATCGGGACCGCCGCCTACCGGGTGGTGCAGGAGTCGCTGACCAACGTGCTGCGGCACTCGCAGGCCGCCACCGCCCGGGTGCGGCTGGAGAGCGACGGGGACGGCCGGGTGCTGGTCGAGGTCGGCGACGACGGCCCGGCCCGGGCGGTGGCCGGCCCGGGGACCGGGGTGGGGATCATCGGCCTGCGCGAGCGGGTCGGCTCGACCGGCGGCCACCTCCAGGCCGGGCCGGCTCCGGACGGCGGCTTCCTGGTCCGCGCGGAGTGGGCGGGGCGGCCGTGATCCGGGTGCTGCTGGCCGACGACCAGCCGCTGGTCCGGGCCGGGTTCGCGATGATCCTGGGCGCCGAAGACGACCTCGAGGTGGTCGGCCAGGCCGACGACGGGGCCGCCGCCGTCCGGCTCGCTCGCGAAACCCGCCCGGACGTGGTGCTGATGGACATCCGCATGCCCGGGGTGGACGGGCTGGCCGCGGCCCGCCAGATCAGTCAGGACGAAACGCTGGCGGCGGTCCGGATCCTGGTGCTGACCACGTTCGAGCTCGACGAGTACGTGTTCGAGGCGCTGCGCGGCGGCGCCAGCGGGTTCCTGGTCAAGCACACCCAGCCCGGTGACCTGGTCCGGGCGGTCCGCGAGGTGGCGGGCGGCCAGGCGCTGCTGTCGCCCGGCGTCACCCGGCGGCTGATCGCCGAGTTCACCGCCCGGCCGGTCCGGCCCGCGCTCACGCCGCCCTCGATGAGCGCCCTGACCGAGCGCGAGCGCGAGGTGGTGGCGCTGGTGGCGCTGGGGCTGACCAACGAGGAGATCGCGGCCGAGCTGGTCCTCAGCCCGGCCACCGCCCGCACCCACGTGAGCCGGGCGATGGTCAAGCTGCAGGCCCGCGACCGGGCCCAGCTGGTGGTGTTCGCCTACCAGTCGGGCCTGGCGCAACCGCTGGCCCAGCCGTAGGGCGGCCATCGGTACGGCGGCGGGCGCAGCCGGAAGATACGCGCCCCGGCCGGCGACGGGGCGGGACCCCGCGAGCGAGGGTGGGCTGGTCCAACCGTCCTCCCGAGGAGCTTGCCGTGACCCTTTCCCGACTCAATCAGCCGGCCCGGTTCGAGGTGGCCGCCCTGGTCGCCGCGGTGGCCGGGATCGTGGTGCAGATGATCGGCGGGGTGAGTTACCCCGTCATCCCGCCGGGGGTGATCCTCCTGGTCGTGGTGGCCGCGCTGGTGCTGTTCGTGCACTGGCGCTGGGCCCCGCTGGCGGGAGTCCTGGGCGGCGGGTTCCTGCTGCTGGGCGGCGTCGTCGCCACCCGCAGCCGGTACGACCTCAGCCACCCCGGCCACCCGGGCGCGTTCGCCGGCACCTGGATCGAGCTGGCGGCGGTGGCGGTCGCGGTGGTGGCCGGCCTGGCCGCCCTGGTCGTCGGCCGCCGCCAGTGATCGCGTCGGTACACCTGGCCGCCGCCGGCTCGGCCATGGTGATCAGGGCGCTGCGGCGACCGCCGGCCGCCCGGTCGCAGCCGGGCCTGCGCTGGGCCGCGACCATGCTCACCGCCCCGCTCAGCCGGTCGCTGGTGGCCAAGCCGGACCTGCACCGGATCGCCCGGCTGGCGTTCTGGGACGACGAGCAGGCGCTGGATGCCTTCCTGGCCAGCCCGGCGGCGGCCCCCCTGGCGGGCGGCTGGCACGTACGGCTGGCGCCGGTGCGCGCCAGCGGCGACTGGCCCGGCCTCACCGACCAGCCCATGGGTGACCCGGTCGACGGGCCCGCGGTCGCGGTCACCCTCGGCCGGTTGCGGCTCAGCCAGACCGGCCGGTTCCTGCGGGCCAGCGCCCGGGCCGAGGCCGCCGCCCTGGACGCGCCCGGTCTGCTGTGGGGCCTCGCGCTGGCCTGCCCGCCGCTGGTCGCCACCTGTTCGGCCTGGCGGGACACGTCCGCGCTGGCCGCCTACGCCTACCGCGCCCGTGGCCACGCCGACGCGGTCGCGGCCCAGCAGCGACGGCCGTTCCACCAGCGCTCGGCCTTCATCCGGTTCCGGCCGTACGACAGCACCGGCGCCCTCGAGGCGGGCCCGGCCCCGTCGGCCGCCGTCAGTGGCTGAGCCGGTCGGCGATGTCGTCGCGCAGCGCCTTCTTGTCGACCTTGCCGACCTTGGTGACCGGCAGCTGGCCGACGATCTCCAGCCGTTCGGGCCAGGTGAAGCGGGCCGCCCCCGCGTCGGCCATGGCCGCCCGGAGCTCGCCCAGGGTGAGCGTCGCTCCCGGCTTGAGCACCGCGTACAGGCACACCCGTTCGCCCAGCTCGGGGTCGGGCATCGAGACCGCGGCCGCGTGGGCGACGGCCGCGGTCCGGTAGGCGAGGTTCTCCACCTCTTCGGCGCTGATCTTCTCCCCGCCCCGGTTGATCATGTCCTTGTCGCGGCCCTCGACGACCAGGTTGCCGTCGGGCCGGCGGCGGACGATGTCGCCGCTGCGGTACCAGCCACCGGGCGCGAACGACCGGGCGTTCTGCTCGGGCGCCCGGTAGTAACCGCGCGGAGTGTAGGGGCCGCGGGTGAGCAGCACCCCGGCCACCCCGTCGGGCAGGTCCTGGCCGGTCTGGTCGACGATGCGGACCTCGTCGCCGTCGCTCAGCGGGCGGCCCTGGGTGGTGCAGATGACGTCCTCGGGGTCGTCCAGCCGGGTGTAGTTGAGCAGCCCCTCGGCCATGCCGAACACCTGCTGGAGGGTGCAGCCGAGGACCGGGCGGACGGTCCGGGCCACCTCGTCGGCCAGCCGGGCCCCGCCCACCTGCAGCAGCCGCAGGGTGGCGAGCTGATCCGGGCCGTGCTGGCGGGCGTGGCCGAGCCAGCGCTGGGCGACCGCGGGCACCGCGGTGGCCACGGTGACGCCTTCGGCGGCGATGGTGGCGAACACCCGCTCCGGGTCGGGCGACGGCAGCATCACCACCCGGCCGCCGGCCAGCAGCGTGCCGAGGACGCCGGGGCAGGCCAGCGGGAAGTTGTGGGAGACCGGCAGCGTGCCCAGGTAGACGGTGTCCGGCCCCAGCCCGCACAGCTCGGCGCTGGCCCTGGCGTTGTAGGCGTAGTCGTCGTGGGTCCTGGCGATCAGCTTGGGCAGTCCGGTGGTCCCCCCGGACAGCAGGAAGACCGCGACGGCGGAACGGCCGGGCGGATCGGCGTCCCAGCGGGCCCGGTGCCCGGCGGCCGTGGCCGGTTCCGCGCAGTGCTCGGTCAGGTCGAGCTGACCCGGGCGCGGTGTCCCCACCACCAGTACGTGCTGGAGGGCCGGAGCATCGGCCCGCAGCTCGTCGGCCAGCTCCGCGTGGTCGAAGCCGCGCAGGGTGGCGGGGACGGCGATGGCGGCCGCCTCGCTGTGCGCCACCAGGTGGCTGAGCTCGTGCCGCCGGTGCGCGGGCAGCGCCATCACCGGCACGACGCCGGCCCGCAGGCAGGCCAGCGTGAGCACGACGAACTGCCAGCAGTTGGGCAGCTGGACCACCAGCCGGTCCTCGCGGGCCAGCCCCAGCTCGTCCACCAGCCAGCTGGCCAGCCTGTCGGCCCGGGCCAGCAGCGACCGGTAGGTCAGCCGGACCTCCCCGTCGGCCAGCGCCACCGCGTCCGGCCGCCGGTCAGCGGCGGTGGCCAGCTCCGACCCGAGCGCCTGCCCGCGCCACCAGCCCCGCTGCCGGTAGACCCGGGTGAGATCGGACGGCCAGGGCACGAACCCGTCGGCCAGCGCGGTCACGGCGCCCCGACCAGGTCGGTGCGGCCGGACAGGACCGCGGTCTCGGCCACGTCCGCCAACCGGTCCGCCTCGGCCTCATCGATCAGCAGGCTGACGGCGCCGTGCTCGAGCCGGGCCGCCTCGGTCAGCAGCCGCCGGGTCAGCGCGGTGCCGCCCGCCACCGCCACCAGCGCGGCCCCGGCCGCCACCCCGGCCGCCAGCTGGCCGAGGGCGGCGGCCAGCCCGGCCTCGCGGGCGGGCGCCGTCACCAGCAGGCCCCAGGCACCGCCGGCCCCGGGGCCGCCAACCCCAGGGACGCCAGCCTCGGGGCCGCCGGCCCCGGCGGGCGCGGTCAGCAGCGGCAGCGCTCCACCCGGCCAGCGCACCTCGGCCCCGGCCACCGTCACCACCCGGCCCGGCACCCGCTGACCGGCCACGTCGATCGGGCTGCCGAGCGGGTCGGCCCGGTGGACGCTCCGCCAGCGGTCGAGGGTGGCGGCCACGAAGTCCTCATCGCGACGGCGCAGCTTGGCGTCGGTCAGGCTGCGGGTGAAGAAGTGATAGGCGAACTGCCAGGGTGGCAGCCGGTCGTAGGACCGGCCGAAGTGCTCCCACCAGGACAGGCTGGGCCGGGCCGAGTCCTGGATCCGGGCCACCGGCGGCTGCCGGGCCGCCTCGTAGGCGGCCAGCGCCGCGTCCAGGTCGCCCGGGTGATCGTCGAGCGCGGCCGCCAGCGCGACCGCGTCTTCGAGCGCCATCTTGGTCCCCGAACCGACCGAGAAGTGGGCGGTGTGGGCCGCGTCCCCGAGCAACGCCACCCAGGTGTCACCGGCCCGGTGCCGCCAGCGGGCCGCCCGCCGGGTCCGGAAGTTGCCCCACCGGGAGTTGTTGGCCAGCAGCGGGTGGCCGTCGATCTCGGCCGCGAACAGGTCCTGCAGGTAGCGCCGGGACTTCTCGTCGCTGGCGCCCGGGGGCTGGCGCACGTCGAACTCGTCCAGGCCGGCCGCCTGCCACGCCTCCTGGTCGGTCTCGACGATGAACGTGGACCGGCCGTCGCCGATCGGGTAGCCGTGCACCGCGAAGACGCCGTGCTCGCTGCGCTCGTGCACGAACGTCAGCCCGGTGAACGGGTAGCTGGTGCCCAGCCAGATGAACTTGGCGGTCGCGGTGGCGGCGCTCGGCTGGAACTCCTCAGCGAACTGGTCCCGCAGCCCCGAGTTGGCCCCGTCAGCCGCGATGACCAGGTCATACCCGGCCCGCAGCAGCTCCGGAGGGCTGACCGCGGCCGAGAACCGCACGTCGACGCCGGCCTTGATCGCCTGCTCCTGGAGCAGCCCCAGCAGGGTCGTGCGGGCCACCGCCGCCATCCCGTTGCCGTGGCAGCGGAACCGCTCACCGTGCAGCCGGACCTCGATCGGGTCCCAGTGCACCCCGTGGCCGGCCAGCGCGGTCCGCAGCACCGGGTCGGCGTCATCGAGGCCGCGCAGGGTGGCGTCGGAGAACACGACCCCGAAGCCGAACGTGTCCTGCGCCCGGTTGCGCTCGAACACGGTCACGTCCCGGGTGGGGTCCGAGGTCTTGGCCAGGGTGGCCGCGAACAGCCCGCCCGGACCGCCGCCGAGTACCGCAATCCGCACCGCAGTCACCTCAACATGTGTCACTTACGAGACGGTTAACGAAATAATGACACCTGTAGGCGGGGCTGGCAACCCTCACCCAGCACCTGGTCGACGAACCGGCCGGCCGCCTCGCCCAGCAGCTCGTGCACGGCCAGGAACAGCTCGTGGGCCTCCCGGCCGCGCCAGCCGCCGGGCAGCAGCTCGACCGGCAGGTCCGGATCGCGGAACGGGAACTTGCGGTAGTCGTAGATCAGCTGCATCCGGTCGACCAGCGCCTGCCGGGGCTCGATCCGCCCGGCCCGGTAGTGCGGCAGCTGCGGCCGGTACCGGCGCAGCAGCTGCTGGTAGTCCTGGTTGAGGATGTCCAGATCCCAGCACCGGCCGACCATCTCGCGGTCCTGCAGCAGCCCGGCCGAGCGGCACCGGAGCAGGTCCAGGCGGACGGTCGGGTGATCGGCGAACTTCTGCTCGACCTGCGCCAGCCGGTCGTGCGGGCTGATCCAGGTCGAGCTGGCCAGCGGGCCGAAGCCGAGCCAGGCGAGCTCCTTGCGCAGCTCCTCGCGGACCGCCCGGTCGCTCTCCGGCACCGCGTAGATGACCATCTGCCACTGGCCGTCCCACGGCTCCCGCACCCGGTCGAAGATGCGCGACCGCCCCTCGTCGAGCAGCTGCCAGCCACGCGGGGTGAGCCGGTAGACGGTCTCCCGGCCGACCGGGCGGGTGTCGAACCAGCCCTCGCGGCGCAGCCGGGCCATCACCACCCGGGTGGTGCTGTCGGCCACCCCGAAGCAGCTCAGCAGCGCGCTGAGCGGGCGCAGCCGGACCTCGCCGCCCCGGTACCGGAGGTAGTCACCGAACAAGTCAAAGACGATCGACCGTGGCCGCATACGGGCGATCCTACGCCGATAAAGAGCAACACTCTGTTGACGGTCGTTGTTTATATGACTCACAATGACGGCGACGACGACCCGAGGAGTCAACGATGACCGTGCCACCTCCGCAGTCCCAGTTGCTGGGCACGCCCACCCCGGGCGCCGACCCGGCCGGCTACCTGCTGGGCCAGTCCGAGGGCGACCTCGTCTGGTTCGCCGGGGCCCTGCTCACGTTCAAGGCCAAGGCGCTCGACACCAGCCAGATGCTGTCGTTCTGCCAGGTCGACTGCTTGCGCGGCTGGCAGGCGCCGGTGCACCGGCACGCGCACGAGGCCGAGCTGTTCTACATCGCCGAAGGCGACGTCGACATCGCGGTCGGCGACTCGGTCAAGCAGGCGACCGCGGGCTGCGTGGTGTGGATCCCGCCGGACACCAGCCACTCGATCTTCGTCCACTCGGCCACGTCGCGGATGCTGATCACGGTCACGCCGGGCGGCTTCGAGCACTTCTTCGAGGAGCTGGGCGAGCCGGCCGCGCTCCCGGCGGTACCCACCCACGACTACCGGATGCCCTCGGTCGAGGACTTCGTGGCCACCGGCCAGAAGTACGGCTGGCAGCTGGAGGAGCCGCAGCCGCGGACCCGGCCCGCGACCGGAGGGCAGCCGGCGTGATCAAGGGCATGCACCACGCCGGGCTCAGCACCCGGGACGCCGAGGCGCTGACCAGTTTCTACTGTGACCTGCTGGGCTTCACCAAGGTCTTCGAGATGGAGTGGGAGACCGGCAACGAGGCCTGCGACATCATCACCGGCCTGCGCGACTCGGCCGCCAAGCTCTGCATGATCAAGAGCGGCGACGTGTACCTGGAGATCTTCGAGTACCGCAACCCGCTCGGCACCCCGGCCAACCACGACCGGGCGGTCAACGACGTCGGCATCGCCCACATCTGCATCGACGTCGAGGACAACGTGACCGAGTACGAGCGGCTGAGCGCGGCCGGGGTCACCTTCCACGGCCCGCCCCAGGAGGTGGCGGGGGTGGTCCGGGTCGCCTACGCCCGCGACCCGGACGGCAACGTGGTCGAGCTGCAGGAGATCCTCGACCGCAGCCACCCGCTCTACCTGGCCCACGGCCACTGAGGCAGGCTCGTGACCGGACCCGCCGTTGACAACCGGTCTGGGCGGGTAGCTGGTCACCCATGGTCTCAGTGTCCAGGCTGGTGGGGCGCGCGCTGGGGGTGCGCCCGGAGGTGGCCGCCGGTCTCCCGGTCCGCCCGGCCGCGGCGGCCGGCCGGGTACCGCAGGTGGTCGTGATCGGCGGCGGGATCGCGGGCGCCTCGGCCGCGGTGGTGCTGGCCGAGCGGGGCGTGCCGGTCGTACTGTGCGAGGCGGCCGGACGGCTGGGAGGCAGGCTCGGGGCCGACCCGTACACGCTGCCGGACGGCAGCCTCCAGCTGGTCGACCACGGGTTCCACGGCTTCTTCCGCCAGTATTACAACTGGCGGCGGATCCTCGGCCGGGCCGCCGCCGGGGTCGCGGGGGCAACCACCGGGGCCGGGCCGCTGCTGCATCCGCTCGGCAGCTACCCGGTGATCTCGGCCAGCTGGCCGGACGAGGAGTTCGACCGGCTGCCGCCCGCCCCGCCGGTCAGCATCGCCGCCCTGACCCTGCGCTCGCCCAGCCTGCGGGTCCGGGACGTGGCCGGGGCCAACCTGGCCGTCGGCGCCAACCTGCTCACGTTCGACCCCGAGCGCACCTACGCGCGGCTGGACCGGATCAGCGCCGAGCGGTTCCTGGTTGCGCTGCGGCTGCCCGAGCGGGCCCGGACGATGCTGTTCAACGTCTTCGCCCATTCATTTTTCAACGACGCCGAAACCATGTCGGCGGCCGAGCTGGTGGCGATGTTCCACTTCTTCTTCCTCGGCAACCCCGAAGGCCTGGGCATGGACGCCCCGCACGCCGACTACCAGACCGCGATCTGGACACCGCTGGCCCGCTACCTGGAGCAGCGGGGCACCCGCATCGAGACCGGGAGGCCGGTCACCGGCCTGGACCGCGACCCGGCCGGCCGCTGGCGGGTCCGCACCGGCGGCGGCGAGCTGACCGCCGACGAGGTGATCCTGGCGGCCGACGCGGAGGCGGCCGCGCCCATCCTGGCCGCCTCGCCCAGCGCCACCGCGGCCGACCCGCGGCTGGCGGCGGTGGCGGCCGCCCCCCGGACCGGGCCGCCCTACGCGGTCGCCCGCTACTGGCTGGACGGCGACGTGGACCCGGCCCGGGCCCAGTTCACCAGCGTGGCCGGCCCGGGCCTGCTCGACTCGGTCACGCTGTACCACCGGTTCGAGGCGGGCGCCCGGGCCTGGCACGACCGGACCGGCGGGTCAGTGGCCGAACTGCACGCCTACGCCTGCCCGGCCGGTGTCAGCGCGGCCAAGCTCGGGGCCCAGATGCTGGCCGAGCTGCGGGGGCTGTGGCCGGAGGTGGCGCGCCTCACCCCGATCGACCATCGCGGCCGGGTCGGCACCGACGCGGCCGGGTTCCCGGTCGGCGCCCACGCCACTACTCCTGGGGTGGTCACTGAGGTCCCCGGGCTGTCGCTGGCCGGCGACTGGGTGGCGGCCCCGTTCCCCTGCGCGCTGATGGAGCGGGCCGCCGCCACCGGGATCCTGGCCGCCAACACGATCCTGGCCGCCCACGGGCACGACCCCGAGCCGCTGTGGTCGGTCCCGGCCCGTGGCCTGCTGGCCAGCCGCCGGGGCGGGCGCGGAGAATCCGATCATGACTTACAGCAGAGACGCCGGTGAAGTCAGCGCCCGCTACCGCCCGGGCGGCCAGGTGCCGTCGGTGACCTACCCGTCCGGGACCCACGTGGTGTTCACCGCACCGGGGTCGGCCACCAACCGCCAGTACGGCCTGTTCGAGTGGAACATGAGCGGCACCCCGGGCGGCGCCGATCCCCACTTCCACCGGGCGTTTTCCGAATCGTTCTACGTCATGGCGGGCACGGTCCGGCTGTTCAACGGGGACGCCTGGGTCGACGCCGTCCAAGGCGACTTCCTCTACGTACCCCAGGGCGGGATCCACGCTTTCTCCAATGAAAGCGGCGCCCCGGCCCGGATGCTCATCCTGTTCGCGCCGGCCCCGCCCCGCGAAAAGTACTTCACCGAGCTGGCCGAGATCCGCTCGTCCGGCCGCACCATGACCGGCCAGGACTGGCTCGAGCTCTGGGCCCGGCACGACCAGTTCCCGGCCTGACCTGCGAAACGTAGGCTGGACGGTATGACCAAAGCCGTCCAGGATCGCATGGTCGAGGTCGCGCGGATCAGGGACGCGTTCCAGGCCGCGCTGTTCTCCCGGCCGGACCTGGACGCGGCCCTGGCCTGCGTCACCCCCGGCTGCACGCTGGCCAACATCCCGGCCGGCACCGGCGCGACCGGCGACGGCCTGCGGCGTTACCTGGCCGGGGACCTGCTGCCGCACCTGCCCGCCGGCCTGAGCTTCCGGCGGCTGTCGCGGACCTTCGACCGCTGGCGGGTGGCCCAGGAGGACATGGTCAGCTTCACCCACGACCGGGAGCTGCCGTGGCTGCTGCCCGGAGTGGCCGCCACCCACCGCCCGGCCGAGGTGCTGGCGATCTCGATCGTGACCGTCGAACGCTCGCTGATCGCGTCCCACCGCACCCTGTGGGACCAGACCGCCCTGCTCGCTCAGCTGGGCCTCGACCCGGCCCGGGTGAGCGGATAGGTTTCGCCGCGCTCGAGGTAGTGGATGCTGGTCGGGAGATCGGCCTGCCCGGCCAGCCGCTTGAAGTCGGCCAGCGGGGACCTGAACACGGTGTAGTCGTCGTAGTGGATGGGGATCGCCTCGCGCGGGGCGATGATACGCAGCGCCTCGACTCCCTGGCGGGCATCCATCGTCAGCAGGACGCCGGCGATCCGGGTGCCCCCCAGATGGATCAGGCACAGGTCGATGCCGGGAAACCGCCCGGCGATGGCGTCGATGCCGTCGTGCAGCAGGGTGTCACCGGTGATGTAGACGCGCAGCGGGCGCTGCCCGGCCCCGGAGAAGTCGAGCACGCTGCCCATGACCGGCGGCAGCGCGTAGCCGAGCGGCCGGGGCGCGTGCTTCCCGGGCACCGAGGTGATCCGGACCTCGGCGTCCGCCCGGGTGAACACCTGCGACTGCCAGGTCGACAGCGCGACCGGCGCCCGGAATCCCTGTTTACGCAGCTTGCGGGCGGCCTGCGGCACCGTGATGATCGGCAGGCGGTGATCAAGGTCGCGGGCGGCCACCCGGTCGAAGTGATCCCCGTGGTGGTGGGACAGCACGACGAAGTCAAGGTCCGGCAGCTGGTCGATCGACCGGGCCGGATCGGTCCGCCGTCGGCTGCTGAGACCCAGACCGAGATAGGCGCGGTCGCCCTGGTGCAGGAAATTGGGATCGGTGAGGATGGAGAACCCGGCCACGCTGATGAGCGTGGTGGCGGTACCGATGAACGTGATCTGATCCGCCGCCGCTGGCCGGTCCTCGGCCAGCCGGATCGGCGGCCTTTCGGTTCCGTGGTCCATGGCGCCGGCTACCCGTCCGGGCCGCTGCTACACCGGGGCGCGGCCTGAAGCGGTTGGACCGGGCCAGGACGGGTAGCGCTCAGGGGTCCGCGGGCAGCGACGAAGGGATTCGAGCATGTGGGTATTTCTCTCCCGGCGGCTGCGGATGTGGCTGCTGCTGGCCATCGCCTTGCCGCTGACCCGGGCGCTCGTCCACCGGCTGGCGCGAGCCGCTCAGCGCCGCGATCCTTCCACCCGGACCGCGAAGGCCCTGCGCCAGGCCGACTCGGCGGTGACCTCGGTCTCCGAGCGCGCGTCGCGCCGGGGACGCAAGGACAGCAAGGCTGAGCGCCGGGCGGCCCGGCGCCAGGCGGCGGCCCAGCGCTAGGACCCGGCGCTAGGACCCGGCGCTGGGGCTCGGCAGCACCGCCAGCGCCCGGCCCGGGGCGCCGGTCCCGCCGATCAGGCGCAACGGCAGGAACAGGAAGAACGCACCCCGCGGGGGCACCGGGCCGAGGTGCCCGAGGGCCTCCACGAACGTCAGCCCGAAGGGCAGGCCCGCCAGGTGGGTGGGGGCGCCGCCCTCGGCCGGGCCGATCGACAGGCCGTCGGTGCCGACGCAGGTGACGCCCCGGTCGCGGATCAGCTCCATGGTCGCGGGCTCCGGGGCCGGCCAGCCCGGGAGCCGTCCGGTGGTGAGGACGTCGGCACCGTAGGCGGCGCCGTCCGGCCCGGGCCGGTAGCGGGCGTCCCAGCCGGTCCGGAACAGCACGATGTCACCGGACTGCAGCGGCCCGTGCTCGGCTTCGAACCGGGTCACGTGCCCGGGGGTGATGACCGGGCTCTGGCCGGGGGCCGCCTGCCCGTCCAGCTCGCGCACGTCGATCAGGGCGGCCGGGCCGCTGGCGGCCAGCAGCGGCACGTCGGCGACGCCGACCGCCCCGGCCGGGCCGGCGTGGGGCAGGCCGGAGCCGGGCGGCGGCACGAAGTGCTTGGGCGCGTCCAGGTGGGTGCCGGCGTGCTCGTCGACCACCAGCCAGCGGGTCTGGTAGTGCCCGCCGGTCTGCGCGTGCACCGGCTGCGGGTCATCCGGCCGGTCGGCGAACCAGGTCCAGACCGTGGCCCGGTACGGCATGTGCCCCGGCCAGGTGCACGGCAGGGTCTCGTCCAGCGGCAGGGTCAGGTCGGCCACCTGGTGGTGCCGGAACAGCCCGGCCAGCACGGTGCCGACGTCGGGAACGGCGTCCGATTCGGTCACGGATGTCCTCCTCGCTGAGAGTCTCGTAGCGGCAGTATCCGCGCGGGGCCCGGCCGGTCAGCCGGGCAGGGTGGCCTCGACCAGCCAGCCGCCGCCCGCGGCCGGTCCCGCCCGCAGCTGGCCGCCACCGTCCTGGACCCGTTCGCGCAGGCCGGCCAGGCCCCGGCCGGTGCCGGTGAGGTCGAGCCGCGGGCCCCCGGACCGGTCGTTCTCGACCCGGACGACCAGGCCGGTTCCGGAGCCGTCGACCAGCACCCGGACGGCCGCCCCGGGGGCGTGCCGGAGCGCGTTGGTCAGGCTCTCCTGGACGACCCGGAAGGCGATGTGGGCGGTGGCGGCCGCGACCGCGTCCTGGTCGCCGGCGAACCGGCAGGTCACGTCCAGCCCGCTGCGGGTCGCGCGGGTCACGACCTCGTCGATCAGGGTCAGGTCGGGGCCGCCGGCCCCGGGCCCGCCCGCGCCCGGGCCGCCGGCGTCGGTCCCGCCGAGCAGCTCGACCAGCCGGTGCAGGTCCTCCTGGCCCCGCCGGGCGGACTCGGCGATGGCCGCGAACGCCTGCTGGGCCCCGGCCTGGTCGCGGCCGACCAGCCGCTGGCCGGCCGCCGCCTGGATGACCATCACGCTGATCGCGTGGCCGATGATGTCGTGCAGCTCGCTGGCGATGCGGGACCGTTCGTGCCGCAGCGCGATCTGGGCGAACAGCTCGCGCTCCTCCTCCAGCTCGCGGCCGCGGCGGCCCAGCTCGTCGACCGCCTCCGCCCGCAGCCGGAAGACCGTGCCGGCCAGGAACCCGGGCACGGTGAACATGACGACCGCGACCGGGCTGGTGGAGGGGTCGATCAGCCAGAACACGAGCAGGTAGACCGCCAGCCCGGCCCCGGCCAGCCAGGCCGCCCGGCCGGTCCAGGCCAGCGCGGCCACCGCGGTCAGGCCGGCCGCGAGGGCGAGGGCCGGATCCGGCAGCCAGACGCTGTTGCCGGCGCCGAGGACGTCGGCCAGCAGCCACAGCCCGCCGCCGAGCACCGCGACCAGCCGCGGGTGGATGCGCCACCACATCAGCGCCAGCCCGCTGACCAGCACCGATACGATGGTGATGTTGCCGTCCAGGCTGACCGGCCAGCCGTGCAGGGCGACCGGGAGCACGAGCAGGACGAGGACCGCCAGCGCGATCCCGGCCTTCTCGAGCCAGTGCCTGGCCATCGGCCGGGGTCAGCTCAGCACCGGCAGCTGGGCGACCGCGCCGGCCCGGCCGCGGGCGATCTTCACCTCCAGCGTGCCGCCCAGCAGGCGGGCGCGCTCCTTGGCCCGGGCGATGACCTCCTTGACCTCGGCCCCCTTGCTGACCGGCCCGGTCACCCGGATCTCGAGGGCCGCCTCGTCGAACCGCAGCACGACCGCGATCGGCGCGTCCACCCGGTCGGCGAGCACGGTGATCAGGTGCTCGACGATGCGGTAGGCCGACAGCTCGACGCTGGCCGGCAGCGCCCGCGGCTGACCGGTCACCGTGAGCCGGGCGTGCTCGGACTGATGCTGGGCCAGCAGCGCTTCCAGGTGGGCGACGGTCGGGGTCGGGGTCAGGGCGACCTGCTCGCCGCGCAGCAGGCCGACGATCTCCCGCATGTCATCCAGCGTCTGGCGGCTGTCGGTCTCGATCGACTCCAGCCGGGCCCGGGCCTGCTCGGGCGGCAGGCCGGCGGCCGACTCGGCCGCCGTGCTGAGCTGCGCCAGCCGCTGCTGCAGGAGCCCGTCGAGCTGCTGGGACAGCCGGGCCCGGTCGTCGCTGATGACCAGGCTGGCCCGCTCGTCGCGCAGCCGGGCGAGTTCGGCGTTGCGGGCCTTGAGCTCGGCGTTGACGGCCGCCCGGTGCCGGGCGGCCCAGCCGATCCCGTAGACCACCGCCACCACCGGCAGGACCAGCCAGATCACGCCCGGGCCGGTGGTGGCGTCGACCGCCACCACCGCGAACGCGAGGGCCGCGCAGAGCCCGGCCGCGAGCCACGCTTTGGTCCCCCGGTAGGTGAGCGCGACCAGGAACGCGAGCACCAGCGCGAGCGGGAGCCCGGCCCCGCACCGGGTCACCCACCCGAACACCGCGTCGTGCAGCGCGATGACCGCGATCGCGATGCCGGTGACGACCAGGGCGCTGCGCCGCCACCACAGCACCGGGATCGTGGCCGCGACGAACAGCGGGATCATCCACGGCGAGTGCGAGCTCGTCGTGTGCACCATCGACTTGTCGGCGATGCCCTGGGCCACCTCGGCGCCGGTGATCCGGACGTCGAACACCATCAGCAGCACACCCAGGGCGGTGAGGACCCCGGCCAGCACCCAGTCGACCGCTTTGACGCCGCGAAGCGCTCCGCTCATCGCTGTACCTCGTCCCGCCCCAGGCCGGCGTTCAGGCGGCCACAGTGGCCGGCGCAGGCTGCTCGTCGCGCGCCTGCTTGATCGCCTTCTTGTTCACCATAACCTGCACGAACCGGCCGATCCCATAAAAGATTGCGCCGCCCGCGACCGCGATCGGCAGCGCGCCGAGGAGTGAGGCGGAGGAGTCCCGGGTCAGGGTCACGACCTGGAACAGCAGGATGCCCGCGAGCCCGATCAGGTGGTCCCGGCGGCCACGCGCGAACCGGGCCACCGCGTAGGCCAGCGCGAACGACAGCGGGAGCACCACGCCGCAGCGGGTGACCCAGCCGAACAGGACCACGTGCAGGATGAGGGCGGCCAGGGTCACGCCGATCACCGCCAGGATGTTGCGCCGGCGCCACAGGATCGGCACGGTCACGGCCAGGAAGACCGGCAGCATCGCCGCCGTGGTGGTCGACAGCGGATGCACCAACCCCTGGCCGTGCCCGGTGTAGGTCATGTTTTCGTGCATCAGGTACACGCCGCCCCCGGTGGCCAGCGCGGCCAGCACGTAGTCGAGCGGCCGCAGTCCCTTGAAGATCGCGTTCATGGCTTTCCCTCTCCCCTTGGTGGCGCCGGTTCGAGGTCCGGCGTCGATGTCACTGACGCTAGAAACCGGGCGGGGTAGCCAGCGCCGGCCGCAAGGACGATGTTGCGGCCCAGCCTCGTTCTCAGGGATGACTCGGCGAGCGGCGCCGTGACCGGCACAATCGTGGTTATGTCCGCGAAGATCCGGGTGCTGCTGGCCGACGATCAGATGCTCGTCCGCACCGGGTTCCGGGTGATCCTGGAGTCCGAGGGCGACATCGAGGTGGTGGCCGAGGCCGACACCGGTCACGAGGCGATCCGTCAGGCCCAGCTGGCCGAGCCCGACGTGATCCTGATGGACATCCGGATGCCCGAACTCGACGGGCTGGCCGCCACCGAGCAGATCCTGCGGCAGGCCCACCCGCCCACGATCGTGGTGCTGACCACCTTCGGCCAGAACGAGTACGTCTACCGGGCCCTGCGGGCGGGCGCGGCCGGGTTCCTGCTCAAGGACGCCCCGGCCACCCGGCTGATGGCCGCCGTCCGGGCCGCCGCCACCGGCGACTCACTGATCGACCCGGCCATCACCCGCCGCCTGGTCGAGCGGTTCGTCGAGCCCGCTCAGCCCCAGGGGCGGCCCGCCCAGCTGGCGGCGCTGACCGAGCGCGAGCTGGACGTGCTGCGGCTGATCGCCCGCGGGCTGGCCAACGCCGAGATCGCGGCCGAGCTGGTGGTGGCCGAGACCACGGTCAAGACCCACGTGGCCCGGATTCTGGCCAAGCTCGGCCTGCGCGACCGGGTGCAGGCGGTCGTGCTCGCCTACGAGACCGGCTTCGCCACCCGTAGTTCCTGAGGTCCCTCAGTACCATCCGGTCCGGTGCGACCAGGATGAGCGGCAGAAAGGCTCGGCCGCAGGCGCCCGGCTGACGGTGGCCAGCGCGGCGGCCGGCTCCGGGACCGACTCGGCCACCGCGGCCACCGACTCCGCCAGCGGGGGCTCGGCCGGGGGCCGGGCCGCCTCCACCACCGGCAGCGGGGACCCGGACGGCTCGTACAGGTGGGCCGGGCGGATCAGCTGGATGAAGCCGCCCGCCGCGAGCAGGCCACCGGCTGCCATCAGCGCCAGCCAGGGGGCCGGGTTCGGGCCCGGGATCGGCGCCATCCCGCCGAACCCGGCCTGGACCCCGCCGGTCGGCTTGGCCTGGCTGCCGACCGCGTCGGTGACGAGGTCGACCTTCAGCCCGGACCCGTTGTCGAGGACCACGATCGTGTGCACGCTGCCGGCCCCGAGGGCGGCCGGCTGACTGGCCTGCTCGCCCGGCGCCGTGAACTGCACGGTCCGGGTGCTGGGGGAGATCGTCGTGTAGGCGGTGGCGGACCCGAACGCGAGCTGACGGGCGAGCACGTCGGTCCCGTAGCTGACCGTCACCTGGTGCTGCTTGAGCGAGGCCTGCAGGACCCGGACCACGGCCTTACCGGACGGCGCGTTCATCTGGTCCCGCAGCACTTCGGTGCGCAGGCCGGGGTCGGGCCCGAGGGCGGCGAGGGTGAACGCGGCCCCCTCGGTCACCATGAAGCTCGTGGTCAGCGCCGGCTTGCTGGTGGCCGGGGCGCCGTAACCGCGCATCGCCACCGTGTACTGGCCGGGGGCGACCGCGACGTAGTCGGAGACGGCGCCGTACCTGACGTCCCGCAGCACCACCGGATGCCCGGGATCGCCGAACGGGTACAGGTACATGTCCATGGCCGGGGCCTCGGGCGACAGGTGCGCGATCCGGATCCAGCCGGACGGCCCGTCCGTCCGCACCCAGCCGGGCCCGGCCACCGGGGCGGCCGAGGCGGCCGGAGCGGTGACGGCGACCAGGGCCGCCGCGGCCCCGAGGAGACCGGCGATCATCACCAGCCAGGCGAGCCGCCCGCGCAACCACCGCATGGTCAGTCCCCCCTCATTTCCCGTACCGGGATCTCAATGGGACCGCACCCCGGGCCGAGGCCGACGGTGGCGCTGAATTGTCGAGCACCGGCGACAGCACGCCGAGCGGGCTGGGCACCGCGAACTCGATGCTGAGGCCGTCCGGGCCGGCCGTGACGGCCCGCGCGGGCACGTAGGGCGGGCTCTGCGCGTGGACCATGGCCAGGGCGGCGGGCCGGTCGTGGCCGATGCCGGTGATCGTGGCCGACCGGTACACCACCGGGCCGCCCGGGGCGGTGTCGCCGAACGGGCCGACCTGGAACGAGTACTGGGACGAGAGCGCCGCCAGGGTGGCCAGCAGCCGGGCGTCGACGTGGCCGGCCCGCAGTTCGGTGCTGTCGGCCCCGGCGAAGCGGATGTGCGGGTTGCGGGTCAGCTGCGCTCCGGCCGACCGGCGGGCAGCCAGGTCGGCGGCCAGGTCCGACTGGTAGGTGGCGGCTCCGCCGGGCTCGGCCGCGCAGACCTCGACCCGCTGGGCGCCGGTGCCGAAGCTCGCGATCAGCGCGGCCGGGCACTGGGCGGCCGCGGTCGCCTGGCCGTCGGCCGACGGGGAGACCACCAGCACGCCGGCGCCGTACCCGCTGCTCGCGGCCGACCCCAGCGACACCAGGCGGCCGGCCGCCACCCCGTGCTGCTGGAGGACCGAGCACAGGCCCGGGTCGCAGGCGATGACGGCGCCGCCGCCGACCTGACCGGCGATCCAGCGGGCCGCCTGGGCCTGCGGCCCGGTCACCGGGGCGGGCCGGGAGGTCGCGGGCTTGGAGGTCCGGACGGGCTTGGGGGCCGGGGCGGCCGACGCGGTGAAAGCGCCCGTCAGCCACAGAGCGACTCCGGCCACCGCCGCCAAGACCAGCACGAACGGGGCCAGGGTGGCGAAGCGGCGCCGGGCCACGGCCAGTTTGACCGTGTCGGCTAGCACTCGCCCCCACGGCGGTTCGGGCGGCCGGGTCCGGCTGCCGGGGTGCTCGGTCAGCTCCTTTGAGCCCACACGTACCACCCCCGGCTGATGACGGTATCGAAGTCAGGCCGCAGAACACGCTAAATCGGCCACCTTCGGCCGAAATTCCTAATTGGTTATTGTTCGGTCAGCCCGGCCCGGTGGTCAGCGCGGCCGATGCGGCCGGGCAGGCCACGAGTATCTTGATCGCCATGAGCGCCAACCGGGACATCGTGACCGCGGCCTTCCGCTCGTGGGCCGAGGGCACCGGGTACGTCGGCAGCATCTTCGCCGCGGACATGACCTGGGAGATCGCCGGGAACTCGGCCGCCGCCGGCAAGTACGGCAGCACCCAGCAGTTCATGGACGAGGTGCTGCACCCGTTCGGCGCCCGGTTCAGCGCCAGCGACCCGTTCCGGCCGGTCAACATCCGCGCCGTCTACGACGACGAGCCCAACCGCACCGTCATCGTGGTCTGGGACGGCCAGGGCACCACGATCGCGGGCACCGTCTACCAGAACACCTACGCCTGGTTCCTGACCCTCCGGGACGGCCGGGTCGTGGACGGCACCGCGTTCTACGACAGCATCGCGTTCAACGAGCTGTGGAGCACGGTCACGCCCCAGTGAGCCCGGCGGCCGAGCCCGGGCGGGTGACCGGCGTCAAGGCAGTGGTGGCGGGTCATTGCTCCGGTAGCGGGCGAGCAGGTCGGGCTGATCGGAGGGGGCCTGGGTGGCCAGGTCGTGGAGGCGCTGGCTGAAGGCTTCGTGCTGGCCGGGCGAGGCGGGGCGCTGATCCTCGCGGGTGGGCAGCCGGGTACTGGTCGCCGGGGTGCCGAGCATGGCGATCTGCGTGTCGAGCATGCCGGGCACGTAGAAGTTGAGGACCCGGGCGGTGTCGCTGCGGACCGCGAAGCAGTGCGGGGTACCGGCCGGGATCCGCACCAGCTGGCCCGCGGTCCCGGTCACGACCTGGTCGCCGAGCTGGAGAGCGAGCTCGCCCGCGAGGATGTAGAACAGCTCGTCGCCGTGATCGTGGACGTGCGGCGGCGGCCCCGCCTGGACCGGCATCAGCTGCTCCATCAGCGAGTAAGCCCCGCCGGTCTGCTCGGTACTGACCAGCGGGGACCAGAGAATGTCGAGCTGCCAGTAGCCGGGCACGGTCGCCATGCTGGCGACCAGCGAGCTCACGTCGGGGGTGCGATCAGCCACGGGGCCTCACAAAGATTAAGTGGACGCATGTGTCCAAATGGACGAATGTGTCCAGTATCAGCTAACCGGACGGCATCGTCAACTTAGGTGTACCGTGACGGGATGGGCCCCGACAGTGGCCGGCCGGTGCTGCGGTCCGACGCCGAGCGCAACCGGGCCCAGATCATCAAGGCGGCCCGGGCGGCGTTCGCCGAATCGGGCCTGGAGGCCCCGCTGCACGGCATCGCCCGCCGGGCGGGCGTGGGGATCGGCACCCTCTACCGGCGCTTCCCGACCCGCGGGGCCCTGATCGCGGCCGCCTTCGCGGCCGAGATGGAGGAGTTCGCCGCGGCGGTCGACGACGCCGTGGCCGAGCCCGACCCGTGGACCGGGTTCTGCCGCTACGTCGAGACGATGACCCGGATGCAGGCCCGCGACCCCGGCTTCCGCGACCTGGTCACGCTGTCGTCGCCGGCGGCCGGGGAGTTCGAGACGCTGCACCGCCGGACCTACGCGGGCATCAAGACCCTGGTCGAGCGGGCCCAGCGGGCGGGGGCGCTGCGGGCCGACTTCGTGCCCGAGGACATCGTCATGCTGCTGATGGCCAACCAGGGCGTGATCATGGGCACCGCCCGGACCGCCCCCCGCACCCAGCCGCGCCTGGTCGCCTACCTGCTGCAGGCGTTCGCGGCCTCCGGGGCCGGAGCGCCGCCGCCCCTGCCGCCGCCGCCGTCGCGCCGCCAGATCCAGCGGTCGCTGCAGCGGATGAACCGGTCGTTCGGCGACCCCGCCGCCGGTCAGCCCGCCGAGCGGTAGCGGTCCGCGATCGCCGCGGCCAGGGCCGGCCCGGCCACGCCGAGGGCGGCCAGGATCGGGGGCACCAGCCCCTCGTCGACCGCGACCACGGCCAGCGCCAGGTCCGCGACCCCGGCCGGCCCGGTCAGGCCGCGCGCCTCGGCCTGGCGGCGGGCGCCGAGCAGCACCTGGCCGGCCCCGGGACCGTGCGGCAGGAAGACGCCGTCCAGCACCGCGCCGGACCGGGGCCGCAGGTCGAACCGGCCCGGCTGACGGCCGATGGCCCGGGCGGCCCGGGTGAGCGCCTGCGCGCCGAAGGACGCCTCGGTGCGGGCGCGCACGGCGTCGACGTCGACCCCGACCGCGGCCAGCGCCTTGCGATCCAGGTCGCCGAACAGGCCGCCGCCGGCCAGCCGCACGATCTCGGCCTCGACCCGGCCGGGGCCGACGCCCCGCTCGCGCAGCACCGCGCCCGCGGGCTGGCCGCAGCCGGCCAGCGCCAGCAGCAGGTGCTCGGCCCCCAGGTAGGGGTGCCGCAGCCGGATGGCCTGGCGGCAGGCCTCGATCGCGATCGCGCGGGCCTCGGCGGTCATGTACTCGGTCATCGCTGCCTCCCGATCGCCGGTTACCTCCTCGTCAGCATAAGCTGACGAGGCTCGGTTCGTCAACACATGCTGACGAGGCCCGTGCGACTAGGAAGTTTCCCTAGGGTGCGATTCCCCAGGCTGGCCAATAGTGGAGCTACCGAAACAATCGGCGTCAGTAAAGGAATATTTAAAATGTTCACCCAGCTCCGCGCCCGCCCGCAGACCCCGGCCCCCGCCGGCCCGGACCCCTCGGCCGCCGCCACCGATGGATTCTGGTCCCGCACCCTGGACCAGCCGGGCCTGCTGCTCAAACGGCTGGTCCTGGCGGTCGGAGCCCTTTATTTCACGATGGTGGCGCTCACCAATGCGATCAACTTCGCCGTGACCGTCGGCCATTTCCACTGGACGTTCCTGAACTCGGGTAACGCGGCCTACATCACCTCGATCACCAAGGTCTACGGGTGGCCGGGCTGGACGACCAGCACGGTGGTGCTGCTGGCGGCGCTGGCCGAGGGGTTCGGGGCCTTCCTGTTCCTCCGCGCGGTGCTCCGCTACCGGGGCGGCGCGACCGGGATGCGGGCGGTCTGGCAGGCGCTGACCTGGAACATCGTGGTCTGGCTGGGCTTCATCGGCGGCACCGAGTTCTTCGCCGCCTACACCGCCGAGGGTCCGTTCCGGGAGCTGCTGATCGTCGCCCTGCTGATGCCGGTGATCATCGCCGTCGTCCCCGACCGCCTGGTCAGGGCCGGGGACGGCCAGTAGGCGGCGGGCGGTCAGGCCCGGGCCCGCTGGGTGATGGCGATGCAGGTGAGCACGGCCACCGCGGTCAGCGGGACGGCCAGCGTGAGGTGCTCGCCGAGCAGCAGTACCGCCCACACCAGCGTCAGCAGCGGCTGGGCGAGCTGCAGCTGGCTGGCCCGGGCGACGCCGATCAGGCCCATGCCCCGGTACCAGAGCACGAACCCGCCGAACTGGGAGATGGCGGCGATGTAGGCCAGCCCGAGCAGCGCGTGGGCGGTGAGGTGGACCGGCTCGCGGGGCAGCGCCACCGCCGCCAGCGCCAGGTTGACCGGGGCGGCCAGCACGATGGCCCAGGCGATGACCTGCCAGCCCGGCATCCGCCGGGCCAGCCCGCCGCCCTCGGCGTAGCCGGCCGCGCAGATCAGCAGCGCGGCGAACAGGTAGAGGTCGGCCACGGTGGGGCGCCCGTGGTCCTGCGTGAGCGTGAACCCCACGATGATCACCGCCCCGGCCGTGGCCGCCGCCCAGAACAGCCGGGACGGGCGGTGGCCGGTCCGCAGGGCGGCGAACGCAGCCGTCGCCATCGGCAGCGCGCCGATCACCACGGCCGAGTGGGCGGTCGACGAGGTTTGCAGGGCCAGGGTGGTGAGCAGCGGGAACCCGACCGCGCAGCCGCCCGCCACCACCGCCAGGGCGGCCCAGTCGGACCGGGACGGCCACCGGGCGCGGGCCACCAGCAGCGCCGCCGCCGCGATCAGCGCAGCCACCGACCCGCGCAGGCCGACCACGCTCCAGGCCCCGAACCCCGTCAGCGCCCAGGCGGTGGCCGGGAAGCTGAACGAAAACGCCAGCACCCCGAGGGCCGCCAGCCCGGTCCCGCTGGCCAGTGGCGATACTCTCGGCTGAGCGATAGCGCTACTGTTGTCCGTCATGAACAATGATAGCGGTTTCGGTCAGCTGGCGGAGGCGGTGGCGCGTGAGATCGAGCCGCTGCCCGCCGGGACCAGGATTCCCACCCACCGGGAGCTGGTCCGCCGGTTCAGCGTCAGCGCCACCACCGTCGCCCATGCGCTGTCACTGCTGGCCCAGCAGGGCCTGATCGAGTCGCGGCCGGGGGCCGGCTCGTACCGCACCCAGGCCCGGCCGGTCGCCCGGGCGGGCGACACCTCCTGGCAGCAGGCCGCGCTCGAGCTGGCCGGTCCCGGTGACGGCGCCGCCGAGCCGCTGCGCCGGTTTGACGCGACCGGCCTGCTGGCCACCCTGGCGGCCGCCCACCCCGACGTCATCGACCTCAACGGCGGCTACCTGCACCCGGAGCTGCAGCCGCTGCCGATGCTGAGCGCGGCGCTGTCGCGGGCAGCCCGGCGCCCGGCCGCCTGGGACCGGCCGGCCCCTGGGGGGCTGCCCGATCTGCGCGACTGGTTCGCGGCCGACATCGGCGGCGGGCTCGGCCGCCACGACATCCTCGTCGGCGAAGGCGGCCAGAACGCGATGGCCACCGCGCTGCGGGCGCTGACCCAGCCCGGCGACCCGGTGGTGGTCGAGTCACCCACCTACCCGGGCACGGTGGCGGCCGCCCGGGCGGCCGGCCTGCACCCGGTCGCGGTCCCGCTCGACGGCGAGGGCATGCGCCCGGACTACCTGGACGAGGTGCTCGGCCGCACCCGGGCCCGGGTGGTGGCGGTCCAGCCGCAGTACCAGAACCCGACCGGCATCAGCCTCAGCCCCCAGCGGGGCCAGGAACTGGTGGCGATCGCGCGCCAGCACGGGGCGTTCGTCATCGAGGACGACTACGCCCGGCACATGACCCACCAGGACGCTGGGCCGGTGCCACCACCGCTGATCGCCGGCGACGCCGACGGTGTCGTCGTCCACATCCGGTCGCTGACCAAGGTCACCTCGCCCAACCTGCGGGTCGGGGCGCTGGCCGCCCGCGGCCCGGTGATGGCCCGGCTGCGGGCGGCCGTGATCATCGACACCATGCTGGTGCCGGCGCCGCTGCAGTTCACCGCGCTCGAGGTCGTCACCGCCCCCGGCTGGCGGCGGGCGCTGGCCACCCTGGCCAAGAGCCTGCGGCACCGGCGCGGGGTCGCCACCAGCGCGGTGACGGCGACGTTCGGGCCGGGCGCGCTCGCTCACCACCCGCGCGGCGGTTACCACCTGTGGGTGGCGCTGCCCGCCCACGCCGACAGCAGGCAGTTCGCGGCGGCCGCGCTGGCCAGCGGGGTGTGCCTGACCCCGGGCGACAACTACTACCCGAGCGGCAACGGCAGCCCGCACGTGCGGATCAGCTACAGCGCCGCCCCGGCGCCGGCCGACATCAACGACGCCATTGGCCGGCTCTCCTCGATCATGGCCGACGCCGCCACGTAGGGTCGGGGCCAAGGAGGCGATCATGGACCTGGAGCAGGCGCTGAACAAGATCGTGGAGCTGAGCCGCGAGGAGCTGCACATCGTCCGCAAGCGCGCGGAGGAGAAGACCCCGGCCCGCGACCACGGGCAGGACTACCACGAGATGCTGCGGGCGGCCGACCAGCTGGACCACCACGCCCACCTGCTGCGGCGGCTGCACGACGGCGAGTTCGGTAAGGACTGGCGGCACGACAGCCGCGAAGACCACGGCTGACGCGGCCCGGCCGGTCAGCCCGGTCAGGCGGGGCGGCGGAACGGGGCGGTGACCGTGATCGTGTCGGGGAACCAGTGGGCGCCACCCGCGTGCCGGGGTGCCCCGCAGGCCGTCTGCAGGTACCGCATGGGCGGGCCGAAACCGGCGAGCGTGTCATCGGCCGGGAAACCGTAGCTGTCCCGGATGACGTAGGACAGGGTGCCGACGTACCGGCCGTTGGTCCGGTGGATACGGCCGGTCACGGTCAGGCCCTGGGTGCCGCGGAAGCCCCAGTACAGGTCGCCGCCGCTGGACGCGAACGTCACCGCCGGCAGCTGCGCGGCCGAGAGCCGGACCCGGGTCCGGCCCGCCTGCAGCTGGCTGAGGACGGCCAGCTGGACCTGGCTGTTCACCGCCTGGAAGGCCGCGCTGGCCAAGGCCTGCTGGGCGATGACGGACCCGGCCGGGAAATCGACCTCAGTCCCCACGCCCCGCAGGAAGTGGGTGAGCAGGTCGGCCGACACCGTGAGGCCGGCCCCGTTGAACCCGGCCGCGATCTTGGCGCCGATGGCCTGGTCGTGGGCGAGGGTGGCCGGGTCGCAGGTCGTTCCCGGCGTCTGCGCGTAGGTGTCCTGGCTGCCGTTGGGCGGCACCGGGTGGTCCCCGGCGACCGTGATGACCGGCGTGGCCGGCTGCGGCGTGGCCGGCCGCGGAGCCGCCGCCGGCGGATGAACGGTAGCGGACGCGACCGGCCGGGCCGGTGCCGAGGCGGCGCAGCCGGCCAGCACCAGGGGAACGGTGGCGACGGCCAGACTCCCCGCCCGCCGCCACCGGTGATGCCGCACCGACCGAGCATCCCACGGCGCTCCACCAGGGCGAGCCACCCTCCCTGACGTGCCTTGACGGGCTGATGCCGGCCGGGTGATGCTCAAACCGTGGACGACGACGTCCCCGCGCGGGCCGCGGGCCTGATCGCGGTGGCCGAGGAACTGGCCGGCGAGTTCGCGCTGCGCCCGCTGCTGGAGCAGATCCTGCGCCGCTGCACCGAGCTGCTGGGGTGCGACGCCGGCTCGATCTGCAGCGTCGACGAGGCGGCCGGGGTCTACCGCAAGGAAGCCGACATCGGTGTGGCCTGCAACTCCGGCGCGGTCTACCCGCTCACCGAGGGCATGACCGGGGCGGTCGTGGCCCGGCGGGCGCCGCTCTGGTTCGCCCGTTACGACGACGTGCCCGGCGGGCACGTGGCGGCCGAGTCGCGGGCCACGCTGCGGGGCGTGATCGGGGTGCCGCTGGAGTGGCGGGGCCGCATCATCGGGGCCTGCATCGTGTTCAGCCGGGACGAGCGGCGCGCGTTCGGGCCGGCCGACGCCGAGCTGCTGCGGCTATTCGCCCGGCACGCGGCGATCGCGCTGGCCAACGCCCGCATGCACGAGGAGGCGGAGAAGCTGGCCCGGGCCGAGGCGGCCGCCGCCGAGCGCGACCGGATGCTGGCCGAGCTGCACGACACGCTGGCCCAGCGGCTGGTGACCGTGCGCGCGCACGTCGACAACGCCGGCCACGAGCTGGCCGCCGGGGCCGCCGCCGACCAGCTCCGGGAGGCCAGCGCGATCGCGGCCGAGGCGCTGGTCGAGGTGCGGCTGACGCTGCTCGGGCGGGCCGCCTCGCCGCTGGACGACCGCACGCTGGAGGCGGCGCTGCGCTCCGAGGTGGCCTGGGCCCAGAGCACCGGCCACCTCGAGGTCCGCTTCGTCTCGGCCGGCACGCCGGTCCCGCTGGCCGGGGACCGGGCCCGTGAGCTGCTGCGGATCGCCCGGGAGGCGCTGACCAACATCGTCGCCCACGCCCAGGCGCGGACCGCCCGGCTCGGCCTGCTGTACGAGTCCGAGGCGGTCTCGCTGCTGGTCCAGGACGACGGGCAGGGTTTCGATCCCCGTTCGGGCTGGCAGAGCGACCGCTTCGGGCTGCGGGCGATGGCCGACCGGGCGGGCGCGCTGGGGGCGACCGTCGAGCTCGACTCGCTGCCGGGCTGGGGCACCAGGATCCGGGCGCGGTTCCCCCACCAGCGCGACTCCGGAGCCGACCCGGCCCGGCCGCAGGTGCTGGTGGCGGCCCGCCAGCCCGCGCTCCGGGCCGGCCTGGCCCGGCTGCTGACCTGGACCGAGCCGGGGCTGGAGATCGTCGGCGAGGCCGCCACCGCCAAGGAGGCGGCCGAGGCCTGCCGGGCCCTGCGGCCCGAGGTGGCCCTGGTCGACCTGGGCCTGGGCGCGGACCGGGACGAGCCCGATGGCATCACCGGGCTGCTGATCGCCACCTGCGAACCGCTGGCGGTGGTCGGCCTCTGCGACCCCGGCCGCGAGCAGGGCGACGACCAGGTGGCGACCGCGATGCGGGCGGGTGCCCGCGGCTGCGTGGACATCGACGCCGATGGGCCCGAACTGGCCCAGGCGGTGGTGGCGGCCGCCCGCGGGCAGGCGATCTTGTCGGTCCCGATGCTCCGCCAGCTGCGCCGCGGCCTGCGCGCCGACGCGGCCATCGAGCCGCTCACCAGCCGCGAGCGCGAGGTCCGGGGCCTGATGGAGCAGGGGCTGCCCGACAAGATCATCGCCGAGCGGCTGATGCTGTCGGTCAAGACGATCGAGAAGCACGCGGGCGCGGTGCTGCGCAAGACCGGCGCCCGCAACCGGACCGAGCTGGCCAGCCGGGCCGCGCAGCTCATCCGCTGACGGGCCCGCCGCCCGCTGACCGGCGGTAGGGAAAGTCCCCACCGAAGTTGGGGACTTTCACCGATCCGGACCGGCGGCGGCAAACGTAGTGTCCGCTTCGTGCCTGTTGTCCCGCTGAAAGAAATCGTCGACCGCGCGTTCACCGAGCGCTACGGCGTGCCCGCGATCAACGTGGTCAACGACCTCACGATGGAGGCGGTACTGGCCGCGGCCGTGCGCGAGCGCTCGCCGGTCATCGTCCAGACGTCGGTCAAGACCGTCCGCTCGATCGGCCTCGACCTGCTGTTCGCGATGTGGCGGGAGCTCACCGCGGGCATCGAGGTCCCGGTCAGCCTGCACCTGGACCACTGCCCGGACCGGTCGGTGATCACCGGCTGCCTGCGCCAGGGCTGGAACTCGGTGCTGTTCGACGCCTCGTCGCTGCCGGTCGAGGAGAACCAGCGGCAGACGATCGAGGTGGTGGCCGAGGCCCGCGGCTACGGGGCCAACGTCGAAGGCGAGATCGAGTCGATCACCGGCGTCGAGGACGGCATCGGCTCCGACGAGGTGGCGCAGACCCAGTCGCTGCCGGTGGCGATCGAGTTCATCCGGGCCACCGGCATCGACGTGTTCGCGCCCGCCATCGGCAACGCCCACGGCGTCTACCACGCCGAGCCCAAGCTCGACGCCCAGCGGGTCTCCGACATCGTGGCCGAGCAGCCGATCCCGATCGCGCTGCACGGCGGCACCGGGATGACCGACGCCCAGTTCACCGACCTCATCGCCCGCGGCTGCGCCAAGGTCAACATCTCGACCGACCTCAAGGTCACGTTCATGCGGGCCAACCTCGCCTACCTGCGCACGGCCGAGGAGCAGAACAAGTGGGACCCGCCGTCGCTGTTCAGCTCGGTCCGCGAGGCGGTGCTGGAGATGGCGGCCGGCCACATGCGCCGGTTCGGCAGCGCGGGCCGGGCCGGGGCCGGCAAGGCCCGGTGAGCTGATGCCGCACACCGATGACGACCGGGCGCTGATCCTCGACTGCGACGGGGTGCTGGCCGACACCGAGCGCTACGGGCACCTGGTCGCGTTCAACCAGGTCTTCACCGAGTTCGGGCTGCCGGTGCACTGGACGCTGGACGACTACCGCCAGAAGGTGCTGATCGGCGGGGGCAAGGAGCGGCTGGCCAGCCTGCTCACCCCCGAGTTCGTGGCCGCCGCCGGGCTGCCGTCCGACCCGGCCGGCCAGCAGGCCGCCATCGCCGCCTGGCACCAGCGCAAGACCGAGATCTACACCGAGCTGGTCACCTCGGGCGCGGTCCCGCCCCGGCCCGGGATCGCCCGGATCGTGGGCGAGGCGCTGGCCGCGGGCTGGCGGGTGGCGGTCGCCTCCACCTCGGCCGAGCCGTCGGTGGTGGCCACCCTCGAGCGGGCGGTCGGCGACGACCTGGCCGCCCAGGTCAAGGTGTTCGCGGGCGACATCGTCAAGGCCAAGAAGCCGGCCCCCGACATCTACCTGGTCGCGCTGGACTGGCTCGGCCTCCCGGCCGGCCAGGTGGTGGTGATCGAGGACTCCCGCAACGGCCTGCTGGCCGCGACCGGGGCCGGGCTGGCCACCGTGGTCACCGTCAACGACCTGACCAAGGACGAGGACTTCAGCGAGGCCGCGCTGGTCGTCTCGTCGCTCGGCGACCCGGGCGGGGAGCAGACGACCGTCATCGCCAACCGGACCCCGGCCACCCCCGGCGGCCGGATCACCCTTTCAGATCTTTCCCGCGTTCTTTCTGGACGGCAAGGAGCCCCCATGGCCAAGGCCACGTCCGCCGACGTCGAGAACGTCGTGCACACGATCGCGAGCACCGCGGTCGAGAACGAGAAGTACTTCGGCGACCTCGACAGTGTGGTCGGTGACGGCGACTTCGGGTACTCCATGGCCCGCGGGTTCGAGCTGGTCATCAGCGGCTGGGACGACTTCGACCGGACCGACATCGGCACGTTCCTGAAGAAGGTCGCGGTCATGATCACCAGCCGGATCGGCGGCACCTCGGGGCCGATCTGGGGCACCGCCTTCCTGCGGGCCGGCACGACAGCAGGTGCTGTCACCGAACTGGAGCCGGCCCAGGTGGTGGCCATGCTGCGGGCGGCGGCCGAGGGCATCAAGGCCCGCGGCAAGTCCGACGTCGGCGACAAGACCCTGCTGGACGCGCTGATCCCGGCGACCGACTCGATCGAGCGCAGCCTGGCCGACGGGCTCGACCCCCAGGCCACGCTGGCGGCGGCCGCCCAGGTGGCCCGGGACAGCGCCGAGGCCACCCGCTCGATGGAGGCCAAGCGGGGCCGGGCCAGTTACACCGGCGAGCGCAGCATCGGCACCCTCGACGCCGGCGCGGTCGCGGTCGCGGTGATGTTCGCCGCCGTGGCTGGCCTGCCGCCCGACCCCCTGCCCATCAACCCGGCCTGAGCCCTGAGTCCCGAGTCGTAACCAACGGAGGTTGCCGTGAAGAAGTTCGTCAACGACCCCAAAGATTTCGTACCGGAGATGCTGCAGGGCCTGGCGCTGGCCAACCCGGGCACGCTCAAGTACGTCCCCGAGTACAACCTGATCATGCGGACCGACGCGCCCCGCGACGACAAGGTGTCGGTGATCCAGGGCTCCGGCTCCGGCCACGAGCCCGCCCACGTGATGGTGGTCGGCCAGGGCATGCTCGACGCGGCCTGCCCGGGCGACGTGTTCGCGGCCCCGCCGATGGACTACGTGCTGGAGACCAGCAAGCTGCTCGCCTCCCCCAAGGGCGTGCTGCACCTGATCAACAACTACACCGGGGACCGGATGGCGTTCGAGATGGGCGCCGAGATGGCCGAGGCCGACGGCGTCCGCATCGGCACCCTGCTGGTCGACGACGACGTCGCGGTCAAGGACTCGACCTACACGGTCGGCCGACGCGGGGTGGCGGGCAACTTCTTCGTGATCAAGGCGGTCGGGGCCGCCTCCGAGCAGGGCGCCGACCTCGACGAGCTGCTGCGCATCGGCAACAAGGTCAACGGCGTGACCCGGACCATGGGCATGGCGCTGACCTCGTGCACGCCCCCCGCCAAGGGCTCGCCCCTGTTCGAGCTGGGGGCCGACGAGATGGAGATGGGCGTCGGCATCCACGGCGAGCCCGGCCGTCGCCGGGAGAAGCTGGCCAGCGCCAACGCCATCGTCGACGAGCTGCTGGAGGCGGTCGTCTCCGACCTGCCGTTCCAGAGCGGCGACGACGTGGCGCTGATGATCAACGGGCTCGGCGGCACCCCGATCAGCGAGCTCTACATCCTGTACGGGCGGGCCCACAGTGAGCTGGCCAAGCGCGGCATCAACGTCCGCCGCAACTACGTCGGCGAGTACTGCACCTCGCTCGACATGGCGGGCGCCTCGCTGACCCTGACCAAGCTCGACGACGAGATCAGCGGGCTGCTGAGCGCCCCGGCCGAGATCGCCATCCGCACGTTCTGACGCCCGGCGTCCCGGACCGGAGGTGGTCAGGCTCCGGTCCGGGTGACGCCGCCGTCGACGTGCAGGATCTGGCCGGTGATGAAGCCCGCGTCGTCGGAGACCAGGAAGGCCAGCGCGCCCGCCACGTCGGCCGGGACCGACGGGCGCTTGATCGTCTGCCGGGCCGCCAGCCGGGTGATCATCTCCTCGGCGCTGGCCCCGTTGGGGCGGGACCGGGCCCGGAACCCTTCGGTGCCGACCACGCCGGGCGCGATCGCGTTGACGGTGATCCCGCTGTCGCCCAGCTCGTTGGCCAGCGCCCGGGTCAGCGCGTGCACGGTCCCCTTGCTGGTCAGGTAGGCCAGATCGCGGACCTGGAGCAGGGTGTTGCCGGAGCCGGTGCTGACGATCCGGCCCCAGCCCGCCGCCTTCATCCCGGGTGCGAACGCCTGGGCCAGCAGCAGGGCCGCCTCGACGTTGACCGCCTGCACCTGCCGCCACCGATCGATCGTGATCCCGCCCAGGTCGGTGGCCGGGAAGATCGCGGCGTTGTTGACCAGGATGTCGCAGCGGCCGAACCGTTCGATGACGGTCGCGACCGCCGCCGCGATCGGCCCGGGGCGGCTGAGGTCGCAGGTCAGCCCCAGCTTTTCACCCGGCCCGGGCAGCTCCTTGACCCGTTCGGCCGGGTCGTCGATGTCGAGCGCGACGACGTTGGCGCCGTCGGCCGCCAGCCGCTGGCAGTACGCGAACCCGATGCCGCGGGCGGCCCCGGTGACGACCGCGGTCTTACCGCCCAGCGCCGTCACCGGGAGACCTTGAGCCCGAGCTGGCCGGCGACGCCGAAGTAGTCCTCCAGGTGCCAGGTCCGGACGATCCGGCCGCCCTCGATGCGGTGGAAGTCGGCCGCCCGGATCTCGACCGGGCGCCCGGTGCCCGGCACCCCCAGCAGTTCGCCCGTGTGCACCCCCCGGCTGACCGAACGGACCGCCACCTGGTCACCGGACACCACGACGTCCTCGATGGTGACGGTCAGGTCGGTGAACACGCCGCGCAGGTGGCTGACGGTGGCCTTCCAGCCGGCCGCGCCCGGGCCGGCCTGCAGGGCCGGGACGGCCTCCCAGTCGGGGGCCAGCGCCTGGTCCACCAGGGTGGTGTCGCCGGTGGCGAGGGGCTCGTACATGCGCCGGACGAGGGTCTCGGCTGCGGAGGTTTCTGTCATGCTTCGACGCTAGGTCCGGGTCCCGGTCCACGTCCAAGTCCTGTTGCGGACTACGTGATACGGATCAGGTATCACCGCTGCTGGCAGCCGGTTTGGTCTGAACGGCGGCTGCGCAGGCGAGATACGATCGAGGCATGACCGACTCGCCGCCGCCCCCGGATCTCGACCTGCGGCTGGTCCGCTACTTCACCGTGGTCGCCCAGCACCGGCACTTCGGCCGGGCCGCGGCCGAGCTGCGGGTGGCCCAGCCGTCGCTGAGCCGCCAGATCCGCCAGCTCGAGACCCAGCTCGGGGTCCGCCTGCTCGACCGCGACCGGCAGGGCACCGAGCTGACCGAGGCCGGCGAGGTGTTCCTGGCCCGCGCCCGGGCGCTGCTGCGGGCGGCCGCCCAGGCTACCGCGGCCACCCGGGCGGCCGCCCACCCGGCCCGGATCGTCATCGGCTACACGACCGGCCTGATCGTCACCCCGGCGGTCGGCCGCCTGCGCCGGCTGCACCCGGACGCCGACGTGCAGACCCACCACCTGGAGTGGGACGAACCGCGGGCGGCGCTGCTCGGCCACCGGGTGGACGCGGCCGTGACCCGGCTGCCGCTGCGGACCGAGGGGCTGCGGGTGACCGTGCTCTACGACGAGCCCCGGGTGCTGCTGATCCCGGTCGGCCACCGGCTGGCGGGCCAGGAGTCGGTCAGCCTGGAGGAGATCGCGGCCGAGCCGATCCCGCGGTTCCCCGACTCCGAGTGGGATTCCTACTGGCGGATCGACCCCCGCCCCGATGGGCGCCCGGCCCCGGGCGGCCCGCCCGCCGAGACCATCGAGGACAAGCTCGAGTACATCGCGGCCGGTCAGGCGGTCGCCATCATCCCGGCCGCGACCGGGGCGGCCGGCATCCGGGCCGACCTCACCACCGTCCCGCTCGACGACGTCGACCCGTGCCACGTGGTGGTGGCCACCCGGGCGGCCGACCGCAGCCGCCTGGTGGCCGCGTTCGGCAAAGCCGCCCAGGACCTGCTGACCAAGCCGGCCATCCCGTCGTGAGGCGGGCAGGCGGGCAGATGGGCAGCCCGAGCCGGGCCGCCGGCAAAGGCGAGGAGGCCGGGTACCCGTGGCGCCCGGCCCCCTCCTCCGCCGTGACGCTGGTCACGACGAGCTGGCGGCGTCGGCGCCCGCTCCCGGGACGGACGAGCTGACGGCCTGGACCGCGGTGAGAGGGCGGGCAGCGCCGTGGGTGGTGGCCGCGGCGTGCGACGAACTGGCCAGGAGACCCACCGCGGTGGCCGCGCCGGCCACGGCGACGGCCCCGACAAGGTAGCGGCGCGTCCGCGCGGGACGGGCGTGCCGGCCACGGCCGCGAGCCTTTCCGCTGACGGGAAGGGCGTGGCGACCCCGGCCATCGCCGCCCTGGCCGCCCGGGTCCGGGTCGCCGTGGTCCAGGGTCGTGGGCGGGGTGTTCATGGCGGCCTCCCGGCTCTTTTGCTCTCGTTGCTGACATATTCAGTCTCGGTCAGAACGAGGCGCCTGCCCCTGGCAAAACTCCCTAGTCGCCCAGTCCTGGGGAAGCCGCGGCCGGAGCACCGTCCGGCGGGGTCAGCCCGACCAGCTTGGCCAGGAACCGGTCGGCCTGCTCGGGGAACGGCGGCCAGGGCAGGTCGGGCTCGTTGATCCGCAGCGACAGCATGCCGATGACGGCCGTCCGCAGGTCGAGGGCGACGGTGGCGGCGTCCCCGGGCGCGGCTACCCCGGCGTCCATGCAGCGCTGGACCGCGGCCGTGGTGCGCGTGAACGCGGCCTCCTTGAACGGCATGCCGACCTTGCTCTCGTGCATCACCTTGTAGAGGCCGGGATGCTCCTGCACCCAGGCCGCCTGGCCCAGGATCCGGGCCCGCAAGGCGCCCGCGGGGTCCGGGTGGGCGGCCTCGGCCTCGTCGGCCGCCCCGACCATCTCCGCGTGGCAGCGTTGCATGGTCGCCGCGACGAGCGCGTCCCGGTCCGGAAAGTACAGGTACACCGAGGTCGGGGAGATCGACACCGCCCGGGCGACCGCGCGCAGCGACAACGCCTCGTCGCCGGCCAGGTTGCCCAGCATCTGGGCGGCGGCGGAAATGATCTCCTCCCGCAGCCGCTCCCCCTGCCCGCGCGCGTTGGGGCGGCGCGGGGCCGCCGGGAGATCGGCCGCCCTAGGGCCAGCCGAAGGAGCGGCTGGGGTGGTGTCGTCCATCGCCCGATCATCCTAACTTCGCGTCCTTGCGCCGCCGCCTCAGCCGACAGTACGCTTGTCCATACAAGGACAGCTGTCCACCTAATGGCTGCCCGCCCGATCGAGGGGGCCCCGATGCCGCTCACACTCCAAGAGGCTCAGACCGTCATCGCCCGCGCCCACGAGCGCGCCGCCAAGCTGGGCGCCCTGGTCACGGTCGCGGTCGTCGACGAGGGCGGGCACCCGCAGGCCCTCGGCCGGATGAACGGCGCCGCGCCGCTCTCGGCCCAGATCGCCGCGACCAAGGCGGCCAGCGTCGCCCTGTTCCGCCGCGACGGCGCCGACCTGCGCCAGCTGCAGGAGGCCAACCCGGGCTTCTTCGCCCAGCTCGACCGGGCCGTGCGGACGCCCATCCTGGCCGGCGCCGGCGCGGCCCTCATCCTCCGGGGGGACACCGTCCTCGGGGCGCTGGCGGTGAGCGGCGGAATGGCGCCCGGCCAGGACGACGACTGCGCCGCCGCCGGGCTCACCGCGCTCGCCGCCTAGCCCGCCAGCCCGGGGGAGCCAGGCGGGCCCGGGAGCTACGCTCGGATCAGCGGAGCGTGGAACGCTGCCTTGAACGCCTCCGTCAGCGACGCGGCGCTGCCACTCTGATCACCCTCCATGCTGATCAGCGTGACCTCGTAGCGCTCGGCCGAGAGCTGTTCAATCGCCACGCCGTAGCCGAGACCCAGCAGGGCGGTCAGGTGATCTTCCAGGGCGGTGCCAGCCACGATTGCTCTCCCGTCGCAAATGGGCCTATAAGTGAGACGCCCAGCCACCCTCCGAGGATTACCGGGAATGCCTCTGACCTGGTCTTAGCTGCCGAAGCGGGCCGCCAGCGCGGCGATCCGGTGCCCGCGGTCCCCGGGCCGCTGGCGGCCGCCCCGCTCGAGCAGGCTCATGCCGTGCAGGGCGCTCCACAGCACCTCGGTGGCGGTGCCGTCGGCGCCGTCGCCGAGCGCGGCCGCCAGCGCGTCGAAGCCCGCCCGCAGCTCCTCCTCGGAGTCGTCCCGGGCGAACCGGACGTCGAGCGGCAGCTGGAACATCGCCTCGTAGAGGGCCGGGTGGGCGTCGGCGAAGCCGAGGTAGGCGCGGGCCACCGCCTCGACCGCCTGCCCGCCGGTCCGGTCGCCGACGGCCGCCCGGGTGGCGGCGGCCAGCTCGGCGAACCCGGCCAGCGCGACCGTGCGCATGATCTCGGTCTTGCCCCCGGGGAAGTGCCCGTAGAGCACCGGCTGGGTGTAGCCGATCGCGTCGGCCAGGCGCCGGGAGGTGACGGCCGCCCAGCCCTCGGCCTCGGCCACCGTCCGGGCCGCGTCGAGGATCTGCTGGCGGCGCTCGGCCACCCGCCGCGCCCTGGTCTCGGTTGACGCCATGACCGTCCTCCTGCCCGGCGGGACCCGGCCCGGACTGGCCCGCGCCGGCCCGGACTGGCCCGCGCCGGGCCGACCTGGCCCCGCGCCCGAATCCCGCTTGCGCTCCGCTCGTTCCCGACTTAGGTTAGCACTGCTAGAAAATATAGCGCCGCTAACCTTAGGAATGAAAATGTTGCTTGCGCTCGCCGTCGTCACCGGGACCGCGGTCGGCCTCATGGTCGGCGTCGAATTCTCGGTCGGGGTCATCGTCAACCAGATGCTGCGGAGCCTGGCGGCCGGGCCCGCGCAGGAGGGCCGGGCCTGGGGGGCCCGGGTCCTCGGCCGCGTCATGCCGTTCTGGTACTTCGCCTCGCTGGCCCTGGTGGCCGGGCTGGCCGCCGCCCGCTGGGACCAGCCCGGAGCCGCGGCCGCCGTCGCCGCGGCGGCACTGCTGGTCGTCACCGTGGTGCTGTCGATCACCCTGCTGGTGCCGATCAACAACCGCTCGGCCACCTGGACGGCCGACGACCACCCGGCCGACTGGCGCGAGCAGCAGCAGCGCTGGGACCGCCTGCACTACCTGCGGGTGGCGATCCTGGTCGCCGCGCTCGTGCTCACGCTGATCGCCGCGACCGCCCGCTGAGCCGGCCAGGGCCGGTCAGTCGCCCGGCAGCGGGACCGGGGTCTCCCAGCGGGCCTTCCGCTCGGCCGCGGTCTGCTCCCACCACGGCTGGCCGCGCTCCCCGAGCGCGACCTTGGCCGCCTGCACCCCGGCCCGGGCGGCGGGCTCCGCCTCGGTGCCTTTCACCGCCTTGACCGCCCGCCGCCAGGCCATCAGGGCCGACCGCAGCTCGGCCGCCCGCGCGGCCGGGATCAGCGGGTCGGTCGCCCGCCAGCGCCGCCCGCCGACCAGGATGTAGCGGCCGTCATCGGTGTGCTCGGTCACTGACCGGGCACCTCGGGCCCGGGCCCGCGCCCGTCGGGCACCCCGAAGGCGCCGAGGATCTCTTCGGCCGCCGTCGTCGCCGGGATCGAGCCGTCCCGGACCCGCCGCTCCAGCCCGGGCACGATCGCCCGCACCCGGGGGTCGGCGTGCAGCCGGGCCACCAGCTGGTCGTGGACCAGGTTCCAGGCCCAGCCGACCTGCTGGTCGCGGCGGCGGCGGTCCAGCTCGCCGGTCGACTCCAGCATCGTGCGGTGCCGCTCGATCTGCCGCCACACCTCATCCAGGCCCTCGTTCTCGAGCGCGCTGCAGGTCAGCACCGGCGTCCGCCAGGCCGCGTTCGGGTCCTGGAGCAGCCGCAGGGCCGACGCCAGCTCCCGGGCGGCGGCCCGGGCGTCCTTCTCGTGCGGCCCGTCGGCCTTGTTGACCGCGATGACGTCGGCCAGCTCGAGCACGCCCTTCTTGATGCCCTGCAGCTGGTCGCCGGTCCGGGCCAGGCCCAGCAGCACGAACGTGTCGACCATCGACGCCACCGCGATCTCCGACTGGCCGACCCCGACCGTCTCGACCAGGACGACGTCGTAGCCGGCCGCCTCCATGATCACCATGGACTCGCGGGTGGCCCGGGCCACCCCGCCGAGCGTGCCCGACGACGGTGACGGCCGCACGAACGCGGCCGGGTCGGTGGCCAGGTGCTGCATCCGGGTCTTGTCGCCGAGGATCGAGCCGCCGGTCCGGCTGGAGGACGGGTCGACCGCCAGCACCGCGACCCGGTGACCGGCCCCGGTCAGCATCGTCCCGAAGGCGTCGATGAAGGTGGACTTGCCCACCCCCGGCACCCCGGTGATGCCGACCCGGATCGCCTTGCCGGTGTGCGGCAGCAGCTCGCCGAGCAGCTGCTGAGCCACCGCCCGGTGATCCGGCCGGGTCGACTCGACCAGCGTGATCGCGCGGGCGATGCCGGCCCGGGAGCCGTCCAGCACGCTGCGCACGTGCGGTTCGGCGCTCACCGGCGGCCGGGCGGCGGCCATCGCCCGATCAGAGCTCGTGGCCCAGGCTGGCGGCCAGCGTGCGGACCAGCTCGGCGGCCGCCGCCGGGATCACCGTCCCCGGTGGGAACACCGCGGCCGCCCCCGCCTCGTGCAGGGCGTCGACGTCGCCGGGCGGGATGACCCCGCCGACCACGATCATGATCTCGGGCCGCCCGGCCTCCGCCAGCGCCGCCCGCAGGGCCGGGACCAGGGTCAGGTGGCCGGCCGCGAGCGAGGAGACCCCGACGATGTGCACGTCGGCCTCGACCGCCTGCCGGGCGACCTCGTCCGGGGTCTGGAACAGGGCGCCGACGTCGACGTCGAAACCGAGGTCGGCGAACGCGGTGGCGATCACCTTCTGGCCGCGGTCGTGGCCGTCCTGGCCCATCTTGGCCACCAGGATGCGCGGCCGGCGGCCCTCGGCCTCGGCGAACTTGTCCACCAGCATGCGGGTCTCCTCGACCGGGCCGCCCTGGCCGGCCTCGTCCCGGTAGACGCCCGCCAGCGTCCGGATCTGCCCGGCGTGCCTACCGTAGACCTGCTCGAGCGCGTCGGAGATCTCGCCGACGGTGGCCTTGGCCCGGGCCGCGTCGACCGCCAGCGCCAGCAGGTTGCCCTCGAGGCTGCCGCCCGCCGTACTGTCAACCCGGGCCCCGGCCTCGGCCGCCGCCGTCAGCTTCCGCAATGCGTCCCGGGTCGCGTCCTCGTCCCGCTCCGCCCGGAGCCGCCGCAGCTTCTCCAGCTGCTGGGCGCGGACCGCGGCGTTGTCGACCTTGAGCACCTCGATCTGCTCGTCATCGGAGTCCAGGCGGTACTTGTTGACCCCGATGACCGGCTGGCGGCCCGAGTCGATGCGCGCCTGGGTGCGCGCGGCCGCCTCCTCCACCCGCAGCTTGGGGATGCCCTCGCTGATCGCCTTGGTCATCCCGCCGGCCGCCTCGACCTCCTGGATGTGCTGCCAGGCGCGGCGGGCGAGCTCGTCGGTCAGCTTCTCCACGTAGGCGCTGCCGCCCCAGGGGTCGATCACCCGGGTGGTGCCGGACTCCTGCTGCAGCAGCAGCTGGGTGTTGCGGGCGATCCGGGCGGAGAAGTCGGTCGGCAGCGCCAGCGCCTCATCGAGCGCGTTGGTGTGCAGCGACTGGGTGTGGCCCTGGGTCGCCGCCATCGCCTCCACGCAGGTGCGGGCGACGTTGTTGAAGGCGTCCTGGGCGGTCAGCGACCAGCCCGAGGTCTGGCAGTGCGTGCGCAGCGACAGCGACTTGGGGTTCTGCGGCTCGAACTGGTTCACCAGCCGGGCCCACAGCAGCCGGGCCGCCCGCAGCTTGGCGATCTCCATGAAGAAGTTCATGCCGATGGCCCAGAAGAACGACAGCCGGGGAGCGAACTGGTCGATGCCGAGCCCGGCCGCCATCCCCGCCCGCAGGTACTCGACCCCGTCGGCCAGCGTGTAGGCCAGCTCCAGGTCGGCCGTGGCCCCGGCCTCCTGGATGTGGTAGCCGGAGATCGAGATCGAGTTGTAGCGCGGCATCCGCTGCGAGGTGTAGGCGAAGATGTCGGACACGATCCGCATCGACGGCTGCGGCGGGTAGATATAGGTGTTGCGGACCATGAACTCTTTGAGGATGTCGTTCTGAATGGTCCCGGCCAGCTGCTCGGGCGCCACCCCCTGCTCCTCGGCCGCCACGATGTACAGCGCCAGCACCGGCAGCACGGCGCCGTTCATCGTCATCGAGACCGACATCTGCTCCAGCGGGATGCGGTCGAACAGCTGCCGCATGTCGTAGATCGAGTCGATCGCGACCCCGGCCATGCCGACGTCGCCGCTCACCCGCGGGTGGTCGCTGTCGTAACCGCGGTGGGTGGCCAGGTCGAACGCGACCGACAGGCCCTTCTGGCCGGCCGCCAGGTTGCGGCGATAGAAGGCGTTGGACTCCTCGGCGGTGGAGAACCCGGCGTACTGGCGGATCGTCCACGGCTGGGTCCGGTACATCGTCGGGTAGGGGCCCCGCAGGTAGGGCGCGATGCCCGGCCAGGTGTCCAGGAAGCCCAGCCCGGCCAGGTCGTCGGCCGTGTACAGCGGCTTGACGGTGATGCCCTCGGGCGTGTCCCAGGCCGCTTCGGCGAAGTCCTTGCCGGTCTCCGCCCGCCACGCCTTTTCCCATTCCCCGGCGCTGACGGCCGGGCCGCCGGGGCCGCCGAGCTCGATCTGGCTGAAATCCGGGATCATGACTCCCCGCCTTCGTAGACGGCCGTCAGGGCGGCGACGGCGTCGCCGCCGACGTAGACGAAGTCGTCGACCCCGGCCGCCTGGTAGGCCTCACGCTGGTCGCCGGGCTGGCCCGCCAGCACCACGTAACCGGCCCCGGCCGCCTTGAGGGCGGCGGCCGCCGCCGCGCCGTACTCGGCGTAGAGCTTGTCGCTGGAGCAGATACAGGCGGCCCGGGCGCCGCTGGCCCGGAACGCGTCGGCCAGCGCGTCGAGGTCGGGCGGTTCGGTCTGGCTGCCGCCGGCCGCCTCGCTCAGCGGCGTCTCGATCCCGCCCGCCTGGAACAGGTTGGCGGCGAAGGTGGAGCGGGCCGTGTGCACCGCCCGCGGGCCGAGGCTGGCCAGCAGCAGCTGCGGCCGGGCGCCGGTGGCCGCCAGCTGCCGGTCGGACCGGGTGCGGAGGGTCTCGAAGGCCTCGGCCCGGCGGACCCGGGGCAGCCCGCCGCCGGGCCGGGACGGGGCCGGGTCGCGGGCGACCGGCCGCTCGGCCAGGTTGGGGAACTCGCTCACCCCGGTGACCGGCTCGCGCCGGTGGGCCAGGTCGGCCGAGCGCCGGGCCCAGCTCTGCGCGAGCTGGTCCCTGACCAGGCCGCTGGCCAGGGCGGCCTGCTGGCCGCCGGCCCGCTCAATCTGCTGGAAAACGTCCCAGCCGCCGCGGGCCAGCTCGTCGGTGAGCTGCTCGACGTACCAGGAGCCGCCGGCCGGGTCGATCACCCGGGCCAGGCTGGACTCGTCGTGCAGGATCGCCTGGGTGTTGCGGGCGATCCGGCGGGCGAAACCGTCCGGCAGGCCGAGCGCGCTGTCGAACGGGAGCACGGTGATCGCGTCGGCCCCGCCGACGGCGGCGCTCAGGCAGGCCACGGTGGTGCGCAGCATGTTCACCCACGGGTCACGCTCGGTCATCATCACCGTCGAGGTCACCGCGTGCTGGCGCTGGCCGGCGGCGGCCGGGTCGACCTCGCAGACCTCGGCCACCCGCGACCACAGGCGGCGGGCGGCCCGCAGCTTGGCGATGGTCAGGAACTGGTCGGCGCCGGCCGCGTAGCGGAACTCCAGCTGCCCGGCTGCCTGGCTGGCGGTCAGCCCCGCCTCGGTCAGCTGGCGCAGGTAGGCGACCGCGGTGGCCAGCGACAGCCCGAGCTCCTGCTCGGACGTGGCGCCGGCGTCGTGGTAGGGCAGCGCGTCGACCGTCAGCGCCCGCAGACAGGCGAACTCGCGCTGGCAGCGGGCGGCCAGCTGGGCGGCCGCGTCCAGCTGGGACCCGGTCGCGGCGTCCTGCCCGGTGCGGGCGAGCAGGCCGAGCGGGTCGGCCCCGAGGTTGCCGGTCGCCTCCGGGGCCGGGATCGCGGCCGGGCCGTCGGTGTAGAGGGCGAACAGCTGGGCGGCGGCCTCGGCGAACTCGGCCCCGGCGTCGAGCACGACGCCGGCCAGGTCCAGGTAGACGCCCCGCAGCAGGTCCGGCAGGGCGGTGACCGGCAGCCCGGCCCCGCCGACGGTCAGCCACAGTGAGGTGACGCCGTTCTCCAGGTCGGCCAGCACCGCCCGGTTGGCCCGTTCCGGATCGGGGTCGGCGTGCTGCTGGCGGACGTCCCAGCCGGCCATGACCGCCCCCGGCACCCGGCCGCCCCGCACGAACGGGGCGAAGCCCGGCCGCCCGGGTGCGGGCGCGGGGTCGGCCGCCGTGTACAGCGCCTGGACCGTCAGCCCGTCCTCGACCTCGGTGGTCAGCGCCTGCTCGGCGGCCGCCCCGGCCAGGCCGGTCTTACCCGACTTGGCCAGCACTCCCTCGACCAGCCGCTGCCAGTCCGCCCGGCTCGCGGCCGGGAACTCCGAGGACTCGGAGAACGCTTGTTCGTGGACGGTCACAGAGCAAGTGTAAAAAGTATTCCGCCGGCCGGCGATGCCGGGCAGGTCGTCACAGCTGCTTCTTGAGCAGCCCGAAGACTCCCCGCACGACCTCTTTCGGCAGCTGCAGCGGGGAGCCTAGCGGCGCGGGCGGAGCTTGGTCCAGGCCAGGACCGCGATCGCGACCAGCAGCAACGGCCAGAACAGGACGTGGATCGCGAAGCCGAGGATGGCCAGGGCGACCAGGGCGAACAGGACGAGGGCGATGATGGCGAACATGGTGACTACTTCCAATCCCCGTTACTGGGTGTTGCTTGGTTGAGCGGATGTCTCCAGATTGCCGCCGCCGGCGGCCGGGGTCGATGGGGATCACCCCCGATTCCACCCCCAACCGCCCCCCAGCGGCCGAGGCGGCCGGCCGCTGCCGGGCTTGGCCCGGGTTCCGATATTTTGTCTGTCATGCGCGAGTACCAGCAGTACATCGGCGGCCAGTGGACCGGTTCGGACCAGCTGTTCGACGACCTCGATCCGTACCGGGGCACGGTGATGGCCCGCATCCCGGCCGGGACCCGGTCCGACGCCGCCCGCGCGATCGACGCCGCCGCGGCCGCGTTCCCGGCCTGGGCCGACCGGCCGCCGGCCGAGAAGCAGGCGCTGTTCCTCAAGGCGGCCGACATCGTCGAGCGCCGCGAGGACGAGATCAAGGAGCTGCTGGCCACCGAGACCGGCTGCGCGGGCGGGTTCGCCCACTTCCAGGTGCTGACCGCCACCCGCCTGCTGCGCCAGGCGGCCAACTGGGGTTACCTGCCGGCCGGGGAAGTGATCCGGTCCGACATGCCGGGCACGTTCGCGCTGGCGCTGCGCAAGCCGCTCGGGGTGGTGGCCGGCATCTCGCCCTGGAACGGGGCCCACGTGCTGGCCTGGCGTACGGTGGTGAACCCGCTGGCGTTCGGCAACACCGTGGTGCTCAAGCCGTCGGAGGAGGCCCCGATCTCGGCCGGGTTGCTGGTCGCCGAGATCATGGCCGAGGCCGGGTTCCCGGACGGGACGATCAACGTCATCACCCACGCCCCCGGCCAGGCGGTGCCGATCGCCGACGAGTTCTTCGACCGGCCCGAGGTCCGCTGCATCAACTTCACCGGCTCGTCGGCGACCGGGCGCATCCTCGCCGAGCGGGCCGGGCGGGCGCTCAAGCGCTGCGTGCTCGAGCTCGGCGGCTACAACCCGCTGATCGTGCTGGCCGACGCCGATCTCGACTACGCGGTCGAGGCGGCTGCGTTCGCGGCGTTCTTCCACTCCGGCCAGATCTGCATGAACGCCCGCAAGGTGCTGGTCGAGCAGCCGGTCTACGACACCTTCATCGACCGGCTCACCACCCGGGCCAAGTCGCTGCCGACCGGCGACCCGGCCGTCCCCGGCACGATCATCGGCCCGCTGATCACCCCGGCCGCCCGCGACCGGGTCGCCCGCGAGGTCGACGAGGCGGTCGCCGAGGGGGCCACCGTGCTGGCCGGCGGCGGCTCCGACGGCCCCTGCTATCAGCCCACGATCCTGGCCGACGTGCCGGCCGGGGCCCGGATCCACTCCGAGGAGACGTTCGGCCCGGTCCTGGTGGCCCAGCCGGTGGCCGACGCCGACGAGGCGGTCAAGATCGCCAACTCGACCCGCTACGGCCTGTCGGCCGGCCTCATCACCAGTGACAACCAGCGCGGCTTCGCCCTCGCCCGCCGCATCGAGGCCGGCGTGGTCCACGTCAACGACCAGACCATCGCCGACGAGCCCCAGCTACCCCTGGGCGGGGTCAAGGACAGCGGCTGGGGCCGCTCGGGCCCGGAGTCGATGAGCGACTTCACCGAGCTCCAGTGGATCACCACCCGCGACGGCACCGGCCCCTACCCGATCTGACCCCCGACGCAGCTCACCCCTCGGCCGCCGACGAAACCGGGCCGCCCCGGCAGCCCCATCCGTCACAGCGCTTACCCTCCAGCCCCTACTGGAGCAAAACCAGCGATTATCCCGGACTTTGCTCCAGTACACCGTACGAGCCGAGGCTCGTGGGAGCGGTGGAATTAGTGGGGATCGTGGGAGTCGTGGGACTGGCGGGGTTGGGGGCGGCGCGGGGTCGTCCGGGCTACGCGGCGTACCGCTCGATGAGCTGGTCGGCGATGGCGTCGAGGTCCTTGCCGATGTGGTCGGGCTGGGGTCCGGCCGGCAGCGGGGCGTTGCCGTCGCGGAGGATGAGGGCGGCCTGCCAGCCGGCCGCCTGGGCGCCGATGGTGTCCCAGACGTGGCAGGCGATCAGGCAGATGCCGGCCGGGTCCAGCCCGAGCGCGGTGGCCACCGACTGGTAGGCCTCCGGCGCCGGCTTGTGCCGGTGCACGGTCTCGTCGACGCTGAACCGGCGCTCGAACACGTCGATGACCCCGGCGTGCTCCAGTTGCCGGCCGGAGATGGCCAGGGTGTTGTCGGTCAGCGTGAACAGCCGGAACCCGTGGTCGCGGAGCCGCCGCAGCGCGGCCGGCACCTCGGGGTGCGGTGGCATGGTCGCGAACCGGTCGGTCAGCTCGGCCGCGTCGGCGTCGGTGATGACCAGGTCGCGGGTGGCAGCCAGCATGTGCAGGACGGCGGCGCCGATGTCGGTGAACGGGACGTAGACGTCGGCCAGCGTCAGCGCCTCGGAGTAGGTGATCAGGTCGGCGAACCACAGCCGCAGCGCGCCGGGATCACCGAAGATCCGGTCGAAGACCGGCCGGACCGCCTCCAGGTCCAGCAGCGTCTCGTTGACGTCGAACACGATGACCGGTCGCTCAGGCATAGCCAACCTCTCCGCAAATCACACCGGCGGCAAGTATCAACATCTCGGCTTTTTTGCCCTTTAATAAAAGGCAGTTAACACACTGGCATATCGGTTGTGCCCCAGCAAGAATTCGGCCCTTTCAAAAAATTGATCGCCGTTATAGAAATTGCTAATGGCGCGCGGGCAGGCCGCGTTGTTTCAGCTCTCCGACGAACCGGCGCAGCAGGTCGTCGTGGGGGGCGGCGACGACCGCGATGATGTCGCGCAGCTCCGGCGGGTCGAGGGACCGGATGGTGGCGGCCGGCATCGCCCCCAGGGCCGAGAACGGCACGATCGCGACCCCCATCCCGGCCGCCGCCAGCTGGGCGGCGGTGCGCGGGGAGCCGGTGCGCAGGACCGGCGACGGCAGCACCACTCCGGACCGGGCCGCGAACTGGTCGACCCAGACGCCGAACCCGTTGCCCGGGTTGTAGTGCACGAACGCCTCGGCCGCGAGCTCGGCGGGCGGTACCGCGGCCCGGCCCGCGAACCGGTGCTCGGGCGCCGCCACCACCACGACCTCCTCCTGGCCGAGGACCTCGACGTGCTCCTCGGTGTGGGTCGGGCGCGGCCCGACGACGACGTCGGCCGCCCCGGCCAGCAGCACCTCCAGCATCTGGTCGGCGCTGGTGTACTCCTTCAGGTCCAGCTCCACGTCGGGGAACCGGCGCCGCCAGCTCCGCAGCACCGGCACCAGCACCCAGGCCGTCATCGTCTCGGCGCAGGCGATCCGGATCCGGCCGCCCGTCCCGGCCGCCACCCGGCGGCCGGTGATCACCGCCCGGTCGGCCGCCGACAGCGCGATCCGGGCCTCGGCCGCGACCGCCAGCCCGGCCGCGGTCGGCCGGATCCCCCGCGGCCGCCGCTCGATGACCGGGGTCCCGAGCTCCCGTTCGAGCGCCGCGATCTGGTGTGACAGAGCAGGCTGGGACATGTGCAGCACCGCGGCCGCCTTGGTCAGCGAACCCTGCTCGACGATCGCGACCAGGCACTCCAGCGTCCTCAGGGAAATCATGGCGGCGGTCCCGTCGTGCTCGATTACCTGCCGATCTTCGCATCCGGTCAGTCGCTGTGCAGCGTCTGCCGGGGCAGCACCCCGTAGGCCTGGCGGTAGTAGTAGGTGAAGCGGCTCAGGCTGGCGAACCCCCACTGGCCGGCGATCGACTGGACCGACTCGCGGGCCGGGTCGGCCGCCCGCAGCTGCCGGTGCACGTGCTCGAGCCGGATCCGCCGCAGGTAGCGCATGGGCGTGGTGTCCAGGTGGGCACGGAAGGCGAGCTGGACGGCGCGGATGGTGACCCCGGCCGCGGCCGCCGTAGGTGCGGTCGAGGAAAGTTCGGGCCTGGTCGGGATCGGCCGTGGCAAAGGTGGCGACGTCAACGCCCTCGACGCGTCCGTGGAAGTAGCCACGGTCTGCCTCCGCATCACCGGGACTGTCACCCACCCCAGCCAGGCGATACCCCTGGCCAGGCCCTTCAATCACGATTCGCTTACCGTGCAGGCCCTTCGCATCGTTTGTTTACGGGCCGCCACCGCACTGAGAGCCTGCTCGTATGCGACTGTGCGGCGATCACCCAGCGGGCCGCACCGCCATTGTCGCGCTGCCGGCCGAGATCGACGTCAACAACTCCGACGAGGTCTTCCGTCAGCTGTCCACGGCCCTGAGGTCGGGCGTCGAACTGCTCATCGCCGACTTCAGCGAAACCATCTACTGCGACGTCAGCGCGATCCGGGCCATCGTCCGGGCTCTCGACCAGACCGACGGCACCGGCGCCGAGCTGCGGCTGGTGGTGCCGCCGGGCCCGGTCCGGCGGCTGCTCGACCTGATCCGCCTGGACGGCCGGCTACCGGTCTACGCCAGCCCCGGCCAGGCCGGGGCCGCCGGTACCGGCCAGGCCAGCGCCGCCTTGGGCGGAGAACGGGAGTCGCGATGACCGGGAACGGAACCGAACCCCGCCCACCCGACGAGTCCCTGGTCGCGATGGCCGCCATCCTGGTCACCGAGCAGAGCCTGGACAAGACCCTGAACCAGATCCTCGAGCTGACCTGCGCGGCCCTGCCGGGCGGCGACGAAGGCGGGATCACGCTGCTGAACGGCGAGGGACCGCACACCGCGGTCGCCACCAGCGAGGTGGCCCTGCGGGTCGACAACTCCCAGTACACCGCGAAGACCGGCGGCCCCTGCGTGGAGGCCTACCGCCGCCAGCAGGTGCTGCGGATCGACTCCACCGCCCGGGACCAGCGCTGGCCGGAGTTCTCGGGCACCGCCGCTTCCGAAGGGCTCGCCTCCACGCTGTCGATACCGCTGATCGTGGGGGGCGACGGTCTCGGGGCCCTGAACATCTACAGCCGCCACGAGTTCGGGTTCCCGCCCGGTGACGAGCGGCTGGCGACCACGCTCGGTTCGGCCGCCTCGGTCGCCCTGGCCAACGCCCGCACCTACTGGCGGGCGGCCCGGCTGGCCGGCCAGCTGCAGGAGGCGCTGTCCACCCGCGGCGTCGTCGAGCAGGCGACCGGCATCCTCATCGCCCAGCGCGGCTGCTCGGCTGACCAGGCCTACCACCTGCTGGCCGGGGCCGCCCAGCACAATCGCCTCGGCATCGACGAGGTCGCCGCCGACCTGGTCCAGCGCACCAGCCAGCCGGATTCCGGCCGTGACGGGCGGGTCAGCGGGGCTGGACGGTGAAGCCGAGCTGCCCGAGCACCCGGACCGCGCCGGAGCGGCCGCCCTCGAAGTCGGCCGGGGCGAGGCGCTGGCCGGTGGCCAGTTCGTAGGCGACGCCGAGAATGGCCTTGGGCGGATACCGGCGCTCGTCCCAGATCAGGTCGTAGGTGGTGGTGGGGCCGAAGCCGTGGGCGGAAAAGAATCCGGCCGGCCCCAGCCGGTCGAATTCGCCGATCGCCCGGGTGACGTCGGCCCGGCTCACCCGGTCCCAGGGCACGCTGGTCATGTCAGCGGTTCACCCCCGTCGACGTGCAGGGTCTGGCCGGTCAGGAACGTGTCGGTGAGCGCGAACATGACCGCGGCCGCGACGTCGACCGTGCCCAGCCGTTCGCCGAGCCGGGCGATCGAGCCCTCGTCGGTCAGGTCCACGCGCTCGGCGCTGACCATGGTCTCGCCCCCGTAGGCGGCGGCCAGCGCGTCCGGTTCGCGGCCGGCCGCGACCACCCGGGCGCCACCGTCGAGGGCGCCGAGCACGATCGCGCGGGCGAGGCCGCCGCCCCGGCCGACGACCAGCACGGTCTGATCTTTCAGCGCTTCAGCCATGGCCAGACGAACCTCAATGCGGAATCAGCAATGCTGGTTAATGGAGATGGGGAAAGGGTCACACATTTTCCGAGCGAAGCGGAAGAGAGGCGCTGTTTCGAAGAATTCATGGCGGCTATTAAAATTCTGAATATGTTCCACCTGAGCGTGGCCGAACTGGCGGGGCGGCTGGCCGGCCAGCCGCCGCGGCTGGGGCGGACCCGGCTGATCGCGGTGGACGGGCGGTCCGGATCGGGCAAGACCTGGCTGGCCGGGGAGCTGGCGGGGCCGCTGGGGGCTCCGGTGATCCACATGGATGACCTCTATCCGGGCTGGGACGGGCCCGCGGCGGCGCTGGGGGTGCTGACCGACTGGGTCGTCGGGCCGCTGGAGCGGGGGCAGGCGGCTCGCTGGCGACGGTTCGACTGGGAGCTGATGGAGTACGCCGAGTGGCACAGCACGGCCGCCGACGTGGTGCTGGTGGAAGGGTGCGGGAGCGTGCGAGCCGCCTTGGCCCCGGTGTATGCGGCCCGGGTCTGGGTCGAGGCGCCGCCGGCGGCCCGGGAGCGGCGGCTGCGGGCGCGGGCGGACTGGGCGGTCTACGAGCCGCACGCCCGGCAGTGGGCCGAGCAGGAGGACGAGCTCTATCGCACCGAGCACACCCGCCAGCGCTGTGACATCGTCGTGGAGAATCTTCAGCCGGGCGCGGACCAGGCGAAACTCGTGGTGCACCTGCGCGGCGGCGCGAGGTCGGCGGTCGTCTCGGCCGACGCCCGGACAGCGACGGCGGCGCACCGTTATGGTGATGAAATTCCAAACGGCACCTCTGGGCCGTTATCCGCTTACCTGACCTCAGTGCCCCGGATGCACGGGCCGCCCGCGGAGTTCCAGCCAAACCATGTCCTCCACCAGCTCGCTCGACGCCGTGGCTCGCTACCGGCTCGAGGAAAAGATCGGCACCGGCGGGTTCGGTGAGGTGTGGCGGGCCACCGACGTCCTGCTCGGCCGGCCGGTGGCGGTCAAGCGGCTGCCGCCCGGCCGGTTTCCGCATCCGGCGACGCTCGCGCGATTCCGGGCCGAGGCGCAGCGGGCGGGAGGGCTGGGCCACGAGAACGTCGCCCGCGTCTACGACTACGTCGAGCCTGCTCAACCAGACCCGCCGCTGCTGGTCATGGAGCTGATTGATGGCCCGTCGGTGGCTGAGCTGGTGGCCTCCGGCCCGGTGCCGGCGGCGCAGACGATGAGCATCGTGGCCGACGCGGCGGCCGGGCTGCAGGCCGCGCACGAGGCCGGGCTGATCCACCGCGACGTCAAGCCCGCCAACCTGCTGGTGACCTCCCGCGGCCGGGTCAAGGTGACCGACTTCGGTGTTTCCTACGCCGTCAACGCGGCCCGGCTGACCAGCAGCAACACTCTGCTCGGATCGGCGGGCTACATGGCGCCCGAGCGGCTCGCCGGGCGCGGGGCGGCGGCCCCGGCTGACCTCTACGCCCTCGGCATCGTGGCCTGGGAGTGCCTGACCGGCCGGGCGCCGTTCACCGGCACGCCCCTCGAAGTCGTGGTGGCCCACCGTGACCAGCCGCTGCCGCCACTGCCCGCGTCGGTCCCGGCCGGGGTGGTCGCCCTGGTCACCGAGCTGACCGCCAAGGATCCAGCCGGCCGCCCAGCCAGCGCCGCCGCGGTGGCGGCGCGCGCCGCCCAACTGCGGGATCAGCTGGTGACCGGTACCAGCGTCCGCGCCGGGGCGCTGGCGGGGACGATGCCCGGGACGGTGCCCGGGGCAACCGGTTCACGGCCCGGCGCCCGCGTGCACCTCCCGAACCGGCGGCGGGCCCAGGTTGCCGCCGCGGCCATCGCGGTCGCGGTCACCGGGCTGATCCTGCTCCAGCTGGACGGCCCGGACGCGGCTCGGCCGACCACGGCCGGACCGACCTCGTCACCGGCCCGGACCACGCCCCCGGTCCAGCTGGTCGACGTCAGCCCGGCGGCTCTGGTGGGACAGCCGGTCGGCACCGCCACCGCCCGGTTGCGCCAGCTTGGCCTGGGGGTCCGGGTCAGTTATCGATCAGGCGGGCCGGGCGGCAGAGTGCTGGCCGTTCAGCCGGCCGGCCGGATCGCGCGGTCCACCGTCGTCACGTTGATCGTCGGCGCCCCCACCGGCAGCCCGGCCGCCTCTCCCTCCTCGCGGCCGGCGGTGACCCGCCTCCCGCACGCGAGCGCAACCACCGCCCCGCCCGTCGCCGCGAACGGCAACGGCAATGGCAAGGCCAAGGGCCGGACCAACGGCAACGGGCACGGGAACGGCCATGGCAACGGGCACGGGAACGGCTGACTGTGGAAATCCGGCGTCGGCGGCGGGGGTCTCGGTCATGACCGCAGGTCGTAGGTGACCAGGGACCGTGGCGGCAAGGCCGCCGTGAACGCGCCCGCCCGCATCCTGATCGGGGACTGGGCGGCGAGCTGGTGGGCGCCGTCGGTCAGGTAGGGCGTGACCTGCGCGTCCCCGATCCCGGCGAGCGAGAACGCCGCGGTCTGGCGGCGGCCGGCGGTGTTGAGGACGACGACCGCGATCGACCCGTCGCGGTTGCGGAACGCGGTCACCTCCAGGCCGCGGCCGGTCGTGGTCGCGCCGACCCGCACCGCGTCCGGGCGGATGAACCGGCTGTAGTTGGCGAACGCCCACAGCCGGCCGGAGCTGGCGACGCTGTCGCCCTTGACCTCCACCAGGCCGGTGTTGGGCCCGGTCTGGCCGGTCGTGCTCGCGCCCCACAGGTAGAGGAACCCGCTCAGGTTGGCCGCGGTCAGGCCGGTGTAGATGTTCTGCGCCCAGGTGAAGCCGGACGAGGCTGACCCGTCGTCCCAGGCCGGGTCCCACGGCGCCGACCCGAACGGCGCCCACTCGGTCTCCCAGACCGGTTTGCGCCAGCCCGGCAACGGCGAGCCGGGCGGGACGAAGTAGCCGTGGCTGGTGAACAGGGCCGTCGCCGTGTCCGCGGCCGGGTCGGCCTCGAGCCCGGCTGAGAATTGCTGCGCGTAGTTCCAGCCGATGCTGGCGCAGCACTCGGCCCGGGTCGGCAGCCCGGACCGCGCCAGCGTCGCCCCGAGGATCCCCATCAGGCTGTCCGTCTGGGCCGGGCTCATGATCATGCCGTCCTGGGGCGGCGCGATCGTCGTCTCGTTCTCCGGGCCCACGTAGCTGAGCGGGATGCCCGCGGCCGCGTAGTCCTTCGCGTACTGCACCAGGTAGTCGGCGTAGGCCTGGCGCCAGTCGCCGCTCTGGCAGCTCGCGCCGGGGACCCCGCACAGGGTGCCGCCGTCGATGGCCGAGTCGTTGGTCTTCATGAACGCGGGCGCGCTCCAGGCGTCGGCGAACACGTCGCTGACGCCGTAGTCGGCCTTGATCTGCCGGGCCAGCCATAGCTGGCCCTGATCCTGGCCGACCTCGGCCAGCGTCAGGTACGACGGCCGGGCGGTCGAACTGCTCGGCGCCTTCGGCTCGATCGTGAACCCGGCGTCGGCGCTGATCTCGTTGCGCAAGATCGTCAGGCCCGCGCCCTGAGCCGGGCTGAAGAGCAGGCTCAGCGCCTGCTGGCGGGCGGTTGCGGGCTCGTTCATCAGCGTCTTGGCCTGGCCGAACCCCTCCGACACGCCGAACCCGGCCATCCGCTGATACTGGCGGGCGACGCTGATCGTGACCTTGGCTGACGCGGCCGGGGCGGCGGAGGCGGTTGAAGCGGGGCTGCGGCTGTGACTGGGGCCGCCGCAGGCCGCGAGCAGGACGGCGGCCAGCAGCGTGGCGGCGGCCGACCGGGACCGGATCAGGGTGAGCGGCACGACAGGAGCGTGCTCCTCTCGATCGCCGACCGCAAGGTGCCGGCGCCGCTACCGATGGGCGTCCCAGTGACGGCGGAGGGCGGCGGCCAGCTCAGCCGCCCGCTCGTCCGGGAAGAACAGGCGGCCGTCCTCGATCTCGATCACCGCGGTGGCGCCGGGGATCGTGTCGCGCAGCCAGTACGCCCACTTGCGGCCGAAGAACCGGTCACCCGTACCCCACACGATCGCGGTCGGCACCGCCAGGCGGCGCAGGGCGGGCTCGGCCGCCAGCAGGTCCCGGCGGCGCAATGCGACCATCAGCCGCTGGAACTGGCGAGCCCGCGCGGGGGTACCGAGCACCGGGTCGAGCATGGCCCGGGACACCGCCAGCGGCAGGTGGCTGACGTCCTGATAGCCGCTGCCGAAGAACCGCTGGCGGCCGCGAACCGGATCCCCGAACAGCCGGCCCGCCAGCCGCCAGAGCGGCAGGCCGGTGCGCATCAGCAAGTCCCCGGCCCGCAGGGCGGGCGGCGGCATGTTGGTGTGAGCCTCGCAGTTGGTCAGGGCCAGCGTGTGCAGCCGCCCGGGATAGCGGGCCGCGAACACCTGGGACACCGCCCCGCCGGTGTCGTTGGCGACCAGGTCCACTTCGGGCAGTTGCAGGGCCGCGCAGCCGTCTTCGACGAAGCGGGCCAGCCCGGGCAGCGAGAAGTCCTGGCCCGGGCCGGCCGCGGTGTGGCCGTGCAGCGGCAGGTCCAGCGCTATGCACCGGCGCTGGCCGTCCAGCTCGGCGATGACATTCCGCCACAGGTAGCTGCTGGTGCCGACGCCGTGGACGAACAGTACCGGGCGGCCCGGGCCGCCGGTGTCCATGTAGCTGGCCGGGCCGGAAGCGGTGCGGACCTGACGGCGGTGCTGGTCCAGGCGTTCGAGCTCGCTGATCATGAGGTTTCTCCCTTCCCGGGCGGCCAGGTCGATAGGGTGGCGGGTGGCCGGAGAAGACCGACCGTCGGTCTAACTCTCATAAACCGACTGTCGGTCTGTCAACTGGGTTTGGCTGGGATTGAATTAGCTGGGACCGAATTGGCTGGGAGTCGAGCTTGGCTGGGAACGGATGAACAAGAACGTCGAGCGGGGCCAGGCCACCCGGACGCACCTGATCGAGGTCGCGACCCGGCTGTTCGCGGCCCAGGGCTACGAGGGCACGTCGATCGAGGCGGTGCTGGCCGAATCCGGCGTCAGCCGGGGCTCGCTCTACCACCACTTCGCGGGCAAGGAAGCGCTGTTCATGGCCGTCCTCGAGGACGTCGGCGCCCTGGTCGTGGCCCAGGTGACGGCGGCCATGGAGGGCGCCGCCGACCCGGTCGCCGAGCTACGGGCGGGCTCGCTGGCCTGGATCCGGCTGGCCGGCGACCCCGTCATCCGGCAGATCGTGCTGGTCGACGCGCCCGCCGTGATCGGCTGGGAGCGCTGGCGGGAGCTGGACGAGCAGGGCAACCTGGGCTTCATCCGCGGCGCGCTGACCTTCGCGGCCGACCAGGGCCGCCTCGACCGGCGCCACATCGACGCCTACGCGCACATCGTGCTGGCGGCCGCCAACGAGGTCACGATGATGGTCATCCGGGCCGACGACCCGGCCGCCGCCCTCAGCGCCGAGGAGGCCGCGTTCACCAGCTTCCTGGACCGGCTGCTGGGGCCGCCGCCCGCCTGACCTGCTGGCCGGCGGCTGGGGGCGGCCGGGGCGGGCCAGCCGCCTGACCAGCTCGCCGCGACCGCACACCACGATCCGGCCACGAACGGCCACACCGGCAGACATCGGGGCACCTGGGCCGATAACTTGTTGTTCGACTTTGTCGATCACTGAGTGGGCGCGAAGCCATGGCATTGACGCGAACGGCTGAGGCTGCCTCCCGCTACCGGCTCGAAGACAAGATCGCCGCCGGTGGCTACGGCGAGGTGTGGCGGGCCACCGACGTCCTGCTCGGACGGCCGGTGGCGGTCAAGCAGCTGCCGGCCGACCGGGCCGGGCACGCGCAGACCCTGATCCGGTTCCGGGCCGAGGCGCAGCGAACCGGGTCGCTGTGCCACCAGAACATCACCCGGGTCTACGACTACGCCGAGCCGGACCCGCCTGATCCGCCGTTCCTGGTTATGGAGCTGGTCGACGGCCCGTCGGCCGCCCAGGTGCTGGCCCGCGGCCCGCTGCACCCGGCCCAGGCCATGAGCATCCTGACCGACGCCGCGGCCGGCCTGCAGGCCGCCCATGAGGCCGGGTTCGTGCACCGGGACATCAAGCCGTCCAACCTGCTGCTGACCGCTGACGGCCAGGTCAAGGTGACCGACTTCGGCGTCTCCTACGCGATCAACGCCGCCCCGATGACCAGCAGCAACACCCTGCTGGGGACGCCCGGGTACGTGGCACCGGAACGGCTCAGCGGGGGCGGGGCGGCCGCCGCCAGTGACCTGTACGCGCTCGGCATCGTCGCCTGGGAGTGCCTGACCGGCCGCCCGCCGTTCCTGGGCACCCCGATCGAGGTGGTGGTGGCCCACCGCGACCAGCCGCTGCCGCCGCTGCCCGCGTCGGTGCCGGCCGAGGTAGCCGGCCTGGTCGCCGAGCTCACCGCCAAGGATCCGGCCGACCGGCCCGCCAGCGCGGGCGCGGTCGCCGAGCGTGCGACCGTCCTGCGCGACCGACTGGCCCGGGAGGACGGGGTTTCCGCGTGCCCGCTGGCGGGTCTGGGACTGGCGGCCGACGACGGGCTGTCCGGGCCATCCGGGCCGGTCGGGCTCAGCACGATGCCCAGCAGCGAGGTGGACCTGTTCCAGCGGGCGTTCGACCGGCCACCGCCGGTCGTCCCGGCCGAGCAGCCGCCGCCCGTCCCGGCGGGGTCGCCGACGATGCGGCGCCGCGCTGGACGGCTGCGGCTGGGCGTCGGTGCGGTGGTCGCCGCGGTGGCGGCGGTGGCGGCCGCCGCCGTGATCGCCGTTCCGCTGAACGGGGCCGCGGCGCCCGGCTCTGCGCGCCAGCACTCCCCAGGCCCATCGGCCACCCGATCGGCCGGCCACCGCACCGGCCCGTCCGGCGACGGCCGGTCCCCGGCCGTCGCCCCGGTCGGCGCCGCGGTCGGCCCGGTCAACGGCACCACCACCCGCCCCGTCAGCCACGCGGGGACCGTGCCCAGCACGCCGCCCGCCCCCGGCACGCCGACGGCCACCAGCGTGGCGGCGGCCACCGGCAGCCCCAGCGCCGTGGCCAGCGCCAGCCCGACGCTCAGCACCGGGAACGGTAAGGGCAACGGGAAGGCGAAGGGCAAGGACAAGGGAAAGGGCAACGGGAACGGAAACGGCAATGGCAATGGCAACGGCCAGGGCGACGGCTGACGGCTGACGGCCAGCCCAGGTCAAGTCAGGTCAGGGCCGCGCTGACCACGTGCAGGATCAGGCCGACGAGGGCGCCGACGACGGTGCCGTTGATCCGGATGAACTGCAGGTCGCGGCCGAGCAGCAGCTCCAGCTGGCTGGACGTCTCGTTGGCGTCCCAGCGCTGGATGGTGCCGGTGACCAGGCCGGCCAGCTCGTCGTGGAACTGATCGGCCAGCGTCCGGGCGCCCGATTCGATCATCCGCTCGAGGCCGTCGGACAGCCGCTGGTCCGAGCCGAGCCGCCGCCCGGCCGCCATCAGGATGCCGGTCATCCGGCGGCGCAGCTCGGAGCCGGGGTCGGCCGCCTGGGTCCGCAGCGCCTCCTTGGCCTTCTGCCACAGCGCCGACGACCAGTCCCGCAGCGCGGTGCTGCCGAGGATCTCCTGCTTGAGCTGCTCCCCGCGGGCGCGCAGGACCGGGTCGGTCTCCAGCCGGTCGGGCAGGCCGGCCAGCCAGGTCTCGAACTGGCGCCGGGTGTCGTCGTCGGGGTCGGCCGCCATCGCCGCCAGCCGCTCGCGCAGCCGGTGGTACAGCCGGTCGAACACCCGCCGGTAGGCCAGGCCGGGGACCCAGCGGGGGGCCTCGGACTCGAACATCTCGCGCAGCTCGCCGTAGTGGCCCTCGAGGTAGCCGTCGGCCGCCGACAGCAGGCCGTTGAACACCTCGCTGTGCTGGCCGCCCGCGATCAACTGGCGCAGCACCCGCCCGGCCAGCGGGGCCGCCTCGATCGAGTCGACCGTCCGGGTCAGCTCGGCCGTCAGCACCCGCTGGACGTCCTCGTCCCGCAGCGCGTCGGCCACCGTGACCACCAGCTCGGCCGCCCGGCCGGCGAACCGGGCGGCGCTGGCCTCGTCGGCCAGCCAGCCGGCCAGCCGCTGGACCAGGCCAGCGGCCCGGATCCGGTCGGCCAGCACGTCGGCGTTCAGGAAGTTCTCCTGCACGAACTGGCCGAGGGTGGCGGCGAACTGGTCCTTGCGCTCCACGATCAGCGCGGTGTGCGGGATCGGCAGTCCGAGCGGGTGCCGGAACAGCGCGGTCACCGCGAACCAGTCGGCCACCCCGCCGACCATCGACGCCTCGAGGGCGGCCTGCACGTAGCCGAGCAGGGTGGCGTTGCCCCCGTGCACCTGGTGGATGACCGCGCTCACGACCACGAACAAGACGGTGACGGCGCCCAGCAGGGAGGTCGCCCGGCGGCGGGCGACGGCCAGGGCCCGCCGCCGTTCCGCCAGTGACTCGGACGGCGGCCCCGGTGGCGACGCCGGCGGCGGCCCGGGCGGCGCGGTTGTCGCGACAGGTTGCACGGAATGACGGTACCGGCGGCTATCTTCCATGACATGGGGCACCCCACCCTCGACTTCGACCTCTCGACCCTGCGCCGGGCCATCGGCGGGGGCAGCTATGTCCGGGGGACCGAGTACGCCCGCCAGCAGGCGGTCCTGCACGTGGCCTGGGATCCCGACGGGCCGGCCCTGCGGGGGATGGTGCAGGGCCAGGGCGGCCACGTCTACCACACGTCCGCCTTCCTGACCCTGGCCCCGGGCCAGCCGGCCCGGTTCAACGCGGGCGAGTGCAGCTGCCCGGTCGCCTTCAACTGCAAGCACGTGGTCGCCCTGGTCATGTCGGCGCTGGCGACCGGCACCATGGAGGGTGAGCCGGCCCCCCGGCCGGCGCCGCGGGCGGCCGCCTGGGACCAGTCGCTGGACTCCCTGCTGGACGCGGACGGCCCGGCCGGGGCGGCCGGGCCGGGCTCCGGCGATACCTCGGCGCTGGGGATCGAGCTGGCCCTGGCGGGCGGCCCCGGCCAGGTGCACTGGGCCGGCCAGCCCACCCTCAGCCTGACCGCGCGGCTGGTCCGCCCGGGCCGCACCGGCTGGGTCTCCGGCGACCTGAGCTGGACCCGGCTGGACGTGCTACGGCTCCGCCGGGGCGAACGCGAGCCCCAGATCCGGCTGGTGCGCGAGCTGTACGCGCTCTACCAGGCGTCCCACGACGCCAGCAGCTACGGCTACCGGTACGGCCAGGACCGCTGGATCGAGTTCTCCGCGATCGGCTCCCGGCAGCTGTGGCCGCTGCTGGACGAGGCGGCCGCGGCCGGCCTGACCCTGGTCTTCCCGGGCGGCAGTCCGGGCGGGTACGCCGAGGGCCGCTTCTGCCTGGACGTGACCCGCGGCGCCGACGGCAGCCTGCAGATCGTGCCGGTCGTCCAGACCGCGGCCGGCGACGCCGGCGCGCCGGTGCTGTTCATCGGGGCCGAGGGCCACGGCGCGGTCTGCGTGGACCGGGACCGGATCGAGGACGGTGACGCCAGCCAGTGGCCGTTCCGGCTGGTCCGGCTGGCCCGGCCGGTGCCGCCCGCCCTGCAGCGGATGGCGCTGTCGGGCACCCCGCTGCGGGTGCCGGCCGCCGACGAGCCCCGGTTCCGGCGCCAGTACTACCCGCGGCTGCGGCAGGCGGCCGAGCTGACCAGCTCGGATGGCTCGGTCGGGCTGCCCTCGGTCACCGGTCCCGAGCTGGTACTGCGGGCCCGCTACGGCGACGACCACGGCCTCGACCTGAACTGGGAGTGGGAGTACCGGATCGGCGACGCCACCGAGCGGACGGCGCTGCCGCCCGACACCAGGGACGCCGGCTACCGCGACCTGACCGCCGAGCGGGACCTGCTGGCCGGGCTGGACATCACCAGCCTGCCGCTGCGGGCCTACGGCCTGCTGCACCGGGGCGCCGGGGTGGCCCGGCCGCTGGCCGAGACGCTGCTGCCCAGCTTGCGGCTGACCGGCATGGCCACCATGCGGTTCACCACCGAGCTGCTGCCCCGGCTGCGGGAGGTGCCGGGGCTGACGGTCGAGGTGACCGGCACCCCGGCCGACTACCGCGAGGCGGGCGACACCCTCCAGATCGCGGTGGCCACCACCGAGGTGGCGGGCGACAACGACTGGTTCGACCTCGACGTGACGATCACCGTCGAGGGCCAGGACGTGCCGTTCCTCCAGCTGTTCCTGGCCCTCAGCCGCGGCGAGCCGCAGCTGCTGCTGCCGGACGGGGTGTGGTTCGACCTCGACCGGCCCGAGCTGCAGACGCTGGCCCGGCTGATCGACGAGGCCCGGGCGCTGCAGGAGCTGCCCCCCGACCAGCTGCGGATCAGCCGGTTCCAGGCCGGGTTCTGGGACGAGCTGGCCTCGCTGGGCGTGGTCGCCGACCAGGCCACGTCCTGGCAGCGGCAGGTCCACGGCCTGCTCGAAGCCGACGTGGGCGAGCAGGCCGAGCCGCCGGCCGGGCTGCAGGCCCAGCTGCGCCCCTACCAGCAGGAGGGCTACGGCTGGCTGTCGTTCCTGTGGGAGCACCGGCTGGGCGGGATCCTGGCCGACGACATGGGGCTGGGCAAGACGCTGCAGTGCCTGGCGCTGATCAGCCGGGCCCGCGAGCGCGACCCGGACGGCGGGCCGTTCCTGATCGTGGCGCCGACCAGCGTGGTCGCCAACTGGGTGACCGAGGCCCGCCGGTTCACCCCCGGCCTCGACGTGGTGCCGATCTCGGCCACCGTCGGCCGCCGCGGCCGGGACCTGGGCGAGATGGTGGCCGGGGCCGACGCGGTCGTCACCTCGTACACCCTGCTGCGCACCGACTTCGACGCCTACAACGGGCTGACCTGGTCCGGCCTGCTGCTCGACGAGGCCCAGCACGCCAAGAACCGGCAGTCCAAGGTGTACCAGTGCGCCCGGCGGCTGGCCGCCCCGACCAAGATCGCGATCACCGGCACCCCGCTGGAGAACAATCTGATGGAGCTGTGGTCGCTGCTGTCGATCACCGCTCCGGGCCTGTTCCCGAGCCCCGAGCGGTTCCGCGAGTACTACGCCAAGCCGGTGGAGAAGATGGCCGACCGCGACCGGCTGGCCCAGCTCCAGCGGCGGATCCGGCCGCTGATCCGGCGCCGGGTCAAGGAGCAGGTGGCGGCCGATCTGCCCGCCAAGCAGGAACAGGTGCTGGAGGTCGACCTGCACCCGCAGCACCGCAAGGTCTACCAGACCCGGCTGCAGCGCGAGCGGCACAAGGTGCTGGGGCTGATGGACGACGTCAACGGCAACCGGTTCGCGATCTTCCGCTCACTGACCCTGCTGCGCCAGCTCAGCCTGCACGCCGGCCTGGTCGACGACGAGTACGAGGGGCTGGCCTCGGCCAAGATCGACGCGCTGCTCGAGCACCTCGGCGAGGTGGCCGACGGCGGCCACCGGGCTCTGGTGTTCAGCCAGTTCACCGGCTTCCTGGGCAAGGTCCGCGAGCGTCTCGACGCCGACGGCATCGAATACTGCTACCTCGACGGCCGGACCCGCGACCGGGCCGCCGTGATCACCCGGTTCAAGGACGGCACGGTCCCGGTCTTCCTGATCAGCCTCAAGGCGGGCGGGTTCGGCCTCAACCTGACCGAGGCCGACTACTGCTTCCTGCTCGACCCCTGGTGGAATCCCGCCACCGAAGCCCAGGCGGTCGACCGCACGCACCGCATCGGCCAGACCAGGAACGTGATGGTCTACCGGCTGGTCTCCCGCGACACCATCGAGGAAAAGGTGATGGCGCTCAAGGCCCGCAAGGCCCAGCTGTTCACCGACGTCCTCGACGACGACGCCTCCGCCTTCGGGGGCGCCCTGACCGACGACGACATCCGCGCCCTGCTGGACTGAGTTGACCAGACCTTAGGGATTCGTGAACCGGCCGCCGCCCAGGTGGCGCCTTGACTGCCTGGATGAGGAGCGAACACCGGGGTGCCCCGGTCCGGGGCCGGCTGGCGGTGCTGGCCGGGCTGATCGCGGCCGTGGCGGCCTGCGCGACCGGCGGCCCGGCCCGCGTCCATCCCAGCCACCCGGTCGCGGCTGGTTCCAGCCGTCCGGTCGCTGCGAGCAGGCCGGCGACCACGCCGGTGCCCGCGGCGCCCCCGCCTGGACTCCGCTGGCGTCCGGCCGGGCGCCGGGTCGGTGGCCGGACCGCGCTCTACGAGACCACGCTGGTCCCGCCGGGCGGCCCAGACCTGAGCCCCGGGCAGCTCGCGCAGCTCCTGATCCGAGCCGGTTCGGTCCGGGCGATGGAGCTCGACATCAACCCGGCCTGGCCGGTGTTCGCCAGCTACAGGCCCGCCTCGCCGACCGGGCTGGCGGCGCCGTCCAACGCCGCAAGCTGCTCTCCGGCTTCGACCACGGCGCGGGCACGTTCTTCAACCCGGCCTGGCCGCGTGACTTCATCACCCTGTCGGCTCGTCCGGGCGGCGCCTGACCGGATGGTCAGCTGAACGCGGCGGCGTGGCGTTCGCACCGGGAGCGGAACGTGGCCGGCGCCATGGCTGGCTGGCCCGAGAGCACTGGTAACTCAGCCTCTACCAGGGACTGGCTGGACGTCGTATCCCAGACTTTCATCCACGCCGCCAGATTCGACTCCTTGGCTCGCACTTTCACGCTGAGATAGCTCTTCGGGTCCAAAACCTGGGCGTTGCTTTTCACCGCGGTCGAGTAGACGAAGTCGGACGCGATGATTCCGAAGTCAGAGCCGGTGGCGGAAATCCTCTCCTTCAGCTCACGGGAGGACAGCAAGCGGGCGGTGTTGACGATCACCGATCCGTTCAGTCCGAACGGGTCGCTGGTGATCGGCCCGACGTCGACCGCCGTGCGGAGCTGAATATGAACCGACTCGCGGTGGACCCGATTGTGTCGGGCCAGCCGGGCGGGCAAGGCACGATGAAGATACGCCACGACCCTGCCCGTGGGCACAGTCGGCGGGACTACGATCAGGAAGCCGTCGCCCCGGTCTTCCACGGAACACTCGGGCGACAGGTTGCTGAGCGATTCGGACATGATCCCGAAAAGTGACTGCCGGATCAGCAAGCGATCTCGGTCGCTGCGGCTGGATGCGCCAAAGCCAACGACATCGGCGTTCACGACGGTGCAATTCTCCCCAGCCAGCGCGGGCTGATTCCGCAACCAGCCAGGAGGGGCAGGCGCAACGTAATCCTGCTCGGTCAACCGGTCGTAGATCTGACGTTCAACGATGTCGAGAACACCGGGGTTGGAGCTCAGGAATCTGGCGAACTCCTCGGTCTTCACCACCAGGCCGCAAACTGTCTCCGACGCAACAACCGTGGCTGATCGGACGTTCACCTGGAGGACGGCACGCTCCCCGATCAAATCGCCTGGCCCCCGCCGGGCGATGACCCGTTCGGCAGCGTTGTCGCCTACCGAGATCTCAACCCGCCCGCTGCGGATAACGACCACGTGATCCCCGAATTCGCCTTGGGTCATCAGACGGGCCCCTGCGGCAAACGTTCGCTCAGCTCCGAGGGCGGCGAGGTCCCGCTGCTGAGTTCGGCTCAGTGAGTCCCAGAAACCCTCAGGTGCGGGGAGGGTGCTACTCGCGGCGGGGGAACTGACGCGGCCCATCGCGAGCGAGCGCGGTTCCCCGCCCGGCGGGGCCGCGCGGCGGCTGACGTCCTGAGGACCGGACACACGATAAAGCTCCGGACGGCCATCTCTCGCCGAGGACACCGAATTGAGAGACCTCTGCAGGCTACGTTCGATCTCGTCCACGACGCCCTGGTTCAGGCCATTCTCGGACGTCAGCTTCTGCACCGTCTTCCACACCACCTTCTGCACGGTGTGCCACCATCGCGCCGCCTGAACCGCTTCCGTCAGCCCCTGGCCGTCCTGGTCTTCATCGACCACATAAAGACTGACCCGCGTCGCCCGCGGGATGGCATCGTCCCGCGCGACGTCATAGTCGACGACCAGCCCCCGGCTCAGAAGCTCCTGCACCCGGACCGGAAGACGCGAAAACCCACGAATCTGGTCGGGCAGGAATTCCGCCGGCTTGGCCCCGATCCCCCCAGACTGACGCTCTTCGCTGCGCGCCCCGCGCGGCAGCCCCGATGTCGGCGACGGCAATGCACCGGCTCCCACGGCCAGATCCTCGACGTCGCCCCCCAGCGTTCGGAGCGCGTCGTTGACCATACTTATGCTCGCCTGCGGCACCTTCGGCACAACTTCCCGCGACAGCCAGGCCAAATCGGGTCCAACCTCGTCACCTGCCGCCGGGGTTGGCCGAGTGAGTTTCCCCACGAGGCCTCGCCACCGGGCGGCGGCCCGGGCGCCGGCCTCCGTATCAACCGCACGGATGGCCAAGAGGGCCTGCAGGATCCCGTGTACGGCATCGGGCGGGATCACCATTGGCTCATCGGGGGCAACGGTCCGGCCACCGCTCGGCCCTCGTGAGAGCGCCAGGGCGGTGCGCACCCGGTACCAGGTCCGCTCGTCGGGAGTGACCCGGCCCGCCTCCAGATTTGCGACCGTTCCCCGGGACACATCGGCCAGCCAGGCCAGATCAGACTGCGAGAGCTGCAGATTCTCGTCGCGGTAACGCTTGATGAAGTCACTCAGACGTTCATCGGACTGCCCAGTCATAACGCCCATCTTCCGCATGCCCCCCACGTTGGTCCACACCCTTGGGCAATCTTATCCGGCTTGTACATGAATCGCGGGCGGCTGGTGCCAAACTGTGCTCTACGCTATGATCAAGGATGCACAATTTAGTAGCCACGTTGTCACAGCTGATGTACAAGGTCAGGGTCGGCCGCCAGCATCGCACACCAGCCTCCAGGTGGTGGGACCGGCCCGTGGATCGCACCAGTCCGGCAACTCAGACGCTCACTCCCTCAGCGGAAGGGGGCTTCGATGCTCATCGGGTCAACCCCATCTGATCGGGCTGACCCCTTGCCGTTCGGTGAACCAGGACCGCGCCCCGGCGACGCCGTGCTCCGAACCATGCGTGGCCGCGCGAACACCACCCACTGAACCGATATCGATAACGGTAGAGGGATCTCGTGGATATCACCTTCCCCGCTCTTCTCCTCAGAACTCTTTCCGGAGGCCTGAGGCGGGTGTTCCTCGTCCGGTCCCGGGACCCCGGCCTGCGGCAGGCCAGCGACCCGGCCCGAATCAACTCGTCCGCATGCAACTCGGTGAGCCACTCTGCAGCCGGGGAGGAACTCCGTGTCTTACGGGCGGAGCAAAAATGAATTCTTCAACCTGGATGGCACGAAGCAGGCCATTGTAAAACTTGCGTCGTGTGAAAGGTTGGTCATTTATTGCGGAGCGGGCGTGACTATCGACAGGACCGGGCTGACGTGGGGCGACCTGGTAGTAAAACTATTCGAGACCAGCGACGGGAACCATCCTGGCCCCGATCCTTCAGCCGCCGAACTGAACATCCTGAAGCAGGAGCTCACGCCGCTTCAGCTGGCATCCGTGCTCGCCGAGCGCACGGAAGAACATCACGCCACGGAAAAAGAGGCCCGCTACTCACTCATTCCGAAACTTCAGCAGGCTTTGTACACGGGTGCCGGTTGGCAGTCCGGGGCATTGGTTTCGAATATCATAAGATTGTCATCGGGCTTGGTCCAGCTCGGGAAAAAAGTTGCGATTATCACGTCGAACTATGACATTTATCTCGAGGATGAATACGATCACTACCGCACCGAGTTGCGGGCAAATCCTGATCTGAAGAACTCGCCACCCCCTGATATTGCAGGTCTGCGCGTGTGCGCCGCGGGTATGAAGAAACTTTTCCGGGACGTTAAGCCGGAGGGCAATGCTGGCCGGATCGAAATACTTTATCTGCATGGCAGAGTCCCCTCTAAGGGTGGCTTGGGAGGACGACTCGCACTGAGCGAAAAGGATTACCATTACACGTCAGACGCGGTTGTGGGGGCCCTTCAAAAGTCATTCTCTCAGCCTAAAACGGGGATCTTGATCCTCGGTACCAGCCTGTCCGATCCGCCACTGCTGAAGGCTCTGTTCCACACACACCCTTACCAAGGCGAGAAGAACACACCCGAATGGAAACGCGTGGCCCTGGTGCCGGCTACTTCAACCGGGTTCGTCCAGTACAACGAAAACTTTGATCGGCTGGTCCAAAGCCTGAAAATGAGAACGAATCATTTTGGTGTCGAGCTTCTTGTGCCGGACTTCCATTTTCAGATTGCTCAGTTTTGCCAGGAGATACTCACTGCGATATACCTGTCGAAGGACACGCGTTTGTATATGGCCCCCAGCTCATCTGCGTTGTACAACAAGCGTATAGGCCGATGGTGGAGTGCCTGGCAGGAGCAAGAGCGATCTCTCGGCCCCGACCATATGTATAAAGCATTGAATCAAAGCCTGAAGTCAATTAAAGAGTTGCTGGGCAGGAATGCGGGCGAACCAGCACGGGAGCTCATGAAAGTGGAACTGTGGGTGCGGCACGATCCCGCCAGCGTTCGCCGCCTGGCTCTCTGGGGAGCCTCAACCGGAATACTAGAGGACCGCAGCGTACTTCACTTCGAAGAGCTGGACCTGAATACCAATAACGCGTCCGTACGAGCTTTTATCGAAGGCCGTCCGCAATACGTTGCCCGGCGGGATCTGAACAGCAATGGGGCAGCGGCCGACAGCAGATGGAAATCCTATCTGTCCGTCCCGATTCGAATAAATTTGCCCGACGGCACAGTTCCGGTAGGCGTGATAACGTTGGCCAGCATGGAAGAAAAGGAGCATTCAAAGATTCCCGCCGGTTCGGTACGAGAAATGACCAGCCTGGTCAATCAGCTTACGGCGGTTGGGCAAGAACTGCTGGCCGTGAGGCCAAGCACTGATAATTAATCTGTCTGGCCGAGAGAGTTCTTCACCTGCTGGATACGGTTGTAATCATTGAAAGCACGAGCCAGCCGGGATCTCTCGACCGCAACAGCAGCTTCTTTGATGATCTGCGCAACCTCATCTGAAGGAGCATCTTCGGCAGCCGCGTTCCCGATGGCCTCAAGGAAGTCTATTTCGCTCATGACTACCTTCCCGTCGACGACTTCATTACGACGGCGCCCGGGGCCGCACTGTCGTCTGCAGGCTCCTACCGAATACTTCCCCCCTGTGTTAAACATTGAAACATGATCACTTGAAGCACGCTAGAGAATTTCGTACACGCAATCGATGCGTCATCGACGTAGCGCAGCCCAGGTCGTTCTGCTAATACCGTCGTACGCGATCACAGGGAGTGTTCAGTAGCGCCTACCGCCGCAACCACCTCAGGACCACACAAGTAACCGAAGCCCCGCTGACGCTGATTCGATCCAGGAAAACCCGGTCAAGAAGGGCCCGCTCAGGGCCGGGAGCGGATCTCCCACAGGTCCGGGAAGAACGGGTGGAACAGCGTGCTCCGCAGGTACTCGACCCCGGTCGACCCGCCGGTCCCGAGCTTGGCGCCGATGATGCGCTCGACCGCCTTGACGTGGCGGTAGCGCCACTCCTGGATGCCCTCGTCGACGTCGATCAGGGACTCGCAGACCTCGGCGGCGCCGCCGGCGTCGTCGTAGACCTGGGCCAGCACCGCGGTCACCCGGTCGTCGCCCGGCCAGCCTGCGCGGGGGTCGCGGTCGAGGACCTCGTCCGGGATCGGCCAGCCGGCCACCCGGAGGTAACAGAGCAGCGAGCCGAACACCGGGCGGCGGGCCATCAGCCCCGGCAGCACCGGGTCGCCGCCGGTGTAGCTGAAGTGGCGGCGACCGTAGACCGCCTCGATGCGGCGGAACTGGGTGGACTGGAAGCCGCTGGAGCTGCCCAGGTCGGGCCGGAACCGGGCGAACTGCTGGGGGGTCATGGTCTCCAGCACGTCCATCTGGCCGACCACGGTCTTGAGGATCTTGGCGATCCGCCGGGCGGTGGCCAGCGCGCCCGGCCCGTCGCCGCCCTCCAGCCGCCGCTGGAGCAGGTCGGTCTCGTACAGGGTCTGCTTGAACCAGAGCTCGTAGACCTGGTGGATGATCACGAACAGCAGCTCGTCGTGCACGTCGGTCAGCGGGTGCTGGGCGGCCAGCAGTTCGTCCAGGTGCAGGTAGCTGCTGTAGGTCAGCGGGGGCGGCTCCGTCAGCGGGCTGGGCGGCTCGGTCTGCTGATCATCCACGCCCCTACGCTAACCCGGCCGCCCGCTCAGCTGATGCCGCGAACGAACGCGAGCACGCCGTCCGGGTCGAGTTCGGCGCTGATGGCCCGCAGGCGGCGCTCGACCTCGGGCCGGAAGGCGCCCGCGTCGTCGGGCTGCCCCTCCCGGAACGTCGGGGCCGACAGGCCGGTGTCGGCCGGGGCGGCCGCCGCCAGCACCTTCTTCAGCACCGCGTCGACCCGAGCCCGGGCCGCGTCGTCGGGCGCGAGCCCGACCGCGTGCAGCAGGAACGGCCCGGGCACGCTGGTCAGCGCGCCGTCCGGTACCGGGCGGGCGGCCAGGTCGGCCCCCGGCCCGACGTGCCGGAACTCGATCACGTTGAGGCCGCCGGGCTGGCCGATGCGGGCGGCGTCCGCCAGCGCGACCACCAGATCAGCCGGGGCAGCGGTCAGCCACTGCCCCACCCCCCGGGCCGCGATCCCGCCCGGCGGGTCGAGGTGGATCTGGGCCAGCTTGGCCGGGTCGGCCGGGCCGGTGGTGTCGACGGCCGGCTCGGCCGCCGCCCGCAGCGCCGCGCGCAGGCCGGCCAGCCCGGCCTCGCCCGCGATCGAGGCGTAGGACAGGTGGACCACGGTGGTGCCTTTGAGCGCGTCCGGGAACGGCCCGGCCGGCGGCAGCGCCAGCAGCGACAGGTCGCTGGTCAGCGCGTCCGGGATCTCGGCCAGGTGGCCGGCCCAGGCGGCCGCCAGCGCGGGCAGCTGGTCACCCGGCCACAGCAGATAGCCGGCCCACAGGTCGGCCACCGGGTACAAGCCGAACTCGAGCTCGGTGGCGATGCCGACCGGGGCACCACCCCGGAACGCCCACAGCGCGTCGCGGTCGGCCTGGTCGGGGCGGTCCTCGGCCGCGTGCCGGACCTGGCCGCGGCCGTCCACGTAATCGACCGAGCGCAGCGACCCGGACGCCAGCCCGAACGGGCGGGCCAGCCAGCCGACCCCGCCGTGGAAGGTGTAACCGGACACCCCGACCGTCGGCGAGGTGCCGCTGAGCGCCAGCAGCCGGTGTGGCCAGGCCTGCTCCTGCACCTTCGACCAGACCGCGCCGGCCCCGGCCCGGACCACCCGGGCGGCGGCGTCGACCTGCACCGAGTCCATCTCCGAGGTGTCGACCAGGATCACCCCGGCGCCGACCGGCACGCCCGCCCCGTGGCCGGTGGCCTGCACCATCACCTGGGCGCCGGCGTTGCGGGCGGCCTGCACTGCCCGCGCGATGTCGGCGCCGGTCCGGGGGCGCACGACCGCGTCCGGGGTCTGCCGGAAGCTGGTGTTGTCCGGGCTGGCCGCCGCCTGGTAATCAGCGGAGCCAGCGGCCAGCACCACCTCTGATGACAGCACCTGCTGTAGCGCGCCGAGGACCGCGGCCCGGCCGGGAATGAGGACGATCTTGCCCTGGGTGTGCCCATCGGAAAGTTCGGAAAAGGCTTCCGCGACTTCTTCCAGCGAGTAGGTGCCGGCGATGTCGATCTCGATGACCCCGGAGCTGACCAGATCCGCCATCTCCTGCATGACCTCCGGGGTCGAGGCGTCGGTACTCCCCTCCGCCTTGGCCCCGATCTGTCCGGCCTTTTCAAAAGAAATGATCGTCTCGATGCGGTCCAGCGCCACCCCGAGGTCGACGGCCAGATCGAGGTATTCGGGCCCGTGCAGGTCGATGAAGGCGTCGACCCCGTCCGGCGCGGCCGCCCGCAGCCGGTCAATCAGGCCGTCGCCGTACTCGACCGGGGTCGCACCGTGGCGGGTGAGCCAGTCGGCGTTGGCCGCCGACGCGATGCCCAGCACCCGGGCTCCCCGGTGGACCAGCAGCTGGGTCAGCACCCGGCCGACCCCGCCGGCAGAAGCAGATACTGCCACCACGTCGCCCTGGCCGGCGTTGACGGCCCGGGCGGCCGCGTAGGCGGTCACCCCGATCACGTACAGCGCGCCCGCCACCTCCCAGGACAGGCCCGCGGGCTTGCGGATGAGCTGGGTGGCCGGGACGGCCGCGTGGGTGGCGTGGCTGGACCGGGTCCAGGAGTAGCCCAGCACCTCGTCGCCGATCCGGAACGCGGTCACGTCGGGGGCCGCCGCCACGACCACGCCGGCCAGGTCGCTGCCCTCGCCGGACGGGAACGTGCCGGTGTGCTCCGGGTCCATGGCGCCTTCGCGGATGGCGGCCTCGCCCGGGTTGATGCCCGCCGCCCGGACCTGGACGACCACCTCACCGGGGCCGGGTTCGGGCATGGGCACATCGGCGACATACAGCACGTCCAGGCCGCCGTAGCGGTCGAAGCGGACAGCGCGGGCGGAAGCGGTGGGCATGAGGCGCGTCTCCCCTCGGCGGCCCGCGTCAATCAGCCGCGGACCCAAGCGGACGATTTCTTCCGTTTAAGGCTACACGCTGATCCCGCGCAGGAAGATCCGGCGTTGCTCGTCGGCGTTCGGATCCTCCGGGCCGGTCGGCATCGGCTGGGCCAGCATGGCGCCGAAACGGACCACGGTCCAGGCGCTCACGTCGGCCCGGATGGTGCCGTCGGCGTGCCCGCGCTCGACGATCTCGGTCATCAGCTCGCGTATCCGGAACCGGCCGCGGGCGGACTCCGGGGTCGCGCTCCAGGGGGCGCCGTGCAGCGGCAGCACCAGCTGGTCGCGGACGGCGTAGCTGGTGACCAGGAACTGCTCGACCGCCGCCAGTCCGGTGACGGCGCCGGTCAGCGCCTGCTCGGCCAGGTCGGTGAGGATGCCGTAGGCGCGGACCTGCAGCGCTTCCAGCAGCGCTTCCCGGTTCGGGTAGCGCCGGTAGAGCGTGCCCACGCCGACCCCGGCCTCGGCCGCGATCTTGGCCAGCGGCACCGGCCGGCCCTCGCTCAGGCCGGAGCGGATCGCGGCCGCCAGCACCCGCTCGGCGTTGGCGGCGGCGTCGCTGCGCAGCGGCCGGGGGGCGGCTGCGGCTGGTTCACCGCGTGCTTCATCAGGCGGTCTCATGTCCGGTCAACAGCTTCGTCCTCCGCCCCGGCCTCGTCAACGACCTCATACCGGCGCCCGTACTGGCGGATCACCGACTGGATGATCCCGGCCACCGGCAGCGACAAGAACGCGAACAGGAACCCGCCCAGGGCCCCGCCGATCAGCGCGGCCGCGAACGCGATCGGGGCCGACACGTCCATCGTCCTGGCCGTCAGCTTGGGCGCCAGCAGGTAGTTCTCGATCTGCTGGTAGACGACGATCCAGGCCAGCGCGATGATCGCGTCGAGCGGGCTGACCAGCAGGGCACCCGCGACCGGGGCCGCCCCGCCGATGTAGGTGCCGACGGCGGGGATGAACGTCGCCACCGCGGCCTCGAACACCGCCAGCGGGGCCGCGAACGGGACGTTGCGGATCCAGAGCACGCCGAACATCAGCGAGCCGTTGATCACCGCGATCAGCAGCCGCGAGTAGAAGTAGCCGCCGGTCTGCCGGATCGCCTCTTCCCAGACCGACAGGATCACCCGCTGGCGCTGGGGGCGGAACCGGGACAGCACCGCCCGCCGCAGCTGCGGGCCCTGGGCGACCATGTAGAAGGTGAAGAACGCCACCACCGAGACCTCGAACAGCACCCCGGCCAAGGTGGCGGCGAGGTGCAGGATCCCCCCGGTGACCTGCTGGGCAGCCGCGATCAGGTCGTCGCTGTACTTCGTGAGCTGGGACTGCAGGCTGGCCCGGTCGAGCTTGACCCCGAACGGCTTGAGGTACTTGGCCAGGTTGTTCAGCAGGTCCGGGAGGGCCGAGATCAGCTCCCGGGTCCCGCTGACGACGGCCGGGATCAGCAGCGCCAGCAGCCCGGCGCCCGCCACCGCCACGCACAGGAAGATCAGCCCGGTGGCCAGGCCCCGGCGCCAGCCCCGGCGGGCCAGCCAGCCGACGGCCGGCTCGATCGCGAACGACAGGAACAGCGACACCACGATCAGCTGGAAGATCCCGGCCAGCCGGTGGGCCAGCGAGTCGGCCAGCCGCTCGAGGAACAAACCGCCTACGATCGCGGCTGTCAACCATAGTGCCGCATGACGGACGAACGAGCTGCTCCAGGGCGCAAACACCCGGGGCGCCGGGCGCTCGCCGGTCTCCCCCGCGTAGCCGCCGGCGGCTGGCTGGTCGGGCTGGCCGGGCTCGTGCGGCTGGTCGGGCTCGTGGGGCGGGTTCACATCCACCCCCTCAGCTTGGCGTGTTTAGGCTGGAGCCAGGAAACGGCGCGCTGAACAGGGATCACATACATGACAGTCGCGATCTGGATCTGGGTGGCGGCGGCGGTGCTGGCCGCCGTGGTCATCGCCGAGATCGTGCTGTCCGGGCGCTCCGGCCCCGGGGTGCCCGGCGAGGGCCGCCGGACCCGGCAGGCCGTGATCTGGGTCGGCGCCTACGTGACCCTGGCCGTCCTGTTCGGGCTGGGCCTGGGCCTCGACTCGGGCTGGACGGCCGCCGGGCAGTACTACGCCGGTTACCTCACCGAGTACAGCCTGAGCCTGGACAACCTGTTCATCTTCTACGTGATCATGAGCTGGCTGGCGGTGCCGGCCGGCCGCCAGCAGCGGGTCCTGCTCTACGGCATCCTGCTCGCGCTGGTGCTGCGGACCGGGCTCATCGTGGCCGGCACGGCCGCCGTCAACCGCTTCGACTGGCTGTTCTACCCGCTCGGCGGGTTCCTCCTGTGGACCGCGTTCGGCCTGATCAGCGGCCGGACCGACAACCCGTCCGAGCAGCAGCCGGGCCGGGTGCTGCGGCTCCTGCAGGGCGGGCTGGCCCGGGCCGGCGGCCACCGCCTCATCTCCCCGATGGTGCTGCTGGTGGCGGCGATCGCGGTGGCCGACGTGATGTTCGCGTTCGACTCGATCCCGGCCATCTTCGGCATCACCACCAAGCCGGTGCTGATCGTCGCGGCCAACGTGTTCGCGCTGATGGGGCTGCGGCACCTGTACACCCTGCTGATCCGGGTGCTGGACCGGCTCGTCTACCTGAACGTCGGGCTGGCGGTGGTGTGCGCGTTCATCGGCGGCAAGCTGATCCTGCAGGCGCTGCACGACGACGGGGTGCGCTGGGCGGTGCACATCCCGAGCTGGCTGTCGATCGCCGTCGTGGTCGCGATCCTGACCTTCACCGCCCTGGCCAGCAGCGCCGGGCAGGCGGCCGAACGGCGACGGCAGCGGCGGGCGGCGACGGCCGAGAGCCCCCTGCCGGCCGGGGTACTGTCGGCCGGGGCGCTGCCCGGCGGCCCGCTGACCGCCGGCGAACGGGCGATGCTGGAACGCCGGTTCGCGGTCATCGACACCGACGGGAACGGCCGCTGGCAGCGGGCCGACTGCACGCTGCTGACCGAGCGGCTGTGCGCGGCGTTCGGCCACCCGGCCGACTCGGTGCCCGGGCGGGCGGTCGCGACCGGCCAGCTGGGGCTGTTCGACGTGCTGCTGCAGCACATGGACGCCGACGGCAACCAGGAGATCAGCCAGGAGGAGTTCGTCAACGGGCTGGGCCAGTACATCGTCGACCGGCCGGCCTTCGACATCGCCGTCCACACCGCCGCCCTCACCCTGGTCCAGGTGGCCGACCGGGACCACAACGGGGTCCTCGACAGCGCCGAGTACGCCGATCTGGCCGCGGTCTACGGGGCCGCACCGGACGAGGCGGCGGCCGCCTTCGACCGGCTCGACCTCGACCGCAACGGCGTGCTCGACACCGCCGAGCTGACCGTGGCCCTCAGCCAGTTCTTCGCCAGCCGCCCGGTCGTCCCCGACCTGGCGCTGCGGCCGGTCGGCTAGCTCGGCGCCCGGTCGGCGATGAGGACCGCGAGGCCGTCGAGGATGCGGTCGATGCCGAACTGCAGCGCGTTGTCCTGCTCCGACCGGGGCGAGGCGCTGAACGCGGCCAGCACCTGCGGGTAGCGGTCCGGCTGGGCGGCCAGGGCCGCCCCGACCTGGCGGGCCATCTCTCCCTCGGGGTCGGGCTGGCCGGCCGCGACCTGGGCCAGGCTGCGGACGTGGCCGTTCAGCAGCACCACCGTGTCGAGCCGCTCGGAACCGGTCAGGCCGGTGTCCGCCAGCGCCGCCAGCGCGGTCTCCATCCACGCCATCTCCTGCGGGCCGGTCGGCCGGGCGCCCGCGCTGGCCTCGATCGCCCACGGGTGGGCGCGGTAGCGGTCGAAGATCGTCACCGCCCACAGCCCCAGCACGGCACGCCAGCGCTCCTCGCCCGGCCCCGCCTGCTCATCCGGGGCCAGCTGGGGCGGCTCACCGATGGCGGTGTCGAGCATGAGCGCGACCAGCTCGGCCTTGCCGGGGACGTAGCGGTACAGCGCCATCTTGGCGCAGCCCAGCCGCTCGGCCAGGTGCTGCATGGACAGGCTGGCCAGCCCGTCGGCGTCCGCCAGCTCGACCGCCGTGGTGACGATCCGGTCCAGCGACAGCGACGGCTTCGGTCCCCGCCGGGGGCGTTGCTGGCGCCCCCACAGCAGGTCGAAGGAGGTTGGTGCGGCCATGGTCCCCATCCTCCCCCATCCTCGCGGGCCACCCGCTTGACGTAAAACTGCGTCCATCATACGCTAATTAGCGTCCACTAGACGCAGTTAAGCCACCGCCGGGAGGCAGGCCATGCGCGACCAGACCGTCCTCATCTCCGGGGCCAGCATCGCCGGGCCCGCCCTCGCCTTCTGGCTCAGCCGTTACGGCTTCGAGGTCACCGTGGTCGAAAAATCCCCCGCCCGGCGGCCGGGCGGCCAGGCGATCGACTTCAAGGGCCGCACCCACCGGACCGTGCTCGAGCGGATGGGCATCTGGGACGAGATCCAGCGGCGGCAGACCGGCCGGTTCGACACCGTCTACCTGGACGCGGACGGGCGTCAGCGGTCGGTGATGTCGGGCGAGTTCACCGGCGGTGACGTCGAGATCCTGCGCGGAGACCTGGCCGCGATCTTGTACGAGCGCACCGCCGGGCGCTGCCAGTACCGGTTCGGCGACTCGATCACCGGGCTGACCGAGACCGCGGCCGGGGTCCGGGCTGATTTCGAACGCGGCGGCACCCAGACGTTCGGCCTGGTGATCGGGGCGGACGGGATCCACTCCCGGGTCCGGCGGCTGGCCTTCGGCCCCGAGCGCGATTACGTCCACCACCTCGGCTACTACTACTGCGTGGCCGGGGCGCCGGGCTGGGGCCAGGACCGCGAGCGGCCCGAACGGGTGACCGCCCGCGCCTGGAACGCGCCCGGCCGGATGGCGGCCCGCGGTGGCGCCAAGGGGTCGCAGCTGTACCTGTTCGCGTCGCCGGAGCTGGACCGCGCCCGCAGCGGCGTCGCCGCCCAGCAGCGGCTGATCGCCGAGAAGTTCGCCGGTATGGGCGGCGAGGTGCCGGCCATGCTGGCCGAGCTGGACCGCCTGGACGGCTTCTACCTCGACTCGATCGGCGAGGTGCGGATGGGCGGCCGGTACACCCGCGGCCGGGTCGCGCTGGTCGGGGACGCGGCCTACGCCAACACCCTGGGCGGGTTCGGCACCGGGCTGGCCGTGGTCGGCGCCTACGTGCTGGCCGGCGAGCTGGCGGTGGCAGGCGGCGACCACCGGACCGCCTACGCCCGCTACGACGAGATCATGCGCCGGTACGCCAGGATCCAGGGCACCACCAACGCGGGCCGGTTCATGGCGCCGAAGACGGCGGCCGGGATCCGGGCCCGGGACTGGTTCCTCCGGTCGCGGGTGTTCGGCCTGATGATGAGGTACGCCGACCGCGCCGCCAACGACATCGACCTGGCCGACTACCCCGCCCAGATATGACCCTTTACCGATCCAATGGAATGGCGATCGTGCCTGCGAACCGCGGCTGCTCGGCCTCGTCGAGCATGGCGGCCGCGACCGTGGCCCGGCTGACCTTGGCCGGGAACACCCGGTGGGGCGCCCCGTCCAGACCGGCGGTCCGCCGGGCGGGGCTGACCGGGCCGTCGCCGAGTGGCCGGCGTGGAACACGGTGCCGCCGGCGTCGAGCACGATCGTGTCGGCGCCGACCTTGTCGGCCAGCTTGGCCCCCACCGCCCTGAACATGGTTCGCACCAGCCAGCCGCCGGCCTGGGCGGACGCGCCGGTCCCGACCGCGCCGAGCCAGACGATGCGCTCCGGGTGGGCCGCGGTCACCGCCCGGGCGCCGGCCGTCAGGGTGCCGGGCGGGTCGCCGTCGGCGACGCCGAGACCGGACAGCACCACCTGGCGGTCGCGCAGGGCGGCCTTGATCGAGTCCGGGTCGTAGACGTCGGCCGCCACCCTGATGAGCTGAGCGGTATCGGGCCCGGCGATCCGGGCGGGGGTACGGGCGATCGCGGTGACGGTGTGGCCGCGCTCGAGCGCCTGGCGGGTGAGCTCCCGCCCGGTGGCACCGGACGCGGCCAGGATCGTGACCTCCATCAGGCCACCTCAGCCAGGACGGTGGCCGCCTCGTGGTGCAGGCCGGGCCTGCCCGGCCTCGGCCTGCCCGGTGACCACGGCCGCGGCGTCCAGGCTGGTCTTGGCGGATACCCGCAGCCGCTGGCCGTTGAGGTGGGCGCCCCGGCCGCGGATCGCGGTGTAGGTGCGATCGCCCTCGGGCTGGCGGACCACGGTCAGCACCGGCTCGCCGTCCCGCATCAGGGTCACGGTCACCGCCCACTCCGGCAGCCCGTGCACGTAGTTGACGCCGCCTTCGACCGCGTCCACCACCCACCACTCGCCGGCCGGCAGCGGCCGGGTCTCCAGGTCATCGCCGGCCCAGCCCGCCGCGGGCCGCAGCCCGGCCAGGGTGGGCCGCAGCTCGCCCAGCACCAGGTCTTCGATGTGGTGGCCGAGCTCGGCCATGGCGCCCCGGCCGGCCGGGCGGGTGGCGGGCGAGAACTCGGCCCGCAGCCGGTCGCCGGCCGCGGTGGCCGCCTTGATCACTTCGTCGAGGAGGTCGTGGCCGGCCTGGGCTGGGTCTTCGGTGGTTGCCCTCATGACTCAGACGCTAGGAGCGCCAATCGATGATGTCCAATGCACTTTTGATAATTAAAGAGTTACCGTCATGCATGTGGACCTGAACCTGCTGACTGCCCTGGATGCGTTGCTGGCCGAGAACAGCGTGGCGGCCGCGGCTGACCGGCTGCACCTGTCGCCACCCGCCATGAGCCGGACGCTGAGCCGGATCCGCCGGGCCACCGGTGACGACATCCTGGTCCGGACCGGCCGGACCATGACCCCGACCCCGCGGGCGCTGGAGCTGCGGGAGGAGACCCGGGAGCTGGTCCGGCGGGCGACGGCCGTGCTCACCCCGCCGCAGACGCTGGACCTGGACACCCTCGACCGGGTGTTCACCATCCGCAGCCACGACGCGCTGGCGGCGGCGCTGGCGCTGCCGCTGACGGCCGCGATATCCGCGGCCGCGCCCCGGGTCCGGGTCCGGCTACTGGCCGAGCCGTCGGCCGACGTCGCCGACCTGGCCCGCGGCCACACCGACCTGGAGATCGGGGTGACCCCGGCGGCCCGGCCGGAGATCGCGGCCGACACCATCGGCACCGACCACATGGTGGCGGTGTTCCGGGCCGGCCACCCACTGGCCGAGTCAGGCGAGCTGACCGCCGAACGGCTGGCGGCCGCCGACCACGTCACCGTCTCCCGGCGCGGCCGCCTGCACGGCGTCATCGACGACGCGCTGGCCGAGCGCGGCCTGACCCGGCGGGTGGTGGCGGCCCTGCCGACCAGCGCGGCCGCCCTCGACCTGGCCGCCCGCACCGACGTGGTGACGACGGTGGCCGAGCAGGTCTGCCGCCCGGTCTGGACCCGGCTGGGGCTGGTCGCCCGCCCGTTCCCGTTCCCGGTGCCGCCGGTGCCGGTCATCGTCAGCTGGCATCACCGCCACGACACCGACCCGGCCCACCGCTGGCTCCGCGACCAGGTCGGCGAGGCCCTGCGGGCGATCCTCGACAACGGTCAGTAACTGGTGAGCACGGCGTCGCGCGCGGGGCAACGGCGCCCCCTCCAGCTGGACCCCAGCCGGTCAGCAGAAGAAGACCGGCCGGAGCGCGCCGGCGGGCAGCGGATCGGCCAGCAAGTCGCGGGATCGGGCGACGATGGCCAGGTTGCCGAGCTTTTCGGCGATTCCCGCGGCCACCGCGGCGTGGCTGGGGAACCGGCCGTCGGCGGATTGGATCAGGGCCAGGCCCAGGTGGCCCAGGGCGGCCTGCAGCGGGTGCTGGGAGTCGGCGGTCCGTCCGTACAAGCGGGCCGCGGTGGCCAGGTCGCCGCGGCAGCGGGCGAACTCGGCGTGGTCGTTGTCGATGGATTCCGCGGTGAAGGCGTTACGGCGGGTGTAGTAGCGCAAGCCCCGCTCGCCGCCGCGGCTCAGCTCCGTCACCCGGGCCAGTTCAGCTGCGTACGAATCGGGTTCACCGCGGAGCCGGTACGCGGCCAGCCGGGCGGTCTTGACGCTGACCACCCCGTCCAGCAGGGCTTCGGCCTGGAACCTCGTTTCTGCCCGTAGATAGCATTGGAGGGCGGCCTCCGGGTCGTTGGTGTGCACGGCCAGGCCGCCGGCGATGAAGTCAGACCAGGCCACCCACCGGGTGGCCGCCAGCGGCGCGTACGGCCGTAGGTAGTCGTCCAGGCAGGCGCGCACTTCCGGCAGGCGATCTGCCCACAGCAGGGCCAGGCATTCCTGGAAGGCGGCGTGAGCCGCGCGGACCGGATGCTGTTCCGTCCTCGCCCGCTGCCGCGCCAGCTGCGCGGTCTCTGCGGCCGGGCCGAGGAGACCGGTCATCCGGAGGGCCTCCGAGCGCAGGATGAGATAGGTGGACAGGCTGTCGCCCGGCAGCCGGCTGGTGGCCCGCAGCACCGCGTCGTGCCGCCCCGTCCGCGACCAGGCGGTCAGCCGCTTCCGCTCCGCCACCTCCCGGGCCCGGGCCAGCCGCCCGGGCCCAGGCCACCGCGCCACCGGGGTCAAGATCGCGGCCATCGTGTTGCCGCCGTGGTTCAGGTACGACGTTGCCAGCGCGGACACCGCCTGGCGCTGACTCCCAGGACGAAGGGCCGCGCGAAAATAGTTGCCCCTGGCCCCGTGATAGTCGCCAAGCAGTCCCTGGATGGCCGGTGCCGCCCAATCCGTATCTCCCGGCAAGGCCGGATAGGTGACCGCAGCCGGTCGATCGAAAAGCTGCCGTACGAGGTCAGGGTGGGCGTCGGCCAGGAGGTTCTGCTGGCACCAGGCGACGAAATCCCAGGACGGGTTGGGTCCGGCGCCGCGAACCGCTCCGCCGGGCGGCGCCACCGGGGGCATCAGCCGGAGCCTGCCGTTCGCGTCGGCCGCGCGCGCCACCAGCCGTTTGTGCTCCGCCTCGGACATCTCGCCGTCACACCATTTGTCGAACCACAAAACGTCGCCCGCATCGCGCAGGACCGAGTCCCAGACCGGCTGAAAGTCGAGGTCGCGCCCCCGGTACCCGACGAACACCACCGTCCGGCCGCGGACGTCGGCCCGGAGCCGCTCCAGCCAGCCAGGGTGCAGACCGGCCAGCACCTGCCGGGCGGTCACGATCAGCTCGCTGCCCGCCGAGCCGTGCGGTTTCATCAGCGGCGCACCTGGCGCCGGGTCCGCCGGCCACGCTATGGCGGGCAGCGTGCCCCCTGATGCCCGCTCGATGAGCCGGTCGAAGTTGACCGTCCACACCCGGGCGCCCGCCGCGGCCAGCTGAGCGAGCGCGTGATGGGCTGCGTTCGGCTGACCTGCCGACAGCACCGCGCTGAGCCAGGACTGGACGTCGACCCCGGCCTCGGACAGCGCCAGCATGAACGGCTCCGGCACCAGCCCCCCGGCCACCTCCACCAGCACCTTCCGCCGGGCGGAGAGCGGGGCGGTGGCGCCGGCCGACGGAGGCGTGTACCGGCTCAGGCCGAGCTGGCACAAGATCTCGTCCCGCAGCCAGTCAAACAGCGGTAAACCCGCCGGTGCGGAAAGGGAGACCCCGGCCCCGGCGAAGACGAACAACTGGCCCGCTGCGACGGTCATGTTCCCTCCGCGATCACTGCCCGATGCCGTAGTTTTTACTATCACCAACCGCACGGGGGGAACGTCGGAAAGCGAGCACCTGACCCGTCCACGGTGGCTGGCCAGCCAGCCTGGCGACGTCGCCGCCATCGCGGCGGCCTGGCTGACCAGCCCGGAGCTGGCCACCCTGACCCGCGCTCTCGGCGGCCCGGTCATCCGGTCGATCCCGGCCGACCTCGCGGCGGCGGCGGAGTGGTCGCAGCACGCCCTCGACACCCGCGGCGGCGCCGAGCGGCACGAAGCCCCGGCGGCCCGGCGGCCCGGGTTCGCGATTCCGCCGCTGCTGAGCGCGGGCCGGGCGCTCGGGCTCATGAGCACCGGAGGACCGCGGCTCGGCTCCTACGACCTGACCGTGATCCTCGGTGGCACCGCCACCGGCAATCGGCTGCGGACCGCCCTCGCCGCCAGCTTCGCCCAGCGGGACATCGACCTCGGCGTCGTGGCCGGGCTGACCGCCGACCGGCCGCTCACCGCCGCTGAGCGCCGGGTCGAGCGGCTCCCCGCGGCCGAGGACAGCGAGTGGCAGAACCTGCTGCGCGAGCTGGGCGGGGCGTTCGGCTCCGGCCGGGACACCCAGGTGCTGGTCGCACCGCCGGCGCCCGGCTCACAGCGGGCGGACACCAGAGCATCGGTGGACTACCTCACCGGCCAGATCGCGCCCGCGGCCAGGCGGCGGGTGCTGATCGTCACCAGCGCCATTTACGCCCCCTACCAGTTCTTCATTGCCGCCCCCGGGCTCACCGGCGCCGGGACCGGGCATGCCGAGCTGGTCGGGACCCCGACCGGGACAGCCGGCGACCAGACGCTGCTGGCGCAGCGCATCGCGCAGGAGATCCATTCGGCCATCACGGCCGCGTGCCGCCTGTGGCCAGCCAGCGGTGCGGGTCGCGGCGGGAGGTGACACCCGGTGAGCCGATGATCGCCGCCACCGCTCCGCTGGCGCCAAACTGGAGGCCGGGTTCTGGTACTTCTTCTACTTCGCGACCGAGCGGGGGCGGCGGGGGCTGGCCGCCAACCGGCGCGAGGTCGCGCGGGTGATCTGGACCCGGAATTCACCGCGCTGGCCGGAAGCCGGACGCCTTCACCCAGGCGGTGCTGGATGTGACCGGGCTCAGCTGACCAGCCGCGAGCCCCGCGGCCAGCTCGCCCTCAGGCCCGGAGCGCGTTGAGCTGGGCGGTGGCGTCGCGGGTGATGGCGACCGCGTCGGCCACGGTGGTGAGCAGGGTGCAGCCCCCCTCGCGGTAGCGGCGGGCCAGGGCCGCCTCGGTGGCGTGCACCCCGGCCGGCTTGCCGGCCGCGACGCAGGCGGCCCAGATCTGGGCGAAGGCCGGGCCGAGGACCGGGTCGTCCGGGTCGAGCTGGCAGCCGAGCGCGAACGACAGGTCCCGCGGGCCGACGTAGACCCCGTCGACCCCGTCGATGTCGAGGGTGGCGGGCAGGTCGGTGACGGCCTCGGCCGATTCCACCATGACCAGGCAGAACGGGTCGGTGGTGGCGAACACGCCACCGGCCGAGCGGTAGCCGGCGGGCGGGTAGCTGACCGCCCCGGCCACCTCGCGGGCCTGGGCGGCCGAGTTCACGTTGGGGACGATGACGCCTTCGCAGCCGAGGTCCAGGGCCCGGCCGATGTCGGCCGGGTGCGCGTGCCGGACCCGGCCGACCGGGGTCGACCCGGCCAGCCGGATCGCGTTGGTCATCGCGGGCAGGTCGGTCTCGGTCGCGCCGCCGTGCTGCAGGTCGATGACCACGTAGTCGAAACCGGCCGCGGCCAGCAGGCGGACGCTGATCAGGGACGGGATCACCGACCAGGCGCCGTACAGGGGCTCGCGGGCGGTCAGGCGGGTACGGAAGCTGGCAGGCGTGGTCATGGGACCAAGCGAACCACAGGCGTCCCCGGGACTAGGGCTAGCCCCCGCCCAACGCGGAGGGAAGCACCATTGGGGGCGGGACCCGCGCCCGGCACGCTGAATCCATGACCGCAGAGACCTTGATCGAAGCTGCCCCGGCGAACGAAGTCCCCCCGCGGGCGCCGGTGGAACTGGACCAGGTGACCAAACGGTACGGGCGGCGCCGGAGCACGGTGCCAGCCCTGGACCGGGTGTCGCTGTCGCTGGCGGCCGGTTCGTTCACCGCCGTGCTGGGGGTGTCCGGATCCGGCAAGTCGACGCTGCTGCAGTGCGCGGCCGGCCTGGAGCGCCCGACGGCCGGGACCGTCCGGCTGTGCGGGGCCGAGCTGAACAAGCTCCCGTCCCGGCGGCAGGCGGCGCTGCGGCGCCGCCGGGTCGGGTTCGTGTTCCAGGACCTCAACCTGCTGCCCGAGCTGACCGTGGCCGAGAACATCGCGCTGCCGCTGCGGCTGGACCGCCGCCCGGCCCGGCGGCCGGACATCGAGCAGGCCGCGGCCCGGGTCGGCCTGGGCGGGGCCCAGCTCCGCCGCCGCCCGGGCGAGCTGTCGGGCGGCCAGCAGCAGCGGGTGGCGATCGCCCGCGCCCTGGTCACCCGGCCGGACGTGATCTTCGCGGACGAGCCGACCGGGGCGCTCGACCCGCACACCGCGACCACGATGCTGCAGCTGCTGCGGGCCGCCCCGGACGGCACCACCGTCGTCATCGTCACCCACGACCCGCAGGTGACCCGGTTCTGCGACCAGGCCGTGTTCCTGCACGCGGGCCGGGTCGACCGGGTGCTGCCCGCGCCCGAGCCCGGCCTGGTCGCCCGGCTGCTGTTCGACCTGGGCGAGCGCGCCGCCGCCGGCCCCAGCGCAGCGCCCGGGAGCCCGGCGTGATGCGGGGCTGGCGGCTGGCCGGGATCCGCCGCCGTCCGGGGCCGCTGGTCGGCACGGTGGCCGCCTCGGCGGTCGCGGCCACGCTGACGGTGGCGGCCGCCTCGATCGCCGGTGGCCACACCACCGCCCCGGCCGGCCGCCTGGCCGACGCCAGCGTGGTGGTCGCGGCCAGCACCAGCCTGCACGTCAACGTGGGCTCCGACGGGGCCCAGAGCATCCCGCTGCCGGCCTACCGGGGCGTGCCCGCCGGCTTGGCCGGGCAACTGGCCCACGTGCCGGGGGTGGCCAGCGCGACCGGCGAGTCCGGCTTCCCGAACGGCGTGGTCCGCCCCGGCGACGTCGACCTGGTCGCGGTCAAGGCCCGGCCCGGTGTCACCCCGGCCCAGCTCGCGACCCGGATCCGGGCGACCCTGGCCGCCACCGGCTACACCGTCGCGACCGGGGCGGCCCGGGGCGACGTGGCCGACCTGAACGCGCCGATCGAGCGCTCCAACGGCCAGAGCCTGGGTGGCGCCCTGATCCCGCCGATCGTCCTGGTCTCGATGTTCGTACTGGCCAGCACCACCGCGCTGGCGGTCAACCTGCGCCGCCGCCGGTTCGCGCTGCTGCGCACGATCGGCGCCAGCCGCGGTCAGGTCCGGCGGGCCATCCTGGCCGAGCTGAGCCTGTGCGGGCTGGCGGGCGGCCTGGCTGGCCTGCTGCCGGGGGCCGCCCTGGGCGCGCTCGGCACCCACGCGCTGGCCGCCCATCAGATGCTGCCGGCCGGGTCGAGCGCCTGGCTCAGCCCCTGGCTGCTGCTGATCGGGGTGGGCAGCAGCGTGCTGGTGGCCGGGCTGAGCGGCCAGGTCGCCGCCCGCCGCGGCAGCCGGACCCCGCCCGCCCAGGCGCTGCGGGAGACCACCGCCGAACGGCGCTGGCCGAACCCGGTCCGGGTGCTGCTGGGGCTGGCGGCGGCGGGCGGCTCGGGGGCGCTGACCGTGTTCACGCTGACCGCCAAGAGCCCGGCCGGCCAGCTCGCGCTGGCGCTGCCGCTGCTGCTGGCCTGCATGGTGGCGGTCGCCCTGCTCGGCCCGCTGCTGGTGGCGCTGGCCGCCGGGCTGGCCCGGCCGCTGCGGGTGATGGGCGGCCCGTCGGCCCGGCTGGCGCTGGCCGCGATCACCGCCCAGCCCCGCCGGACCGCCTCGGCGGTGATCCCGGTGGCGATGGCGATCGCCCTGGTCGGCTGCGTCAACTTCGCCAACACCTCGATCGCGCACGCCACCACCCGCGAGGCCGCGAGCACGGTCACGGCCGGGCACGTGCTGTCGGGGCCCGGGCTGACCCCAGCTGCCCTCGGCCAGGTGAGCGCGCAGCCCGGCGTGCGGGCGGCGGCCGGGGTGACCCCGGTCTCGATGATCGCCGCCGACCCCGACCTCGAACCGCTGTACGGCGAGGCGGTCGCCGGTGGCCCGCTCAGCCAGGTCATGAACCTGGGTGTGACCTCCGGCAGCCTGGCCCACCTGCAGCCGGGGCAGATCGCGGTCAGCGCTCTGGAGGCCGGATCCGGCCAGCTGCACGTGCATACCGGGTCCCGGGTGACGGTCTGGCTGCCGGACGGCACCCCGTACCGCGCGACCGTCAGCGCGATCTATGCGCACTCGCTGGCCGCCGGCGACCTGCTGATCCCGGCCGCGGTGGCGGCCGGCCACACCGGCACCAGCCCCGGCTTCGGGCAAGTGCTGATCAGCGGGGGCCGCCCGGCCACGCTGACCACGCTGGCGGCCGGTCACCCCGGCTGGCACCTGACCGCTCGCAACGTGGCCAACGCGCAGGCGGCCGCGGGCGCCGCCCAGAACAGCTTCGGCAACGACCTGATCTTCGGCGTGATCGGCTCGCTGGCGGCCGTGTCGCTGGTCAACACGCTGGTCGTGGTCACCCGGGAGCGGCGCCGGGCGGTCCGGCTGCTGGGCCGGGCGGGCGCCACCCGCGGCCAGGTGGTCGCGGTGTTCGGCTGGCACGCGGCCTTCGTCATCGTCACCGGCCTGCTGACCGGGGCGGCAGCCGGGGCGGTGGCGATGCTGGCGGTGACCCGGGCCGCCACCGGCTCCTGGGTGCCGTACATCCCGCTCGACCAGGGGGCCGGGCTGGTGCTGGCGGTGGCCACGCTCACGGTGGCGGCGGTGATGATCCCGGTCCGGCTGATGCTCCGCCGCGAGCCCGCGCTGAGCTGAGCCCGAACAGGCTGGCCGCGTTGCCGCTGAGCACGGCGGTGAGGTCGGCGGCGGGCAGCCCGGCCGCGGCCGCCCGCTCGACCGGGTCGGTGACGCCCATGTCGAAGGGGTAGTCGGTGCCGAGCACGAGCTTGTCGGCGCCGGCTGCCTCGACCAGGTGGCGCAGCCCCGGCGCGGTGTAGACGAGGGTGTCGTACCAGATCCGGCGCAGGTACCAGCTGGGAGCGTGGCGGCAGCCACGGGCGTCCGGACGGGCCGCCCAGGCGTGGTCGGAGCGGCCGATGTAGGTGGGCAGGAAGCCGCCGCCGTGGGCGGCCAGCAGCTTGAGCCGGGGGAACCGGTCCAGCGTGCCGCCGAAGATCAGGTGGCTGAGGGCCAGCGCGGTCTCGGCCGGCTGGCCGAACGTGTTGCCGAGGAAGTTCGGGCCCAGCCGGGCCCCCAGCGAGCAGCCCCACGGGTGGATGAACACCACCGCCCCGAGATCGGCGGCCGCCGCCCAGACCGGGTCGAAGCGCCGGTCGGCCAGCTCGCGGCCGTCCACGTTGGTGGAGACGCTGACCCCGCGCAGGCCGAGCCGCCCGATCGCGTCCTCCAGCTCGCGGACGGCCAGGTCGGGGTGCTGCAGCGGCAGCGTGCCGAGCCCGTGCAGGCGGCCCTGGCCGAGGGCGCAGTGGGCGGCCACCGCCTCGTTGACGATGCGGGTGAACGCAGCCGCCAGGCCAGGTCCGGCCCAGTACCGGTGCATCGGCATCGGCCCGACGATCTGCACGTCGACGCCGAGCGCGTCGAGGTCGTCCAGGCGGCGCTGGACCGAGGTCAGCTGGGGCCCCACCCGCTCGAGCTGGGCCCGGTTGATCTCGGCGCTGGCGGCGCTGAACGCCAGCCGTTCGGCGGCCGCGTCGGCCGCCTGCCCGGGTTCGCCCGTCATCAGCGCGTCGGCCGCCGGGACCAGCAGGTGCCCGTGGGTGTCGATGACCGGGTGGGTGGCCGCCAGCACCATCGCTCAGGCCTCCGAGCCGGCCAGGAAGGCCAGGGTGCCGTCCATGGCCGCGGCCACGTCCTGGTCGGTGTGCGGTTCCAGGTCCATCTCCCAGCGCACCAGCTGCAGCGAGGTCTGCACCACGGCCCGCACCCGCGGCCGCCGCCGGGCCATGAACGCGGCCAGCGCCCGGCCGAGCGGCTCCGGCCCGGTGACCAGTTCGGCCAGCACCACCGCGTCCTCGGCGCACATCGCGGCCCCCTGGGCGATCAGCGGCGGGCAGGCGTGGGCGGCGTCCCCGACCACGATGGCCCGCCCGCGGTACCAGGGGTCGTCGACCAGCAGCCACTCGATGCGGGTGTGGGACACGTCCGAGTCCGGGCCGATCGTCGCCCGGATCTTGCCCCAGGTGCCGCCGTAGCCGGCCGACCGCTCGTACATCAGCTGCCAGGCCGGGCGCCCGCCGGGGTCGGCCAATGGGCCGGCCAGCGGGTCGTCCTCGTCGAGCACGTAGGCGTAGCAGCGGTCGGCCGAGATCGGGCTGTAACCGGCCTTGTAGCGGGGACCCCCGTAGTACAGCTCGGCGCAGTCCAGTTCGGCCGGCCGCTCGGCCACCACCCGCCAGATCGTCATGCCCGACGGCTGCGGGGCGGTGCCGATGCCGAGCAGCGCCCGGGTCGCCGACCGGATTCCGTCGGCCCCCGCCACCAGGTCGTAGCGGCCGCTGCTGCCGTCGCTGAACTGCACGTAGGCGCGGTGGCTGTCCTGGGCCAGGGCGGTGACCGTCAGCCCCAGCCGGACCCGGACGCCGGCCTGGTAGACCCGGTCGCAGAGCACCGCCTGCAGGTCCGAGCGCAGCGCCCCGAGGGTGGCGGGCAGGCCGGGGCCGCCGGTGCGCGGGGTCGGCACCTCGGCCAGCAGCGAACCGTCCGCCCGCAGCATCCGGACCTGGTTGAACGGCACCCCCCGGCGCAGCACCTCGTCCAGCACGCCCACCTTGGCCAGCGCCGCCAGCGCGTTGCCCTGCACGGTGATGCCGTGCCCGACGCCGTGCCAGCGCGGGCTGATCTCGGCCAGGTCGACCTCGACCCCGCGCTGGGCCAGGGCCAGCGCCAGCACGCTGCCGGTGATGCCGCCCCCCACCACCAGCGCGGTGGAAACGCTCATGGCCGGCCCTCGCCGCCCGGGTAGCCGCAGAACACGCCGGCCGGGTCGTGCCGGGCCCGCAGCCGGGTCATCTCGGCCAGCGCGGCCGCCTGCAGCGGCGCGTCGAACCGGCCGGCCAGGTCGGCGTCGGCGAACTGGGTGCCGCTCGACAGCGGCGCCGCCGCCCGGATCGACCTGGCCACCCAGGCGTCATGGGCGGCGTCCAGGTCCGGGTCGGGGCCGATCCCGTAGACCGCGTAGTACCAGGGGGCCTGGGACGACCAGGCCGCGTGGGGCGGGGTGTGGTCGCGGCCCCAGAAGTACCAGAACACCTGGCACTCGGGATTGGGCATGGTGTCGGCGGCCTGCTGGATCAGCGGTGTGATCTGCCCGGCGGCCGCGTGCGTCCAGATGTTGTCGCACACGTAGCGCAGCCCCTTGGGGGTCTCCCGGTCCACCTCGGCCCCCAGCTCGTCCAGGTTGGTCTGGTCGCAGCGGACGTGCAGCAGCTCCTGCCCGGCCAGCGGGGACCGCTCGAAGCCGGCCAGCAGCCGCCGGCCCTCCAGCTCCGAGTCCGCGAACGCGGTGGCCGAGACGGTCATGGCCGCCTCCGGGTAGCCGGGCAGCGGCGGCCGGGTCACCATCGCGACGAACTCGACCCGCTGGTCCAGCGACGGGCCGAGCGTCATCATCCAGCGCGCCACCTCCCCGGCCCGGCGGGCCGGGTAGACCTGGGTGCTGCGCAGGATCGCGCCCGGCTGCTCGCGCAGCCGCAGGTGGAACCGGGTGACCACGGCGAACTGGCCGTGCCCGCCGCCGCGGGCCGCCCACAGGAAGTCGCGGTGCTGGTCCTCGTCGCAGTGCAGCCGCTCACCGGTGGCGGTGACGACGTCGACGGCCAGGATGGAAAAGCAGGCGGGCCCGTACTGGCGGGAGTTCCAGCCGTAGCCGCCGCCGAGCAGGAACCCGGCCACCCCCACGTCGGGGCCGTGCCCGACCGGGAAGAACAGGCCGTGGGCGCGCACCGCGTGGTGCAGGTCGGTGCCCACCACCCCGGACTCCACCGCTGCGGTCCGACGGTGCGGATCGATATCCATTTTATTCATGAAAGAGAGATCAATCAGCAGGGCACCCTCCCGGAGCTGGATGCCGTACCAGCTGTGGCCCCCCGAACGCACCGACACCGGGAGTCCCTGCTCGCGGGCGTAGTTGACCGCGGTCACGACGTCTTCCTCGGTGGCGGCGGCGACGATGACGGCCGGGTAGCGGGCGGGGGTGCGGGCGTTCCAGACCGCGTCGGTCCGGGCCTGCTCGTAGCCGGGTTCGCCGCGCCGGTAGACCCGCCCGGCAACGGCGTCGAGTGAGTGGGTCATGGCGTCACCGGCTCGACCAGCTCGATCAGGTTGCCGTCGGGGTCGGTGACGTAGGCCATCCGGACCCCCGGCTCGGGCGAGTCGCGCGGGCCCCAGACCGCTCCGGCCCCCGCGCTGACCAGCCGCTGATAGGTGGTGTCGAGGTCCTCGACCTGGAAGCAGACGTGGTTGACGCCGTGCACCGCGTTGGCGGCGGGCGGGTCGGCCCGGCGCGGCCCCGGCGCCGCCCCAGACTGTTCGAGCAGCTCGACCCCGCTGCCGTCCGGCCCGAGGGCGAACGCCCCGCGCAGGCCGGCCGGCGCGATCTCGAAGCGGAAGCCGGGCCGGAGCCCGAGCGGGCCGCAGTACCAGGCCAGCGCCCGGTCCAGGTCCGGGACGCTGATCCCGGTGTGGTGCAGCTTCATGGGTGTCCTCGGGTGGGTACGGGAGGGTCAGACCCGGTCACGCAGCCGCCGTTCGCGCCCGTAGAGGGCGACGGTGAGCAGCACCAGCGCGCCGAACACGATCTGCTGGACGGCCGAGTCGAGGTTGAGCACCGAGATCAGGAAGTTCAGGGCGGTGATGATCAGCGCGCCCAGGCAGGTGCGCAGGTAGTCGCCGCGGCCGCCCATCATCGTGCCGCCGACGATCACCGCCGCCAGCCCGGGGAACAGGTAGCTGTTGCCGATGTTGGTGTCGCCGCCGGTGCTGAACCCGGCCAGCAGCACGCCGGCCAGCCCGGCCAGCACCGCGCTGGCGGCGTAGGCCCCGGCCCACACCCTGGCCGTCCGGACGCCGGCCAGGCCGGCCGCCCGCGGCCCGGCCCCGGTCAGGTAGAGCCGCCGCCCGGCCGGGGTCCGGGCCAGCACCAGCGTCACGACGACGGCCAGCACGATCCAGAACGCCACGATCGGCGGCAGCGGCAGCCCGAACGTCTTCGACGACTGCTGGGTGAAGCCCTGCAGCCAGTGCGGGGCGGCCCCGTTCAGCAGCTTGGTGTCGGTGCCGACCAGCGCGCCGACCACCACCGAGCTCATGCCCAGCGTGACCACCAGCGGCTCGAGCCCGAACCGGTGACAGGCCCAGCCCGCGAAGCCGCCGCCGGCCACGCAGATCGCCAGCACCAGCAGCGCCACCAGGGCGAAGTTCCAGTGCTCGAGGCCGGCCAGGTGGGTGGTGAGCAGGTTGCCGGCCACCAGGTAGGCGCCGATCGAGAAGTCCAGCCCGCCGACCAGGATGACCAGGGTCTGGCCGGCCGCGGCGATGCCGAGGAAGGAGGCCTGCAGCAGGATCGGCGCCCACAGGTCGTTCCAGCTGAAGTCGCCGTCGGCCTGCCCTACGTACAGGACCAGCGCGACCAGCACCGCCACCTGCAGCAGCGGGTACCGGCGCTGGGCGCCGGCCAGCCGCAGCCAGGACGGCCGCAGCCCGCCGCCGGCGGTCGCGGCGGTCACCGGGTCCGTCCTTCGCGGGCGGCCCGGCCGCGGGTGACGCCGGCCGCGAACAGCACCGCCACCACCAGCGTGGCCCCGTAGACGGCTTCGGACCAGAACGAGGAGATGTTGAGCGCGCCCAGCAGGTTCTTGATCAGGAAGATGACCGCCGCCCCGAGCACCGAGGCCAGCAGCCCGCCGCGGCCGCCCGCCAGCGAGGTGCCGCCGAGGGCGACGGCCGCGATCGCCATCAGGATCAGCGGGGTGACGAAGCCGGAGTCGGCCTCGGCCTGGTGCAGCTGGGCGACGATGGCCACCCCGGCCAGCCCGGCCAGCGCGCCGCCGATCGTGTAGGCCAGGGTGCGGACGGCGGCCACGTTCACCCCGGCCGTCCAGGCGGTGGTCTCGCTGCCGCCGACCGCCCGGAGGGTCCGCACGTAGGGAGTGCGGGTGAGCGCCGCCCAGGCCACCAGCGGCACCGCGATCAGGATCAGGCCGCCGGGCACGCCGGCGGCGGTGGCGCCGAGGCCGGTCAGCCAGCCGGTGGTGCCGGTGATCGGCGACGGGGCGTAGGCCAGGGCGATGCCGGACAGTATGAACGTCATGCACAAGGTGGCCACCACCGCCTGGTAGCGGAAGTAGTTGACCAGTACGCCGTTCACCGTCCCGACCACCGCCCCGGCCCCGGCCGCGAGCGGGATGATCACCGCCGCGCTGGTCAGGCCGTGGCGCAGGCCCAGCTCGATCAGCACCGAAACCAGCGCCAGCAGCGGGGCGATGGAGATGTCGATGCCGCCGCCGAGCACGGCCGGGGTGGTGGCCATGGCGGCCAGGGCGGGCGGGGCCAGCTCGGCCAGCGTGACGATCCACGAGCTCCAGGACAGCAGACTGTGCTGGACGCCGATGTTGGCGGCCAGCAGCCCGATCGCGAGCACGGCCGCCAGCGGCCAGGCGCCCGCGGTGGGGGCCGGGCGCCAGCGGCGGGCCGGGGGTGATCCGGTGACCTCGGGGGGGCCGGGGCCGGTGCCCCGGGCGGCGGCCGGGCCGGTCGAGGTGGCGGTGGCCGGGCCGAAGAACTCGCCGACGATGGCGGACCGGCTGAGCTGGTCGCGGTCCAGTTCGGCGGCGGCCTGCCCGTCGCGGAAGACCAGCACCCGGTCCATCAGCTCCAGGTGCTCGTCGACCTCGGTGGACAGCATCACGATGGCCATGCCGGCCGCGGCCAGCTCGCGCAGCAGCGCGTAGATGTCGCGCTTGGCCCCGATGTCGATGCCGCGGGTCGGGTCGTTCAGCAGCAGCACCTGGGGATGGGCGGCCAGCGCGCGGGCGATCACCACCTTCTGCTGATTTCCGCCGGAAAGGGTGGTGATCGGGTCCCGGTCCCGGCTCAGGTGGATCTTCAGCCGGCCCCGGTAACGGGCGAACCGGGCGCCGGCCTCCCGGGCCGAGATGAACCCGGCCCGGGTGTCGCGGCTCAGGGTGGCGGCGGTGAAGTTCTCCCTGATCGACAACGGCGGGAAGATCGACTCCTCGCGCCGGTCCCGGGCCACGTAGGCGACGCCCGGGGCTGGCTCGCCGGCCGGGGCGGTGGCCGGGCCGACCGTCCGCAGCTCGCGCAGCCAGGCGTCCTGGCCCTGTCCCTCCAGGCCGGCCAGCCCGACGATCTCACCGGCCCGGAGGGTGAAGCCGCCGGCCGTGAGCAGGACCTGACCGGCCTGATCGCGGTCGCTGGCGGCCGCCCCCGGCTGGACCAGCTGCTCGTCGCCGGTCATCAGCTCGACCAGCCGGGCGGCCGGGGCGTCGGCCCGGTCCAGGGTGGCGACCGACGTGCCCGAGCGCAGCACCGTGACCCGGTCGGCGATCTCGGCCACCTCGTCCATCCGGTGCGAGATGAACAGCACCGCCGCCCCGGTGCCGGTCAGCCGCCGGACCACCGCGAACAGCCGGTCGCGGGTGGCCACGTCCAGGGCCGAGCTGGCCTCGTCGAGGATCAGCACCTTGGGGTCGCGCAGCAGCGCCCGGCCGATGGCGAGGGCCTGCCGCTGGCTCAGCGACAGCGCGGCGGCCGGGGCGTCGAGGTCGGGGCAGCGGCCGAGCAGCCCGGTCAGCACCTCCCGGGCCCGGGCCCGGCGCTGGGCGGGACGGCGGCCCGACCGGCGCAGCATCCCGTCCTCGCCCAGCCACAGGTTGTCCAGCACCGACTGGGCGGGCACGCACTGGACCTCCTGGAACACGGTGGCCACCCCGGCCCCGGCCGCCGCTGCGGGGTGCCGGGCCCGCAGCGGCTGCTGTTCGATCAGGACCCGGCCGGCGTCGGCCGCGTGCACCCCGGACAGGATCTTGACCAGGGTGGACTTGCCGGAGCCGTTCTCGCCCATCAGCGCGTGCACCTCACCGGCCCGGAGCTGGAACGAGCAGTCGCGCAGGGCGATGGTGGGCCCGAACGACTTGGCCAGCCCCTCGATCCGCAGCAGGGTGGACGGCGGCGCCTGGGTCGGGGTGGCGGTCTGGCTGGCCACTCCGGTCACTGGCCTGAGTGGCCGAGGATCGCGGTCAGCTCGCTCGACGGCAGCACGCTGAGGCTGGCCGGCCCGCTCGCGTTCCCGGTCGACGAGGTCGTCATCGACGACGTGTACCACTGGGCCACGGTCGCGTCGGTGACCAGCGGGGTGTTCAGGACCACGGCCGAGACCTTGACCCCGTCCCCGGCGAACAGATCCTTGACCAGGGTGGTGGCGGCGGAGGCGAGCTGCGGCGGGGTGGTGGTGATGCCGACCCCGTGGTAGGAGCTGCGGTGGCCGTACCAGTAGGCCAGCTCGCCGTCCTCCATGCTGTCGTTGGCGATCTCCGGCACCGTCTTGCCGGCCGCCTGGAAGCCCTCCAGCACCCCGGTCACGCCGGAGCCGGAGGTCAGCGCGGCCGCGATCTTCTGCGGGTGGGTCTCCAGGTAGGTCTGCACGCCGCTCTTGGCGGTGGAGTCGGCGAACTGGTCGTAGATGGTGTCGTCGGTGGTGATCCCCGGGCAGCGGGCGAACACGGCCTTGACCCCGCCGTAGGTGGCGGTGTCGATGGCCACCCCGGAGATGCCGTGCACGTCCAGGACCTTGCCCTGGCCGCCGATGTCGGTGGCCACCTGGGCCGCCATCTGGGCCCCCTGCAGCCAGTCGTTGGCGCCCAGCGAGATCGTGTCGGCGCTGGCCACCGAGTTCAGCAGCGAGATCGACGGGATGCCGGCGCTGGCCGCGTTGTGCACCGCGGTGGTGAACGCGCTGGAGGACAGCGGCTCGTACACGATCAGCGCGTCCTTCTTCTCCACCATCTGGTTGAAGTCGGCGACCTGGTCGGTCACCTCGTCGGAGGAGGTCACGGTGTCGACCGTGTAACCGGCCTGCTGCAGCTCGCCCTGCAGGATGTGCTGCAGGGCCAGCTGGTAGCCGTTGTTGGTCTCCGACAGCAGGAACCCGACCGTCTTGGAGCTGGTCTTGGGCTTCCAGTCGGCGAACGCGCTCTTGTCGACGGCGACCGGGTAGCCGTTGTAGAGGCTGCGCAGGCTGGCGGGCAGCGCCGCCAGCACCCCGTCCGGGTCGGCCGGCAGCGAGGAGGGGATCTTGCCGCACTGGCCGCCGCTGGTGCCGCCGGTGGCCTCGGTCGCCACGTGCGCCTTGGACGCGCCGGACGAGCACGCCGCCAGGCCCAGGCCGGCGGCGATGGCCAGCGCGGCCAGGCCGGCCGGGAACGGATGTCTCATCATGGTCTCCTTCGACCGGGTTTGAGGTCAGGCGGGTCGGCGGGGCCGGTCAGATCGGCGGGGGCACGAAGAGGCCCGGATCGGGGTCGTTGAACGACTCCCGGGCGACCAGCTCGTTCATCGGGTTGGCGGTGCCCCACTGGTCCTGGACCAGCGGATCGTGCATGTCGTAGATGTGCGGGTGCCAGGCGTCCTCGTCCAGCTCGGCCAGCTCGGTGGTGTACTCGATCGTGTTGTTCTGCGGGTCCAGGAAGTAGGAGTAGGTGTTGTCGCCGGCCAGGTGACGGCCCGGCCCCCACACCATCCGGGCGCCGGCCCGGAGCACCCGGCCCGACCCGCGCATGAACTCGTCGATCCCGCGCAGCTCGAACGAGACGTGGTGCAGGGACACGTGCGGGCCGCGGGCGAACGCGACCGAGTGGTGCCGGGGGTTGCAGCGCATGAAGTTCATCACCGTGCCCAGGTCCGGCCCGGCCAGCGTGTCGCTGAGCCGGAAGTCGAGCACGTCGGCGTACCAGCGGGCCGTCCGGTCGGGGTCGGGGCAGTTGAGCACCACGTGCGACAGCCGGACCGGGATCGCCTCGCGCTCCTCGATCTTGCGGTGGGCGCGGACGGCGACGCCGGCCGACACCTCGACCGTGCGCCCGTCGAGGTCGAAGAAGCGCAGCCCGTAGCCGCCGCCCTCGGTGGCGAGCGAGCCGGGCTCGGCCGCCAGCGCCACCCCCCGGCCGATCAGCCGTTCGGCCAGCGCGTCGACGGCGGCCGCGCTGGCCGCCCCGAACGCGACCAGGTCCAGCCGTTTGCCCGGGTCCTGGCGGAGCCGGATGATGTAGCGCTCGGGCGAGCCTTCGGCCGCCAGGTAGGCCAGGCCGGTGTCGCCCGCCACCGTCTGCAGGCCCCAGACGCTGGTGTAGAAGTCGAGTTGCTTGGCGTAGTCGGGGATGGCCAGGTCCACGTGCCGCAGGTGGGTGATCAGCGATTCAGGCATCGGGCTGCTCCTCCAGGTCGCGCGGGGCCGGGGTGCTCGCGGCGGGCTTGCCGACGACGTGGTTGCGCTGGCGGCCGAGGCCGGTGATCTCGCCCTCGACCAGGTCGCCGTCGGCCAGGAAGACCCCCCAGTGGGCGCCGTTGCCGGCCGGCGAGCCGGTCAGCACCAGGTCACCCGGCCCCAGCGCGGTGACCGCGGTGATGTAGGTGAGGATGGCGGGCAGGTCGAACAGCATGTCCGCGCAGGACTCGTCCTGGCGGACGACGTCGTTGTGGCGCAGCGTGATCCGCAAGCTGGCCGGGTCGCCGGCGAACGCGGCCGGTACCAGCCAGGGGCCGGTCGGCAGGAACGTCGGGGCGTTCTTGGCCGCGAACCAGTCGGTGCCGATGGCCTTGAGGTCGGGCCGGTAGACCAGCGACCGCGTGGTGATGTCGTTGCAGATGGTGTAGGCGGCCACGTGGTCGAGGGCGTTGTCCCGGGTCAGGTGGCGGGCCGGGCGGCCGATGACCGCCGCCAGCTCCAGCTCCCAGTCGTGCCGGGTGCCCCGGTCGGGCAGCACGATCTCGTCGTTCGGCCCGGTCAGGGCGCTGGGCAGCCCGGTGAACACGTAGGGCTGGCCGTGCCGGGCGCGCTCGTCCATCATCGCCTCGGCCCAGGCCCGCACCTCGTCCTCCAGCTCGGTGGAGTCGTGGCCGGTGGTGGACAGGCCGGCCCGCCGTTCGGCCATCACCAGGTCGACCACGTGGCTGCGGTAGTTGGCGCCGCACTGGAGGATCTGGGCCGGGGCGACCGGGCAGCGGACGTCCAGCTCGGCCAGCGGGATCCAGTCGGCCCCGGTGTCGGCCGCCAGCGCCGCCAGCAGCCGGAACGAGGCGTCCCAGTCGGCCAGCAGGTCGTTGGGGGTGCCGAGCGCGCCCACGTCCCGGACCCGGTCCCCGCGCACCAGCCCGGTGAAGGCCGGCCCGGCCGCGGCCGGGCCGCGCTGGAACACTCCGAGCGCGAACGGAGCGGTGACGGGGGTCATGCAGGGGACACTAAGAGCCGGCGCGGGCAGGCGGAAATACTCGTTTGCGATGGCTCCCATCGCCCTACTGATACCTCGCTGACCTGCGCCGACGTCGGCGATAAGCCGAGCCGAGAGTCAACTCAGAGCTGACCGGCGGCGTCCGCCAGCGCCTGCAGCAGCCAGCGCACGGCCGGATCCTCGGCCCGGCTCGGGTGCCAGAACGCGGTCTCCACCAGCTCCACCAGGCCGAACGGAGGGCTGGTGATGGCCAGCGGCACGCTGCGGGCGGCCAGCCGGGCCAGCCGTTCGGGCGTGATCGCCACCATGCCGGTCCCCGCCACCACGAACGGCACGGTCAGCCAGCCCGCCACCGTCACCTGCACGGCCGGGGTGACGCCGAGCTCGTCCAGCACCCGGTCGACCGGGGTCCGGCGGCCGGGGCCGAAGGCCGGCACCACGTGCGGCAGCTCGGCCAGGTCGGCCAGCGACAGCGCCCCGCCCCGCAGCCGCGGGTTGGCCGGGTCCAGGACGCAGACGAACCGGTCGCGGAACAGCTCGCGGCTGCGGCCCGGGAACCCGTAGTCGGCCGGGCCGATCACCACGTCGTGCCGGGCCAGCCCCTGCCCAGAGGAGGCCATGTCGTCCGGGATCGGCTGCAGCTGCAGCCGGATGCGCGGCGCCACCGTCTTGACCTGGCGCAGCAGCGGGTCGGCGAGGATCGACACCGTGTAGTCGGAGGCGGCCACCGAGAACTCGCGGTCGGAGGCGGCCGGGTCGAACCGGGGTGAGCGCTGCATGGTCGCCTCGATCTGGCGCAACGCGTCCCGGACCGTCGGCAGCAGCTGCTCGCCGAACACGGTCAGCCGGTAGCCGCGGCCCTCCCGCTCCAGCAGCTCGTCGCCGAAGTGGCGGCGCAACCGGGCCAGGGCCGCGCTCATGGCCGGCTGGCTCATGCCGATCCGGGCCCCGGCCCGGGTCAGGTTGCGGTCCTCGAGCAGCGCACCCAGGGCGATCAGCAGGTTCAGGTCGATGTCGGCCACCCCGGCCATCGCCCACCTCCCTCGCCGCCCTTGACCCGGCCGGCGGACTCAACTGATCATCGACCATGGGCAGCACTGGCGGCGACTGGACGGCGGGATCGGCATGAGTCTCGGCGGCACCGACCTCAACCTCGTGGTGGCGCTCAAGGCCCTGCTGGAGGAGGGCAACGTCACCCGGGCGGGCGCCAAGATCGGCAAGAGCCAGCCCGCCATGAGCACCGCGCTGGCCCGGCTGCGCCGCCACTACCAGGACGAACTGCTGGTCCGGGTGGGGCGCGACTACGAGCTGACCCCGTTCGCGCGGGCGCTGGTCCCGTCGGTCCAGCAGACCCTCAGCTCGGTCGAGCTGGCCCTCGACACCGGCCGCCGGTTCGACCCGGCCACCAGCCAGCACCGGTTCCGGCTGACCGCGACCGACTACGCGCTGACCGTGCTGGGCGAGCCGCTGCTGCGGCGGATCGGGGCGGCCGCGCCCGGCGTCCGCCTCGACTTCGACTCGATCCCGGTCGACATGCACGAGTCCGACCACGGCCTGATGCACTGCGACGCGCTGATCGCGCCGCGCGGCTTCGGTTTCCCCGGGGCCCACGAGCACCTGTTCCGCGACCGGTTCGTCTGCGTGGCCGACCCCGCCAACCCCCGGCTGGGCGACGGCCGCCTCGACCTGGCCGACCTGGAGGCGCTGCCGCACGCGGTCCGCAGCTGCGGCGGCACCCACGTGGCCCCGGCCGACCGGGTGCTGGACGAGCTCGGCGTCCGCCGCCACGTCCAGGTCACCACCGTCGGCTGGCTGCCGCTGCCGTTCCTGGTGGCCGGGACCGACCTGGTCGCCGTCATCCCCGAACGGCTGGCCCAGGGGGTGGGGGTGCCGCTCGGGCTGGCGGTGGTGGAGCCGCCGTTCGGCCGGGTCGAGCTGATCGAGACGCTGTGGTGGCATCCGGACCGGGCCGGCACCGCCGAGCACGCCTGGCTGCGCCGCACGCTGACCGAGGTCGCGGCCGGCCTGCCGCCGGTCGCCCCGGTCGCGGCCGATACCTGACATCCGAAGAGGGGATGACTCGGCCCGGGACCGCCGGGCGGCCGTCGTGCTGTGATGGGGCGCATGTCCAACGTTCCCCGCCGGGTGGTGACCGGGCACGACGAGGGCGGCCGGTCGGTGTTCGCCGACGACGGGCCGCCGCCGGTCATCCGCACCGCGCCCGACGGGGCGCTGTTCTACGAGATCTGGGGCACGGCCGGGGCGCCCGCGCCGATCGCCGGGGCCGAGCCCGACCCGGCCGCCGGGACGGTGTCGGTCCCGCCGGCCCCGCGGGGGACCAAGATCCGGATCAACGAGTTCCCGCCCGGGGTGGTCAGCCCGATGCACCGGACCCAGTCGGTCGACTACGGGATCGTGCTCGACGGCCAGGTGGTGCTGGTGCTCGAGGACGGCGAGACCGAGCTCGGCCCGGGCGACGTGGTCGTCCAGCGCGGCACCGCGCACCGCTGGGAGAACCGCTCCGGGCAGTCCGCCTGGATGGCGTTCGTGCTGGTGGACGGGGTCTTTACCGAGGACCTGCGGGATCGCCTCGGGCCGGACGTGCTCGGCGGCCTGCTGCATGACCCGATGCGGCCATGACCGGGCCGGGGCTGGCCGCCGGCGCCCTGGGGCTGGCCGGGCGGACGGTAGTGATCACCGGAGCCGCCCGCGGGCAGGGCGCGGCCGAGGCCGGGCTGCTGGTCGGCGAAGGCGCCCACGTGATCGGCGCCGACATCCTCGACCAGGACGGGGCGGCGCTGGCGGCCGAGCTGACCGCCTCGGGCCCCGGGCGGATGGAGTACCGGCGCCTGGACGTGAGCCGCGAGGCCGACTGGCTCAGCCTCGGCGCCGGCCTGGCGGCGGACGGCCGCCCGGTGCACGGGCTGGTCAACAACGCCGGGGTGCCGTACCGGCCGCGGCTGCTGGAGGTGGACACCGAGGGCTGGGACCGCACCCTGGCCATCAACCTGACCGGGGCCATGCTCGGCATCCGCACGCTGGCCCCGCTGATGCCGGCCGACGCGGGCGCGTCGATCGTCAACATCGGCTCGATCGCCGGGCTGACCGCCCACCACGCCGTCGCCTACACCGTGTCCAAGTGGGGCCTGCGCGGCCTGACCAAGGTCGCGGCGCTGGAGCTGGCTCCCCGCGGCATCCGCGTCAACGCCGTCCACCCGGGCCCGATCGACACCCCGATCACCGGCGGCGCCGACCCGGCCTTCCTGCAGGCCACCGTGGCCCAGACCCTGCTCGGCCGCGAAGGCCGGCCCGACGAGGTGGCCGAGCTGGTGGTGTTCCTGCTGTCGCCACGCGCGTCCTACATCACCGGCGCCGAGATCCCGGTCGACGGCGGCCACACCAGTCACGGCGGCACCAAGTCCATCGTCGACGCCCTCGCCCGCGCCCACCCGGCGGCCGGGACGGCCAGCGGTGACGGTGGTGCGGGATGAGTAGCCCTGTGTCAAGCCTCGCTTTGCTGATCTTGTTTGAGGAGGGTCTGGAGGGCGTTGTGGCGGGCTGGGTTGTAGGCAGTTCGGTCTTGCCAGCAGTGCCAGATGACGAACAGCCAGGCGCGGGCGAGGATGCGGACGGCGTGGGGGTGGTCGTGGCCGCGGGCTCTGGCTTGGCTGTAGAGGTGGGCGGCCCAGGGGCTGGCGTGGCGGGTGTCACCGGCAAAATCGGTGACGGCGTCGCGGAGCTGCTTGTCGCAGGCCCAGCGGAAGGTGACGGCGCGGAGTTTGCCGGACTGGCGGGTGGAGGGGGCGGCGCCGGCCAGGCAGGCGAGGGACTCCGGGGTGGGGAACCGGGTGCGGCAGTCACCGATCTCGGCGAGGAGGCGGGCAGCACGGACGGTGCCGGCGCGGGGCAGGCTGGTGAAGACGTGACTATCGGCGTGGGCGGCGAGCTGGCCGCCGATCTGGGTGGACAGCGTCTTGATCTGCTCGGTCAAGGTGACCAGGACAGCGTGCAGTGCCTGGGTGATGCAGGCTTGGGCGTCAGCGTCGGGTCCGGTCAGGCCGCGAGGTGCGGCGGTCAGGCGGGCGTGGAGGACGTCCGGGCCGGTATGGCCGCTGTAACCGATGCTGGCCAGCCATTTGCCCAGCCGGGCCGGGGTGAGCCAGTCGGCGCGGTCCTGGGTGCCGAAGCGGGCCAGGAACGCCAGGCTGACCGGGGAGTCGATCCGGGAGAACAACCCGGCGGCGCCTGGGAGCACGTTGCGCAGGTGGGCGCGGAGCTGGTTGGCGATCGCGACCCGGTGGCCGACGAGGTCTTTGCGGGCGCGGCAGGCGCGGCGCAGGCTAACGGTGGCCGGGCAGCCGGGGGTCAAGGGCGCGAGCCGGGCCCGGTCGGTGCGCAGGGTACCGGCCAGGACGAACGCGTCGAAGCGGTCGTCTTTGTTCCCGGCCGAGCCGTAGCGGCTGCGCAGGTTCTTGACCTGGCTCGGGCTGATCACCACCACGGTGACCCCGGCGCCAAGCAGCGTATCGATGAGCGGGCCGTCGGGTCGCTCGATCGCGATCTCCCGGGCGCCGGAGCGGGCCAGGACGCTGATCAGCTCGCGCAGGCCGGCGGTGCTGTGCTCGACCGTGCACCGGCTCTTCTCACGGCCGCGGGCGTCAGCCACCGACACGGCATGATCATCACGGGCCCAGTCGATCCCGGCGGTCACGCCGCCGGCGGGTTCTTCGGGCAGGGTGTTTCTGGCAGACTTCAAGCCTGCCTCCTCGCTGCTAGTCCCAGTGGGGAGGCACCTTTGTTCCGGTGCCGGGACGTGGCTGCCGGTTCGCTCACTGTTCGGCGCTCGGTGGCGCTCAGCCCTGTCGACGGTCGGCACGCCCCGGGTAACCGCCAGATCCCGCAGAACTCATCCTGGACGTCGAAGCGTCAAGCGGGCCGGGCGATGAACTGGCGGCACCTCGGGTGCATCAGCAGTCCATCCAAGACCACTGACATAAGGATGGTGCACCAGTGAGCGGGCCGGAAACCGGAGCGGGAACCGGAGTACGGCCGGTACCGGCCGGTCACGGTAGATAAGGATGAAGGGCATGCGTGGCGTTTCTCAAAAAGCGGAAGATATCCTCTCATCTGATAGATGAAATCCTCGTGCGTCGGCGCTTGCTGCCCCTGTCCAGATTCAATCGTCTTTCTTCTCCAGCGGCGAGCTTCTTGAAGATGGTTGCAAATTGTTTCCACTGAATCAGCTGGGAAGTACAGGCAGCATTCCATGTATCGCTTGAAGGCGGCGGACCAGTATTCTTCGCTGTCGCTGCTCGCAGTCTCGCCATCATCGGCACCAGCAGCCACCGCTTTGCGGGTAGCATCTATCACCCTGTTCAGCGCGATAAGGAACAGGATTAAAGTCCCTTTCCGCTCAGCCCTCTGGTCCATCATCGCCGCGCGTGATCCTCACGGAGGTGACGGCGGGTCACTGAAGCAGCGCGGTGGCGAGATGCCGGCAGCGGCGGGGATCCTCGGTGAACCCGTGCTGCAGACCCCACAGCCAGTAGTCAATGGTGCGGAAGATCGCTGAGCGGCGAGCGTGTTCCCGGTCGAGGCCGGCAGCGCCGGCGATGATGTCCAGCTGCTCGTTGATCGTGGCGGCGTCGGGCATCTCGTGGAGCCGGTCCCACAGGCAGCGGGCGAGGTCGTACCCGATATCACCGCGCAGCAGGGTGGGATCGACGGTGAGCCACGGTTCCCGCTTCCCCCCGAGCACCTGCTCGTGGTGCAGCGCGCCGTCAACGGCACGGTCGCCGGCGGCGGTGGTCAGGGTCTCGGCGGCGGTGCAGGCAGCGGCCAGCATCCCGGCCGGCACCGGACGGCCCAGCGCGACCCAGTCTGAGGTCAGCGTGGCCAGCCGGTCCTGCACCAGCTCGCCGGTGCTGGTCACCCAGCTGGGGGCAGGTACGGCGAGCCGGCGCATCATCGTGCCCGCATGATGATTGGCCTCGGCCAGCGGCAAGGTGGCCAGCGACCGCGCCGGATCCAGCCGTTCCAGCAGCATGGTCCCGGCCGCGAGGTCTGTGTCCACCAGCAGCACAGTGCCCCGGCCGGCCCAGAACCGCAGCGCCGCCACCTCGGCGGGAAAGCTCTCATCCGGTGCGGTCAGCCGCAACGCGAACTGCTCACCACCGCGCCGGACCGGAAGGACCAAGGCGTTCGATCCATGCCAGGGATCACCGTCGAGCGAGAGGTTCCAGGCCCGGCACTGCTGATCAACCCGCTCAGGCAGGGCTTCCAGCCACGTGCGCCGTTCGGGCGACCCGGCCAGCATGGCCCGGAACGTGGACGGAACGGTAATCACACAGATCAGTCCATCACACCGCCCCAGCCGCTCACCCGCGCGCTGGGCCGCAGCAGTTTGCGGGGTCAGGCCACGCAGCGATCAGCAGCGTTCCTGGCCCGGTGAGCGCTAAGTTCATGCTTCGTGCCCGGTAACGGCCGACGCGCAGTCCGGTGCCCTAGCGCTCAGTAAACTTCCACAATTGAAGATCGGTTAGTGCCAGGGTCCTCGGCGCTGACCGCGGCGGGCGACCGGGATCGGGGGGCACGGGCCGGCCTCGACCACCCGGTTGCGGACCGTGCCGAGCCCCTCGACCTCGAGCGTCACGACGTCGCCGGGCTCTAGCGGGGGCGGGGTGCGACTCCCGGCCCGGCCCCAGATTTCGGTCAGGCAGCCGCGCTGGCAGGTGCCGGAGCCGAACGCGTCGGCCGGGCCGACGGCGGAGCCGCGGGAGGCGTAGCTGATCAGCTCGCCAAACGTGAAGGCCATGTTGGCCAGCGAGTCCTCGCCCAGCAGGTCGTCGTTGATGAACGCCCGCATGGTCAGGTCCAGGAACCCGTCGGCGGTCCGGTAGGGCTCCAGTTCGTCCGGGGTGACCAGCCAGGGGCCGAGGGTGTGGGCGCCGTCCTTGCCCTTGGAGAAGCCGAACGGCAGCTGGCCCTCCAGCCGCTGGAGGTCACGGGCCGACCAGTCGTTGAAGATCGTGTAGCCGACGATGCCGGCCGTGGCCTGCTCGGGGCTCAGGTTGCGGCCGCCGGCTCCGTAGACGGCGGCCACCTCGCATTCGAGGTCGAACAGCTCCGAGCCGGGGAACCGCTCGACGTCGTCGAACGGGCCGATGCAGACGTGCGGGTTGGTGAAGTAGAAGGCCGGCGCCTCGTACCAGCGGGCCGGCACCGGGTCGGTGGCGCCCTCCTGGGACTTGCGGGCGCCCTCCACGTGCGCCTCGAACGACACCGAGTCGCGGATCGAGGCCGGGCGCAGCGGGGCCAGCAACCGGACCGCGGTCACGGCCGGGCCGGGTGGCCCCGCCAGGGCGGCGGCGCCCGCGGCGGCCAGCGCGTCGGCGCCGCCGGACTCGATCAGCCCGTGCACGGTGACGCCGGGCGGCAGCGGGTACAGCCGTTCGCCCGGCCCCAGCACCGCGCTGCGGGCGCCCCCCTCGACTTCGTACCGGGCGAACCGCATGTCAGGCCGCCACCGCGCCGTCGCCGCCGTCGATCGCGATCTCGGCGCCGGTGATGAAGGCGGCCGCGTCGCTGGCCAGGAACGCGGCCAGCTGGGCGACCTCGTGCGCCTGGCCGTAGCGGCCGAGCGGGATCTTGGCCAGGATGCCGGGCAGCGGGCCGTCCGGGTCGTCGATGAACGGGGCGGTCTCCGGGGTGTAGATCAGGCCGGGCAGGATCGCGTTGGCCCGGATCCGGTGCGGACCGCCGGTCGCGCACAGGTGCTTGGTCATGGCCAGCACCCCGCCCTTGGCCGACCCGTGCGGGACCTGGCCCACGAACCGGGCCCCGAGCCGGGCGGCGATCGAGGCCACGTTGATGACGGCGCCACCGCCCCGGCCGACCAGCTCCGGCCAGGCCGCCCGGACCGAGTACCAGACCAGGTCGAGCTCGTTCCTGATCGTGAAGTGCCAGTCCTCGTCGGCCAGGTCCATCAGCGGCCCGTTGCGGAGGGCCGAGGCGTTGTTGTAGAGCACGTCGACGCCGCCGAACCGGTCCACCGCGGCCCGGACCCAGGCCTCGGCGCCGTCGCGGGTGCCCAGGTCAACCGGGGCCAGCGCCTCCATCACCCCGCCCGCCTTGGTCACCAGGGCGACGGTCTCGGCGCTGTCGGCCTCGTTCAGGTCACAGCCGAACACGGCCGCGCCCTGGGCCGCGAATTCCAGCGCCGCCGCCCGGCCCATCCCCCGGCCGGTCCCGCTGATCAGCGCCACCTTGCCGTCGAGGTTGCCCATCGGGAGATCTCCCTTCGCGCGTCGGTCGAACGCTAACAGCGCCCGTTCGGGCCCGGAAATCACCGGCCGGTATGCCAGCTATCCGCAATTGGCGGCTTCCGGGCCGCTGACGGCCGTAGTTAGCTTCACGCCAAGTTCGGGCCCGTAACCGGCGGCCGCGGATCAGAAGCGAGGACAGCCGATGACGACTGACGTGACCCGACGGTCTTTCCTGGCCGGCGGTGGTGCCGTGGCTGGTGTGGCTCTGGTAGGCGTGCGGGGCCAGAGTGGCGGCGGTGCTGGTGAGATCACGGTGGCGGCCGGCCAGACCCGGACGATCACCGCCACCACCCGGGTCACGGCGGTCACCATCGAGCCCGGCGGGGTGCTGACCGCCCCGGCCGGCCACAGCCTGACGATGACCGTCAACGGGGTGGAGACCGGGCAGCGGCTGGCCGCCACCGACGGCGCCGCCACCGTGTTCGTCCCCGGGCACTGGCGCGGCGACATCGCGCTGACCGTGACCAAGGTCGACGACGTACCCTGGCAGCAGCACACCTACCCGTTCCGCCAGGCGGTCTACGCCGGGCCGGCCGGGGTGGTCCCGGCTTACTCGGTGCTGGCCGCCGCCGGCGGCCACTCCACCGGAACCAGAGCATCCGGCCTGGCCATCACCTCGACCGGCGAGTGCTTCAACGGCGTGTACGTCAGCGACGGGCCGTTCACGCTGGACCGGCCGGTGATCAGCCTGACCGGGAACGGCCGCTGCGACTTCGTCGGCTACGGCGCCGCCGTCGTCGGCACCGGGAAGTCGGCCCGGCTGGTCCTGGACGGGGCCCGGATCCGCACCCACGGCGTCGTCCGCACCGCGGTCGTGGCCGACGGCGGCGCCACCGTGGTGGTGAAAAACTCCTCGCTGGCCGCCCGCAACGGCGTGCTCCCGGCCGGCTACGTGCCGACCGTGAACCTCGACACCATGCAGTCGGCCCCCTGGATGCTGGCCATCGACGGCAACGTGCGCGCCACCAACCTGCTCGGCGAGGGCACCATCGCCGCCTACGTGAACAGCTCGGTGGTCTCCGAGACCTGGGGGGCGCTGTCGACCGACGCGGGCTCGGGCTGCACGCTGGCCGCGATCAACAGCCACGTGGCCAACACCGGCGACAGCGGCTACGGCACCTACGTGATCGGCGACGCGACCGAGTACCTGCTGGGGACCGAGTTCGACGTCGGCAGCTACGCCACCATCTTCACCGGCGGCACCGCCACCTACGGCGACAGCGACCGGGCCACCGTGGCCGCGCTCAGCGAGCGGCTGGGGCTCGGCCTCACCGCCGCCGAGCTGCGCGCGCTCAAGCCCCGGCCGACGATCGTCAACTCCCGCCGGTTCGGCTTCATGTGGCACGACCAGGGCACCCTGGCCATCACCGGCGGCACCCAGATCAACTCGGCCCACGCCACCTTCCTGAACAAGGGCCAGCCGATCAAGGTGTCGGTGGACGGCACCGACGGGGCCCGGCTGAACCCCGCCGACGGCGTGCTGGTCCAGGTCATCGACAACGACGACCCGGGCCCGGTCATGGTGAACGGTCAGCTGGAGAACGCCGGGGTCTACACCCAGCCGGCCGGCGAGCCGGCCCGCGACCGCTCGTTCGACGTGTCCGTGGCCCACTCGACCGACTCGGTGCTGTCGTTCACCGGCATCGCGCTGCGCGGCGACTTCTACAACGGCATGCGCGGCCGCCTCAACCTGGTGCTGGGCTTCACCGCCAGCCGGATCGAGGGAGTCATCTCCGCCACCTTGGCCGAGCACCTGGTGGACACGATCGACGCGGCCAACTGGTGGCAGCTGGGCGCGGTCACCAACACCGTCCAGCCCGCGATCAACAACGGGGTGCTGGTGTCGCTGGCCGGCGGCGCCCGCTGGACGGTCACCGGGACCTGCCACCTGACCCGGCTCACCCTCGACGCCACCTCGGCGGTGGCCGCCCCGGCCGGGCGGCGGCTGCGGCTGACCGTGAACGGCGCCGCCACCGCGCTCGAGCCCGGCCACACCTACACCGGCGCCCTGGTGCTCACGCTGACCTGACCGGCCGGCCCACCAGGGCCGGCCACCCGGCCCGGGCCCAACACGGGCGTAGCCGGTTGGCAACCGCCTGTTAGTTCTGAGATCATGGCTGCCATCGTTCGGACGGGCGGGTCACGGGGGCAGCCGGGATGAGTGAGACCCAGGCCGCTGAGCTGCTGGCCCAGTTGGCCCGGCGCATAACCGCGAGCCTCGACCTGCGGGAAACCCTGCAGGTGGTGGCCCAGGCGGTCGTCGACCAGCTGGGCTTCGGCGCGGCCGTGGTCAACCTGTGCCAGCCCGGCGAGATGTGCGAGGTCGCCGCCGTGGCCGGCCCGGACGAGGTCGGGCAGGCGCTGCTCGGCACCCGGACGCCACTGGAGAACTTCCGGCGACTGCTGGCCGGCTGTGAGGCCTGGGGCGAACTCCGTTTCCTCGACCATCGGAACGACAACGGGCTGTCGCGCTCGGTGGCGGGCTGGTCGCCGCCGGGGCCGCCGGGCGACGAACCCGACGCCTGGCACCCCGAGGACATCCTGCTGGCGCCGCTCTACGCCGCCGACCAGACGCTGATCGGCACCCTCAGCGTCGACATCCCGGCCGACGGGCGGCGGCCGGGGCCGGCCAAGCGGCGGCTGCTGGAACAGTTCGCCGCCCACGCCGCGCTCGCCATCGAGCACTCCCGGCAGCACACGCTGGTGGCCGACTCCGAGCAGCTGTTCCGGGCGATGTTCGACTGCTCGCCGATCGCGATCGCCCTGCTGACCGAGGACCAGGAGGTCACCCGGGTCAACGCCGCCTGCGAGCAGCTGCTCGGCCGCGGCGCCCCCGAACTGGTCGGCCGCCCGGCCGCCGAGCTGGCCCCCGACGCCGCCGAGGGCGACGGCGACCAGTACGAGGTGCACTTCACCCGGCCCGACGGCAGCGAGGTGTGGGGCCGGGTCAACCGCACGTCGCTGACGGGCGGCGTCCGCTCCGGCCCGAGGCTGATCCTGACCCAGATCGAGGACATCACGCTGCTGCGCTCCATGCAGGCCCAGTTCGCCCACGCCGCCACCCACGACCAGCTGACCGGGCTGCCCAACCGGGCGCTGGTGCTCGACCGGCTCACCGAGGTGCTGGGGGACGCGGAGAAGACCAGGCGCCGGGTGGCGGTGCTGTACTGCGACGTCGACCACTTCAAGGAGATCAACGACACCCTCGGGCACGCGGCCGGCGACCAGCTGCTGACCGAGATCGGGCGCAACCTGGCCTCCACCGCCCGGCACCGGGACATCGTCGGCCGGTTCGGCGGCGACGAGTTCGTGCTGGTCGCCTACCCGATGCCGACCAACACCAAGGCGACCGCGCTGGCCGAGCGGGTGATGCGGACGATCCGCCGCCCGGTCGACCTGGGCGGCGAGCCGGTGGTGCCGTCGCTGTCGATCGGGGTCGCCCTGTCCGGCCCGGACGACAGCGCCGACTCGATCCTGGCCGCCGCCGACCAGGCCCTCTACACGGCCAAGGCGAGCGGCCGCGGCCAGTGGCAGCTGGCCGCCGGCCACTTATCGCCGGGCCGGGCCCCGGACCCGGGCTCTCAGGCGTAGTAGACGGTGACGGCGTACGTCCCGCCGAAGCCGGGCAGCGTGACGTACTCGCGGTCGGCGTCGAAACCGGTCCACCGGGCGCCGTCGATCTCGACCTCGGTGACCTCCCGCCGCTCGGGTGTCCGCAGCCGGAGCCGGAAGGCGGACGGGTCACGGGCCCCGTTCGGGTCCACCTCGACCTCGGCCTCGACCCGCCGGTCGTCCAGCCGGGAGGTGATCGTGTAGCCGACGGTGCCGTAGCGGGTCGGCACCCCTCGGGCCTCGATCCGCTGGCCGGCCGCCAGCCAGTCCCGCGGCGTCGCCTTGGCCAGCCAGACGCTGTCGTCGCCGGGGTCCTCGAACACCAGCATCCACTTGGTCAGCGGGGCCACCACCAGCTGGGCGGCGGCCGCGAACGGCGTGTGCTCGGCGCGCTGCCGGTCCAGGTCCACGCACTCGAACGCGGTCCAGGTCCCGCGGGTGTAACCGTGCGCGAGCAGCGACCAGTAGAGGAGCAGGAACGACTCGATCAGGTCGTGCTGGAGGAACCCGTAGCCCGCACCGTGGGCGAGGAACACCACGATGTGCTTGCGGTTGGTCATGATGCCGAGGTTCGATCCGTGGTGGGCGGCCTGGTAGGCGACGATGACGTCGAGCGTGGGCCGGCCGATCACCCCGCTGCCCATGAACTCGGTCCAGACCCGGTTGTCGTCGAACGATTCGGGGGTGGCGCGGTAGGGCGAGTCGATGTGGTACTTCGTGCCCCCGGCGTAGGGAGGCAGGTAGGACAGGTCACGGCCGGTGCGCAGCGACCGCTCGACCGCCCGGTCCAGGTCCCGCCGGAGCCGGCTGGCGCTGGCCGCCAGGTCGTCGGCCGCCCGCCTCAGGCCGGCGTCGTTTCGCTGGGTGCCCAGGTGCCGCCACACCCGGCTCAGGTCGCGGAACCCGCGCCAGCTGAGCGCGCTGTTGTTCCAGTACGGCTGCTCGTAGTCGTGCACGGCCACGTCGGCGGTGAGGAAGCTGGTGTCGGCCTCCTGGCGGCCGCGGATCAGGCCGTGGCTCGGGTCGGCCGCGGGCCGCGCTCGGGCGGTGGCCAGCCGGGTGGCGAGGATCTGCACGATGGCCGCGATCCTGCCCGTGTAACGGTCGAAGACCTCGTAGTCGCCGGAGTATTCGGCGTACTGGCTGAGGGTGCTCAGCATCCGGCCGTACTGGCCGATCTCCGGCCCCCGGTAGTCGATCGAGCCGTCGTCGCGGACGAACTCGGTGAAGTAGTTGTCGATAGCGGACCGTGCTGTCTGGTACCGGCCCCACTCGGTCGCCGAGCTCACGCTGGTGTTGAAGACGTCCTGGAAGCCGTCGTGCTCACCGCCGCCGTAGTCCTTGGTGACGGTGCCGTAGCGCGGGTGGTCGCCCACCCGGGTGATCGCCTCGAGCGCGAACGCGTGCCGGACGAAATCGGGCAGCCACGCCAGCGGCAGCGCGGTCTGCACCGGCCCGGTGACCGCCTTTCCCCAGAAAGAGTGCAGGTCGAACAGTTCCCGGTAGAACTGGGCGGCGTCGCAATTGCCGTCCAGCGGGTACGGCAGGTACGAGTTGAAGTACAGCGCCCGGTCCACCGCCCCGCCGGCGATCCGCAGGTACCGGTGGAAGGTCGGCTGCTGGAACAGGTTGCGGGTATGTACCCCGGCGAACAGGGTGGCGTCCCAGCCAACCCCGGCCGCGACCGGGTACACGGTGCGCACGGCCGGCAGCCAGCCGCCGACGATGCCCTCCTCCACGTACTCGCCGTCGATGGCGGGCGCCAGCTCCGGGGTCAGGGCCAGCGGGTTGAGCCGGTGGCCGTACTCGCGGCCGTAGTAGACCGGGATCGTGTCGATGGTCTGCGGGGTGCCCACGAACGTGTGCGGGTTGCTGCGCACCGAACCGGTTTCCACGACGGCCCGGCGGATCGGCGGGAACGCGGCCGCGACCTCCGCCCAGGTTGGCTCGTGGCCGCCGGCCAGGAACTCGTTGCGCAGCAGGTCGACGTCGCCGAGCACCTCGGCCAGGGTGTGACCCCGGTAGAGGCCGGTGGCGGGCTCGGCCGTCGCCGCCAGCGTCTTCGGCAGCACTAGCAGCGGTCCGCCGCCCGCCAGGTACATGATCGGCCCGTCCGGGCGGGTCAGGTCCTCCAGCACCGCGACCTGGCCGTGGCCGTCCAGCTCGGTCCTGGCCATCAGCGTCCACGGGCCGGCCCGGTCGTACAGCTTGAGGCCGGCCGGGTCCGGGTACTTCATCGTCATTTCGCTCCGTCCCAGATGCTCAGCACGTGCGCGGTGGCCACCCACGGCAGCCAGCCGGAGTTGAGCCCGTAACCGCGGCCGCGGCCGATCGACCAGTGCTCGATCTGGTCGCCGGGCCTGGTGTAGCCGTACTCGCCGGCCAGTTGCACCATCTGCTTGGTGTTGTGCAGCAGCAACTCCGCCACGTCCGCGTAGTGGCGGTCGCCGGTCAGCTCGGCCAGGCGGTGAAAGTCGCCGACGTGCCGGGCCAGGTAAGTGTCGACCGCCGAGAAGCCCAGCGTGATCAGCCCCAGCCCGGTCGCCCCGGCGGCCGGGTCGAAGAACGGCTGACCGACCGCGTCCACGGCCGCCATCGGCACGTCCCAGCCGACGATCCAGGTCTCGCAGAAGTCGGCCGCCAGCTGGGCCGCCGCCAGCCAGCGGGGGTCGCCGGTGGCCGCGTGCACCGCCAGGTAGGCGTCGAGGGCGAGGGTGGCTGCCTCGCGGTCGCAGCAGTTGGGGTTGTCTAGCGTGCCGCCGGCGAACACCCCGCCCGCGTGGAACGTGTCCCAGTAGTATCCGGCGATCCGCTCGGCCAGCTCGACCGGGGCGGGGTCACCGGTGACGGCCGCCAGCCGGGCCAGGAAGGCGGCGGTGTGGATGCCGTCGTTGACCGACGGGTCGGCCGGCCGCCCGTCCAGGTAATAGGACCGGCCCACCGAGCCGTCCGGGCTGACGTGGTCGGCCAGCCAGCGGGCGTAGGCCCGGCACCAGTCCAGCCAGCGCGGCGACGGACGGCCGGCCGCCACCGCCAGCACCGCGGTCCGGGCCTCGGACTGGTCCCGCAGGTAGACCACCCCCGGCTGGCCGCTGTCCACCCAGCCCCGCCGGGACCGGTCCCACTCGGTGTGGCAGAGGCCTTCGTCGCCCCCGGCGGCGGCCAGCCAGGAATCGATCATGGTGGCCGCCAGCCGTTCCCAGTCCGGCCGCCGGTGCCGGGCCGCCGCCCGCAGCAGCGTGGCCGCGACCTCCAGGTTGCGCCCCACGAAGCCCACGCTCAGCGTGTCCTGGAGGTGCCCGGGCCGCCCGGTGAACACGTCGATCCAGGTCGGGACGCCGATCGGCGCGTCCTCGGTGCCGTCGGTGACGACCGCGGCGGCCAGCAGGTCCAGGCTGACCCGTTCGACCGCGGCCAGGTCCACGCGGCGGACGGCCGGCCGGTGCCGCTGCCAGCCGAACCGCCAGACCCGGCGCACGAACTCCGGGAACGAGGCGGCCGGGGTGGTCACCGTGAGCAGGGTGTAGCCGTGGCCGGCGCCGTCGGCCACCGGGTGGTAGCGGCGGGCCCAGCCCGCGCCCCGCCAGGGACCGCCGGCCGCTTCGGCGGGTGTGCCCGCCCGCGGCCCGGTCAGCTCCGGGTGGTCGCCGAGGTCGGGGAACGGGTTGACCGGGGAGTCGGCCTGGGCGTTGCCGATGCCGGTGGTCCACATCGGCGGGTAGCTGACCGTTCCCTCGGTGCCCGGGTAGCAGTAGCCGAGCTCACCCGCGCTCAGGTCGCCGAACGAGCCGAACCGGAGCCGGTCGGAAATCACGGCCGGGGCCAGGTCGTCGGCGGTGACGGTCCCCCCGTGGGGGCGTTCATTATTCAGATAAAAGGCCAATCTGGCGTTGGAGTCGTAGGCAGCTGCGAAGGGCAGCGCCAGCCGGTCTTCCCGGACCAGCACCGGTTCGGCGCCCGGCCCGCCACCTCCGGCGCCGGCCAGGTTCGCGCCGATCGCGTAGGCGGGGGCGTACTCGTTCCGGTCGTAGACGGCACCGGGTAGCAGCCACCGGGGCGCCGCCGCCGTCAGCGCCCAGCCGAACCAGGACGCGAACCCCGTCGGCGCCCTTTCAAAATGATCATCGAGCCGGACCCGGACCTGACGCTGCAGCTGCAGGCCGGCCCCGGCCCAGCTGAACACGTCGTCGATCTCGAACCGGGCCCCGGCCGCCCGTAGCACCGCCCGGCCGGTCAGCCGGTTGGACCGCAGCTGGACCTGGTCGTAGCCGGCCGCCAGCTCACCGCCGCCATCCGGGGCCGGCCACAGCGCGATCCGGGCCGGCCGGGGACTGCGCAGGACCGCCACACCGTCCCGGGTCAGCGTCAGCCCATCGGGGCCGGCCCGCAGCTCGCTCCCGTCACCCGACCGGAGGACGACTGGACCGGCGGTCACTCCGCCAGTACCTGCAGCCGCAGCTCGGCCGGGGCGCCCTCGAGCCGGGCGGCGGGCTGCTGCCCGCTGTGCCGGGACGGCGCGACCTCCAGCTCCAGCACCCGGCCGGCCGGGTGGAAGCGGGCCCGCCGGATCGGGGCGGTGGCGTAGACCGACAGGTCGTGGTCGCAGAAGTGGATGGTGTCGTCGACGCCGTTGGCCGGCTCGACCTCGATCGACCCGTCCGGCCCCGGCCGGGCCGCGCACATATAGCCGGTCAGCCCGAACGTCGGCTCGGTCAGCACGTAGGCGGCGGCCGCCCGCAGGTAGCCGTACAAGCCGAGGTCGGTGTCGAGCGAGCGGGAGTCGAACCCGGTCCGGTCCGGCCACCAGGTGAACCAGCCGCGGGCCGCGCCGCTGGCCCGGACCGAGGTCAGGAAGCTGGCCAGGCCGGCCGTGGCCAGCTTGACCAGCCGCGGGTCGCCGGTCCGGCGGTAGGCCCGGAGCAGGATCTCCGAGTTCTGCGGGGTGCCGTACCAGCAGCAGACCGAGCCGCGCTGCTCGTTGCCGTACCGGAACCAGGACGGCTGGAAGCCCCAGCGCATGGCCCGGGTGACCCGGATGCACCGGTCCAGCGGCGCCTCCGGCCCGTACCGGTCCAGGGCCAGGTAGACCTGGCTGTGGGCGGTCTGGTCGACGTACAGCTCCGACCCGTACGGGTAGGGGTCGCGGGCGGCCAGGTCGGCGAACGCCCGCAGGTGAGCGTCGAGCGCCACGTAGCCGTCCGGGTCGGCGCCGGCCAGGTCTTCCAGCAGGCTGTAGAGACCGGCTCCGGCCGGGGCACCCGCCCCCACCAGCAGGCCCCGCCCGAACCCGAGAACCGCGGTCCGCCAGGCCAGCGTCAGGTAGCCGGCGGCCGAGTGGGCGCGGGTGGCCGAGTGGTCGCGGGCCACCCGGTACATGGCGTGGTAGATGTTCGCGACCAGCGGGTAGTTGTTGAACCGCTGGGTGTCGCGGCTTTCGGCCTCCGTCCACTCGTGGCCGTCGCGGGACGGCAGCTCCGGCTCCCGGAAGTACAGGCCACGCCGGACCTCGAGCGTGGCCGGGTCCTGCAGGGTGCCCAGCAGCCAGTCGTCGATGTAGGTCTCCAGCGCCGCGATCTCGTCCGGCTCCGGCTGGCGCGCGTTCTTCTCGGCCAGGAACATCGCGACCGGCAGCCCGTATTCGTCCGACCCGCCGACCTGCCAGCATTCCTCGCTGTCGGTGTAGACCTGCTGGAGCTGGTCGTCGTAGGGCAGGAAGGCGTGGTGCCGCCCGAACCGGTCGTCCGGGTTGTCGTACAGCTGCTCACCGGCGATGAACGCGGCCCGGTCGCGCAGCAGGTCGGCCGCGGGCGGGGTGACGTAGCAGAGCAGCCGGGTCCAGCGGCCGTCGCCGTAGCTGACCTTGACCGCCTTCTGCCCGGTCGACCCGAAGTCCAGCGCGTACCGGTGGACCCGGGCGTCGCCGGTCCCGGCCGGGGCGGCCAGCGGGGTGATCGTCACCTTGGCCGACTCCGACGTCAGCCGGGGCGGGTGGGTGCAGCTGACCGCGACCGTGATGCGCTGGCCGAGCGGGACGGTGTAGCCGGGCGCCGCATCGACCGCGATCTGGCCGGCCTCCACCAGCCGCGCCGGCAAGCCGTCGGCGTCGTCCAGCAGGGCCAGCTCGAACCCGAACGTCTGCGCCGCACCCGGCGCCAGCACCAGCGAGGTGTGCCCGTGCAGGTAGTAGTTCTGCTTCTCCCGGTTGGCGAGCCAGCCGTGCACCGCCCGGGCGGCCCGGGTCCGCAGCCCGAGGAAGTACGGGCCCTCGAAGACGTTGCTCCACTGGTTACCCTGGCCCGGGTCGATCTGGTAGGCGGCCTCGACCGCGGTGTCCCCGCTCGGCACCACGGCCAGGATCCGCCCGTCGCCCGCCGGGCGCTGCAGCAGCACGTAGGAGCCGTGCCCGCCCACGTGCAGGAACTGCTGGACCCGGTCCTCGTGCCAGCGCCGCTGGGGCTCACCGCCGGCCCGCCCGGCCGGCGGCAGCCCGCCGAAGATGCCGGCCAGGTCGGTGTTGGCCACCAGCGGCACCGCGACCTCGCCGACCTCGACCCGCTCGGCGGTCCGGTTGGTGATCTCGATCGTCCAGCGCAGGACCTGCGGCCCGGGCTGCAGCCACTGCCGGACGTCCAGCCCGCGCAGGCCGCCCGGGGCCGACGACTCGCCCAGGTAGCTGATCTGGGTGCGGCCGTCGGGGGTCCGGCTGACCGCGCGGATGTCGGCCGAGCGGGCGGTCGACTCCAGCCGCCAGCCGTGCCCGTCCCACACCCGCAGCACCAGGTCACCGGTCCACAGTTCCTCGGTGCCGAGGTCGGAGGGGAACGGGGCCGGGCCGCCGAGATAGTCCAGGCCGGGCGGGCCGTCGGTGTCGCGCACGGACCGCAGCACGCCGCGGTCGGGGTCGATCCCGGCCGCCAGGCTCCCGCTGTCCAGCTCGGTCAGGGTCAGTTCAGTCATCGGCTACTTCCCCGCCCCGGCGGTGATGCCGTTGACGTAGTAACGCTGCAGGATCAGGAACACCACCACACACGGGGCCATCGCGATGACCGCGCCGGCGTCGAGCTTGCCGAAGTCAACCTGCCCGTAGGCGCCCGAGGCGAGGTTGTTCAGCGCCACCGGCAGCGTCATCCGCGCGTTGGTGGTGAGCAGCATCAGCGCCGCCAGGAACTCGTTCCAGGCGAAGAAGAACGCGAACAGCACGACGGTGACGATGCCCGGCCGGACCAGCGGCACCATCACCCGCCGGAGCACGCCCAGATGCGAGGCCCCGTCGATCAGGGCCGCCTCCTCCACCTCGGTGGGGATGGTGGAGAAGCTGTTGCGCATGATGTAGGTCGCGAACGGCAGCTGGAACGTCGTATAGACGAGGATCAGCCCGACCAGGTTGTTGGTCAGGTGCAGCCACGTCAGCACCGTGAACAAGGACGTCAGCATGGCCTGGAACGGCACCATGAATGGGGCCAGGATGATCACGAACGCGATGCCGGCGCCCGGGAACTTCAGCCGGGACAGCCCGTACCCGGCCAGGGTGGCGACCACCGCGGTCAGGATCGCGGTCACCACCGCGACGATCAGGCTGTTGCCGGCGTTGGTCCACACGCTGGTGCCGGTGCTGACCAGGTTGCCGTAGTTGTGCAGGGTCAGGTGGACCAGCGAGCCGAGGGTCGGCGCCGAGTTGTCGGCCACGCTGCCCTGCAGCGACCGGATCAGCGCCCAGACCATCGGGAACAGGAACAGCAGGGCCGCGACGATCGCGACGACGTAGTACAGCACGTGGCTGACCCGGCGCAGGACCCGGCCGGGCGCCGCCCCGGCCGCCGTGCCCGCGGTAGCCGGGAAGGCGACCGGGGCGGCCGATTGGGTGGCCATGCTAACTCCCCTCGTCTCCGCGCCGGAGCGTCCGGATCTGGGCCACGCTCAGCAGGATCAGCAGCACCAGCAGCACGATCGACAGCGCGCCGGCGTAGCCGGTCCGGTACTGCACGAACGCGGTGGTGTAGATCCACAGCACGGCGGTCAGCGTCTCGTTGTTGGGGCCGCCCTGGGTCAGGATGAAGAACTGGTCGAAGGCCAGGAACGACCCGGCCACGGTGAGCACCAGGACCAGCGCGGTGGTCCGGCGGATCAGCGGGACCGTGATCCGCGATTCGCGGCGCCACCAGCCCGCCCCGTCGACCTTGGCCGCCTCGTACAGCTCTTCCGGCACTGCCTGCATGGCCGCCATGAACAAGATCATCGCGATGCCGATCGTCTTCCAGGTGATCAGGATGACGGCCACCACCAGGGCCAGCCCCGGGCTGGTCAGCCAGTTGGTCTGGCCGTTGCTGAGGCCGAGCGACTCCAGCACGGTGTTCACCACGCCGACGCCGGGGGTCAGCATGACCAGGAAGACGTAGGCGGTGGCGGCGAAGCCGGTGACGACCGGCATGAAGTACACGGTCCGGAAGAAGCCGACCCCGCGCAGCTTGCGGCGGACCATGACCGCCAGCAGGTAGCCCAGGACGATCTGGATCGGGGTCACGATCACCGTGTACTCGGCCGTGAACCACAGCGCGTGACCGAAGATCTTGTCGTGGGCCAGGCTGGAGTAGTTCTGGACCCCGATGAACGTCGCCCGCCCGATCAGCGGCCAGTTGTTCAGCGACATCCAGGCCACCAGGATCAGCGGCAGCACGAAGAACACGGCCACCAGGACCAGGGCCGGCAGTGACATCAGGAACCCGGCCCGGGCCCGGCTGCGGGCCAGCGGGTTGCGGCCGGGCCGGCGGGGTGCGGGCTGGCGGCCGGCCCCGGCGGTGCCGGTCCCGGAGGGGCCGCCGGCCGGGACAGGGCCGGCCGGGACAGGGCCGGCCGGGACGGGGCCGGCGCCCGCGACCGCGGGCACCCCGGAGGATGCCACGCGGTCACGAGCGTCAGCCGGAAGGGGCTTGCGGCTCACCGTCTAGCCACCGACCTGCTGCTGGTACTGCTGGGCGAGGATCTGCTTGGCGTTGGTGTCGGCCGTCTTGAGCGCGGTCGCCGGGTCGGCCCCGGAGAACACGACCTGCTCGAACGCGGTGACCCAGGGCGCGTTGGCGTCCTCGGTGGCGGCGGTGAAGCCGATGCTCTTGGGCACCTGGCCCTGCTCCGACGCCTTGAGGCCGACCGCCGCGATCGGGTACTTGCTGGCGAAGCTCGAGGTGAGCATGTCCTGGCGGACCGGCACCAGGTACCAGGGGTTGGCCACGTACTCCTGCTGCTTGACCCCCAGCATCCAGGTGATGAACGTCTCGTCGGCCGCCACGTTCTTGGAGCCGTTGATGATGCCCAGCTCGTCACCGCCGACGAAGGTCGAGTAGCCGCCGTTCTCGCCGGGGATCGGGGCCACGCCCACGTCCACGCCGTTCTTGGTGGCGGTGGGGATGTCGACCGGGGTGCCGAGCAGGATGCCGGTCTTGCCCGCCATGAACGCCTGGCCCCAGGTGGTGCCGTTCTCCGAGCGGTCCTTGGACGCCACCGTGCCCGAAGTCCATAGCTCCCGGTAGAACTTCAGCGCGGCCGTCACCTGCGGGGACGTGCTGAACGTGGTGGTCTGGTTGGCGCCGAAGGCCGACATCACCTGGCCGCCGGAGGCCCAGATCAGCGGCCAGACCGTGTAGACGGTGCAGCCGCCGCAGGCGCCGGGGATGGTGAAGCCGGCCACGCCGTTGCCGAGCGCGGAGATCTTCTTGGCGTCGGTGAGGATCTGCGCCCAGGTGGTCGGCGGCTGGTTCGGGTTCAGGCCCGCCTTCTTGAACAGGCCCTTGTTGTACATCATGACCGACGAGCCGTTGATGTAGGGGACGCCGTAGTAGCCGCCCTTGTAGCTGGCCAGGCCCATCTCGGCCTGGTTGAGCGAGCTCTTGAACGACAGCGTGTTCAGGTAGGAGCTGACGTTCTCGGTGATGCCGGTGGCCGCGAACAGCGGGGTGTTGATGTCGTCGAAGTCGGCCACATCAGGCCCGCTGTGCCCGCGCACCGCGGCCGCCATCTTCGTCACGTACTCGGCGTCGGGGACCACGGTGGTGTTGACGTGGATGTTCTTGTGGGTCGCGTTGAACTGCTTGGCCAGGCCGACACTGGGGTTGTCGACCCGCACCCAGAAGTTGATCGTGGTGGTGCCGCCCGAGGAACTCGAGCCGGAGGTGGAGCCCGAGCTGGCGCTCGTGCTGCCGCCGCCGTTGCCGCAGGCCGCCGCGGTGGCGGCCGCGGCCGCGATGGCCGTGACCGCCATCGCGCGCCGGACAGAGGTGCGCTTCATAAGAACTGATCTCCTCATTGAGAGGGCTGGTTGGTCGTGGTTGGGACCTGCGGCAGCCAGACCCGCATCGGCCGTCCGTCCCGGTTGTCCCACTGGAAGTAGGGGACGGCGGTGGCGGTGATGTGCTGGCCGTCGCCGGCGTCAGCGGGGTTGGCCCGGTAGGGCCAGCTCCCCGGAGCACTGGTGGTGCGCTGCACGGCGTCGGTGTCGAGCACCACGGTGGCGCCGATGCCGGGCAGGTCGGCCCGGCGCTCGTGTAGCGGCGGGGCGCCGGGGATCGTGAGCTGGGGCAGGTCGGCCCCGGCGGGCTGGTCGGCCTGCTCGAAGCAGTAGATCAGCGGCCCGCGCTCGACCGCCGCGCAGCCGCGGACGGCGTCGAGGACCAGGTCGGGGTACACCCAGCGGGCGGTCACCGCGAACTCGGCGACGACCTCGTCGCCCGGCCGCCAGGCCCGGTTGATGACCAGGTAGCCGTGGTCGTCGGGACGGGCCTCGACCGGCTCGCCGTTCACCGTGACCTCGGTGGCGGCGCTCCAGCCGGGGATCCGCAGGCCCAGGCCACAGGCGCCGTCCGGGGCCTCGTCGACCCGGATGCCGACCCGGCCGGACCAGGGCAGTTCGGCGGTCACGGTCAGCTTCAGGGTGCCGCCGGTCATCGGCACCTGCACGCTCGCGCCGGTGAACTGATGCAGGTAAAGGGTGTCACCGGCCGTGCTGGCCAGGTAGAACTGCAGCGACGCGAGCAGCCGCATGATGTTGGGCGGGCAGCAGGCGCAGGTGAACCACTCGTGCCGGCGACCGGGGTCGTCGCCCTCGACGTGGTCGTAGCGGCGCTGCAGCGGGTTGACGTAGAAGAACCGCTGCCCGTCGGTGGAGATCGAGGCGCCGAAGGCGTTGTACAGCAGTCGTTCCATCAGGTCGGCGTAGCGGGCGTCGCCGGTGGCCAGCAGCAGCCGCCAGGACCAGTGGAAGTTGGCGATGGCGGCGCAGGTCTCGTTGTAGGCCCGGTCGGGCGGCAGCTCGAACCGGTCGCCGAACGCCTCCTGCGAGTGCCGTGAGCCGTTGCCGCCGGTCAGGTAGGTCTTGGCCGCGACCATGTCCTCCCAGCGGGCGATCGACGAGTCCAGCAGCTGCTGGTCGCCGGTCTCGACCGCCACGTCGACCACGCCCGCGTCCAGGTACATGGCCCGGACGGCGTGCCCCTCGAGGGTGACGGTGTCCCGGATCGGCAGCCGGTCCTGCAGGTAGCGCTGGCCGTGGCCGTGGTGGTCGCCCGCCAGCCCGTGCCCGCGCTGGTCGACGAACTGCTTGGCCAGCTCCAGGTAGGGGCGGTGGCCGGTTTCGCGGTAGAGCTCGGCCAGGGCGGTCTCGATCTCGGGGTGCCCGTCCAGCCCGATCTCGCCGCCGCCGAACGTGCCGACCAGCCGGTCGGCCACCCGCCGGGCGACCGCCAGCAGCCGGGTGGCGACCGGGGTGCCGTCGGCGCTGCGGGCCAGCGCCACCGCGGCCTGGATGAGGTGGCCGGCGCAGTACATCTCGTGGCTCCAGGCCAGGCCCTCCCATCGCGGCGCCTCGCTGACCTGGATGTAGGAGTCCAGGTAGCCGTCCGCCGCCTGGGCCCGCTCGAGCAGGTCCACGGTCTGGTCGGTGAACCCGGTCAGCTCGCCGTTGTCCTCGGCCCCGCCGGCGGTGCGGGCCAGCTCCCAGCCGATCGCCTCCAGCGTCTTGTAGATGTCGGAGTCCATGAACACCGGCCCCCGGTAGCCGCGGCTGGCCGCGGTGTCCGTGCCCGGGACGCTCCGGCTCGCGTGCTGGGCCACGTCCGGCTCGTCGGTCTCGTCGGTGACGTCGCCGACGTCGGCCGCGCCCGGGAGGTCCGGGACGTCCGCGGGCGCGGCGCTGGGCACCTCGCCCCCCGCGACCTGGATGGCCAGCCGCAGGTTGTCCAGGTTGCCCGCGGCCACCAGCTGGCGCAGGGCCAGCGGCAGGCTGGCCGCCCGGTTCCGCTCCTGCCAATCGTGCAGCAGGCCGCGGGTCAGGTGGGTGCCAGGCCGGGAGAGCGGCCGCTGCGCGGCCAGCGCCCGGGTGGTGGGGATCGCGGGACCGGCGCCCAGCCGTCCCGCGTCCGCGTCTTCGGGCCGCGGTGGGGTGTCCAGAGATGTCACGTAGTCACTCCGATGTGTCCTGAGCTCAGCTGCTGCTTGACAGGGCCCATACCTTAAGGAATAGGTTTTCCGCGCCAGATTAGAGCGGCGATTATCCAGCGTCAAGTACTCTCAAGTGCACTTTTCTGCTTCGAGGAGCGGGCTGGAACCGCCGCTGAACGGGGGAAAACCCTTGCCAGATGGGCCTGAACCGCGGGCCGTGACGATCCGGGACGTCGCGGCCGCCGCAAATGTGTCAGTTGGCACAGCGTCGAAGGCGCTGAACGGCCAGGGCCGGCTGCGGCCGGAGACCCGGCGCCGGGTCACCGAGGCGGCGCAGCGGCTCGGCTTCGCCCCCAACGTGCTGGCCCAGGGCCTGCTGGGCGGCCGGACCTACACGGTCGGCCTGCTCACCACCGACAGCTTCGGGCGGTTCAGCATCCCGGTCATGCTCGGGGCCGAGGACGCGCTCGGGGCCGGCCAGATCTCGGTGTTCATGTGCGACACCCGGGACGACCCCGACCGTGAGCAGCGCTACCTGGACCGGCTGATCAGCCGGCGGGTGGACGGCCTGATCGTGACCGGCCGCCGGATCGAGCCCCGGCCGGCCGTCGACGTCGGCCGCCGGTTCCCGGTCGTCTACGCGATGACCCAGCCGCTGGAGGGCGACGACCCGGCCATCCTGCCCGACGACGAGGGCGGCGGCGCCACCGCCGCCCAGCACCTGCTGGACATCGGCCGCCGCCGTATCGGCCACATCACCGGCCCCGAGCGGTTCCTGGCCGCCCGCAAGCGGGCCACCGGCCTCAGCCACCGGCTAACGGACGCCGGGGTCCCGTTCGCGCTGGCTGACGTGCTGTACGGCGAGTGGAGCGAACGCTGGGGTCGCGAGGCCGCCCGGATCCTGCTCGACACCAGCCCGGACACCGACGCCGTGTTCTGCGGCAGCGACCAGATCGCCCGTGGCGTGGGCGACGGCCTGCGCGCCCTCGGCCGCCGGATCCCCGACGACGTGGCACTGGCCGGCTTCGACAACTGGGCCCCGATGGCGCTGGGGGCCGACCCGCCGCTCACCACCGTCGACGTCTGCCTGGAGCAGATCGGCCGCCTGGCCGGCCAGCACCTGCTGGCCGCCATCGGCGGGGAGACCGTCCGCGGCCTGCGGACGGTCCCCGCCCGCCTGGTCGTCCGCGAATCGACCAGGGCAGGCGGTCACTCCGGGAGCGGGTAGCCGCGGGCGGCGAACTCGGCCAGGATGACGGCCCGCTGGGCGTGGCCGTGGCGGCCGTGCCAGGTCCGCGGCGCGCGCGGGACGTAGCCGATCTCGGTCAGGCTGGGCGGGAACTGCACCGGCAGGGTCAGGCTGCGGAAGTGCCGCCGGTTCCACTCCCGCCATTGGCCGAAGACGGCCGGCATCGGCTCGGACGGCGGCTCGGCTGCCCGGTGGTAGCGGACGGTGAGACGACGGCCGGTCACCTCGTTATCGTCGTCGGTGATGTCAGAAAACGACACGCCCGCCACCCGGGACCAGGGCACCCGGTGCGGCCGGAAGAACATCGTCACCGCCATGTCCCGATCGGTGAACTCGATCGCGTTCCGCCACCAGAACCAGACTCCGGCCACCACTCCGGCCGGCAGGCCGATCAGCTGCCAGCCCTTGGGGGCCCCGCTCAGGTTGAGGATCAGGAACAGGAACATCCAGGTCAGGAAGCCGAGCAGCGCGTCGAAGATGATCAGGTAGGTGAACAGCGGCCGCAGCGTCACCGTGGCCGGCGGCCGGGCCTCGCCGACGGCCGGCACCGGCGCGACTGGCTCCACAAGCCGACGCTATCGCCCGGGCCCACCGTCGGCCACGGCGGCCGGAATGAGTCACAACCTATTCATCCCGGCGCTATTTACTAACCGGTAATAATGATGTTTGGTTATTAGTGAACGAACGCGCGCGCATTCGCCCCGTCAGCTGGTTTGGCCATTGGAGTGTATCGTGCGTATTTCTCGTGTCCTGCTGGGTGTCCCGCTGGCGGCGGTCCTCGCCGTGCCCGCGGTGGCGGTGTCGGCGTCGGCCCAGACCGCGGCCGCGTCCGGGGCCCACTACGTCGCCCTGGGCGACTCCTACTCCTCGGGTGACGGCGCCGGCAACTACGGCAGCAGCGGGAGCTGTTACCGGAGCGCCAACGCCTATCCGCAGCAGTGGGCCAACGCCAACGCGCCCGCCTCGTTCGCGTTCGTGGCCTGCTCGGGCGCGACCACCAGCGACGTGCTCAGCAGCCAGGTGTCGGCCCTGAGCGCCAGCACCACGCTGGTCAGCATCAGCATCGGCGGCAACGACGTCGGCTTCGCCAGCGTGATGGAGACCTGCGTGCTGGAGTCGACCAGCTCGTGCGAGAACGCCGTGGCCGGGGCCGAGGCCAAGGTGGCGAGCCCGCTGCCCGGCGAGCTGGACTCGGTGCTGCAGACGATCCGCAAGGACGCCCCGGCCGCCCGGATCGTCGTGCTCGGCTACCCCGACCTGTATGACCTGTCCCGGTCGAGCGGCTGCATCGGGCTCAGCACGGCCGACCGGACCGCCCTCGACCAGGGCGCCGACCAGCTGGACAGCGCGGTCGCGGCGGCCGCCGCCCGCAACGGGGACACGTTCGCCGACGTCCGCTCCCAGTTCGCCGGTCACGAGATCTGCGACGGGTCGTCCTCTTGGCTGAACTCGGTGACCTGGCCGATCGAGGAGTCCTACCACCCCAACGCCAGCGGCCAGGAGCTCGGCTACCTGCCGGTGTTCAGCTCGGCGGCCGGCTGAGGATGGGCCAGGAATTCCGTCCGGTCGCCCCCATCGACCCGACCAACCTGCGGCCGCTGCTGTTCCTGGACGTGGCAAACCAGCTGATGCTCAACCCGGGCTGGCCCTACCGGGCGGTGACGGTGGTGATGGAGAGCCACGGCGGGCCCGGGCGGTTCAGCTTCTACGGCGCCAACCACCCCGGCACCATCGACGCCGTGCACGAGGGCCGGGTGGACGTCTCCACCGTCAACATCGGCGGCGTCCAGCAGCCGCCGCTGCCGCTGGCCCGGATGGTGCGGGACTCCCCGGTCACCCCGCTCGACGTGCCGCTGCACCCGCGGGCGGCCGCGGTCTGGAAGCAGTACGGATTCCGGTAGGAGGCTCAGTCCGGACGCCAGGGGCCGCCGGTCATCAGGCGGCGGGCGTACTCGGCCACCGCGTCGATGATCGTCTCGGCCTGGCGGCGGTTGGCGGCCGCCGCCACCTCGTAGGCGCCCTCGCCGATCAGCGAGGTGAGGATGGCCGCGTAGACCCGGTCGGCCGGGGTGTCGGACAGCTTGAGCAGTGAGTCGTTCTGGCCGATCCACTCCCGGTTGCGGCGACGGCGCATGACCTCGAAGCCGGACGGGGCGTCGCCCGAGGCGAACAGCAGGGCCAGGTCGCGGCGCTCCCAGCTGCCGCGCATGAACGCCCGGGCGCCCGCCTCGAACAGCTGGCCGGGGTCGGTGACGCCCTGCTGGCGGGCGGTGGCGACCGCCTGGCTGGCCGCCTCCTCGTGGGCCAGCTGGTGCTCCTGCCAGAGCGCGATGAACAGCTCGCTCTTGCCCCCGAAGTGGTGGTAGAGGCTGCCCACGCTGGATCCGGCCCGGTCCACGATCTCGGCGATGGAGGCCTCGGAGAAGCCGCGCTCGCTGAACACCTGGCGGGCGGCGTCGAGCAGCTCGCGCTGGGTCTGCGCGGTCCGGCTCCACTGCCAGGCGGTGACCGCACCGCTCTTGAGCTGCCTGGGCATCGCCTTCCCCGTCCTGCTTGACGTCGTTGGTCAGGGCCCATCCTTCCCGACTACGCTGCCCGGTGCCGCCCTTGACAGCTACCATCCTCAGATTTGAAGCTGATTCCAGAAATTAATTCTGATAATGGGCAGAGGTGACTGCGTGGCGGACAAGGCGGTTCCGGTGCCGACTCCGGAGACCCAGCCGTTCTGGGACGGCTGCGCCGCCGACGAGCTGCGTCTGCAGCGGTGCACCGATTGCGGCAAGCCCTACTTCTATCCGCGGCCGGTGTGCCCGGACTGCGGTTCGCGCAACGTCGAGTGGTTCACGGCCAGCGGCCGGGCCACGCTCTACTCCTACGTGATCAACCACCGGCCGGCCCCCGGCTTCGCCGACGACGGCCCCTACGCGATCGCGGTCGTCCAGCTCGAAGAGGGCCCGCGGATGATGACCAGCCTGAGCGGGCTGCCGGCCACCCCCGAGGCGCTGGTGCTGGACATGCCGCTCGAGGTCACGTTCGAGCCGCGCGGCGACGTCAGCCTGCCCCTGTTCAAGCCCTCTGGCAGCGCCGCCACGGAGGCGAACCGATGAGCAGCGAGACCGGCGTCATCATCGCGGGCGCGGCCGAGACCGACCAGATCGGCAGACTGCCTGGCCAGTCCACCCTGGAGCTGCACATCGAGGGCGCGCTCAACGCGGTGGCCGACGCGGGCCTGACCCTGCGCGACATCGACGGCATCGCCACCGTCGCCGCCCCCGGGCCGGTCCAGGTCGCGCACGCGCTCGGCATCATGCCGGACTGGATCGACGGCACCGGCGTCGGCGGCACCTCGTTCCTGCTGCACGTCCGGCACGCGGTCGCCGCCATCCGGGCCGGCTACGCCAAGACCATCCTGATCACGCACGGCGAGTCCGGCCGCTCCCGGGTCGGCGCGGTGCCGTTCCGGGCCGCTCCCACCTCCCCGCCCGGCCAGTTCGAGGCGCCCTACGGCACGTTCGGGCCCACCACCACCTTCACCATCCCCGCCCTGCGCTACATGAAGGACTACGGGCTGACCCACGAGCAGCTGGCCTACGTGGCCGTCGCCCAGCGCCAGTGGGCGGCCAAGAACCCGCGGGCGGCGTTCCGCGACCCGATCACGGTCGACGACGTGCTCGCCTCGCGGATGGTCGCCTACCCGTTCCACCTGCTGGAGTGCTGCCTGGTCACCGACGGCGGCGGCGCCTTGGTGGTGACGTCGGCCGACCGGGCGGGCGGCTTCCCCAAGCCGCCGGTGCACATCCTCGGCACCGGCGAGCGCTCGGAGACGCCGATGATCTCGCAGATGGCCGACTTCACCGAGTCGCAGGCGTTCCGGCTGGCCGGCCAGACCGCATTCGCCGAGGCCGGCATCAGCACCGGTGACGTCGACCACCTGATGATCTACGACGCCTTCGCGCACGTGCCGATCTACGGCCTGGAGGCGCTCGGCTTCGTGAAGAAGGGCGAGGCGGGCGCGTTCATCGCCGACGGCAACACCGAGCCGGGCGGGCGGCTGCCGCTGAACACCAACGGCGGCGGCCTCTCCTACACCCACACCGGCATGTACGGCATGTTCGCGATCCAGGAGGGGGTCCGCCAGATCCGCGGCGAGGCCGCCGCCCAGATCGGCGACCCGCAGATCAGCGTGGTGCTCGGCAACGGCGGGATGTTCGCCACCGCCGGCGTGCTGGTCCTCGGCCGCCAGCCGCGCTAGGCACCCAGGCCGACAGCCGGGCCGCTCGCCGCGGCCCGGCTGTTGCATGCCCGGGAGCGGTCAGCCGGATGGGGCAGGGGCAGGCGGCACTCCAGCGGACGTTTTTCTACTGGGTGAATAGGAGTGGCACCTCGCGCAGGACGTGGCCGGCGCGGTCGTAGGTGATCACGATGGTGTCGTAGCCCAAGCCGGTGTGGGCGGGCAGTGCCACCGGCCCCCAGAACACGACCCCGCTGCCCGGCCAGCCGGCGATCGTCGGCGGCGAGGTGAGCAGCCGGCCGTCGGCCAGCCGCACGGCCACCCGCGCGGTGCCGGTGGGCGCGTAGCCGTACAGGTCATCCGGTCCTGAGTCGACGCCGATGTTGTTCACGCTCAGGGCCGACTGGCTGATCGGGGTGTCGGACCAGCTGGAGCTGCCGCCCTCGAAGAATCCGATGCGGTCGCCGCTGATCCGGTACCCGGTCACGGTGTCGTTGCCGTAGCGAAAGAGCGGGATCCCGCCCTGGCTCGGACGCGACGGCGGGGACGAGGGCTTGGGTGTCGTGAGGCGGGCGACCACGTGCCCGGCGGCGTCGCGGAACACCAGCATGGCGGCGGAGTCGGCCGGGTGGCTGACCGCCCAGACTTTGTCTGCGACCCCACGAACCGCCCGGACCGTCCCCTGGACCGTCTGGCCGCCCGGCAGCAGCGCGGTGACCGAGGTGACCTGCGGGGCGGCTACGCCCAGGTGGATCCATCCCGTACCGTCGGTCTGGGCCCACTGGGCCAGCTTCCCGGCCGGCAACTGCCCGGAGGTGCAGGTGGAGTAGCCACTGTAGGCGCCACCGCTGTCGTACTGGCAGAGTGCGAGCCCGGCCGCCGCGTCTGCGGGCACGTAACCGAACCACAGGGAAACCCGCACCTGGTGGCCGTCGGCGCGCAGGCTGATCGGGACGAACGGGGTGGCCGGCGGGATCTGATCGACCACTGAGGCCATACCGGCCGGCAGCGACGCGCTCGGGTGCGGGCTGGCCGGCTTCGTGCTCGCCGACCCGGCCGGCCGCGCGCCCTGACCGATGCTCTGGCCCAGCGTGGTGGCCGCGATCACCACGCCAGCGACCACCGCCACCGCCGCCACCGGGACCAGCCGCACGACCCAGGCCGGCCATCGCCACGGGAATACCCGGTGGCGGCTCCGGGCCACCGCCTTGTCCCAGGCGTCCGGATCAACCGGCGACTGCGCGGCCCGCGCGGCCAGGGCTTCCCGCAGCCGATCCTCGACAGGGTTCACAGCTTGCCCTCCAGTGCCTTACCGAGCGCGTCCAGACCCCGGCTCACCAGCGATTTCACGGTTCCGGGGGACACCCCCATGGTGGCGGCCGTCTCGCGCTCGGACAGCTCGAGCCAGTAGCGCAGCACGATCGCCTCCCGGCGCCGCGGGGCCAGGGCCGCCAGCGCGGCCAGCAGCTCGCGGTGGTCTTCGCGGAGCATGACCGCGTGCTCGGACGAGACCTCGTCCTGCCCGGCCGGGGTCCGCAACCGGGCCACCCGCAGGTGGCGGCGCCGGTTGCGGACCAGGTTGCAGGTGGTCGAGCGGACGTAAGCGAGCGCGGCGTCCTGGTCGCGGAGCGTTTCCTGCTTCCGGATCAGCCGGGCGAACGCCTCCTGGGCGATGTCCTCGGGGTCGTCGGCGCCCAGCAGATCGGCGAGCCGTACGAGCTCCGGGTACCGGGCCCGGAACAAGGCGCTCACCGGTACCGCCCCTGATTCCGGAGCTGAAGGCCGCCACACATCGGTCATGCAGATAAGACACCTGGAGGGCTGAAAGGTTGACTCACTTTCTCACTTCATCGAACATCCCGCTCCGGCGGTGGCGGCCGCCGGGGCGGTGATGGCGCCGGCCAGGGTTAGGGCTTGCGGCCCAGCGGCGGCCCGAACGCCCGCTCGACCTGAGCGGCCAGCGCGTCGGCCTCCCAGGGACCGGAGTTCAGCAGCCGGACGATCGGCTCCGGGTTGTTGTAGAGCGAGACCTCGTAGCCGCTGGAGTGGATGATCCGGCCGGTGATCCAGCCCGAGCGCTCGGAGGCCAGGTAGGCGACGATCGGGGCCACGTTGTCCGGCGATCGCTCGTCGTCGGTCCTGGTCTGGGCCCGGCGGCGGTCGGCCGGCACCGAGTCGGTCATCCGGGTGGCGGCGCCGGGCGAGATCGCGTTGACGGTGACGCCGTACTTGGCCAGGGAGTTGGCGGCCGAGTAGGTCAGCCCGACGATGCCCATCTTGGCCGCCGCGTAGTTGGGCTGCCCGGGCGCCCCGTGCAGGCCGGAGACCGAGGTGAAGTTGATGATCCGGTTCTGGGCGGTCTCGTCGCGCAGCGACCGCCAGTGCGCGGACGCGAACTTGGTGGTGTTGAACGTCCCCTTGAGGTGGACCCGGATGACGTCGTCCCACTCCTGCTCGGTCATGTTGAACACCATCCGGTCGCGCAGGATGCCGGCCACGTTGACCAGCACGTCGAGCCGCCCGAACTGCTCGATCGCGGTCTTGATCAGGTCCTCGGCGGCGGCGTGGTCGGAGATGTCGGCGCCGTTGGCGACGGCCTTGCCGCCCGCCTCGGTGATCGCGGCCACCGTGTCGTGGGCGGGCCCGGTGTCGTTACCGGAACCGTCCATCGCCACCCCGAGGTCGTTGACCACCACCGCGGCGCCCTCGCTGGCCAGCAGCTTGGCTGCCGACTGGCCGATCCCCCGGCCAGCCCCGGTCACGATGGCGACCCGACCGCTCAGTCGCGTCATAGCAGCTCACCAGCTCCTTCCCCGGGCCACGGGCACCGGGTTACTCCGGCGGCGGGCCGGGGCTCCCCGACGATCGGCGCCGGGCACCCCCGGCCGTCCGCCAGGCCTCCGGTAGTCAGCCGGTTTCTGGCCGTCCGCCAGGCCTCCGGTAGTCAGCCGGATTTCTGGCCGTCCGCCAGGCCCCCGGTAGTCAGCCGGATTTCTGGCCGTCCGCCAGACCCTCGGCCGCGCACCCGGGTCTCCCCGATCGCGCACCGGGCGCCCCGGCAGTCCGCACCGGGCAATTTTTGGAATCATCTTCTGGAATTACCTTCTAGGAGGTAACCGCCGGTGTCAAGGGATCACCTCCCCGGGCCCGCCGCCCGGCAAGCATGCTGGTGAGTCGGTTGAGTGCGGTTAGACTCCTAGAATCTCGTTCCGAAACCGGCCGGGTACCGACAGGAGGCGGATTCGGTGGCAGCAACCTCCCCACGACCGCGCGGCAAGGCAGCCGCGGGCTCCTGGCAGTGGGCCCGGACCGCCGAGACCCAGCGGGCGCTGCTGGACGCCGCCCGCGAGGTGTTCACCGACCAGGGCTTCGCCGAAGCCAGCATCGCCGACGTGGTCGAACGAGCCGGTTCCAGTGTGGGCAGCCTTTACCACCACTTCGGCGGCAAGAGCGAGCTGTTCATCGCCCTCTGGCAGGAGTACACCCAGGCCCAGGAGGCCTCGGCCACGGCCGCGGTCGCCGCCGCCAAGCAGGCCGGGGAGGTCGACCCCTACGAGCTGTTCTCGGCCGGCGCCCGCGGCTACCTCGAAGGCGCCTGGGAGCGCCGCGAACTGTCGCTGCTGTTCAACGCGGGCGACGGCCCGCCCGGCTTCGAACTGATGCGCCGCCGCCGCGGCCGCGAGTGGATCGGCCAGAACGACACCCTGCTCAAGCTGGCCGACACGTCCCTCGACCGCCTCTACGCCACCATCCTCACCTCGCTGACCGGCGAGGGCGCTCGCGAGGTGGCCGCCGCCCGCACCCGCCCGCAAGCCAACAAGATCATCGACGCGGTGCTGGAGTACACCCGCCGCCTGATGACCGGCGGCCCCTGGCAGCCCCCGGCCAAGTCCGGAAGCGGATCGGCCGCTGCCAAGTCGAAGCGTGCGGCGAGCCGGACTCCGGCCCGTCGCCCGCCGGGCCGCCAGCCCGCCACCCGCTAACTCCGCTGTCCCCGATCATTGCTGACGGTTCAGGCCAGCCGTCCGATACAGAAGTACTCCTGAGTAGAGACGGATCAGAGAGTACTCTTCGGAGAGCAGCGATCGGAGAATCATGCCGACGATGACGGTCTCAGGCCATCAGTTCGACCTCGAATCGAGCACTGTGGAGGCGTCACTCCAAGGAGTGCTGCCCGAGCCGATCCACGAACACTTCGTAGTAATCAACGGCCGTCGCTGGCCTCCCAAGCAGGTTTTGGCGCTGGTAACCGGCCTTGACCGGGCTGACTTCACCACCCATCAGGCACGCCGGGCGCTGACCCGCCTGGGCTTCCCAGCCGGGCGCGCGGTGAGCACACGGGCCCGGCACCCTCAGACATCCCGGACGGTTGGGCTACGGCCGTGCCCGTCGGATGATCCGGTGACTCCGTTGACGGAGGCCTTGCGTCCTTTCATCGGCATGTGGGTGGCCGTGCGTGACGATGAGGTACTGGTGGCCGCACCAACACCAGCAGAGGTGGTGGCGTGGCTGGCAAAGCACCGTCAGCGTGCGCAGTCCATGTTCCGGGTCGTTGATTCCGAAGAAGCCATCACCGGGGCGACCCCCCAATGAGATTTGCGTTCCGGGCATTGCCGTCGGCGAGCGGTGGCGTTTTGACACCACGACCGGTGGTTGACATTGCTCTTGAAGGGCTGGAGGTCGCGCCTATAGCGTGCCTGCTCGATACGGGAGCGCTCAGGACCAGAATGAGCGCGGAAATTGCCCCGCTGGCCGGCATTGAACTGATCGGCGACTTGACTGAAGAGTTCTACGTCGGAGGAGTGAAAACCGTCGGTACGCTCGCCCGCGTGTCTCTCACGGTGACCAGGGACCAGAATGAATTTTCGTGGGATGCGCCAGTTTGGTTCTGCGATCCATGGCCCCTTCCATTTGGCTTGGCCGGATTGGAAGGCTTCCTGCACCACTTCGTCGTGACCATCAATGCTTACGACGGATATCTGGAAGTTGAGCCTGAGCCATGGCTTCAGGACGCGTGACAACTACCGGTACTCTCGTAGTGGTCGTGCTTGCGCCCCTCTCCAGGTAACTGGCGAACACGATCCCATCAGCCGGGCGCCTCTGTGGAGGTGTGCCATGGCACAGACTTTCCTCGCTACCGCGGCCTCGTCGTGGGCGGTCCTGATGGGCATCGCCCCGCTCCTGCAGATCCGCCGGATGCTCCGGCAGCGATCCTCCCGCGAGGTGTCGATCACCTATTTCGCGGTCCTGCTGGTCGGCTTCCTGCTCTGGATCGCCTACGGCGCGGCGGCCGGACTCCCGGCGCTGGTGATCCCCAACTCGGTCGCTCTGCTCATCGGCAGCGCCGTCATCATCGTGGCCCTGCGGCTCCGCCGGTGATTTTCGGTGGCCGCCGCCGTCTCAGACTCTGGATCCGGACTGTAACAGCCTCTCGCTCGCGGAGCCGCCCACCTGGAGGCTCCGCTCGACAACGGAAGGATGAACCATGGAGGGCAAGAATCTGGGCCAGGCGGATGGGCTGCCCCCCGTGGACTGGGCCATCGTGACCGAGAAGCTCGCCGGGCCGGCGCCCGCCGCGGACGCGATCAATTCCCGCACGACCTGGCTGACCACGATCAACCAGGACGGCCGCCCGCACCTGACCGCGGTCGGGGCGCTGTGGCTGGACGGGGCGTACTGGTTCCAGACCGGGGCCAGCACCCGGAAGGGGCGCAACGTCGCCCGCGATCCGCGCTGCTCGATCGCGGTGTCGGTCGACGGCGCCGACATCGTGGTCGAGGGGGAGGCGGTCCGGGTGACCGAGCCGGACGCGCTGGCCCGCGCCGCCCAGGCCTGGGCGGATCAGGGCTGGCCGGCCGAACCGGACGCCAGCGGGCCGGGCATCACCGCGCCGTTCAACGCGCCGACGCAGGGACCGCCGCCCTGGAACGTGTACCGCATCGGGACCCGCTCGGTGGTAGCGGGCCTGTCGGCCGCGCCCGGTGGCCTCACCCGCTTCCAGTTCTGACCGGCCGGCTAAGCCGCTGGCGCGGACGGCCGCCAGACGTATCTCAGGTCGGGGGCCTGTTCCTCGTTGCCGCGGCCGTCGGTGCGCTCGGCCACGGTGAAGCCGTGGCGCTCGTAGAACCGCTGGGCCCGGACGTTCGACTCGAACGTCCACAGCTGCAACCCGCCCGGCCGCCGTTGCTTGGCCAGCTCAACGAACCGGGCACCGAGACCGCGGCTGGTCCAGGCCGGGTGCACGTACAACTGGTCGAGCCAGTCGCCGTCCAGCACCATCAGCCCGAGCGGCGCCCCGCCGACAGCCACCGCGAGCCATACCTCCTGGTCGCGCACGACACCGCGCAGCCACTGCCGGACGTCATCGTCGGGATGGAACGGCGGCGGGATGGCCGGCACCGCGCGGTGACGGGCGAGCAGGTAGAGCTCGGCCGCGGCGTCCGCGTCGGCGCTGGTGGCCCGGGTCAGCGGTGGTTCGGCGGTCACCCGCTGATTGTCTCGCGGCGGCGTGGCTTGACCGCCGCTCCGTCGTTGTCTCCCAGTGGCGTCCTTGACCGCCCGTCCCGAGCCGGAAGATAATTCTAGAATTTATTCTGAAAAGGCCGGCGGTGGGCATGAGCGAGCAGGAAATCCGGACCGGGGCCGACGCATGAGCGAGCAGGCGACCGGACCGGGGTCGACGCCGGGGTGGCGACGAACTGGCTCAACCGGCCGGAGCAGCGCAACGCGTTCACCCCGACGATGCGGGCCGAGCTGAACGCGGCCCTGGGGCGGTTCGAGCACGACGACGCGATCCAGGCGGTCGTGCTGACCGGCGCGGGGCGGTACTTCAGCGCCGGCGCCGACCTCAGCCGCCGGGGCCCGGACACGTTCTGGGCCCGGCCGGACGAGGAACGACCCGGTGGCGGCGCCCCGCCCGGGATCCTGAGCCCTATCTGACCCGGCCCTGGCAACTGCGGACCCCGGACCGGGACCGGCACCACGAGCTGGAACGCACGGTCTTCCACTGGACCGGGCAACACTAGCGCGGATCGGCTACGGAGGCGAGGGCCAGCTCAGCGGTCCATGATGGCGCCCGGCGAGGAGCCGACCCGGTGATATAGCAGACGGCGGCGGCGGTCCGGCTCGGCACGCCGAGGCGAAACAAGATGTGTTCCACGTGCTTGCGGACCGTGCCGGGGCTGATGTCGAGCGCGCGGGCGATCTGGGCGTTGGTGTGGCCGGAGGCGATGCGGGCGAGGACCTCACGTTCGCGCCCGGTGAGGTTGTCCAGCGGAGCGGCCGGCACGTCGTCCAGCCCGGCACGTTGTGACCGCGCCAGCGCCTGGCTGAAACGGACGGCGTTGCTGTGGGCTGCCCCCAGGTGGACCTGCAGCCGGTCCAGCAGCCGGCGTTCGTGTTCGCTGAACCCCCGGTGTTCCCGGTCGATGGAGATTCCGGCCCCGTGCGGGGGACCGCTGACGAGCACCGTCAGCTGATCTTCGACGCCCAGCGGCCGGAAGAATTCGCCGTAGAGCCCCAGGCGGTGATATTCGCGAGGGCTGAGGAAGTCGGAGATGGTGCACGCGCCGTGGACATCATTGCGCAGGAAATGCGCCATGACCGGATGCTGGCGCATGTAGGCCTCCCGGGCCGGCGCCAGCGACCGCAGCTGCGGCGGCTCGGGGTCGACCAGCACCTGCCATTCACCCGAGACGGTATCGGCCTGCGTGTAATCGGCCTTGTCGCCCCCGATGAGCCGACGGGTGACCGATAGAGCCCGGGCAGGGAACTGCTCGATCGTCGTCAGCGCGTACAACTCCGGCAGTACCCGCGCCACCGGATCATTACCCTCGCCCGGGGTCATATTTCCGCAGCATACGCCGAAGTGCGTATTGCTGCCGGTGGCCCCGGGACCGGAGACTCGCCGTAATGCCAAGGGGAGGGAATGTAATGAAAGGCTTGGACAACTGGAGCCGCGGCGCGGCGCTGACCGGGGCCGCGTTCACAATTCTGGTGGCGGCCGGCGCCGTGCTGAGCGGCAGTACCCCCGGGGACACCGCCAGCGGCCGGGCCGTGATCGCGTTCTACCTCACGCATGCCGCGCGGCAGAAGGCCGCGGTTGCCTTCCTCGCGTTCGCCTTCGTCGCCCTGATCTTTTTCGCAAGCTGGCTCCGGGTCTATTTCCGGCGGCAGACATCGCAGGATGGCCTTGCGGTGACCGCGCTCGCCGGTGTGGCCGTGCTGGCGACCGGGCAGACGATCGGCGCCGGCCTCGGCTGGACGCTCTCCGCGGCACCCGGCCAGCTGCAGCCCGCGGCCGCGCAAGCCCTGAACGCGGCCGCGAACGACATGGTGATCACCAGCGCCGCGGGCTGGTTCATTTTCTCGGTCGCCATCGGCCTGGCGATCATCCGCAGCAAGGCGCTGCCCAGCTGGCTCGGCTGGGTGTCAGTCGTAATCGCCATCGTGGTGGTGACGCCGGCCGAGTTCGCGGCCTTCCTGGCGTTCGCGGTCTGGACCCTGATCGTGAGCGTGCTGACCTGGCGACGCTCCCGGACTCCCGGGTCAGCCGGAGAAAAGATCGGCGATGCTGTCCTCGCCAGTTAGCTGGCGGCGACGCAACATGGCAAAGATCTCCCAGCAACAGCCGGGATGCACGCAAGGAAACGCTGGGCTGAGCCAGCGGTTACCCATAACCGCTGGCAGACCGACGCACCGTCACCGATGGTCGGCAACCACATCCTGGAATCTCCGGGCGAACACCGGCCTGATGGTCCCGGAATGCCGCAGCAGGCGCACCGGTTAGCCGGGCATGAGCGCGTTCACCGACAAGGAACTCGACTACCTCGCCTCGCAGCGCCTGGGCCGGATCGCGACCGTCGGCCCGGACGGGCAGCCCCACGTGGTGCCGACCTCATTCCGCTACAACGCCGACCATGACGCGATTGACGTGGGCGGCATGCGGATGAGCCAGACCAAGAAAACCCGTGACGTCCAGCGGACGGGCCGGGCGAGCATCGTGATCGACGACGTGCTCCCGCCGTGGCAGCCCCGCATGATCGAAGTGCGCGGGACCGCGACCGTGGTCCCCACCGGGGGCAAGGCCTTCGGTGAAGGGTTCGAGGACACCGTCGTCCGCATCCAGCCCACCCGCATCATCGCGTTCGGCATCGACTCCAGCGAGGCGACCAGCGCGCGCTCGGCCGGTTCGTCGTAGCGGACGCTATGGTCGGCCTGACGAACGGGGAGGTGCCGGTGGCGGGTGCTGACGGGTCAGGGCCGCCCTGGCCGGGCGGGGCGGCCTGGGCCGACGGGCGGTACGGCCCGGTCGAAGAGGCGAAGATCTCGGTGCTCGACCTGGGCGTCACCCGGTCGGACGGCACCTACGACGTGGTGCACGTGTGGGACGGACGGTTCTTCCGGCTGGCGGACCATCTCGACCGGTTCACCGCCAGCCTGGCCCGGCTGCGGCTCGACCCCGGCGTCGACCGCGCCCAGCTCGAGGCCATCCTGCACGGGTGCGTCCGCCACGCCGGGCTGCCCGAGGCGTACGTGTCGATGACCTGCACCCGCGGCCGGCTGGCACCCGGTAGCCGGGACCTGCGCACCGCACGGCCGACCTTCTACTGCTACGCGGTGCCGTTCGCGTGGGTCAGCCGCCCCGAGCAGCAGCAGACGGGGGCGCGGCTGTGGGTCAGCGACCTGGTCCGGATCCCGCCCGCCAGCGTGGACCCGCGGGTGAAGAACTACCACTGGCTGGACCTCGACCTGGGGCTGCTGGAGGCCTACGACCACGGCGCCGACCTGGTAGCGCTGCGTGACCTGTCCGGTGCCATCACCGAGGGACCCGGTTACAACGTGTTCGCCTGGGTGGACGGCCGCTGGCTGACCCCGGCCCACGGCACCCTGAAGGGCATCACCCGGCGGACGGTGATCGAGCTGGCCCGCGCGGCCGGCGAGCCGGTCGAAGAGGGCCGGCTGACCCCCGATGACCTGCGCCGGGCGACCGAGGTGCTCATCACCTCGTCCGCTGGTGGAGTCATGCCGGTGACCGTGGTTGGCGGCCAGCCGGTGGGTAACGGTGCGCCGGGCCCCCGGACCGGGGAGCTCCGGGACCGGTACTGGGCCAGCCACGCCGATCCCCGGTATGCCACGCCGGTCCGCTACGAAGAACCCGGCTGAGGGCGTCAGGCGGGCTGCGGCGGGTGGGCGTCGAGCAGCTTGGCCAGTAGCCGCTGGAGCTGCTGCCGTTCGCCGGGGCCGAGACCGGCCAGCAGCTCGTCCTGCACAGTGTCGGCGTACCGCTGCAGCTCGGCCAGGTGGCGACGGCCGTCACCGGTGAGCGTGACCACGTTGCGGCGCCGGTCGGCCGGGTCGGGCTGGCGGCCGGCCTGGCCACGGCTTTCCAGCCGGTTGAGGATGCCGTGCACGTCGTTGCGGTCCAGTCCGAGGCAGCGCCCGATATCGGCCTGGCTCAGCGCTCCGTACTCGGCCAGCGCGGCCAGGACGGCGTAGTCGGCGCGGGCGCCGAGCGGCAGGTGCCGCGCGAACAGCCGACCGCCCAGCGTCGACAGCTTGCTGAACTGCCAGCTGGCCAGCCCCCGGAGCCGAGCCGGCGGCCGGGCGGGAGGCGGTCGCACCTCGTCCGGATCTGCCACTCGGCCATCCTAACCGTTGGTTAGCCCAACGTCCTGGACAATCCAGCCTTTTCAAAATATGTTGGTACTACCAACGTTGGTTCAGCCAACATTCTTTCTGAAAAGGTGATCGTATGGATGGGTCGCAGCCGGATCTGGCGGGACGACGGGTGCTGGTGCCGGGCGGCACCGGTGGCGTGGGTGAGGGGATCGTCCGGCGCTACCTGGCGGCCGGGGCCGACGTGGTGGTCCCGACCCGGGCCGAGGCCCGGGCGGCGGAGTTCCGCCAGCTGCTCGGCGACGCCGCGTCGCCCCGGCTGCATCTGGTGGTGCACGACTACACGACGTTCGCCAGCGCCGAACGGCTCGCCGGTGAGATGGAACGCCTGCTCGGTGGCATCGACGACGTGGCCGCCCCGATCGGCGGGTTCTGGGCCGGGCGGCGGCTCTGGGAGGTGACCGAGGCCGACTGGCAGGCCGCCTTCACCGGGCTGGCGACCGCGCACATGGCGGTGTTGCGGGCGGCCCTGCCCCGGCTGAACCGGGACGGGGCGTACCACCTGATCATCGGCGGGTCGGCCTTCACGCCGGTCCCCGGCAGCGGCCTGGTCAGCATGGAGCAGGCCGCCCTGCTGATGATGCAACGGGTCCTGGCGGCCGAGCTGGCCGACACCAAGCGGGTGTTCGCCCTGGTCCTGGGGCCGGTGAACACCCGGCAGGCCGAGGCGGCCGACTCGGACTGGGTGACGGCCGAACAGGTCGGCGCGGTCGCCGTGGCCGCGTCGCTGGCCACGGCCGGCGGCGAGGAGATCCGGCTGCTCAGCCAGGCCGATGTCCCGGCGGCACTCGCCCGGCTGGCCAGCGGCGAGTCGCAGGCTGGAACTGCTTTTCACAATTTGAACCGGTAGGCCGATCCCTGACCCGTCGAACAAGTGGCCACCCGCCAGGGAGTAAGAAGAGACCATGACCGGACTGTCGATCGACTTTGCGGGCCTGGCCGCGGCACTCAGCCGGCCGATCGATCCAGCAACGGCAGGGCGGGTGCTCCTGGACGCGGCGGCGGCCCACTATGCGTCCACATGCCCGGACAGTTTGCTGCTGCGATTCCCCCAGTCGGGCGCGACGTACCTGTTCGATCAGGCAAGCGCCGTAGACGCCGGGCAAGAGGACCGCACGGTAGCAGCCTGGGCCGTTACCCCCGCGACCGTGGCCAGCCGGGACGTCTCTTATCAGCGCGGTTATCCGCTTGCTGCCGAACCGGACAGCCTCGCCGTCGATCGGGGGCATCTCATCCCGCATCTGTCCGGCGGAGAATTCGGGCCGAATATCTTCCGCCAGGACCGGGCGTTGAACCGAGGCTGGTCAGCGGAGGGTAAGCGATACCGGGCCCTGGAACGGGAAGCGGCCGCCACCCCTGGCGCTTTTTATTTCGGGCACCTGCTCTACCGCGATGAATCCGCATATCCGGCGACGATAGAGATCGCGATTCTCCGCGAGAACACACTGCACGCCGAACGCTTTGAAAATAGATTCCAGGACGCCGCCCATACCCATCTCCCGCCGGCCGGTCAATAGTAGAAGCAGATTCTAGGATCATTTGATCGTGCGGGCCGGGTGCTGTCAAGCCGCCCGGGTGCCCGTAGGGGGTGAGGCGCCGACGGCTGACCGGGCCGCCCGGGGGCCCCGGACGGGTGAGCGGCGGCCAGCCGGCCCGTTCGGGCGCCGGTGACGGGTGGGCGACGGCGGATCCGGTGGAGGCCCCCGCCGGACCCGGCGAGGCCCTGGCGGGGGCGGCCACTGTTGTCTCGCCACCACCAGACCCTCGAATCACATCAGCCCTGAGAGTCCCGCGCATCGGAAACGAGCTCGCGACCTCGCTGGAGCGAAACCGGCGATAATCGCCGACTTCGCTCCAGCGAGACCGGGTCTGTTACTCCAGCGACTGGAGAGCTGGAGAGGCATGCGAAGTGCACACACGGCCCGGGCTGGCCTCATCCCGTCACGCCCCCGGCAGACCCGCCACCCTTGACACTCTCAACCCCACCCAACAGAATTATTTCTAGAAATGGATTCTAGCTAAAGAGCCCGGCCGCGGTGGAGGGGTGCCATGAGCCTGGACCACAGCTTGGCCGGCGTACCGAGCGAACCCCACGAACGGTCCTGGGACAGCAAGGACGCGCTGCTGTACGCGGTCGGGGTGGGGGCCGGGCTGGGTGATCCGCTGCAGGAGCTGGAGTTCACCACCGAGAACGGCCAGGGGATCGAGCAGCAGGTGCTGCCGACGTTCGCGGTGCTGATCGCGCAGGCGAGGCCACCGCGTAGCAGGCGCTGATCTACCGGCTGTCCGGCGACCGCAACCCGCTGCACGTGGACCCCAAGTTCGCCGCCCGCGGCGGGTTCAGCCGGCCGATCCTGCCCGGCTTGTGCACCTACGGGGTGACCGGGCGGGCGCTGCTGCACGCGCTGTGCGGCTCAGACCCGGCCGCTTCCAGGCCATGTCCGGCCGGTACTGCCGGGCGAGGCGCTGACGGTTCCAGACGGCCAAGCCGGACGGCACCGTGGTCATCGACCGCGGCCGGATCCAGGTCCGTCCGGGCGCGGACGTCGGCCCATGACCTTCGAGCTTAAGGTGGTCGGCGTCAGCCGGCTCGACGACCACGTGCTGCTGGCCGACGCCGGGCTGGCCATGCACATGATTTAGGCCGGGGCCGAGCGCCTGGTCGACTGCGCGGTGAGACCCGGCCGCCCGGCCTGCCGATCCCGATCGACCATTTCCCGATCATGGATCTCGAAGGCGGCCAGGAGGACCTGATCCTGGCGGCCGCCCGCCACGTCGCCGCCCAGGCCGCGGCCGGCGTCACCACCGGCATCTACTGCCAGGCCGGCATCTCCCGCACCTCGGCCGTCGCCATCGCCTACCTGCTGGTGCGCGGCCACTCGCTCAACGCCGCCCGCCGCCAGGTCCGGGCCGCCCGGCCCCAGGCCATGCCCGCGCTCGAACTGTGGCGTTCGCTGGAACTGATCGCCGGCCAGCTCAGCCGGGACGGCGCCCCCGGACAGCACCGGCCCTGACCACCCAGCCCTGACCGCGCTGACCCCCGGAGGTCATCAATCCCCCGGGGGCCAGCGGCGAGGCGGCGGGAGCCGCGAACGATCAGCTCGAGGCGTCCCAGGTATTGCTGAAATCACCGGATCCATCGATGGCACTGGTGGAGTCCAGCTGGTCACCGCTACTGCCGACCATCGTGATCGAGGTCGGGTTCTGGGAGCTCATGGAGGTCCCGTTGGCGGATGCAGCCGAGTAGTTGACGGTGCCGAAGTCAGCCAGCGGCAGCGGTCCGGTGGAGGACGACGGCGCCTCGGTGATGACTTCCGCGGAGGAGTTGGAATAGCTTCCGGTCTCGTTCTCGGTCTGGGTCCAGCCCTGGGTGCTGTCGGTCAGCGTCAGCGTGTAGCTGGTCCCGCTGACCGCGACCGAGGCGCTCATGCTGTCCCCGGGCGAGACCGGGTTGGTGAAGTAGACCGGGTCGGCCGGGTACATCTCATACCAGCCGTAGTAGTCCGGCGACCCGTTGCTGCAGTCGGAGTCGGTGCCGGTCTGTTCCACGGAGTCGCTGTTGTAGCCGTCCAGGCCCACCCAGAACGCGGCGTACTGGGTACCGCTACCGCAGCTGGCCGCGGGTTCGGTCCAGCTCGACGACACGCTGTTGAAGGCGCCGGTGCCGCCGGTCACGACGTAGCCCGACCAGTTGGTGCTGGTGCTGCTGTCGTTCTTGACGCCCTGGGCGGCATCCGGGGTGGCCCCGGATTTGTGCGCCTTGATCAGGCCGCCGGGCTGGTACCCGCCGACCGACCCGCCGGGACGGGTATGCGTGGTGCCGGGGTGGGTGGCGGTGGTGGCGGCGCCAGCCGCGCCCGCGGTGCCGACGGCCGCCCCGAAGGAACCCAGTATTAAGGCGCCGACGGCGAGGGAAACTCTCCAGGGAACAACGGTGCGCGCGCTCAGGACGCGCCAGCGGGAGGTCATGCAATCTCCTTAGCCGGAGGACGTTGCAGGCCCCAACGCGCCGGATTGTGGTGGAAAGCGCCGGTTCCTGCGTGATTGTGTGCCAATCCTATATCAAGATCAAGTCACAATGGAATATCTTTATTGAGATAATTTAATAACGCATAACCGGCAACTGGATGCAATTGGACGCGTAGTTATTGCACTTCAGGACCCTGCGGCTCGCCCGGTCCGGAAGTGCTGGTCAGCCCGGCGGCCTCTGTTCGGCGGTACCCGCCTCTGGCCCTTGTATGTCCGTTCGCGCAGATTGCTCCACAATCGGTTGCGGAGGAGGTGGGGCGGGTCGTGCGCGCTGGGCGGGGGCCGGGGCCGGGTGCGCGACGGCGCCGGGGCGGGCGCGTTAGGGTCCCGGCATGAACCCCGAACCGGCCGCGGCCCCGGTCCTGGTCGCGCTGCCCGGGACGCTGTGCACCCCGGCCGTGTTCGAGCCGCTGGCGGCGGCGCTGGCCGGCCAGGTCACCGTGGACCCGGTGTCCTGGCTGACCGAGCCCGGGCCGTGGGACATCCCGGCGGTCGCCGCCCGGGTGGCCCGGCGCATCGAAGAACGCGGGGGCGGGCCGGTGCTGGTCGCCGGGCACTCGACCGGCGGCGCCATCGCGCTGCAGCTGGCGGTGAGCCACCCCGGCACCGTGACGGGTCTGCTGCTGGTGGACACCGGAGCCCACATGCAGGGGCACGGCGACGTGGGCGCGATCCTGGAACGGATTCGTATCAGCTGGGGTGAGGAGCTGGTGGCGGCGGTGCTCGACCGGTCGTTCCAGCGGCCGCTGGACCCGGCCGTCCGGGCCCGCTACCTGCGCTGGGCGCTGGCCTGCGACCCGCGCGCGGTCTACGACGTGCTGGCCAGCCAGCGTGACCTCGACCTGACCGGCCGGCTGGCCGGCCTCCACCAGCCCGCCATCGTGGTGCACGGCCGCCACGACCGGGCCCGGCCGCCGGAGCAGGGCCGCGAGCTGGCGGTGGCGCTCCCCGACGCCGAGTTCCGGCTGGCCGACGCCGGGCACACCCCGGTCTACGAGACCCCCGAGCTGGTGGCCGGCGCCGTCCGCGACCTGCTGGCCCGGACCCGGGCCGCGCGGGCGGCCAGGCCGTAGGGTGCCAGCATGAGCTTCGAGTACCTCACCGACCCCAGCCACGGGCCCCGCTGGCAGGGGTTGCTGCCCGGTCGCCCGGCCCCCTTTTTCCTCAAAAAGGGGGACGGTGAGCACGCGATGCTGTTCACCGACCTGTTCACGGTGCTGCTGTCCGGGGATGAGACCGGCGGGCAGTTCGGGGTGTTCACCATGCAGGCGCCGGCCGGGCAGCTGATCCCGGCCCACAACCACCACGGCACCCACGAGGTGTTCTACGTGGTGGACGGGACCGTCCGGGTCTACGTGGCCGACCAGGACGGGACCAAGCGGGCCCAGCGGCTGACCGCCGGTGACTTCGGGTTCGTGCCGGCCGGGCTGGTGCACGCCTACCAGGTGGAAGCGCCAAGCCAGGTGCTGGGCGTGGCCACCGGCGGCTTCGAGCGATTTTTCGCTGAGATGGGGCAGCCGTCCGACCACGGCGACGTCGGCCAGCCGCCTTTCATCCCGGAATTTCCGCGGATGCAAGCGGCCGCTCAGAATCACGATATGGAGTTCCGGCCGGACTTCGACTGGTCAGACGCCCAGGACTGAAGCGGGCGGTCCGGCCACCCCGCTGGCGGCCTTGACAGGGCGGGCGGTTTACCGGTGTCCTGGAAACCGAATCCCGTTCTATTAACTGGGAGGCCGACCACGATGACTGATCGCCCGAGCCCGACCGCGGTGCTGCACGAGGGCCCGCGCGCGCTGAGCGACGCCCAGGTCCGCGAGATCGAGGAGTCGAACCTGGCCGACGTGCTCAAGGTCGACATCGACGACGTCATCGAGTACGTGCACAAGGACCTCAAGGCGTTGCCCGACTTCACCACCCTGTACCGCAAGTACCTCAAGCAGCGGTGGGACGTCTACGACCTGGACTTCAGCCAGGACGTGATCGACTGGCAGGAAAAGATGACCGAGGACGAACGCCAGTCGTTCATGGCCATCGCCTCCGGCTTCCACCACGGCGAGCGCCAGGTCGAGATCGAGCTGCCGGTATTCATGATCGGCGCCAGCGAGGAAGAAAAGCTGCACATCGCGGCCCAGATCGAGGACGAGGCCCGGCACACGGTGTTTTTCGACCGGTTCTACCGTGAGGTCGTCGGCCTCAAGGGTGACGACATCATGGACATCCTCGACGCCTCGTTCCCGTGGGTGTCGGAGACGTTCGTGGGGCCGTTCGGGCTGCTGGCCTACCAGGCCGACGAACTGCGCCGGCACCCCTACGACGAGCGCGCCCGGGTCCGCTACGGCACCACCTACTTCCTCTGGATCGAGGGCGTGCTGGCCCTGTCGGTCATGAAGGTGACGCTGTCCTACGCCCGCTGGCGCGGCTTCCTGCCCGCCTACTACACCGGCTTCACCGCCACCTGCCGGGACGAGTCGCGGCACGTCCAGGGGGGCATGAAGTACCTCCAGGATGCGGTCCGGAAGGACCCGTCGATGATCAACGAGATTCACGACACGCTACGGACGATCCTCTACACGTCCGGGGTGAACAGCCGCCAGATCTACTACGAGCCGCTCGGCTGGACCCAGGACGAAGTGCGGATCCTGTTCTTCCAGCAGCTGCGGCGCAAGCTCAACGACGTCGGTATCAGCCTGTCGCCGGACCTCGAGGAGCTGCTGACCAAGGTCCAGCCCGTGCTGGCCGGTGGCTGACCATGACCGAGACGAACTTCTTCAGTTCCGGGTGGGCGGCCGTGGTCCGGGACGCGCTCGACGCCGGCCCATCCGACCAGGTCCGAGCGGGCAAGCTGCAGGAGTACTGGGACCTGTTCGAGACGATCAAGAGCGTGTACCCGGCATCCTGGGCGCTCGGCTGCCGTGAGCTGCCCGCCGAACTGGGCGGCGGCCCGGCCTACCTGTTCGTCCAGTGGGCGGGCGGCACGGTGGCCGATTGCCGGATCATCGGGCCGGACGAGCCGCTGGCGGCGACCTACGTGCTGGCCATGGACTACGCCGACTGGAAGGCCCTGCACGACGGCTACGACGCCCAGCGCACGGTCATGTACCGCAAGATCCTGCTCGAAGAGGGCAACCTGCTGGAGTTCTTCAAGACCATCTACTTCTTCGCCGAGTGCCTGGCCGTGATCGGCGCGGTCGAGGCCCGCTATCCGGCCCTGGTGCCGGCCTAGCACGGGCTCGGGCTGGCGCCCCTGGGGATGACCGGGATCTCCAGGCTGGACGGGTGGCCCGGGCTCCAGCTGATGGTGGCCTGGCCTCGGCCGCTGGGCTCGTAGTGGGTGGGGAAGTGGCCGAAGAAGGGGTTGCGGGGCTGCAGGTACCGGCCCGCCACCATCAGCCGCAGCCGGTCGCCCGCCCGGAACAGCGTGGCCGAGGAGCTGAGCGGGATCAGGACCTCGACCTGCTCGCCGTCGTGAACCGGCTGGAGCGTCCGGAACGTGTGCTCGGGCTGGTGGGGGGCGCTGAGCTCGGGATCGAGCTCGCGCAGGGCGAGACGCAGCCGGCCCTGGGCGACGCGATCGCGGCCGTACCCGTAGGAGCCGTTGAAGGGGACCGGGGTGCCAGCTGACCACTTCTCGACGCCGACGAAGAGCCGCGGGTCGCTGGCGCCGGTGGTGGCCACCTGCAGCCGGAGGGTCATCGGGCCGCTGAGCTCGGTGTCCTCGGTGAAGCGGTGGTCGAAGGCGGCCGCGTTGCGCCGCAGGTCGAAGCTGACGCGGCCGTCGCCAGCCTGGTGTTCGGTCAAAGTGCCGCCGGCGGCGAGGTGCAGCTGACGCCAGTCGGTGCGCGCCAGCGGCCACTCCTGCTCGTCCCGGACCTCGACGATGTGGTCGCGCCGGTCCCGGACCTCCAGCCGCAGGCGCGGCAGCGGGGCGGCGTCCCGGCCGCGCAGGTGCCGGTCGAAGAACGCCAGCTGGGTGCGGCGTGCTTCCTCGCCGTAAAAGGTCGCCCACTTCGGCCCCCGGTGCGCGTAGGCGTGCCGGTCGTCCGAGCCGGCCTGCTGGAAGGCGCGCATCGACCCGACGCTGTGCAGGTTGTCGTCGGAGAAGCTGGTGCACTCCAGGATCGGGACCCTGATCTTCGACAGTTCAGGGGTGAGGGCCTCCCACCAGGCGTCGCGCAGCGGGTGGCGGCGGCGTTCGGCGGCCAGGTTGGTGTTGAGGCGGGCGACGCGGCTGGTCAGGAACAGCCATACCCGGGCGAAGCCGTTCTCGGTGACGCCGCCGGGGGTGAAGAAGTCGCGGTAGGCGTCGGTGAACCCTTCCCACGGGCAGATCGCCTTCAGCGCGGGCGGGTTCAGGGCGGCCACCTTGTACTGCGAGAGCGCGAGGTAGGACACCCCGAGCAGGCCGACCCGGCCGGTCGACCACGGCTGCTCGGCCGCCCAGGCGATCACCTGGGCGAGATCGTCGGCTTCCTGATCGGACAGCAGATCGCCGCGCCCCTCGGAGTGGCCGCCGCCGCGGGTGTCCAGGTTGATCACCGCGTACCCCTGCTGGGCCCACCAGACCGGGTCGGGCGCTTCCCAGCTGGTCTGGTCCGAGATCCGCAGCGGCGCGGGCTGGTTCATGATCCGGAACTGCGGGTTCAGCGACCAGCGGCCCCGCTTCATCGTCGGCACCTTGTCCTTGCCGTACGGGTGGGCCGACATCAGCACCGGGAACGGCCCGTCGCCGGCCGGGCGGAACAGGTTCAGCCGCAGCGTGACCCCGTCGCTCATCCGCACCGGCACGTCCTCGTCCTTGGTGACCTCGGACGGCATCGGATAGACGGTGACCGGCGGGCGCAGCGCCGCTGGAATGCGTTTCCGCGCGTAGGCGAAGCGGCCGGGACGGTGCCAGGGACGGTCGAGGGTGACGCTGTTCATGATCTTGCCCTTCATGGTTTTGAGTGACGTTCAAGTGCATTTGATTGGCACTCTAAAGCATGGTTAGGATGTTGTCCATGAGCACTTCTCAGCGGGCTGCGGTTCAGCCGGATGCGTCCAGCCACCCGAGCCGCCAGAAGAAGGTCGGCGAGATGCTGCGGCAGGACACCCGGAACCGTCTGCTGCAAGCCGCCGGGGAAGAGTTCCCGGCCCACGGTTACGCGGGGACGACCGTGACCCGGCTGGCGGCCGCCGCCGGCGTCTCCGTCCAGACGCTGTACCTGGCCTGGGGCAGCAAGCGGGCCCTGCTGCGCGGCTACATGGAAAACGCCCTGGCCGGCGGCGACGGCTCACCCGAGGACGCCGCCCGGCGCTTCGCGGGCCTGTCCCCCCGCGAGCGGCTCACGGAACTGGCCACGCTGGTCACCGAGATCGCCGAACGGGCCGCCACCGGCTGGCGCCTCTACCGGGACGCGGCCGCCGTCGACCCCGAGATCGCGGCCGACTGGAACGAGCTCCAGCTGCTGCGGCACCAGCTCATCACCCGGGTGCTGGCCGACATTCCCGTCAGCACGCTGACCGAGGGTCTCACCAGCAAGCGGGCGGCCGACACGGCCTGGGCGATCGCGAGCCCGGAAAGCTACGACCTGCTCGTCCACCGGCTCGGCTACCGGCTGGAGGAGTTCCGGGGCTGGATGGAACAGAACCTGATCGCCGCCCTGCTCAGGCGCTGACCAGGGCGGGCCGGGTGCATACCCGGCCCGCCCTTGCTCTTACCGGTTGATCAGCTGGTCAGGGTCCGTAGACGTCCAGTTCGGAGATCTGGGCGCCGTTCTGGACGCTGTTGGCGGTGAACGACAGCTGCACGTACTGGTCGCTGGTGCCGGACGGCAGCGGGATCGTCACCGTGTTACCGGTCGACGGGTTGAAGGTGTAGGTGGCCGAGCCGGCCAGCGTGGAGTAGCTGGAGCCGTTGGCGGAGCCGAGCACCGACAGGGTCTGGGTGCGAGTACCCCAGGCCGACGAGGGCGGCAGGTCGAGCACGATCGAGCCCAGGGACTTGCTGGCGCCCAGGTTGGCGGTGAAGGTGGTGGGCCAGGCGCCGTTGGTGCCCTCCCAGTAGGTACTGGTGTTGCCGTCGACCGCGTTGGCGGGGACGTAGCTCTGGGTGTAGCTGGACGCGGTGACGGCGGCGTTGAGCGCCAGGTCGGGGTGGCCGGACCCGGAGCCGCTGGACCCGGCCGTTCCCCAGACCTGGAACTCCGAGGCCTGGGCGCCGTTCTGGACGCTGTTGGCGGTGAACGACAGCCGGACGTACTGGGCGCTGGTGCCGGCGGCCAGCGGGATCGTCACCGTGTTACCGGTCGACGGGTCGAAGGTGTAGGTGGCCGAGCCGACCAGCGTGCTGTAGTTCGAGCCGTCGGTCGAGCCGAGCACCGACAGCGTCTGGGTGCGGGTGTTCCAGGCTGAGGCGGGTGGCAGGTCGATGACCACCTTGGTCAGCGCGTCGGTGGCGCCCAGGTTGACGGTCAGCGTGGTCGGCCAGACGCCGTTGGTGCCCTCCCAGTAGGTGCTGGTGTTGCCGTCGACCGCGTTGGCGGGCACGTAGTTCTGGGTGGAGCTGGACGCGGTGATGGAGGCGTTCAGGGCCAGGTTGGTGGCGGTGCCGCCACCGCCGCTGCTGGTGCCGGTCCCGGTCAGCGGGACGGTCAGCGATGCGTTGGTGGCGTTGCTGGCCACGGTGAGGCTGGCCGAGGCCGCACCGGCCGCGGTCGGGGTGAACGTCACGCTGACCGTGCACGAGGCGCCCGCCGCGATCGACGAGCCGCAGGTGTTGGTCTGGGCGAACGGCGCCCCGGCGCTGATCGAGGAGACGGCCGCGGCGGCGCTGCCGGTGTTGGTCACCGTGACTTTCTGGGCCGCGCTGGTCGAGCCGGCCGCCTCGCTGCCGAACGCGACCGAGGCCGGCGACGCGGTCAGGGTGGCGCTGCCGCTCCCGGTGCCGCCGCCCGAGCCCGGGTACGGCGGGTAGACCGGGGCCGGCCAGCCGTTGCACTGGGTCGGGGTGACGCCGGAGTTGCCGCCGTCGTCGGTGAGGGTGAAGCTGCTGCCCTCACAGCTGTAGCTGGGCGGGTTGCCCGCGTTGGCCTGGGCCACGTTGGTCGCGGTGACGTTGGTCATGGTGGCGGCGCCGCCGGTCTGCTCCTGCAGCGCGAACGTGCCGGTGCCGTTGATGGTGACGTTGCTGAGGTTGACCCCGCTGATCGTGCCCTCGACCCACTGGATGGCCTCGAACGGGCTCTGCTCGATCAGGTCGTTGCTGACGTTGATCGGCCCGGTGACCGCGCCCTGGCTGCCGTCGAACCACAGCGCGCCCACCCCGAACTGCCAGTTCGGGTCCAGGTCGCCGTCCCGGATCATGGTGTTGCCGGTGATCGTGGTGGTGCCGACCGGGGTCGAGGAGAACCGCTGGCCGACCTGGATGCCGCCGCCCTGGGTGATGCCGGTGTCGACCACCAGGTTGCCGCTGACGGTGTTGTCGTGGCCGCCGTAGATGGCGATGCCGTTGGCCAGCTGCTGGAGCTGGACGGTGTTGTCGGAGATGGTGTCATTGGCGTCCGCCCCAATGCTGGAGTCGGCCCAGGTCGCGATGCCGTCGTCCCCGGTGTTGCGGATGTCGCTGCCGGTCACGGTCGAGTTGGTGACGCCGCCGTGGAAGTTGATGCCGTCGGCGGTGGTGTCGCGGATGCGCATGCCGCTGAACGTCAGGCTGTCCATCGGGCCGTCCATCCAGGCCCCGACCTTCATGTGCTCGATCCAGATATTGGACACGGTCGAATCGCTCATCGCGCCGCCGATGCCGTTGACCTGGGCGCTGTCGTCACGGTCCTGGACGTTGCCGAAGATCGCGAAGTTCTGCAGGTGCACGTGGGTGCTCGGGTTCGGGGCCGAGTTGCCGTAGAAGCCCGGGGCGGTCCCGGTCACCGTCGAGTACCACATGCCGGCGCCGGCGATCGTCACGTTGTTGACCGCGATGTGCCCGGGGATGTTGTAGGTGCCGGGCGGGATCCACACGGTGCCGCCCGCCCCGGCCGCCGCGATCGCGGCGTTGAACGCGCTGGTCGAGTCGGCCGCCCCGCTGGCGTCGGCCCCCTCGCTGACCACCGAGACCGACCCGGCGGGCTGGCTCAGGGCCGCCCCGACCTGCTCGAAGTCGGCGAAGTCGATCGTGTAGGAGGACGCGGTGTCTTCGGAGTCGACCGCCAGCTTGAACGTGGTACCGGCCGGATAGGTGGTCGAGAACAGCCGGTGCACCTCGTCGTAGAAGTGGTGCTGGCCGCTGCCGGGGGTGTTGGTGAACGGGTAGCTGCCGTAGTACCAGCTGTAGGCGTTGGTCAGCGTGAAGTCGGCCTGCTTGGTGCCGTTGACGTAGAGCGACAGCGGGGCGGTGTAGACCGAGCCGTCGGAGCTGTCGGGGATGCTGTAGCGGAAGTCGATCGAGTTGGTCGCGACCGGTGAGGTGAACGTGACGTACTGGCCGCTGCCGCTGCCCTGCAGGGTCACCGCCTTGCGGCCGGAGGCCTCGTCGGCCAGCTGACCCTGGGTGTAGCTGGGGCCGATGACGGTGCCGTTGGTGGCCGAGTTCTCGGCCTGGACTTCGGTGTAGGGGAGGCTGGCGCCGCTGCCGCCGGTGGCGGCCGCCGACGCGGGCGGGGCGGCGACGGCCGCGAGCCCGGCGGCCGACAGCGACACGGCGGCGGCGGTCAGCGCGAAGGCCCGTCGCAGATCTCGGAACGATGTAAACACCTGGGCGCCCCTTTCCGGGGACAACAAGCAGCCGATGTACCGAGGACCGTAGCCTTTCCAACATCTTCACGCAATATCCCGACGCAAAATTGAGAAAAACGTACGCGTCACCGCAAAGATCGATCTGGAGCCGCGTAGGCGCACAGGGAAACGGCTCGGAGTGCGCGCAGGCGGACAAGGTCACACGAAAGACAACGCTGCCGCAGGTCAGCCGCTTACACCGGCCGTCTGAGACATACGGGTCTACCAGGGCCCGTGTGGCGCGAGTGGTTCTTGAGGCGCGGGGCGCGCGGGGTGGAGGCGCGGGGCGCGCGGGGTGGAGGCGCGGCTCGCGCGGGACGGCGGCGCGCGGGGCGGCGGTGCGGATCAGCCGGGTTCGGCGACCGAGACGTTGGCCGCTTCGGCCAGGAACTCGTACTCGTCGTCGGACAGCTTGCCCCGGTCGTAGGCCAGCACCACGTCGTCGAACGAGCCGGGCACGTAGGGCTCGAGGTCATCGACGACGGCGGCGGCCGGCTCGAGCGCGGGCGGGCAGACGGCCGGCACCGCGGGCCAGCGCCGGGCCCGGAACTCCAGGCCGAGCCCGTCCAGGCTCAGCTGGCCACGCCGGTAGGCGTCGATCATGGCCGACACCGCCCCGCCGGGCAGGCCGCCCCGGCGGGTCCGGCCCGCGGTCACGCTGGCCGGCTCGGCCCCCGACACCCAGCGGATGCTGTCGCGGGCGGCGGTGGCGGCCGGCCCGTCCAGCGCCCGGATCGCGTCCGGCGGCAGGTAGCGGCCGCCGTAGCCGCGGCCCTGGCGGTACTCCTCCTCGGCCCGCTGGTAGGCGGCGGCCGACCGGCGGACCGACTCCTCGATGTTGAGCCCGGCGTAGACCGCGGTGATCGAGTAGTCCGAGAACCGCAGCGCGTAGGTCCAGGATTCCGCGGAAGGCCGCGAGGCCAGCGTCACGTCGAGGATGACGTTCCAGCCGTCGTTGACCGCCGCCAGCCCGATCCGCTTGGCCACGTGCTGAGCCTCGGTGTGCACCAGCTCGGCGCCCGCCAGCGGCGGCCGGTCCGCCACCACCGGGATGAGCGCCCGGGCGGCCATCCGGTTCAGCACGTCGTTGACGCTGACCGTCAGGAACTGCGACCGGTCGACCCCGTGCTGATCGAGCGCGGCCGTCTTGTCGGCCCCGGGCGGGCCGCCCGCGATGACCGCGCGGTACTCACGCGGCACCGGGTCGGCGGTCCGGAAGACCTCGGCGATCAGCTCGCCCAGCTGCTGGTTACGACCGGCGGTCCAGATCATGGTCGATTGTCAACCCGGACCGCGCTCGCCCCACGTCTCACTTCCAGACGCACCACGAACAACTGCAGGCGGCCTCAACAGTGCGGGCAGCCACGCCGCCTATCCGAAACGTGGCGGCCGAGGTACCGACTGCTGAACACAGGTGGCAAGTGGGCTCGAAGGTAGTCGTGGGCCCGGCGGTGCTCCCGCAGCTGACAACTGGCTCCCCCAGCTGATAACTGCTGATGCTCAGGTGACCTTTGTGGCTGTGCGCTGGGCGTTTTGGTTCGGGCAGACTTTTTTACAAATGCTCCCCAAAAGTCTTCCCTAATGAGAAGTACACACCTAGTGCTGAGCTTGGTGGGGTGTGAGTGACTTCAGGTGTCAGTGGGACCAGGCCAGGGTCGCCGGTGCACGGGTGACCCCGGGCCGTGCTCCGGTGGGAGTGGGGCACGGAGCCCAAAACGCCCCGCCGGAGGCCCACCACCGCCAGCCTCCCGGCACCAGAGCGATAGCTGTGACGCAGGCGGCGCGCCCGGGGCAGAAGGAACGCCAGAGCAGCCCAACCAGCCGAGCGGGATTTTACTTTTTATTAAAGGGCGACCGACGCGCTGGCTGGCGACCAGCCGAGGGCGGGCGCGATCTCCCGGGCGATGGTGCCGAGAATCCGCGTGTTGTAAGCGACCCCGAGCTGGTTGGGCACGGTGAACAGCACGGTGTCGGCGGCCTGGACGGCGGCGTCGGCGGCCAGCTCGGCGGCGATCTGGCCGGGCTCGCCGGTGTAGGTGCGGCCGAACCGGGCGTGGACGCCGTCGAGCACGCCGACCTGGTCGTCGTGGGCCTGCTCGCCGAAGTACAGGCGGTCGATGTCCTCGGTGATCGGCAGCACGCTGCGGGACACCGACACCCGCGGCGCACGGTCCCAGCCCTGCTCGGCCCAGGCGTCGCGGTACAGCTGGATCTGCTCGGCCTGGAGGTCACCGAACGGGACCCCGGTGTCCTCAGTCAGCAGCGTCGAGCTCTGCAGGTTCATCCCGGCCCGGGCCGCCCACTGGGCGGTGGCCCGGGTGCCGGACCCCCACCAGATCCGGTCGGCCAGGCCGGGTGACTGCGGCTGGATGGCCAGGCCGCCGCTGATGCCGGTGCGGGCCGGGTCGGTCCGGGCCACCGCGGCGCCGCCGATCGCGGCCAGGAACAGCTCGGTCTTGCGACGGGCGAGGTCGGCGTCGGTCTCCCCGTCGGACGGCTGGTACCCGAACGTCTCGGCCCCGCGCAGCACGGTCTCCGGTGAGCCCCGGCTCACGCCGAGCTGGAGCCGCCCGCCGCTGATGAGGTCGGCGGCGGCCGCTTCCTCGGCCATGTAGAGCGGGTTCTCGTAGCGCATGTCGATGACGGCCGTGCCGATCTCGATCCGGCTGGTCTTGGCGGCGATGGCCGACAGCAGCGGGAACGGCGAGGCGAGCTGGCGCTCGAAGTGGTGCACGCGGACGAACGCGCCGTCCACGCCCAGCTCCTCGGCCGCCTGGGCCAGCTCGATCGTCTGCAGCAGCGCGTCGGCGGCGCTCTGGGTCTGCGACCCGGGCGCGGCCCGCCAGTGCCCGAACGACAGGAATCCGATCTTCTTCACGCCGGTGACAGCGCCGGCGGCGGCGCCGGGATTCCCGGGCCCGGCGGGCAGCGTCCGCGCACTCAGTGGCTTACCGCGGCAGATGGACCTCTTGGCGGGAGTGTTCCTGATCGGCCAGCTCCAGCACCCGGACCAGATCGTGGTTGGCGTCCACCTTCTCGGTCCGCTCCCAGACCAGTCCCTTGTCCCGCAGGAACATCTGGATCCCGATAACGAGGGACACGCTCCAGAAGAGCCAGTAGAGCATGACGAACAGGGGGTTCACGCGCAACGCGAACCGCAACCTGTCCCGGCGGCGTCCAAGGACCAGGCCCGACACCCGGCAGGCGTTGACCCAGTTGAAGCCCATGATGACCACGGCTGCCACGATGTTCACCGCCGACAGCACGGTGAGCGGCAGATCTTCGGGCCGGTGGCCCGCGATCGTCTGCTGCAGGATCCAGATCCCGACCGCCAGGCCGAGCGGGTTGATCAGCAGCGACAGGCAGGGCACGAGGTTGAGCCGGGCCCGGAACCGCTGCCCGGCCGTCATGCCCATCTGGGTCAGCGGACTGCCCAGCGACTGGAAGAACCCGCAGACCCAGCGCTTGCGCTGGGTGACTCCCTGCCGGAACGTCCGTGGTACCTCTTCGACCAGTGGCTGCGTCACCACCCCGAGACGGCGCCCGTTGGTCCACAGCCGCATTCCGACCTCGGGGTCTTCGATCGTCAGCCACGGATGGAAACCGCCGAAGGCGTGCAGGTCCGAGGACCGGAAGAACAGCCCTTTACCCAGGACGTAGTAGGGGTGCTTGCCGTGAGCGGTCATGTGCTGGTACATCGAGGCGTCCCAGCACATGTGGTCGAAGCCGTGGAAGGTGCTGGCCCACGACCTGAGCACGTTGCCCGCCACGTTGGTGAGCTGAACGACGTCGAAACTGGCCGCGCCCGCCGCTCCCAGCAGGAAGTAGTTGGGCGGCGGGGCGCTATCGGCGTCGATGTAGCTGATCAGCGTGTCCTCGGCGCCCGGCGGGCAGAGGCGGTAGAAGGCATAGACGAGCTGCCGGGTCTTCTTCGGCGGCAGATCCCGGACGCCGGCCCGCTTGCCAACGTGCCACCAGTAGACCTTGGGGTTGAGCTCCCACTGGTCCCACACCACGTTCCAGGACGGGTCGGATGTCGCCGGAATGGTCAGCACCTCCAGCCACGGGAAGCTGGCCTGCAGGCGCCGGAGCGAAGCGATCGTCTCGTGGTCGTCGTGATTGGGGATGGCCACGATCCGGTACCGGTCACGGGGGTAGTCGATGTTGTCGAGGGCGAGGAAGGTCGTGCGCATGGTCTCTTCGAGTTCCCGTAGCACGGGGTAGAAGAGCAGGACCGGCGGGTAGGCGGCGTGACGCCCCGGCAGATCCTCCGGCCGGACCAGGTCGACCGGCCGACTGTAGAAGTAGACGGTCACCAGCATCGACCCGAAATAGCAGATCTGGGTGACCGCGAAGATCACCAGCAGGGCCAGCCGGCCGTCATGCAGCAGAGCAGAGCCGCCCATCAGACCGCGAGGCCACGCCGGCCGAGCTCGGCGTAGGCGGTGTCGACCTGATCGTCGGCCGACTGGGTCGAGACCCAGTCGATGAGCTCGGCCACCCCGGCCTCCAGCGGTATCTCGGCCGAGAAGCCGAGCAGCTCCCGCGCGCGGATGGGGTCGGCCCAGCAGTGCCTGATGTCCCCGGCCCGGAACTTGCCGGTGATCTCGGGCTCGATGTCCAACCCGAGCTGCTTGGCCAGCAGCTGCGCGACCTGGGAGATCGTCAGCGGCGCCCCGACGCCGACGTTGATCGCGTGGCCGGTCGCCTTCTCACTCTCCAGCGCCAGCACGGTGGCCCGCGCGACGTCGCGGACGTGCACGAAGTCCCGTAGCTGCTCACCGTCCTCGAACGCCAGCGGCGGCCGGCCGTTCAGCAGCCGGCCGGAGAAGATGGCCGCGACGCCGGTGTAGGGGTTGGACAGGGCCTGACGGGGACCGTAGGCGTTGAAGTAACGCAGCGCCACGACACCCACGTTGTAGGCGGCGCCGACCGAGAGGCACAGGAGCTCCTGGTCCATCTTCGAGATCGCGTAGACCGAGGTCGGCAGCAGCTTCTTGTCCTCCGCCGTGGCCACCGGGCTGAGCGCGGCCCCGCACACCGGGCAGCGCGGATTCCACTCGCGGTTCTTCAGCTGGGTTTCGGGACGGAGCCCGGGCGCGGTGAGGCCGTGCTCGGAGCACCGGTACGAACCCTCGCCGTAGATCGACATCGACGAGGCGACGACGATCCGGCCGACGTCGGTGTGGTCGTTGGCCACGATGTCCAGCAGCACCCCGGTCCCGCCGGTGTTGGTGTCGACGTACTTGGACACCTCGTACATCGACTGGCCGACGCCCACCTCGGCCGCCAGGTGGACCACCTGATCGACCCCCCGCAACGCGCGGGCCAGGCTGTCCCGGTCGCGGACGTCGCCGTAGACGAACTCGGCCTCTTCGGAGACGTAACGCGGGCCCGCGCCCTGGTGGACCTGCTCCACCAGGGCGTCATAGACGCGGACCGGGTAGCCCTGGCGCAGCAGTTGCTCGACGACGTGCGAGCCGATGAAACCGGCTCCGCCGGTGACGAGAACAGTTCCCTTGGACATGGCTGATTTCTCTTTCTGGCTGGTGGATGGATCGATCAGGCGGGGACGGCGGACAGGCTTCGCTGCCAGGCGATGGTGCGCTCGAGCCCTTCGGCCAGCGGCACCTCTGGCGTCCAGCCCAGAAGGGCCGCGGCCTTGCTGATGTCCGGTCGCCGGGTGGTGGGGTCGTCCTGTGGGGCCGGGCGGAAATCGAGCGGCACATCCGAGCCGGTCAGCAGGCGGATGGTCTCGGCCAGCTCAAGGACGGTGATCTCATTGGGATTGCCGAGGTTGACCGGACCCGGCTCGATCGAATGGAGCATCCGCAACAGGCCGCCGACCAGGTCGGTGACGTAGCAGAAGCTCCGGGTCTGCTGACCGTCGCCGTAGACGGTCAGCGGTTCACCGTTCAGCGCCTGGGCGATGAAGTTGGAGACGACACGGCCATCATTGGGCCGCAGGCCCGGCCCGTAGGTATTGAAGATCCGGACGATTGCGGTGTTCGTCCCGAGGGCCCTGCGGTGCGCCGTGAATAGCGCTTCCGCGTACCGCTTGGACTCGTCGTAGACGCTGCGCGGCCCGATCGGGTTCACGTTCCCCCAGTAGTCCTCGCGCTGCGGCCGCACCAGCGGGTCTCCGTAGATCTCGCTGGTCGAGGCGAGCAGCACGCGGCACCGGTTCAGCTCGGCCAGCCTGAGGACGAACTCGCTCCCGTGACTGCCGATGGCCAGCGTCTCCAGCGGCAGCCGGAGGTACTCGTCCGGTGAGGCCGGGCAGGCGAGGTGAGCGATGGCGTCGAATCGGCCGGTAACCGGCGGGGCCGTGCAGACGTCGGCCTCGACGAAGTGGAACCGGTCATTGTGCGACAGACGCTTGATCGCCGAATAGTCGCTGGTCGCGAAGTTGTCGATAGCGACAACTTCGTCCCCGCGGGCCAGAATTGCCGCGCAGAGGTGAGATCCGAGAAAGCCGGCACCTCCGGTTACCAGGATTCTCATACCGCGACACCCTCTTCGCGCCGGAGCTGAACCGGAACGCCTATCCCCGAGTAACGGAATCCCGCATTGACGGCGGCGACCGGATCGATCATGTTCCGGGCGTCCATGATGACCCGGTCGCCCATGACCGCGGCCAGGGCAGTAAGGTCGGCCGCCGCGAATTCTGGCCATTCGGTGGCGATGACCAAAGCATCTGCTTCTTTGCAGGCCGAGAACGATGAAGAATGGACTTCGATACCGTGCAGGGTCCCGGCCGGAACGGTCGGGTCATAGGCGTGGACGACGGCCCCCATCTCAGTCAGGCGCCGTGCTATCGCCAGCGCTGGTGATTGCCGTTGGTCATCGGTTCCCGCTTTGAACGTCAGCCCCCACATCGCGATTCGCTTCCCGTGGACATGGCCGTCCAGAATTGCGGCCACTTTGCCGGCGACCCAGTCAATGTGCTGGGCGTTGGTGGCGATCGCGGTCTGGACCAGCGCCAGGTCGCAGCCGAACCCGGCCGCAGTCTGGACCAGCGCCTCGGTGTCCTTGGGGAAACAGGAGCCGCCCCAGCCCGGGCCCGGCTGCAGGAAGCCCGGGCCGATGCGGCGGTCCGCGCCCATCCCCCGGGTCACCGCGCGGACGTCGGCCCCGGCCAGCTCGCACAGCTGTGCCATCGAGTTGACGAAGGTGAGGCGGACCGCCAGGTAGGCGTTCGACGCGTACTTGATGATCTCGGCGCTGGCCACATCGGTGAGGATCGAGCGGGAATGAGCGAACGGGCCGTACAGGTCGGCGACCGTCCGCGCGACCGCTTCCGAGGCGGCCCCCACGACGATCCGGTCCGGCCGCAGGCAGTCCCGCAGAGCCGTTCCCTCGGCCAGGAATTCCGGGTTGGAGACCACGTGCACGTCGTCGCGCCCCAATGCCTGGCGGACCATCTGCCCGGTGCCGACCGGCACCGTCGACTTGGTGATGACGGTCGCGCCCGGGCGCAGGTGCGGGCCGATCTCCTCGGCGACCTGCTTGACGAACGACAGGTCAGCCCACCCGTCGCCCCCCATGGGAGTGGGCAGGCACAGGAAGACAAATTCCGCCCGCCGGGCCGCGCCCTGGTTGTCCCTCCCGAACCGCAGGTGCCCGGTGGCCAGCATCTGTTCGACCACCTCGGTGAGCCCCTCTTCGGTGATCGGCACGTGGCCGTGCGCGAGTTGCTCCACCCGCTCGTGTGATTTGTCGGTGCACTCCACGTCGTGACCCAGCAGGGCCAGGCTCGCGCTGAGCGTCAGGCCGACATAGCCAGATCCGATGACGGCGATCTGCTGGCTCCTGATCGCGGGCTGGACTTCATTTGAGTCGTAATTGGGCATGGCTGCGCCCCCCTTCTGTACAGAGACTTTTGAGACATGGGAAATGAGCGTCTGCGGCCGATTTTGGGCAGCAGAAGGTCACGCTTTTGCCATGAATAATTTCTGGCGCATTACCGGATCGAGGTAGGTGTCATCCAGATTTCGCAGCGCTGGTTACTTAGAGCTGGTTTGCCCGCACTGGTTGGGTCAGTGCAGCCTGAAGACATCAACCTGACCCGGGAAAGGCCAGTTTTCCTGTTCGCCGTCGAGCAGAAAGATGCGCTACGCGAGATCGCGCTGCGCAGCGGTTACTGACTCAGAAACGGTCAGACAGTTGATCCGGCTCAAGGCCGTCTTGCCGCGGGCAGACGCCGCCGCTATGCCGCATATGGGACCCCCCCACATAGACCGCAAGCTGGTTCGGCAGGGCCAGGCTCGCGATGGTGTGCGCGGCACAAGATCGCACACCGATTGTCGTGTCAGCAGTAAGTAGACGTCATAGTCGATGGCTTGGTGTACCTTTCCCGGTTAACTTTTTGTGACTTATCAAAATTTGTCATGTTTTGCCCGAATTCCGTGCGGCCATCAACGGACGGCGCTCATCTGAGCAGCAGATATCCTGCCGATCAGGGTCAAGCTGTGCGGTGATTAACGTGCAAATGACCCTTTCCGAAGCTGCTGAGCCCTATGGGGAGGGGAGCCGGCTGTTGCCGCACTGGCCGGGCACCACCGCGGCCGCTCGGGCCGGGCTGTGGGCGCGGGCGCGACATCGTCCGGCTACGGCCATCGCCCTCGTCGTGGTCATCGTGGCCCTGGTGGCCACCGTGCTGGCGGTCACCGGCGCCGGCGACCAGCCGCTCGCATGGTCCGCGCCGCATCGGGCCGCGAATACCGCGGCGCTGGGCCCGCAGGGCCGGTTGCTCGCGGTCTCCTGCGCGGGGCGCGACTTCTGCGCGGTGACAGACGGTGCCGGCGGTATCAGCACCTCGGCCAACCCGGCCGCAAGCTCGGCGGCCTGGCACCGGCAGCTACCGCGGGTCGGAGGCTGGCTGCCGACGATCTCGTGTCCCACGGCGGATTTCTGCGCGGCTGGAAGCAACGACGGCTACGTCATCACCTCGTCGGGCCCGGCCACGGGCAGCGGGTGGCATCCGGTGCAGGCCAGCTCGAAAGGCATCCGGCAGCTGGCCTGCCCCAGCAGCGAACTGTGCGTAGCCACCGACGCGGACGGCTCGCTGCTGGTGTCCGGGCCGGCCGGCCCGTCGTCGAGCTGGCACGCCGTCGACACCGGGGCGTCGACGCCGATCACCGGCATCTCCTGCCCGTCGGTGCGGTTGTGCGCGGCCGTCGATCAGGGCGGCGACGTTTTCGTCGCGGCCAGTCCGGCCCGCGGCCAGTGGATCTACCGCGGGAACCTGGACGGCGGCCGGACGCGGATTGTCTCACTGAGCTGCACCGCTGACTTCGAGTGCGTCGCGGCCACCGATTCGGGCACCGTGCTGACGACCGCGCAGCCAACCGCTGGCCTGGCCTGGGCGCCGCGCCAGGTGGAGAGCGGCCCTCTGTCGCAGGTGAGCTGCTCGGCCACCGGGGGTTGTGCCATGGTCGACACGGCCGGGCATCTGTTCGCGTCGGCGGCGCCGGCCCGGCGGTCGGCTCGATGGGCGGCCGTTGACACCGGAAGGCCCGTCACCGGCGTCTCCTGCGCCAGCGACGGCTGGTGCGCGGCGACCACCGCCCACGGCGCCGTCCTGGTCGGCGCCCCGGCGGTCGGCTGGCGGCCCCGGGCCGTCGTCACCGGTAGCTCGGTCAACATCGTCTCCTGCCCCACCCCCTCGCTGTGCGTTGCGGGCGACGACGCGGGCGAGCTCCTGGTCACCCGGGCGCCCGCACAGCCCACCACGTCGTGGTCCGTGGCCTGGACCGACCGGAACAACTGGATCAGCAGCCTGTCCTGCCCTTCAGCCCGCCTGTGTGTCGCCGCCGACGGCTCCGGCAACGTCCTGGTGTCCACCGATCCGGCCGCCGGGGCGCCCACCTGGCGCACGTTTGCAGTCGATCGCAGCCAGACGATCTGGTCGGTGTCGTGCCCATCGGCCGGGCTCTGCGTGGCGGCCGACGGCGACGGTGGCATTCTGTCGGCCACCCACCCGGCCGGAGGCGCATCCGCCTGGCAGCGCACGGCCGCCGACCCCGGGACCATCATTTGGTCGGTGTCCTGCCCCAGCCAGAGCTTGTGCGTGGCCGGCGACGAGGCGGGCCGCATCCTCACTTCCCGCTCACCGGCGAGCGGGACCCGCTGGGCCGCCACCCTGCTCGGGGTGCCGGGCATCGGGGCGGTGTCGTGCCCGACCCGGCAACTGTGCGTCGCCGGCGATGGCCGGGGCGACCTGCTGGTCTCCCGGGCCCCGGCCGGCCACGCGGACGCCTGGAAAAGCCTGGTGGTGGGTTCGGGGCACTGGATCGCCGCCGTTTCGTGCCCGTCGGCCACGCGCTGCGTGGCCACCGACGACACCGGCCAGGCCCTGGTGTCGGGCAATCCGCCCGCCGGGCCGACCGCCTGGCAGGCCAGCGTGGTCGACCCGGGCACGGTCGTCTGGTCGGTTTCGTGCGCGGCCAGCTCGTTCTGCGTCGCCGGCGACGGTGACGGCCGCACGCTGGTGGGCCAGGTGCCACGGTCTCCGTTCAGCAGCTGGCTGCCCTGACCGTCAGGGGGCGATCGTGACCCGGTCGAGGGTGACCGGGGTGCCCTGGCGCAGCGAGTTGGGGATCTCGGCGATCACGTCGACGTGGCTGACCAGGGCGGCCAGGTCCGATTCGGGAGCCTGGCCGCTGACCTCGACCGAGTAGGAGATCCCGGTCGAGGTCGCGGGCTGGCCGCCGTAGCCGCCGTCGACGGTGACCGCCACCCGGGTCAGGGTGATGCCACGGCGCGCGGCCTCGCGGAACAGGTCGTTGGACACGCAGCCCGCCACCGCCAGGTGCAGGAGCTGGCCGCCGTTGAAGCCGCGGCCGCCCCCGCCCGCTTCGGCCGGGCTGTCGACCACCAGCGTGAACGGGCCGGCCGCACCCAGGGCGGTGACCGCCCCGTCGACGTTCCTGACCTCGACTTCGAAGCTCACGGGGGCCTCACTGCCTCGGGGTATTGGCGAGCCTGATCTCCGCGAGCGTATGCTGTCGGGCTCAGCGCCGTTCCCGGGGGTGCAGCTGATGGCGACTCGCCTGGTCCACGTGGTCGTGGACGCCAACGATCCGGCCCGGCTGGCCCGGTTCTGGGCGGACGCGCTGGACTGGGTGGTCGGCGACGTGGCCGACGACGAGGTCGACATCTGGCCCAAGGGCTACAGCTACCCGGACCCGTCGGCCCTGCCGCTGGTGTTCGTGCCGGTGTCCGAGCCCAAGCAGGACAAGAACCGGGTGCACCTGGACCTGGCCAGCACCTCCAAGAAGGACCAGGCCAAGCTGGTGAAGCGGCTGCGCGACCTGGGCGCGACCCCCGTCGACATCGGGCAGTACCGCTCCGACGAGCAGGAAGTGCCCTGGACGGTGCTGGCCGACCCCGAGGGTAACGAGTTCTGCGTGCTGGAGCCGCGCGAGCTGTACATGGACACCGGCCCGGTCGCGGCCGTCGTCACCGACTGCACCCATCCCAAGCGGCTGGCCCAGTTCTGGACCGAGGCGGCCGGCTGGCCGATCGCGTGGACCGGGAAGGGCATCGCCGGCCTGCGCGCCCCCGACGGGGTGGGGCCGTACCTGGAGCTGGTGAAGGTGCCCGGCGACAAGGCGGCCAAGAACCGCTGGCACCCCGACGTGGCCCCGTACCTGGGCGACGAGCTGGACGACGAGGTGGCCCGGCTGCGCGAAGCCGGCGCCACCAAGGCCGACGTCGGGCAGGGTTCCGGCGTCAACTGGACCGTGCTGGCCGATCCCGAGGGCAACGAGTTCTGCGTGCTGACGCCGCGCTGACTCTCACGCCTGGCCGAGCAGGAGGCCGGCCGCCCGTTCGGCGATGGCGAGGACGGTGGCGTTGGGATGGGCGTTGGTGATGACCGGCATGACCGAGGCGTCGGCCACCCGTAGCCCGGACAAGCCGCCGACCCTGAGGACGGGGTCGACGACGGCGTCGGGGCCGACGCCCATCCGGCAGGTGCCGGCCGGGTGGTAGTAGCTGCCGACCGCCCGGCCGATGTAGTCGCGCGGGCCGGCGCCGGGGCCGGGCCAGAGCTCGGTCAGGCCGGTCGCCTGGAACACGTCGGTGGCGGCGGCCGCCCGGATCAGGTCCAGGCCGGCCTCGAGCCGGTCGACGTCGCGCGGGTCGGCCAGGAAGCCGGGGTCGATCAGCGGGGCGGCGCCCGGGACCGGTGAGGCCAGCCGCAGCGAGCCGCGGCTGCTGGGGGCGACGACCGCGGCCACCAGGTTGCAACCGACGGCGGGGGCGTCGAAGCCCGGCGCCGCCAGCGGCCGCAGGATCGGGAACACCTGCAGGTCGGGGTAGCCGTTGGCCAGCTCGGTGCGGACCGCGGTGTAGACCTCGCCGTGGTTGTAGCGGCTCCGGGGCAGCGCGGCCGCCGCCTGGTAGGTGACCATCACCACCGGGTGGTCCTGCAGGTTCTGGCCGACGCCGGCCAGGTCAGCGACCACGTCGAGGCCGAGGGCGCGCAGGGCGCCGGCCGGGCCGATGCCGGACAGCAGCAACAGCTGGGGCGAGCCGACCGCGCCGGCCGCCAGCACCACCTCGGCGGCACTCGCATGGCCGGGGATGCCGTCCCAGACGTAGCTGACCCCGGCGCAGCTGTCGCCGCGGACGTCGAGGCCGGTGACCAGGCCGCCGGTGCGGACGACCAGGTTCGGGCGACCCAGCGCCGGCCGCAGGTAGGCGTCGGCCGAGCTGACCCGCTCGCCGTCCGCGATGGCGAGGTCGACCCAGGCCACCCCCTCCGGCCGGGCGCCGCTGAGGTCGTCGGTGACCGGGCAGCCGATGGCTTCGAGACCCCCCGCCAGTGCCTGGGCGACCGGATGGCGGTCGGCCGGGGCGGCCGGGGCGACCCGGATCGGGCCGTCGGTGCCGCGCAACTCGGGGTCATGGCCGGGCGCCTGCTCGCTGCGCCGGAAGTACGGCAGCAGGTCGCGGTAGCCCCAGCCGGGCGCGCCGCCACTGGCCCAGCCGTCATAAAGGGCCGGATGCGCGCGGACGTGCCCCATCGCGTTGATGGCGCTGCCACCACCGAGCGTCCGGCCACGCGGGTACAAAGCGGGCCCGGCCTCCGCCTGCGGGGTGGTGACCTGGGCCCAGTCGGCGTCGGAGCCGAGGTTCTCCGGCCAGGCGCTGGGCACGGTCATGGCCCGGGTCCGGTCGGCGCCGCCGGCTTCCAGCAGCAGCACCCGGACCCGGTCGTCTTCGCTCAGCCGGGCGGCAAGCACGCAACCGGCCGTGCCCGCGCCCACCACGATGAAGTCGAATTCAGGCAAGGGATCCCCTCGAGGTGGCGTGACCGCGCCGGGCGTGACCGCGCCGGGCGTAGGCGCGTCCGGCTAGCCGCGGAGCTGGCCGAGGATCCGGGCCAGCTCGGCCCGGTCGGCCGGGCTCAGCGACCCGAACACCCGCTCCGCCTCGGTCCCGCGGGCGGCCGTCCGGATGGCGGCCAGCACCTCGGCGCCGGGCTCGGTCAGCTCGGCCAGGGTGGCCCGCCGGTCCCCCGGATCGGGGCGGCGCCGCACCAGCCCACGGGACTCCAGCGCGTCCACGACCTCGGTGGCCGAACGGGGCGCGATGTGCAGGTAATCCGACAGCTCCGACAGGCGCATCGTCCCGTGTCGCCTGAGCACACGCAAGGCCCGCAGGTGAGCGGGGGTGATGTCCCAGGGGGCGAGCGTCTCCTGGGAGGTCTCGCGCAGCCGCCGCGCCACCGACCAGAACGCATCGGCCAGCGACTCGTCGGCCGCGTCGCGGGCGGCCGCCTCCGGCCCGGCTTCACGTTCCTGGGTCACGGGAATAGCGTACCGCCCATCACTGCTGTAGCCTCATAGTGAGGTTACCTCAGCAATTAGCTTCGACGGTTCCCCACCCCAGACCTTTTACATTCCGAAAGAAAAGAGAAGCACTTGGCGACACCACAGACGAGTAATCGAGATATCAGCACCCCGGGCCGCCGCGGCGGATCCCGGTCCGTCACCGCTGCCGAGAAGGCCCAGGCCCACAACGTGTCCCTGCGCCGCATCGGCGCCCTGTTCATCCCCTACAAGTGGCCGCTGGCCGTCGTGACCGCCATCATCGTGGCGTCGTCGCTGGTCAGCCTGGCCTCCCCGTTCCTGCTGCGCGCGGTCATCGACAACGCGCTGCCGCAAAAGAACCTCCAGCTGCTGTCCTGGCTGGTCATCGGCATGGTCGCGGTGGCCGCGATCAGTTCCGGGCTGGGCGTCATCCAGACGTTCATCAGCACCAAGGTCGGCCAGCAGGTCATGCACAAGCTGCGGACCAGCGTGTTCGAGCACCTGCAGCGCCAGTCGATCGCGTTCTTCACCCGGACCCGCACCGGCGAGGTGCAGTCCCGCATCCAGAACGACATCGGCGGCATGGAAGCGGTCGTCACCTCGACCGCCACCTCGATCGCCTCCAACCTCACCACCGCCGTCGCCACCGCGGTCGCGATGGTCGCGCTGTCCTGGCGGCTGTCGCTGATCTCGCTGGTCGTGATGCCGCCCGCCATCTACCTGACCCGCAAGGTAGCCAGGATGCGCAAGGCGATCACCACCGAGCAGCAGCGTGAGCTGGCCGACCTCAACGTCACCATCGAGGAAGGCCTGTCGATCAACGGCGTCCAGCTGGCCAAGACGATGGGCACCAGCCCCAGCCTGATCCAGCGGTTCAGCGCCTCCTCGGCCCGCCTCATCGACCTCGAGCTGCGCTCGCAGCTGGCCGGGCGCTGGCGGATGGCCTCGCTGAGCATCATCTTCGCGGCCATCCCGGCGATCATCTACGAGGCGGCCGGCCTGCCGGCCACGGCCGGGGTGATCAGCATCGGCACCCTGATCGCGTTCACCACCCTCCAGAACACCCTGTTCCGGCCGATCACCGGCCTGCTCAACACCAGCGTCTCGGTGGTCAGCTCGCTGGCCCTGTTCGCGCGGATCTTCGAGTACCTGGACCTGCCGGTCGAGATCGACGAGCCCGCCCACCCGGTCAGCATCGACCCCGCCCAGGTCAACGGGCACGTCACCTTCGAAGACGTCACGTTCGCCTACCCCGGCGCCGACCGCCCGGCCCTGAGCGACGTCAACCTGGACGTCCCCGCGGGCAGCACGCTGGCCCTGGTCGGCGAGACCGGCTCGGGCAAGACCACCCTCGGGTCCCTGATGGCCCGGCTCTACGATCCCAGCAGCGGCTCGGTCCGGATCGACGGCATCGACGTGCGTGACCTGCGGCTGGCCGACCTGGCGGCCGTGGTCGGGGTGGTCAGCCAGGAGACCTACCTGCTGCACACCACCGTGCGCGAGAACCTGCGCTACGCCAACCCGGCCGCCACCGACGAACAGATCGAGGACGCCGCCCGCGCGGCTCAGATCCACGACCTCATCGTCAGCCTGCCCGACGGATACGACACCATGGTCGGCTCGCGCGGGCACCGGTTCTCGGGCGGCGAGAAGCAGCGCATCGCGATCGCCCGGACCCTGCTCCGCAACCCGCGGATCCTGGTCCTGGACGAGGCGACCAGCGCCCTCGACACCGAGACCGAGCGCGCCGTCCAGCAGGCGTTCGACCACCTGGCGAAGGGGCGGACCACGATCACCATCGCGCACCGCCTGTCCACCGTCCGCAACGCCGACCAGATCGTGGTCCTCGACCACGGCCACGTCGTCGAAGCGGGTACTCACACCAGCCTGCTGGCTGACCAGGGCCGCTACGCGGAACTGGCCGCCTGAGGCCCATCGCAGCCCATTGCACGGAGCCGGCCCTTACCGGCTCCGTTGACGCGTGCCAGGATTGAAACATGGTCGATGCCCGCGCGGGTCAGCCCGCTGCCGCTGAGGATCTGGTCGACGTCGCCAAGCTGGTGACCGCCTACTACACGGTGCACCCGGATCCGGGCGACGCCGCCCAGCGGGTGTCGTTCGGCACCTCCGGGCACCGCGGTTCGGCGTTCAGCGCGACGTTCAACGAGGACCACATCGTCGCCACCACCCAGGCGATCTGCGAGTACCGGGCCGGGCAAGGCATCGACGGGCCGCTCTACCTGGGGGCCGACACCCACGCGCTGTCCGAGCCGGCCACCGCCAGCGCCTTGGAGGTGCTGGCCGCCAACGACGTGCGCGTGCTCATCGACTCCCGCGGCGGCTACACGCCGACCCCGTCGGTGTCGCGCGCGATCCTCGCCCACAACGAGCCCGGGCCGCGGGCGCGGGCCGACGGGATCGTGGTCACCCCGTCCCACAACCCGCCCACCGACGGCGGCTTCAAGTACAACCCGCCCGACGGCGGCCCGGCCGGCACCGACATCACCAAGTGGATCCAGGACCGGGCCAACGAGCTGCTGGCGGCCGGCCTCAACGGTGTCCGCCGGGTCCCGCTGGGGCGGGCGCTGGCCGCCGGCACCACCGGCAAGTTCGACTTCCTGGACCGGTACGTGACCGCGCTGCCCGGTGTCATCGACCTCGACGCGATCCGGGCGGCCGGGGTCCGGATCGGGGCCGACCCGCTGGGCGGCGCCAGCGTCGCCTACTGGGGCGCGATCGGCGAGCGCTACGGCCTCGACCTGACCGTGGTCAACCCGGCCGTCGACGCCACCTTCCGGTTCATGACGCTGGACTGGGACGGCAAGATCCGGATGGACTGCTCGTCGCCGTCGGCGATGGCCAGCCTGATCAGCCGCCAGCACGAGTTCACGATCGCGACCGGCAACGACACCGACTCCGACCGGCACGGCATCGTCACCCCGGACGCCGGGCTGCTCAACCCGAACCACTACCTGGCGGTGGCGATCGACTACCTGTTCGGCCACCGGGACGGCTGGCCCGGCGGCGCCGCCGTGGGCAAGACGCTGGTCAGCTCCTCGATGATCGACCGGGTGGCCGAGGGCCTGGACCGCAAGCTGCTGGAGGTGCCGGTCGGGTTCAAGTGGTTCGTGCCCGGCCTGCTGGACGGCTCGGTCGCGTTCGGCGGCGAGGAGAGCGCGGGCGCCTCGTTCCTGCAGCGCGACGGCTCGGTGTGGACGACCGACAAGGACGGCATCATCCTCGCTCTGCTGGCCTCGGAAATGCAGGCGGTCACCGGCCAGTCGCCTTCCCAGCGCTACGACGAGCTGACCCGCCAGTACGGCTCGCCCGCGTACGCGCGCATCGACACCGCCGCCACCCGCGAGCAGAAGGCCGCGCTGGGGAAGCTGTCCCCGGACCAGGTCACGGCCGACGACCTGGCCGGCGAGAAGATCACCGCCAAGCTGACCCGGGCGCCCGGCAACGACGCCCCGATCGGCGGGCTCAAGGTGGTCACCGCCACCGGCTGGTTCGCGGCCCGCCCGTCCGGCACCGAGGACGTGTACAAGCTCTACGCGGAGTCGTTCAAGGGACCGGAGCAGCTGGCCGCGATCCAGGCCCAGGCCCGCGAGATCATCGCCAGCGCCATCGGCTGACGCGAACCGGCCGAGGCCCTTTCACTCTGAGGGCGCGGATCTACCGTGACCGGCCAGCACCCCGCCGTACTCCGGTTCCCGCTCCGCTGCCCGACCGCCCGCGCCTGACCGGCCGCCCCACTGCGTGACTTTCCGACACTATCGATCACCTCTTGACACATCAGACCACGAACGCGACTCTTTATGCACGCCTTGTATTAAGGCGTGGAGCGTGGTGGAGGGCCGCGCCCGACCCGCCGTGACGGGCCCAGCGAAGGGCCTGGCAGGAGGTTTGGCCCATGTATCCCCACCACGAGCCGCAGGCCGGCATTCCCGCGCAGGTCGGCGCCCCAGCTCAGGCCGGCGCGCCATCCCGGGCCAGCGGGCCGACCGCCAGCGCCTGGCCGAAACGCGCCCGGGCCGCCGTCGTCGTCCTGATCATGCTGGCCGGCTGCCTGGCCGCCGCCGTCATCACCGCCGCGGCCAGCGCCCCGGCCGCCAAGGCGGACACCGTCCCGCCGGCCCCGTCCGGCTGGACCACGGTGTTCGGGGACAACTTCGCGGGCGCGGCCAACTCGGCCCCGTCCGCGTCGAACTGGTTCTACGACATCGGCACCGGCTACGGCACCGGGGAGAACGAGCAGACCACCAACTCCACCAGCAACGTCTACCTCGACGGCAGCGGCCACCTGGTGCTCAAGGCGACCGACAGCAACGGCACCTGGACCTCGGGCCGGATCGAGAGCACCCGCGACGACTTCCAGGCCCCGCCCGGCGGCAAGCTGGAGATGACCGCCTCGAGCGAGCAGCCCAACCCGGCCAACGTCCTCGGCTACTGGCCCGCGTTCTGGGCGCTGGGGGCGCCGATGCGGACCGGCGGCGGCTGGCCGACCTCGGGCGAGATCGACATGATGGAGGACGTCAACGGGCTCAACGAGGCCTCGCAGACCCTGCACGACGCGGCCAACAGCCCCGGCCACCCGCTGATCGCCTGCCCCGGCAGTGGCTCGTCCTGCCAGACCGGCTACCACACCTACTCGGTGATCCTCGACCGCACCAACACCAGCGCCGAGACCCTGCAGTTCCTGATGGACGGCACTGTCGAGAGCACGATCACCGAGGCCTCGGTCGGCACCACCGCCTGGCAGGAGGCCATCGACCACGGCTTTTTCATCATCTTCGACCTGGCCATGGGCGGTAACTACCCCAGCGGCGAGTGCAACTGCACCACTCCGACCTCGGCCACCACGTCCGGCGCCTCGATGAGCGTGGCCTACGTGGCGGTCTACGAGCAGGGCGGCAACTCCACCCCGACCGGGACGGCCAGCGCCACCGGCCAGCTCACCGGGCTGAACGGCCAGTGCCTGACCAACCAGAACTCGCTCAACACCGAAGGCAACCCGATCGGGCTGAGCGGCTGCAACGGTAGCGCGGGCCAGCAGTGGTCGCCCTACACCGACGGGACCGTGCGCACCCAGGGCGGCTGCCTGGATGTGGTCAGCGCGGGCACGACCAGCGGCACCGACGTCGACTGGTACCCGTGTAACGGCACCGCCGCCCAGGGCTGGACCCATCAATCCAACGGCGAGCTGGTCAACCCGAGTTCGGGGCTGTGCCTGACCGATCCGGGCGGTAACACCAGCGCCCGGCTCGACATCGAGACCTGCACCGGCGCCAGCGACCAGCAGTGGACGCTGCCGACCGGCAGCGGCGGCGGGACCCCGCCCGGCGGCGGTACCTGCGGGCCGACCGACCTGGCCCTGAACCAGACGGCCACCGCGTCCTCGCTGGAGAGCGCGGCCTACCCGGCCGCCAACGCCGTCGACGGCAACACCGGCACCCGCTGGTCGAGCGCGTTCTCCGACCCCCAGTGGCTCGAGGTCGACCTCGGCTCGACCCAGTCGATCTGCCAGGTGGTGCTGGACTGGGAGAACGCCTACGCGACCGCGTTCCAGCTCCAGACCTCCACCGACGGATCGAATTGGACGACGATCTACTCGACCACCAGCGGCACCGGCGGTGACCAGACGCTGAACGTCACCGGCTCCGGCCGCTACCTACGGATGTACGGCACCGCCCGCGCCACCCAGTACGGCTACAGCCTCTGGGAGTTCGGCGTCTACGGCACCGGCAGCGGCGGCGGTACCGGTACGTCCTGCGGCACCGCCAACGCGGCCCTGAACCAGCCCACCACCGCCTCGTCGCTGGAGAGCAGCGCGTTCACCGCGGCGGCGGCGACCGACGGCAACCTCGGGACCCGCTGGTCGAGCGCGTTCTCCGATCCCCAGTGGCTGGAGGTCGACCTCGGCTCCAGCAAGTCGATCTGCCAGGTGGTGCTGGACTGGGAGAACGCCTACGCGACCGCCTTCCAGCTCCAGACCTCCACCGACGGCACCAACTGGACGACCATCTACTCGACCACGACCGGCACCGGCGGTGACCAGACCCTGAACGTCACCGGCACCGGCCGCTACCTCCGCATGTACGGCACCGCCCGCGCCACCCAGTACGGCTACAGCCTGTGGGAGTTCCAGGTGCACACCGATTGACCCGGCCGGGCCCCGCGGACACGGACCGCGGGGCCCGGACCGCTCAGCTGACCGAGTAGCCGGTCAGCTGGCCGATCCAGGTCATCAGGTCCGGTGAATCGAAGTTGACCGCGTGGCCGCCGTCCCAGTACATGGCCGAGTTGACGTGGTCGCCGAGCCCGCTGGTGATCGCGGCCAGGTTGGCCACCACCGTGTGCGCGGTGTTGGTGTCGAGGGTGCCGGTCCGGATCCACCAGTAACGGGCCCGGTCCGGGTTCTTGCGCCGCAGGTGGTACAGCGGGTTCATCATCGCGATCGTGGCCGGCAGGTCGCGGGCCAGCTGGGCGGCCGAGTGGCCGGTCGCGTGGCGCAGGCTGTACAGCGTGAAGTGCCTTGTGTTGGCGGTCGCGTCCCCGTAGACCGAGTTCTCGGTGGCCGACAGGTCGAAGGCGTCGAACGCGGGCACCCCCTTGCTGCGGCTGCCGATGTGGGCGAGGAACTTGTCCCAGCTGAACCTGGCTTGACCGCCGGACCAGGTGATCCAGGTGTTCTTGGCCAGGTAGACGGACCGCTGCGACGCGGTCAGGGTCTGGCTGAGCGCCCGGGTGGCCGCCGGCTCCAGGTACTGCTGGACCAGGTAGCTGGCGTAGTTCTCGGCGGTCAGCGTGCCGAACTGGCCGAGCCCCGGTAGCGCCAGCGTGTCCAGGTAGCCGCCGAACGCGGTGCTGAGCTGGCGGGAGTACGTCTGGTTGACCTTGCTCTTGCCGTCCGGCAGCGAGCCGTACATCCACTCGTACTGCATATCGGCGTGGTCGAGGTCGGTGATGGGCGAGTAGCTGGCCGACAGGAACACGTTGTCGGCGGCGTCGGCCGCCCCCAGCGCGGTCAGGTCGGCGTCGTACCGGGAGCTGTTGCCCGACGCCGCCAGCAGCGCCGACAGCGCCCCGCCGGCGCTGCCGCCGGAGGTGATGATCCAGTCGGTGTTGCCGGGAATCCGCCCATGGTTGTGACGCAGGTAGCGAACCGCCGCCTTGAGGTCGACGATCATCGCCGGCGCCTTACCGTAGTACCGTCCGTCGGACCACTTGAGGTCCCGGCCCCGGCACCCCGGCTCGACCACCACGTAGCCGTGCGCCAGCGCCAGCTCACCGTCGTCGTAGCTGGTGTAGTAGCTGGCCATCGAGCTGCCCAGGCCGACTGAGGAGGCGCCCATCGACGCGCCGCTCGCCCCCGACGACCCGGATCCGCCGGGCGCCCCGCCTGGGCCACTCTAACCACCCGAGCCACCCGAGCCGCCCGACCCGGACCCGCCGGACGCCCCGCCGCCCGGCGCACCACCCGAGCCACTCCGGCCGCCGGAGCCCGGTGAGCCGAAGCCGCCCGCCGCCCCGCCGGCCGACATCCCGCCGCCCTGGGCGGTCGCGCCCCACGACGAGGAGGAGGTGTAGCCGCCGACGTTGATCGCGAACATGACCGGCGCGCTGGTCGCGTCGACCGCCTGGCCGTCGATCTCGACCGGGACGCTGACGTTCAGCGACTGGTATTTGTAGTTGACGGGGTGCTGGACGTAGACATTGTTGCGGTAAAAGCGGTATTTGACCGTCCTGGTCCCCGAGCCGGTATCAACGCTCTTGGTTTTGGTGGTGTACGCACTCGTATCAAAGGTGAGCGAGTACGCCTTGGTGCCCGAGGACGCGGCTTTACCGCAGCCGGCCACCACCGGGACGGCAGCCGCCCCGGCCAGCGTCTTCAGCAAGGTTCGGCGTCGCATGGAACGCAGCCAAGCAGCCGCGCGCCACCCGAACCTGGAGGAATCTTCTGCCCCGCATATGAGAGCGCAGGCCTGGAATTCAGCGCGAATTCAGAGGTCCGCCGCCCAGGCGTCCGCCATTCCGCTGGCCGCCCGCGCGCAGGGACATTTTATTCAATTAAAAGGGTCCGGGCGGCATCGGGTCCCCGGTTACTGCGGACGGCCACGATAGGCGCGCATTTTCTCCCGGGATCCGCAGACCTGCATGGAACACCAGCGCGAACGGGCGGCCGGCGAACGGTCGTAGAACGCCCAGCCGCACAGGTGCCCGGGGCAGCTCTTCAGCCGGGGCCAGGTACCCGCGACCGACGCCTCCGCGATCGCGGTCGCCACCGCGCCGACCGCCCGGGTGAACGGATCCTGGTCGGCGCAGACCAGCCGCAGCTGACCGTCCGGTCCGGCCGCCAGCGTCAGCCGGCAGCAGCCGAGCGCGGTCGCCAGCCGGGCCCCGGCGGCCGGGTCGGGCCGCCGGTCGGTGTGCGACCAGAGCACGCCGCGGCAGGCTTCCCGCAGCTCGGTCAGCAGGCCGTGCTGAGCGCCGGTCAGCGGAAGGCCGGGGCTCACGGGGTCGGCGGGGCCGGTGGGACTGGCGGGGTTCGCGGAGCCGGCGGCGTCCGCGAGGCTAGCGGGAGTCCACAGGCCGGCCGCCGTCAGCCAGGCGTCCGCGTCCGCGGGGGTGGCCAGCAGGTCACGCTCGAACTCCAGGGCCAGCGTGTTGACCAGCGTCTGCACCAGCCGCAGGGCGCCTGGGGCCGGCGCCCGGTCACCCGGGTCACGGCCCGCCGTCGGCGCTGCGAAGTTACCGTCAGACACACTCCTATGGTAACCCGAGTGCCAGCCAGCGCCCTTTCGTTACCGAATAACGCTCTTTAAAAGTAACGGTCATCGCCTTAGGGTGATGACCATGCGGGGTAGCCGAGCCGGAGCCATGGCGGCGGTCGTGACGGCGGCGGCGCTGATGTCCGCCTGCAGTCACGCCGCCCCGAGCCGCACTCCACCGCCGGCGGTCACGATGGCGTTCTGCGGGGGCGGCGCCCAGGCGCGACCCACGGTGGTGGAGGTGATCTGCGCGACCAACGACATCATCGCCCGCGACCTGACCTGGAGCGGCTGGGGTGGCCCGGTCGCCACCGCCCGCGGCACTGCCGTGGTCGACCTGTGCGCGACCGAGGACTGCCACACCGGCGACTACGCCTCGGCCCCGATCGTGCTCGTCGCCTCCGAGCTGGCCCCCTGCAGCCAGCGGCAACACGGCTACCTGCGGCTGCAGTACGTGTTCGTCGGCACCTCGCCGTTCCAGGGGGTGCCCGTCAGCCAGAACTTCTCCCAGTTCATGGCCGCCCCCGACCGGCCCGGGCTGCCCGCCAACCAGACGATCCGTCTCAGCTGCTGAGACCCGCGGACCCACCCGGACGGCGATTGTTCTAGATTGCTGCCCATGAGCAAAGCTGGCCCGCAGACGACCCTGACCGACGCCGAAGTCAGCAAGCTGGCGGCCGACCTCTACCAGGCCCGGCAGACCGGGGTCGCGATCCCGCCGCTGACCGACGAACGGCCCGGGCTGACCATGGCCGACGGTTACCGGATCCAGCAGGAGCTGCTGGACCGGCTGACGGCCGAGGGCGAGCGCACGGTCGGCTACAAGCTGGGGCTGACCAGCGCGCCCATGCAGCAGCTGCTCGGCGTCGACTCGCCCGACTTCGCGCCGGTGCTGGCCTCGCACGTGCACGCGGACGGCGACGCGGTTACGGCCGGGGACTTCATCTATCCGCGCATCGAGGCCGAGATCGCGCTGGTACTGGCCAAGGACCTGCGTGGCCCGGACTGCTCGGCCCTGGACGTGGCCGCCGCCATCAGCGGGGCGGTCCCGGCCCTGGAGATCGTGGACAGCCGGATCGCCGACTGGAAGATCAAGCTGGCCGACACCATCGCCGACCTGGCCAGCAGCGGCGCGGTGGTGCTGGGCCCGACGATCACCCCGGCCGCCGGCCTCGACCTGCGGCTGCTGGGCATGGTGCTGACCCGCAACGGCGAGCTGATCGCGACCGGCGCGGGCGCGGGCGCCCTCGGCAACCCCCTGCAGGCGGTGGCCTGGCTGGTCGAGACCCTGTACCCGCTGGGCGGTTACCTCAAGGCGGGGCAGTTCCTGATGACCGGCTCGCTGCACGGGGCGGTCGACATCCACCCCGGCGAGTACTACCGGGCCGAGTTCGACCGCATCGGCCCGGTCGGCGCCCGCGTACGCTGATCTTGCGCCGGCGACGGCGCAGCAGCGAAGGAGGCCACCGATGGCCCGAGGCATCCAGGTCGGCGACCAGGCCCCCGACTTCACCCTGCCCACCCAGTCCGGCGACTCGTTCCGCCTGCAGGACCGGCTGGGCGAGCGGGTCGTCGTGCTGTACTTCTACCCGAAGGACAACACGTCCGGCTGTACCGCCGAGGCGTGCGCGTTCCGCGACCGCTTCGAGGTCTTCACCGAGGCCGGCGCGGACGTGATCGGCGTCAGCTCCGACTCGGTCGGCAAACATGCGGGCTTCGCCTCGAAGTACGAGCTGCCGTTCACGCTACTCAGCGACCAGGGCGGCCGCGTCCGCAAATCCTACGGGGTGCCGGGCGTCCTCGGCGTAATCCCGGGACGCGTCACCTACGTGATCGACCGGAATGGCGTGGTCCGGCACGTGTTCAGCTCGATGACCAACATCGACGCCCACGTCAACGACGCGCTGCGGGTAGTGAAGGAGCTTCAGGCCGAGCAGCCGGCCTGAAGCGGCGCGCACTCCCGCCAAGCCGATCGGCCAAGGTAGCGCTCTAGGCGGCCGCGAGGTGCTCTTGGCCCAGCCGGCAGTCACCAAGACGGCACTCCGACCGGCGAGTGGCGGTGCATACGCCGCCTCTTCGTGGTCGATCACTCCCCGGGTAACGGCTGCTTCCGAGGTGATCGCGAAGCGCTGGTGGTCCGTCCACTGCTTATTGACGAGTATGTAGGCAGTGGACTTTCCCTCCTTCGCAAAACCCACCGCGCGGGCGAGCCGCAGGGATGCCTTGTTATCAGCCTGGATATCAGCTTCCAGCCGATGAAGCTTCAGGTCGTTGTCACCATTGCCGAAGGCGAACCGAAAGACCAGTTCGAAGCCTTCTTTCATGTATCCCTGACGCTCATACGGCTTGAAGATGCCATAACCGACACTAGCCCGTTGGTAAGGACCGCGAACGATTCCGTTGATGCTGACGAAGCCGACTATCTTGTCTGATTCGCGATGGCAGAGCAGCATGCACTCGGCGTGAATCTTGTCGAAGCGCCTGAGGTAGTTCCAGAACGCGTCATCAGCCGCAGGCGCATAGATCCATGGGTGATGCAACCCATGGCTTCGCTGGGCGAGTTCGACGAATTCGCGGCAGTCTCCACGGGTCAGTCTGCGAAGAATTAGCCGCGCCGACTTGTGCAGGACCGTCACAGCGCTTGACCCTACTGGCGTTCAGCTCGACGAAAGGTGGGAACTGCAAGATCCTTGCAGAAGGTGCCACCGGCGGCAAGGGAGCAGTCCTGTCACCAGTGGATCGAAGCATCTCAATTGTCCGAGTTCAATACGGATGCTAGCCCCAGAGGGTCGCAACCTTCGCGGCCTGATCCCGGCCGATGGCCCGCCCGGCCTGCGCCGCTGGCGGCCGGGTGGCGGGTGACAGCGGGTTGGTGCCGAACGCCGCGACCGAGGCGGTGTCGGCGTAGATCACGTGGGTCACACCCGGCTTGAGCTGCTCGATCTCCCCGCCGATCTGGTCGAACGGGGCGGGCTGGTCAGGCAGCGCCGGCGTCACCACCAGGATGCGGTCGCAGCCCGCCGCCAGGTCCGCGTTGGTCGTCGACTGGACGCCGCCGTCGATGTAGCGGCGCCCGTTGATCGTCACCGGCGGCCAGATGCCCGGGACCGCGCAGCTGGCCGCGACCGCGTCGACCAGCGCCACCCCGGAGTCACGGCTGAACACGACCACCTCCCCGCTCAGCGCGTCGATGGCCGGCAGCAGGACTGCCCGGTCGGGCCAGTCCGGCACCGGCAGCCGGGCCGCGATCGCCGCCTTGCGCACCGGCTCGTCCACCGTCCGGCTGTCCAGGGCCAGCGCCCCGATCGCTTGCCGCGCCTCGTCCTGGCTGGTCAACTCGGCGGTGGCGGCGGTGAAGCGGGCCAGCAGCTCCTCCATGTCGAGCTCGACCTCGATCTCGGCCGACTCCTGGCTGAGCTGCCGGTCGTACAGATCGGCGAGCGGCACCCCGCTGGTGATCTGCGCGGCCACCGCTGAGCCGGCCGACGTGCCGACGACCAGGTCGGCGGCCAGCACCCGCTCGGCCAGCTCGGGGTCCGCATCCTGCAGGCCGCGCAGCACCCCGAGTTCCCAGGCGATTCCCGCGACCCCGCCACCCGCCAGCACCAGCGCACGTCTCATGGGACCAGTGTGGCGCAGGAACCGGCTGGGACTCGCGTCAGGCCGGGGCGTCCGGCAGCGACTCGGCGATCAGGTCGGCGACGGCGGCCATGCCCTGAGGGCGGGGGTGGTAGGGGGCGCCGCCGTGCAGGGTCAGGTGGAACCGGCGGGTCCAGGGGTCGGCCGACCAGGCGTGGTGGGCGGTGCTGAACGCGCCGGCCGGGACGAAGATGGCGCCGGACTCCTCGGCGACCTGCTGGGTGGTGGCGCTCAGGCGGCGGGCGATGCCCCGGCCCCACTCGGCGACGTCGGCGGGAAGAAGGCCGGTCGGGGTGCTGGCGTCGGGCGGCAGCACGGTGAGGTACTCGACGAACAGCAGCAAGCTGTGCGGGGCGCGCTGGCGGACCTGGACCGCCAGCTTGAGCAGGTTCTCCTTGAGCTGGGTGAAGCGCTGCTCGGTGAGGTCGGGGTCGGCGTAGGAGGCGAGCTGGCGCCGGACCGGGGGCAGCGCCCGCAGCCCGAACGGCAGGCTCGACAGCAGGATCCGGGGCGCGAAGCCGACGTCGTTGCCGCCGCCGGTCAAGGTGACCAGGCGGGTCTGCTCGGTGACGGCGTCGAGCTGGGCGGGACGGGTGGCCGAGCCGTTCAGGAAATCGTTGGTGGTGGCGCCGGAGAACGTGACGTCGGTCAGGTCGAGGCCGAGCTTGGCCGCCACCAGATGCGCATAGTTTCCGGTGGAACGTCCGGCCGTCCGCGGGCTGCCGGGCACCCGGTGCGGGATCCCCGGGCCGGCCGCGAACGAGCTGCCCATGGCCACGTAGCGCGCCCCGGCCCAGTTCACCACGCCCACCTCCCGGCGGCCGGTCAGTGGCCACCCATAACCAGCACTACGTAGCTGACCGAGGCCACCACCAGGAAGAACACCAGCCAGCCGATGCCCCGCAGCAGGCGCCAGCGCCGCCGGGGACGGGTTGTGGTCTCAGTATCGCGAACCTCAGCCATCAGCACCCGTCCCCCTCAGCCGCTGATCAAGAAACGCCAGGGTTTGCTGGAAGCTGGTCCCGGCCTGCCGGTACCGGAAGTCGAACTGGTACTCATGGCCGAGGCCCTGACCGTGCCAGAACAGCGTGGTCACCGGCACCCCGCGGGCCCGCAGCACCCCGGCCAGTTCGGCGGCCTGGGTGCGGAACGGGTCCCTGTCCCCGACCGTCAGGTAGGTCGGCGGGTAGGCCGAGGTGGCCTGCCGGGTGGTGGACAGCTGGCCGATCTGCGGGTAGGCGAGCCAGTTGCGGGTCCCGGTGTAGGCCCACAGGTAGGTCCGCAACGCCGGGAAGCCGGTGCCGCCGACCGTGCTCATGTCGTACAGGCCGCAGTACAGCACGACCGCCCGCAGCCGAGCCGGGGGCAGGCCCGGGGTCAGCCGCATCGCCGCCGCCAGCTGCGGGTTCGACTCGACCGCGGCCAGCTGGCTGGCGATCTGGGCCCCGGCCGAGTCGCCGCCGACCGCCATCCGGGCCGGGCCACCGCCGAACTGGCGGGCGTGCTGGCTCAGCCAGGCCAGGGCGGCGTTGGCCTGGCGGACCGGGGCCGGATAGTGGGTCTGCGGGGCCAGGCTGTAGTCGAGCAGCGCGACCACGTAGCCCTGGTGGGCGAGCAGGACCCCCCAGTCCCCGAACTGGGCGGCGTTGCTGGCCAGGAAGCCGCCGCCGTGCACCCACAAGATCACCGGCCGCGGCGCGGTCGCGCTGGCCCGGGGCCGGTACACGTCGATGGCGGCGGCCGGCGCCCCCGGGGCCTGGATCGGGACCCGGGTCTCGGTCACCGTGGCTTCGGTGGCGGTGAACCCGGACGGCGGGTGGACCTGCTGGTTCTTCTGGAACACGGCATGCACCAGCGCCGCCCCGGGCTGGACCGAGACCTGGTAGAGACCGAATGCGGCCGCCACGCCGGCCAGGCCCACGATCAGCACCCGGGCCAGGAACCTGATCACGATCTGACCGTACCCAGCCTCGGGCGGGCCCGGCATCAGGGGAAGCACTTAATCCGGCTGCCGTAGATTGACCTCGTGGATGGCCTGCTCGGAAGGGGCGCGGAGCGTGACCGGCTGGACCGGATCCTGGCTGACGCGCGGGCCGGGCTGAGCGGCACCGTCGTGCTCGGGGGCGAGCCCGGGGTGGGCAAGACCTCGCTGCTCGACTACGCGCAGGCGGCCGCCGCCGACCTGACCGTGATCCGGGTCGACGGCATCGAGACCGAGATCGAGCTCAGCTTCGGGGCGCTGCACCAGCTGCTGCGGCCCTACCTGGCCCGGGCCGGGGTGCTGGCCACGCCCCAGCGGACCGCGCTGGAACTGGCCTTCGGGCTACGGGCCGGCCCGGCCCCGGACCGGTTCCTGGTCGGGCTGGCCGCCCTCGGCCTGCTGGCCGACCAGGCCACCCGGCGGCCGCTGCTGTGCCTGGTGGACGACGCCCAGTGGCTGGACCGGGAGTCGGCCGACACGCTCGCGTTCATGGCCCGCCGCCTGTACGCGGACTCGATCGCGATGGTCTTCGCGGTCCGTGAGCCGGCCGCCTCGCCCGGCCTGCTCGGCGGCCTGCCCGACCTGGCGGTGACGGGCCTGGATGACCGGGACGCGGCCGACCTGCTGGCGGCGACGGCCGGCCCGGGGCTGCGGCCGGCGGTGGCCGAGCGGATCGTGACCGAGACCGGCGGCAACCCGCTGGCGCTGATCGAGATCGGCCAGCAGCTCGGTCCCGGCCAGCTCAACGGCGACACCCCGCTGCCCGACCCGGTACCCATCGGCCGTCAGCTCGAGCAGCGCTACCTGCAGGAGGTGCGGGGGCTGCCCGACGGCACCCGGGTGCTGCTGCTGGCGGCGGCGGCCGACCCGACCGGCGACCCCCAGCTGCTGTGGCAGGCCGGGAAGCAGCTCGGTTTCACCGCCCAGGCGGCCACCCCGGCCGAGGCCCGGCACCTGCTGACGATCCGCGACGCGGTGCGGTTCCGCCACCCGCTGATCCGCTCGGCGGTGTACTACGGGGCCTCGTTCGCCGACCGGCAGCGGGTGCACGCCAGCCTGGGGGCGGCGACCGACCCGGTCGCCCACCCCGACCAGCGCGCCTGGCACCTGGCGATGGCGGCCACCGGGCCGGACGAGGCGGTGGCGGCCGAGCTCGAGCAGGTCGGCGACCGGGCGCGCCAGCGTGGCGGCTGGACGGCGGCGGCGGCCTCGTTCCAGCGGGCGGCCGCGCTGACCGCCAGCCCGGCCGGCCGGGGCCGCCGGCTGCTGCGGGCGGCCGAGGCCAGCTGCGGGGCGGGTGCCCTGCGGCAGGCCCAGCTCCAGCTCGACCAGGCCACCGGCGACCTCCGCGACCGGCGCGACCTCGGCCTCGCCCAGCGGGTGCGGAGCCGGATCTACCACGCCCAGCATGAGTCGGCCAAGGCCACCTCGGCGCTGCTGGCGGCGGCGGCCGGCCTCGGCCACGACGATCTCCGGCTGGCCCGCGACATCCTGGTCGAGGCGGTGGTCGAGGCCCAGATCAACGGCCAGCTGGCGCCGGACGGCACCACCCGGGGCGACGTGGTCCGGGCCGCCCGGTCGCTGCCGCTGCCCGCTGGGACGGCCGCCACCCCCGGTGACCTGCTGCTGGACGCGGACGCGACGCTGCTCGGGCGGGGCCTGGCGGCGGCCGCGCCGCTGCTGCGGACCGCGATCGACGCCGTCCGGGTCGCCCCGCCGGGCGCGCCTGAGCTGTTCCAGTGGCTGGCGGCCGCCTGCGCGGACGCCACCATCCTGGTCGACGAGGACCGGCTCGACGAGCTGGCCCGGCGGATGGAGACCGAGGCCCGCCAGCACGGCGCGGTGCTCCCGCTGACCCTGGCCCTCAGCCACGCCGGCGTGTCCAACCTGCTGGCCGGCTACCTGTCGGAGGCGCAGCGCTGCTTCCTCGAACACGCCGCCATCGCCGAGGCCCGCGGCCAGCGCTGGAACATCGGGGCGCTGCTGATCGCGGCCTGGCGCGGGCAGACCCAGCGGGTCCAGCAGCTGCTGGCGGCGGTCACCGACGACGCCGGCCGCGAAGGCCAGGGCTACCAGCTGGTGTTCGCCGACTACGCCCGCTGTGTCATCGAACTCGGCCAGGGCCGCTACGGGGCCGCCTACGCCAGCTTCACGGCCGGCCTCGAGGACACATCGCAGGTCAAGTTCGTGCTGCCCGACCTGGTCGAGGCGGCCCAGCGGTCCGGTCAGCCCGACGCCGCCCGGGGCTTCCTGGCCCAGCTGGAGCGGCTGGCGGCGGCCAGCCCGTCCCCGCTGACGCTGGGTTACCTGGCCCGCGGGCGGGCGCTGACGGCCGGCGACGGGCCTGGTAGCGGGGCCGAGGAACATTACCGCGAGGCGATCAGCCAGCACGGCGCCGCCCGCGGCCCGGTCCACCAGGCCCGCAGCCAGCTCGTCTACGGGGAATGGCTGCGCCGGGTCAAGCGCCCGCGGGACGCCCGCGCGCCGTTGCGGGCCGCCTACCGGGGCTTCGACGAGATGGGGGCGGCCGCGTTCGCGGCCCGCACCCGCCGGGAACTGTCGGCGGCCGGCGAGTCGGTCCCGGTCCGGGCACCGGGCCAGGACCGGGAGGCCCTGACCGCCCAGGAGGCGCAGGTCGCCCAGCTGGCCGCGAGCGGCGCCACCAACGCCGAGATCGCCGCCCAGCTCTACCTGAGCCCGAACACGATCGACTACCACCTGCGCAAGGTGTTCCGGAAGCTCGGCGTCACCTCCCGCCGCCAGCTGGCCGGGACGCAGCTCGATCCCTCCCCGTTAGGAGCCCCCGATGTCCGAAGCCGAAGCCGCACCAGACCGCCCGAGCGTGGCGGGCGTCTACGACTACCTGCTGGGCGGCGCTGACCACTCGGACACCGACCAGGCGGCCGGTGACCAGATCGTCGCCGCCCTGCCGGAGGCGGCCATCGGCGTGCGCGCCCAGCGTGACGTGCTGCGCCGGGCGGTCCGCCACCTGGCCGCCGACGCCGGTATCGGGCAGTTCATCGACCTCGGCTCGGGCCTGCCGACCGCCGACAACGTCCACCAGATCGCCGCCCGCTACCACCCGGGCGCCCGGGTGGTCTACGTCGACCACGACCCGGCCGTGGTCGAGCGCGCGCAGGAGCTGCTGGCCAGCGACGAGACCACGGTGGCGGTGAACGGCGACCTGCGGGCGGCGGCCGCGGTGCTGGCCGACCCGGCCGTGGCCGGCCACCTGGACTGGGAGCAGCCGGTCGGCCTGCTGCTGTGCGGCATCCTGCACTACGTACCCGACGACGAGCAGCCGGCCGAGCTGACCGCCAGCTGGATCCGGGCGCTCGCGCCGGGCAGCTACGTGTTCATCCACCACCTGCTGGCCAGCGAAGACCCGGCCGCCGCGGACCTGCAGGCGGCGATGGCGCAGGCGCTGGGCCCGGTCCAGTTCCGGACCCGGGGCGAGGTGGAGGGGCTGTTCGGCGGGCTGGAGGTGGATGAGCCAGGCGTGGTGCCGGTGCCGCAGTGGCGCCCGGACCCGGACACCCCGAGTGAGCGGGACGTGCCGGTGCTGGGGCTGGCCTGCGCGGGGCTGGCCCGGGTGCCGTAGCCGGGCTGGCCTCGCCGTCGCCGTCGCCGTCGCCGTCGGATACCGGCTGGGACCGTCGGGGCGGCTGGGGCGGAAGAGGCTGGTGGTGTTCGTGGTGCTTGTGGGGTGCGGGTGCTCGTGGGGTGCGGGTGCTCGTGGCGTGCGGGGGTGGGCCCGTCGCGCCGACCACGTGGGGCTCGGCAGTACGGCGGACTCCCGGCGGGGCGACGTTTTCAGGGTTTTCCGAACGGAAATGACCTTGAAGCGTCAAACTGCTGTAGGCGGATGGGGAAGCTGCAACCTAAGTGACTCCTGGGGCGTGAGTGTTCGGCGTCCAGGCGCCAGCCAGGGACGTAATGGTCTCTTAAGTTGAATTCCTGGATGAAGCTGTTGACGGCGTGCGTCCCTCAGAATTACGTTTAGGAAACTTTCCTAATAGAGGGTTGCGCATCGCCCGTGACCGGGCGGCACGGCGGGTGGGGGCGACGTACCGCGCGGCCACCGGGCTGATGGGCGGCCTACGAAAGGCGGACCCCCGCTATGCCCCGACCTTCCCGCTTGCTCTCCTGTACGGCGGCCGCGCTGCTGGCCACCGGCCTGACCGGGGCCGGCCTGTTCATGACCGGCTTCGGCCCAAACTCCGGGCTGACCTCCAGCCTGACGGCCGACGCGGCCACCAGCTGGCCGGCCCACGTGTTCGCCCCTTACGTTGACACCGGGCTCAGCAACACCACCCTCACCACGGTGGCGGCCGATTACGGCACCAAGTACTTCGAGCTGGCCTTCGCCAACGGCTCCGGCTGCCAGTGGTCGCTGCCGAACCAGTCCGGCTGGCAGTCGCAGATCTCGGCGCTGCAGGCCGAGGGCGGCGACGTGTCGATCTCATTCGGCGGCTACACGGTCGACACCGACGGGACCGACCTGGGCAACCAGTGCTCGTCCGCCAGCGCGATGGCGAGCCAGGTCGAGAACGCGGTCACCACGATGAACGTGACCCACCTGGACTTCGACATCGAGTCCAGCGAGGAGACCAACGCGGCCGACTACACGCTCACCGCGCAGGCGCTCGCGCAGGTCCGGTCCTGGGCCAGCGCCAACGGGGACAACCTGAACATCTCCTACACCCTGCCGGTGCTGCCGACCGGCTTCACCTCCGACGGCCTGAACGTGCTCAACGCGGCCCAGTCCAGCGGCTTCAAGCCCGACGTCGTCAACATCATGACAATGGACTACGGCACCTCCGGGACCGAGATGGGCTCCGCCTCCAACCAGGCCCTGGACGCCGCGGCCGGCCAGGTGGCGAGCGTGTTCGGGGTCTCCACCGCGGCCGCCTACGGCATGCTCGGCAACACCCCGATGATCGGCCAGAACGACAGCCCGGGCGAGATCTTCACGCTGGCCGACGCCTCCACCGTCGAGTCCTACGCGGCCCAGCAGGGCATCGCGATGCTGTCGTTCTGGTCCGAGGGCCGCGACAACGGCGGCTGCCCGGGCCAGACCAGCGCGTCGTCCACCTGCAGCGGCCTGAGCCAGAACAGCGGCGCCTTCACCCAGGCGTTCCAGGCGTTCACCGGCGGGGGCGGGGGCGGCACGACGACGACGCCGACCAGCCCGCCGCCCACGACCCCGCCGCCCAGCAACGGCTCGTGTGACTCGGCCTGGAGCAACTCGACCGCCTACACCTCCGGCAACGAGGTCTCCTACAACGGTCACAACTGGACCGCCAACCAGTGGAACTACGACGAGGCCCCCGGCGGGCCCTCCGGCGCCTGGAACGACGACGGCGCCTGCTGACCGGTTCCGAGCGGAAATCGGGCCGCGCGGTGCGGGTCAGTGACCCCCGCGCGGCTCGATCCGTCGGTGACCGCTCACCAGTCAACTTTTCGAAACAAAAAGTGTTATCAGAACCCTTGGAGCCTGGTCTCCAATAGGAGATGCTGTCGGCGGAGCGGTGGTAGCGCTGACGCTACGCGCACAGAAATGGGACTGCTGATGAATTTGAGACGGAAACCTGCGGCGCTCGGTGAAAGCGCTTACATGCGGGCCGGGGCGGCGGACGTCGGGACTGAGGCCGGGGCGGCGGACGCCGGGACCGAGGCCGGGGCGGCGGGCGCGAGGGCCGGGCGGCCCCAGCGGCCTCGGCGGCGGAGCCTGACGGGCGGGATCGCGGTGCTGGCGGCCGTGCTGGGCCTGGGCGCGGCCGGGACGATCACCCAGGCGGGCGCGGCCACGACCCAGGCCACGGTGCGGGCCGCGACGGCCGCCAGCGTCAGCCGGGCCACGGTCGGGCCGGCCACCCACGCGGCCGGGACGCCGAACTTCGGGCCGAACGTGTACGTGTTCACCCCGAGCATGCCGCAGAGCCAGATCCAGGCCACGGTGAACGCGATCGCCACCCAGCAGATCCCCAACCAGTTCGGCACCCAGCGCTACGCGCTGCTGTTCGAGCCGGGCACCTACGGGTCGGCCGCCGACCCGCTGTCGTTCCAGGTCGGTTACTACACCGAGGTCGCGGGCCTGGGCAGCTCGCCCAAGGACGTGACCATCAACGGCTCGATCAACGTGTACAACCAGTGCTTCGCCACCACCGACGGCAGCAGCAACTGCATCGCGCTGGACAACTTCTGGCGGTCGCTGTCCAACCTGAGCATCAACGTCACCGGGCAGACCGGCTGCCAGACGGGCGCCGACTTCTGGGCGGTGTCCCAGGCCGCGCCGATGCGCCGGGTCAACCTGACCGGCGGCAACCTGTCGCTGATGGACTACTGCTCGGCCGGGCCGCAGTACGCCAGCGGCGGGTACATCGCCGACTCCTCGTTCGCGGGCGGGACCGTGATCAACGGGTCTCAGCAGCAGTTCTTCGTCCGGAACACCAACCTGGACGGCTGGTCGAACGGGGTCTGGAACCAGGTGTTCTCCGGTGACCCGGGCGCCCCGGCCACCAACTTCACCAACGGCAACCCCGGTAACGCCAACCCGTACACCACCCTGGACACCAGCCCGCAGACCCAGGAGGAGCCGTTCCTGCAGACCAGCAGCACCGGCGCCACCAGCGTGTTTGTGCCGTCGCTGCAGAAGAACACCTCGGGGCCGTCGTGGGCGAGCGGCAGCACGGCGGGCGCCTCGGTCCCGCTGAGCAAGTTCTTCATCGCCTCGCCGAGCACGTCGGTGCTGGCCATCGACGCGGCCCTGGCCCTCGGCCAGAACCTGATCCTGACCCCGGGCGTCTACGACCTCAAGGCGCCGATCCTGGTCTCCCGGCCGGACACGATCGTGCTGGGCCTCGGCTTCGCCACCCTGGTCCCGCAGAACGGCACCGCCGCCCTGCAGGTGCTGGACCCCAAGGGGGTCAAGCTGTCCGGGCTGATCGTGGACGCCGGGCCGAAGAACTCGGCCGCCCTGGTCCAGCTGGGCACCCCGCTCACCAGCGGGCTCGGCAGCGCGTCGGACCCGACGCTGGTGCAGGACGTGTTCTTCCGGATCGGCGGGGCGACCGCCGGTAGTGCCACCGACAGCCTGGTGGTGGACGGCTCGCACGTGATCCTGGACGACATCTGGGCCTGGCGGGCCGACCACGGGGCCGGGCAGACCGGCACCCCGGACCAGAACGGGGTCGGGGGCGGCGCCAACGGCTGCTTCACCTGCGACCCGGCCCAGACCGGGCTGGTCGTGAACGGCAACGACGTGCTGGCCTACGGCCTGGCGGTCGAGCACTACCTCAAGAACGAGGTGGTCTGGAACGGCCAGGGCGGCGAGGTCATCTTCTTCCAGAACGAGATGCCCTACGAGGTGCCCAGCCAGTCGGCCTGGATGTCCAGCCCGACCACCGACGGCTACCCGGCGATCGCGATCGGGTCCAAGGTGACCAGCTTCTCCGGTTACGGCTTGGGCAGCTACAGCTACTTCAACCAGGGCGTCGACATCCACTCGGCGACCGCGTTCTCGGTGCCGGACACCCCCGGCGTCCAGCTGCACGACGTGTTCACCCGGTTCCTGAACGGCCTGGGCGGCATCGACCACGTCGTCAACGACACCGGGGCCGCGGTTGACTCCACCGACCCCGGCCCGAGCAACGTCGTCAGCTACCCCTGATCGACCGACACTGAGGCCCCGTCCGCGAACCGCGGACGGGGCCTTGTCATTACGTGGTTACTGCGTCACTGCGTCCTTGTCGCGGTGCGGCAGCTTCCAGCCCGGGCGCACCCAGTGGCAGGTGTAGCCGTCGGGGTAGGTCTGCAGGTAGTCCTGGTGCTCCGGCTCGGCCTCCCAGAACGGCCCGGCCGGCGTCACCTCGGTGACCACCTTGCCTGGCCACAGGCCGGAGGCGTCCACGTCGGCGATCGTGTCCTCCGCGACCTGCTTCTGCGCGTCGCTGGTGTAGAAGATGGCCGACCGGTAGCTGGTGCCGATGTCGTTGCCCTGCCGGTTCAGCGTGCTCGGGTCGTGGATCTGGAAGAAGAACTCCAGCAGGTCGCGGTATGAGATCTGATCGGGGTCGAAGATGATCTCGATCGCCTCGGCGTGC
>JAFAYQ010000005.1 GCA_019240215.1 Actinomycetota bacterium | reverse complement strand
GCTGACCCACATCCGCGGCCGGTCCCTGCACGACGCCTTCGTGATCGTGGATGAGGCCCAGTCGCTGGAGCGCGGGGTGCTGCTCACGGTGCTGTCGCGGATCGGGTCCGGCTCCCGGGTCGTGCTCACCCACGACATCGCCCAGCGGGACAACCTGCGGGTCGGCCGCCACGACGGCGTGGTCGCGGTGATCGAGAAGCTCAAGGGCCACCCGCTGTTCGCGCACGTGACGCTGACCCGCTCGGAGCGGTCGCAGATCGCCGCGCTGGTCACCGAGATGCTGGAGGACTCCGGCCTGGAGGATTCGGGTCAGTAGCCACCCGGCCGGCCCGCACATTGCCGATCCCCGATCGCCCCGGGTGGCGATCGGGGATCGGTGCGCCGGGGGGCGGCCCGGTGCAGTAGTTTGACGCTCGTCATGGTGCACATATCTCCTGCCAACGCGGACCTGCCGTCACCGGACACCGATTGGCCGCCGGTTTCGGTCGTCATGCCCGTGCGCAACGAGGAACGGCATCTGGCCGAGGCCGTCCGCCACATCCTCGACCAGGACTATCCCGGTGAGCTGGAGCTGGTGCTGGCGGTCGGCCCGTCCCGGGACCGGACGCAGGCCATCGCTGACCAGCTGGCGGCCGGCAACCCGCACGTGACGGCGGTGCCGAACCCGACCGGCAAGATCCCGTCGGGGGTCAACGCGGCCATCCAGGCGGCCCGGTTCGACGTGATCACCCGGGTCGACGGGCACGCCATGCTGCCCCCCGGCTACCTGCGGACCGCGGTCGGCACGCTGCTGCGGACCGGCGCGGCCGACGTCGGCGGGGTGATGGCGGCCGAGGGCGTCAGCCCGTTCGAGCAGGCGGTCGCCTGGGCCATGACCTCCAAGGCCGGGGTGGGCGGGGCCAGCTTCCACACCGGCGGTGAGGCGGGCCCGGTCGACAGCGTCTATCTGGGCGTGTACCGGCGCGAGGCGATCGAGAAGGCCGGCGGCTACGACGAGGAGTACCTGCGGGCCGAGGACTGGGAGATGAACCACCGGATCCGGCTGACCGGCGGTCTGATCTGGTTCGAGCCGGCGCTCCGGGTCACCTACCGGCCGCGCTCCAACCCGCGCGCGCTCGGTGCTCAGTACTTCCACTACGGCCGCTGGCGCCGGGTGGTCGCCCGCCAGCACCAGGGCACGATCAACCTGCGCTACCTGGCCCCGCCCGCGGCGGTCGCGGTCATCGCGGCCGGGACCGTGGCCGGGGTGGCGGCCCTGGCCGGGATCGCGGCCGGAGCGCCGGACGGGGTCCGCTGGCTCAGCCTCGGGCTGGTGATCCCGGCCACCTACTTGGCCGGCATCACCGGGGTGGCGGCGGTCCTCGCCCGCGACGTGCCGCTCGGGGTCCGCGCCCGGATCCCGGCCGCGCTGGGCACCATGCACCTGTGCTGGGGCGCGGGCTTCCTGACCAGCTCGCGCGGGCTGCTGCGGCGGATGGCCCGGCCCGCGGGCGATAATGACGTATGACCTTCGATCTGCGGAGCCTGCTCGACGCCCACACCGCTGACGGCGCCGAGCTGCACACCCGGTACCTGAACCCGCAGCTGCCGCGGACGCTGCGCACGATCGGCTTTGACCGCACCTACGTGCGCGGCGAGGGTGCCTACCTGTTCGACGCCGACGGTCACGCCTACGCCGACTTCCTGTCCGGGTTCGGGGTGTTCGCGGCCGGCCGTTCGCACCCGGTGATCAAGCAGGCGCTGGCCGACGCGCTGGAGATGGATTTCGCGGCCTGGACCCAGTTCGACTGCCCGCCGATCCAGGGCCTGCTGGCCGAGCGGCTGCTGGCCAAGGCGCCCGGGCTGGAGCGGGTGTTCTTCTGCAACAGCGGCACCGAGGCGGTCGAGTCGGCCCTCAAGTTCGCCCGCCACGCCACCGGCAAGGGCCGGATCCTCTACACAAGGCACGGCTTCCACGGGCTGACCACCGGGTCGCTGTCGGTCAACGGGGCCGAGGAGTTCAAGGCCGGCTTCGGCCCGCTGCTGCCCGGCGCCCAGATCCCGCTCGGCGACCTCGGCGCGCTCGCGGCCGAGCTGCGCCGGGGGGACGTGGCCGCGCTGATCGTCGAGCCGGTCCAGGGGCACGGGGTGATGATGACCCCGGCCGGGTTCCTGCCGGCCGCCAAGGAACTCCTGCACCAGCACGGGGCGCTGCTGATCTGCGACGAGGTCCAGGTCGGGCTGGGCCGCACCGGCCGCTTCTTCTCCTACGACTGGGACGGCGACGTCCGGCCCGACATCGTGACCGTGGCCAAGGCGCTGTCCGGCGGCTACGTGCCGGTCGGGGCGATGCTGACGACCGACAAGATCTACTCGTCGGTCTACTCGTCCATGGACAAGCTGATGAAGCACTCGACCACGTTCAAGGGCGGCCCGCTGGCGATGGCGGCCGGGCTGGCCGCGCTGGCCGTGATCGACGACGAGCACCTGGTCGAGAACGCCGAACGCCGCGGCCAGGAGCTCATGGGGGCACTGCGCGGCCTGCAGGCCAAGCACGACCTGATCCAGGACGTGCGGGGCAAGGGCCTGATCATCGGCCTCGAGTTCGGCCGCCCGTCCGGGCTGAAGGCCCGGGCCAACTGGGCCATGCTGCAGAAGGCCCGGGTCGGCCTGTTCGCGCAGATGGTGGTGGTCGCGCTGTTCCAGCGGCACCGCATCCTGACTCAGGTCTCCGGTGACCACATGGAGGTCATCAAGCTGATCCCGCCCCTGATGATCGGCGACACCGAGGTCAAGCTCTTCACCGAGTCGTTCGCCGAGGTCATCGAGGACGCCAGCAAGGGCAGCGGCCTGATGTGGGACTTCGGCCGCACCCTGGTCAAGCAGGCGATCAAGAGCTAGGGGCCCTGCTCCCGGATCAGGCGCAGCGTGGTGGCGGCGGCCGAGTCGGTGACCATCTGGTCGACCGAGCCGCCGCCGTAACGGCCGTACTTGGCGCGGTAGGCGGCGTCGACGTTGTCGCGCAGGTCGCCAGAGTCGGTGCTGGCGCCGTCGCCGACGTCCTCGACGGTCACGTCGGCGGTCAGGCCGGGCACCTGGACCTGGGCCCGCGGCGATTCCAGCACGCGGCCGAACCAGCCGGTCGTGCGCCGGTACCAGGTGCGCACGTACACCTGGTCGCCGACCCGGACGACCCAGATCGGCCGGGGCGAGCGGAGGGTCCCGTCCGCGCGCCGGGTGGCGATCTCCAGCTCGCTGGCCTCGTCCACCCGCGCCAGCTGTTCCGGTGACCAGACGGCCATGGCGCTAGTCCTCCCGGCCGAGCAGGGCCCGGGCGATGGCCAGGTCCTTGGGGTAGGTGATCTTCATGTTGCGCTCGCTGCCCGGGACCACGTGGACCGGCACGTCCGGCAGGTAGCGCAGCACCACCCCGCAGTCGTCGGTCGGCTCGTAGTCGGGGTCGGCCAGCGCCAGTTCGTGGGCCCGGGTGATGACCGGCAGCCGGAAGCCCTGCGGGGTCTGGCAGCGCCGCAGGCTGTCGCGCCGGGGGATCTGGGTCATCACCCCGTCGGCGACCACCACGATCGTGTCGGCGGTCGGCACCGCCACCCCGACCGCGTCCACCGTGGCCAGCGCGGCCACGCAGTCGGCGATGATCCGCTGGTCGACCAGCGGCCGGGCCGCGTCGTGGAACAGCACCGCCCAATCGTCGGCGCTGCCGTCGCCCCCGGCCTCGGCGGCGGGCCCGCGCCGGGCCGCGATCGCGGCCAGCGCCGCCCGGGTGGACCCGGGCCGGCTGGTGCCGCCCTCGATGACGGCGCTGAGCTTGGGGAACGCGCCGTCGGCGCGCAGCTTGCCGGCGTCCGCGGTCCGGCCCGGCGGCATCACCACCAGCACCTCGTCCACCCCGGGGGCGGCGTCGAACGCGGCCACGCAGTGCTCCAGCAGCGTCCGGCCGTCCAGTTCCAGCAGCTGCTTGGGCACCGCGGCCCCGAACCGCTGGCCCGATCCGCCCGCCAGCACGACCGCGACCATCCGCATGAGCCGGACTCTACTGGATCGTTACTGGTGGCACGCGCCGCGTGTCCACCGGTATTCAGCGGGTTAGCTGGGTACGCTTCTGGGCAAGTTGCGAGCCTCAGGAGTGCCGGTCGGGTGGGCCGCTTGGGAGGACGTCCGATGACCGTTGCGCTGGTCCTGGCGGCCGAACCGGCCGCCGGGCTGTACGGCCAGCTCACGTCGCTCGGAGTGCGCCGGGTGGACACCACCGACGGCGACGCCGGTGGGCTGCTGACGATCGCGGCCGCCGCCCGGGCCACCGGCGAGCCCATGCTGATCTGCGGCGGCGACCTGTCGGTGCCCCGCCAGGCGCTGGCCCGGCTGCTGGACACCGAGGGCACGGCCGGTTACGCCGAGGCCCGCGGCGACTGCCGGGCGATCCTGGTCGACCCCGGCGACCTGCGGGCGCTGGCCGAGGCGGCCGACTACCTGGCCCGCCAGCCCCCGGCCCCCGACCAGGTCACCGCGCTGATGGCCGAGCTCGCCCAGCGCGGGGTGGACGTCCAGCTGGTCGAGGCCCGCCCCGACGGCGACGCCGACCGGGACGAGGACGGCCTGGTGGCCGAGCTGTTCGCGGACCCGATCGCCCGCGACGTGGCCCGCTGGGCGGCCGACCGCGACCTGGCCCCGGCCGCCCTGCTCGGCATCAGCCTCGGTCTCGGGCTGGCCTCCGCCATCTGGTTCTCCGAGCCGATCGCCAGCGCCAAGACCATGGCGGCGGTCACCCTGCTGGTCGCCTACGTGTGCAACCGGTCCGGCCGGCTGCTGGCCCTGGCGCCCGGCCCGGTGCTGGCCGCCTTCCGGCGCGGTTCCCGCTCGGGCGTCATCCAGCCTGCCGGGGACTGGCTGTCGGCCGCGGGCTGGGCCGTCACCGAGTGCGCGGCCTACGCCGGGCTGGCCGCCAGCGCCGGGCTCAGCGACGTCAGCGTGCCCGGCATCATCGGCGGCGGCCCGGGCGGGGTCTGGCACCTGGCGGTGCTGGCCCTGGCGGTGACCGCCATCCGGCGGATGGCCGACCTGTGTTACGAGCGGGCGACCGAGGAGCGCGGGGGCCGGACCCGGCTGCCGCGGTCGGCCGCCCAGCGGCGGCTGGAGCGCGCGCTCACGCTGCCGGCCGGCGAACGCATCCTGGTGCTGGCGGTGGTGGGCGGCGTCTGGGGACCCCGGATCGCGTTCCTGACCCTGATCGGCTGGGGCGTGCTGGCCACCGGTTACCTGGTCACCGCCCGGGTGGTCGGGCTCGGCGACTCCGCCCGCGAACGTGAGCAGCTGGGCGCCCCGGCGATGGCGGTCAACCCGGCCGGGGCCGGCGGGGTGGGCCCGGCCGGCACCGACGAGGGCGCGATCAGCCTCGACCCGGCCGTCAGCCCGCTCGGCGGCGTCCTCGGCGGCATGCTCGGCGCGCTGACCGGGCCCGGCGAAGGCCCGGACTCCGACCAGGACGACCGCGGTGCCGCCAGCCTGCTGCCGGGCGGTATGAGCGACCCGGAGGACGAGCCACCGCCGCGGGCGTCGCGGGCGGCCACCCCGGTCCGGAGCGTGGCCAGCTTCCAGATCCCCGCCTACCGGGACGACGGCCCGATCTCGCTGTGGCTCGGGCGGCTGGTCGAGGGCCGCATCCCCCCGATCCCGCCGCTGATCGTGGGGCTATTCGTGACCGGCGCGCTGGCCGCGCTGGGCATGGGCAACCTGTCCGGGGTGCTGCTGCTGACCCCGGTCGAGGCGATGCTGCTGGCCGGGCTGGGGTCCAGTCACCCGCACGACGGCCGCCTCGACTGGCTGGTCCCGGCGATGATCCAGGCGGCCGAGTACCTGTTCCTGGCCGCGCTCGCGTTCACCCACCGGGTGCCCGCGCCGCTGGTGTTCGCGCTGGTGGCCGCCGTCGTGCTCCGTCACCTGGACGTCGCCTACCGGGCCCGGCACCGGATCGTCTGGCCCGGCCCCCGCAAGCTGCGGACGCTGGTGGCCTACTACGGGCTGACCTGGCCGCCGACCGGACCGGACGGGCGGCCGGCCGACGTCACCGGCCTCGGCTGGGAGATCCGGATGCTGGTCCTCGGGATCGGGGCCGCGTTCGGCGTCACCCCGATCGCCAGCGGGGTGCTGGCCGGGTACCTGTGGGGTCTGCTGCTGCGCGACTACCTCACCGCCTGGCTGGCCATCCGCCAGCAGCCTGCGGCGGACACCCCGGCCCAGCCGGCCAGCCCGGCCCCACCGGTCCCGCCGGCCACCCGCCCGGCTTGAGCATTCCTACCGTTATTACCGGGTTTGACCTGCGATAACACCAGCCGGCCGGGGCTCGGTACAGTGAGGTCGGAGGACCGGCGAGGCGCGCGGGAGGCGGCACATGTGGTCCGCGCGCAAGCGCTCCCCGAGGATCCCGCGGACGCCGCGCCCGAGTGAGCGGCTGCGGATCCCGCAGCCGCTGATCAGGACCCGGCTGCCGTCCGGCCGCGGCGCCACCGAGCAGCCCAACGTCACCAGCGACGGTGACACCGCCCTCACCCCGGTGTTCTGGATGGTGCTGGTGGGCACCGGCGTGGCCGCCGGGCTGTTCGGCGACCTGCTGATGTTCATCCTCTACAGCGTCGAGCACCTGGCGTTCGGCTTCAACGCCGGGCCGCTCACCGAAGGCGTCCGGCACGCCTCGGACCTGCGGCGGCTGATCGTGCTGCCGCTGGCCGGCCTGATCGGCGGCGTCGCCTGGTACCTGCTGCGCCGCTACACCAGCGGGAAGTCCGAGATCGACGACTCGATCTGGAACGGCGACGGCAAGCTGGCGTTCCTGCGCTCGTTCGGCACGTCGGTGATCTCCGAGGTCGTCATCGGCATGGGCGCCTCGCTCGGCCGCGAGGCCGCCCCCAAGCTGATGGGCGGGGTGTCGGCCAGCGTGCTGGCCACCTGGACCCAGCTGTCGGTCGGCCAGCGGCGGCTGCTGGTCGCCTGCGGCGGCGGGGCCGGCCTGGCCGCGGTGTACAACGTCCCGCTGGCCGGGGCGCTGTTCACGGCCGAGGTGATGGTGGGCACGCTGGCGCTGCCGGTGGTGCTGCCCGCGCTGGCCTGCTCCGGCATCGCCACCGCGGTGGCCTGGATCTACCTGCCCGCCCACGCTACCTACCTGGGCATCCCGGCCTACCACTTCACCGCCCCGCTGCTGGTCTGGTCGCTGATCGCGGGCCCGGTGATCGGCGCGATCGCGGCCGGGTACATCCGGCTGCTCGGCTGGGTGTCGTTCTACCGGTTCACCGGCTGGCGGTCGATCCCGGCCATGGTGATCGCGTTCACGATCCTCGGCCTGATCGGGTTCGGGCTGCCGGAGTTGTTCGGCAACGGCCGCGACATGGCCAACCAGGCCTTCCTGGGGATCGGCGGGTTCGGCCTGCTGCTCGGCCTGTTCCTGCTCAAGCCGCTGGTCACCGCGCTCTGCCTGGGCAGCGGGGCGACCGGCGGCCTGTTCACCCCCACGTTCAGCACCGGCGCGGTGTTCGGGGCCGCGTTCGGCATCGCCTGGAGCATGCTGTGGCCGGGCTCCCCGGCCGGGGCCTACGCGCTGGTCGGGGCGGCTGCCTTCCTCGGGGCGTCGATGCAGGCCCCGCTGGCCAGCCTGGCCCTGGCGCTGGAACTGACCCACAGCGGCTTCCAGATCATGGTCCCGATGCTGGCCGCCACCGTGACCGCCACCATCGTGTCCCGCTACATCGACGGCTACTCGATCTACTCGGCCCGGCTGCCTCCGCAGCGCGGCGGCCCGGTCCGCCGGGCCCGGCCGCCCGGCCGCCCCGAACCGCATACCGACACCGAAGGCCTCGACACCGCATAACTATTAGAGTCGGCCGGCCCCGCGCGGGTAGCCTCGATCGGGGCAAGGGATAGGATCTCGCGTCGGGGAGGATCTTGAATTGTCCTTGCTGACCCAGAACTCAGTACGCGGGGGCGCCTGGGTGACGAGCCGCGAACTGACCTGGACGTCCCTGGTCACCCGGCACCGGAAATGGATCGCGGCGGCCTTCGCCGTGTGTGCTCTTTACGGTCTCGGCATCGCGCTCGTCTCCACCGACTACCTGCATCGCGACTGGGGCTTCATGGCCGCCTGCGGCTACGGCCTGGCCGCGGTCGCGGTCCTGGTCTGGCGTTCGCGCGGCGCCGACCTGGCCCTGGCGCTGAGTCTCTGCGGGGCTGTCCTGGTCCCGCTGGCCTGGATGGCGACCACCGGCCAGGGCCAGCCCGAGGTCATCGTCGTCCTCCGCTCGGCCGAGCTGCTGGTCCACCACGGGACCCCGTACGAGGCGCCCGGCCTGCTCCGGCACACCACCAACCCGAACGCCTACGACCCGTACCTGCCGCCGATGACGTTTTTCGCGCTGCTGTGGACGGTCGCCCCGCACAACCCGCTGGCCGACCCGCGGGTGTGGTTCGGCATCGTGTTCGTGGTCTGCTTCGGCCTGGCGCTGCGGGTGGCCCGGGCCCGCGACGTGGTCCGCTGGACGGTGTTCGTCACCGCGACCCCGATCATCGCCCTCGAGCTGGCCGTCGGCGGCACCGACGTGCCGATCATCGCCCTGATCTGCCTGGGCTTCGCGCTGATGTGGAAGCACCCGCGGCCGATCCTGGCCGGCCTGGCGTTCGGCGGCGCCGCCTCGATGAAGGCCACCGCCTGGCCCGCCCTGATCGTCGCGGTCAGCCTGGCCCTGGCCCGCGACGGCAAACGGGCGGCCGCGATCATGACCGCCGTCGCCCTGGCCGTGTTCGCGGTCCTGGTCGGCCCGTTCATCGCGCTCCAGCCCGAGTCGCTGATCAGGAACACGATCTCGTTCCCGCTCGGCCTGGCCAGCGTCACCTCGCAGGCGTCCAGCCCGTTGCCCGGCCACCTGATCGCCGGCACCGGCCACATCGGCCGCCTGTGCGTGATCGCCGCCCTGGTCCTGGTCGCGCTGGCGATCGGCGCATCATTGATCTTCCGCCCCCCGCGCAACGTCCCAGCCGCCGCCACCCGCCTCATCATCGCCCTGACGGTGATGTTCGTGCTGGCCCCGGCGACCCGGTTCGGCTACTTCATCTACCCGGGCGCCATCCTCGCCTGGCTGCTGCTGGTCCTGCTCACCCAGCCCGCCGAATTCGCCCCCGACGGCTACGGGCCGCCTCCGGACCCCTTCACCCGTCCTCCGGACCCACCCGCCCCCACCCGATTACCGCCCCGGGCCTCCCGCTCAGGCCCCGATCATTCGGGAAGACTTTTTTACAAATCCTGCCCAAAAGTCTTCCCTAACTGAAAGTGCACCCGTAGTGCTGCGGCCCTGGTGGTCGGCGGGACCTGCGGGTTGCGTGGGGCGCGCCGCGCGCCACACGGCTGGCCGGTCTGGCCCGACCGGGGCCAGGCCAGGGCGCCTCAAAATCCACCCCGGAGCTCGAAGTACCCCCGCCGGAGGCCCGTGCCCCGCCGCGCAGGACGCCGCTCTATCCCGCCACCCTCGATCGCCACACCCTTTTCCGTTTCTGCAAAAAATTCCTACTCAGAAAAACTTGCGTGATGCGCAATGAAGTGGCAGGATGAAGACATCGAAAGAGCACGACGAAAGGAAACGGCCATGCTGCTCCTGCTGCGGTTCACCGGTCACAAGAAGCTCGCCACGATCCTCGGCGTCCTCACCAGCGTCGCCAGCGTGGCTCTGGCCGTCGTCACCCACAACCACACCTGGCTGATCACCGCGATCGTCGGCCTCGGGCTGTCGTTCCTGCAGCTCCGCCACCAGCGCCGCGAAGGTTCGGCCAGCTCGGCCGGGACCCCCGGCCAGTCATGAGCCAGCGCCACCCCGGACCCAGGCCACGGGCCGTCACCGATGAGAATCGGCGGCGGCCCGTTCCGCGTGCTGACCAGGCCGCCGGCCTGGTCAGGGAGCGAACTCGCTCGGCTGGTCGGGGCCGCTGAACGCGCCCTTGTCGCCGCAGATGTCGGCGTTACCGCTGATGCCGCCGTAGGTCTTGGTGACGTTGCTGATGCCGGACCCGCTCGCCGACGCGGTGGGGGAGGGCGACGCGGTGCTGGTCCTGAGCCCGGTGTAGCTGGAGCCGAGGATCAGGTCGACCTCGTTGCTGCCCACCCCGCTGGCGCTGCTGACCGGCTGGATCTCCGCGCCCGGGACCACCGCGGCCAGCGCCTTGGCCGCTGCCGCCTCGGCCGCCGAGCTGTACTGGATGATCGTGGCGGCCGAGGGGGCGGCCGCGTTGCCGGTGCCGGCCACGGTGAAGTGGTTCTGGGTCAGCGCCGACGCCGCCTGGGCGGCCAGGCCGGCCGTACCGGCCGCGTTCAGCACGTTGACCTGGACACTGGCCGGGCTCACGGCCGGCGCTGTCACCGACGCTGACGCTGAGGCCGAGGCCGCCGGTGTCGCGCTCGCCTTGGCCTTGGCCTTGGCGGGCACGGTCTGGTCGTGCGCGATCTCGCTGAACAGCTGGGCCGACTGCGGCTGCTGCCAGAGCACGTGGGCGGAGTCGTTCGGGTCGGGGACCACCGGGACCTGGGTAAACTGCACACCCTTGGTGTTCAGCCCCTTCAGGCTCATCGCGATGTTGCGCATGTCGTTGACCGACAAGCCGCTGTCGGTGGTGAGCGTCTTGGCCACGTCCCGCGCGATCGCGAACACCTTGGGCACGTTGGACAGCACCTGCTGGGAGTCGATCTGCTGCAGCAGGGCGGCCATGAAGTACTGCTGCCGCTGGATACGCTGCAGGTCAGAGCCCAGGCCGACGTGCCGCTCGCGGACGAAGGCCAGCGCCTGGGTCCCGTTCACGTGGTGCTCGCCGGCGGTCAGGTTGAGGCCGGAGGCGGGGTCGTCGATCGCTTCCGGCAGGCACACGTTGACGCCGCCGAGGTCGTTGACCACCGAGGTGAACCCGGCGAAGTTGATCTCGATGAAGTGGTCGATGTAGATCCCGGTGGTCTGCTCCAGCGTCTTCCACAGGCAGGCGGCGCCGCCCGCCGCGAACGTCGCGTTCAGCATCTCGGACTGCCCGGGCTGGGCGGTCTGGCCCTTGGTGCCGGTGCCGTCCGGCTGGCAGCCGATGATCGGCGCCAGCGAGTCCCGCGGGAAGCTGATCACCACCGCGCCCTGGTGGTTGGGCAGGATGTGCAGCACCATCATCGTGTCCGAGCGGGCCCCCTGGATGGCCTGCGTGCTGCCAAACTGCCCGTCGGTCCCGGCCCGGCTGTCTGAGCCGATGACCAGGATGTTCTCGGCCGTGGTGTACTGCGGCGGCCGGCTCTTGCCCAGCAGGTTGGACACGTTCTCCTGCTTGATCCCGTCCACCACGTCCCGGTAGGCGGCGTACGCGGCCAGCGTCGCCGCCACCAGTACAAACGTCGTGACCAGCGACGTCCACTTGAGGACCTTGCGCTTGCGGGACTGGCCGGGCGGCTTCCCGGGCGCCGTCCCCCGGGGCGGCCCGCTGCCGGGGCCGTCGGGGCCACCGGGGCCACTGGGTCCGCCCGGTCTATTGGGCCCAGTGGGCTCACCACGGCCACCGCGTCCACTGGGCTCACCGCGGCTACCGTGTTCAGTGGGACTGGTGGGGCTGCCAGGGCCATTGAGGCTGATGTTGTTATCGGGGTCGGCGCTGTTGGGACGGCCGGGCTTGGTGAGGGCGCTGGAGCGATTGGCGCCGTTGGGACTGCCGGGCTTGGTGAGGACGCTGGAGCGATTGGGGCCACTGGGGCTGTCAGGCCGCCCGTAGCCCGGCCCATCCGCTGGCAGGTCCCATGGCGGCGCCGATCTCTCACGCACGGCTGGCCCGCTGCGCCCCGCTGTTCCCTCGCGCCCCACCGACCGCTCTGGCCGGTCTGACACCGCTGAGCCACCCCGCCCCACCGGCCCCTGCCGCCCCACCGGCTCTTGCCGTCCCGTCGGACCGCCCCGGCTCACTGGCCCCCGCCGCCCCGCCGACGCAGGATCTCCCGCACCCCCCGAACCGGGAACAGCCGTGAACGGGTCGGTGAACATCGCCTCGGCACCACCCCCGCGGCCGCGAGGCGGGACTCTACGTTGCGTCTCGCCTCGATCGCTCGGGGCGGGGCCGGGTCGGCGGTCCATCGGTCGGTGTCCTTACTGGCCATGAGGAGCAGAGCCAGTGGTCGACCAGCCTTTGCTCCGAGCCTGGCGCCGGCGCTGCGCGCGACGTTCCTGAGGTGCTGCCAGGTGCTGTAGTCAGCCAGCGTCATTGCTGTGGCTAATGTTTACCGCGTCGCCCAAAAAGATTTGTTCGGAACGACGGCAAAAGTACCAATTTGGTATCTGTGAGCAGCCGAGCCACGCCGGGGCGGCCCGCGGCGAACGGGGCCGCGCCTGGAGTTCCGGCCGGCCGCGACTGTGAACACAGGATGGCCATGCGTAGCCGTCATCGACCGGCCCCTCTACAGTAGGTCCGTGCGCCGAGGACTCCGCGCGTCGAAGAGGGGCGCTGACGCGGCCAACCGCTCCGATCAGGAGGAGCAGGCGGGGCCACCCGAGGCTGCATCGTCCGAGGTCGAGCCGGCCGCCGCCGACCCCGCGACCGTGACCGCCGACCCCGCGACCGGGTCCGCCGACCCCGCGACCGTGACCGCATCCGGCGAAGCGGAAGCCGAAGCCATCGCCCCCGCCGCCGACACCCCCGCGCCCGAGGCCGCCTCCGAAGCCCCCGCCTCCCCCGAAACCTCCGCGTTCTCCGAAGCCCCCGCGTTCTCCGAAGCCGCCCCCGATGCCGCCGTCACGAGCGAGTTCGCCTCCGCCTCCGCCTCCGATGCCGCCCAGTCGACCCGAGCCGACACCGCCGCCGTCAGCACCCTGAACGACCCCGAAGCCCCCGCCAAAGCCAAAGCCGAGCCCGTCCCGCCCGCTCCCGCCGCCACCCCCGAGCCCGCCGCCGAGGCGGTCCCCGAGCCCACCCCCGAAAAGCGCCGCCGCCGTCAGCGCACCGCCCGCCTGCCGGGAACGATCTTCGCCGCCATCACGGTGACGCCCGCCCTGCTGGTCATGGCCTGGCTCCTGGCCGGCCTGCCGCTGCTGCTGGCCAACCGGTTCAACGACATCCCGATGCTGATCATCTCGGTGCCGCTGGCGATCGCGCTGGTGTTCGTGGTCGCCCGCGAGCTGCCGTCGTCCTGGCCGCACGGCATCCGCGAGGTCTGGGACGAGCGCCGCGACCGCCCCGACCCGGCGGCGGCTCCGACCGTCGCCTTCGCCCCCGCCGCCAACCCGGCCGACCCCGGCGACCCGGCCGGCACCGAACCGCGGGCCATCATCCCGCCCGAACGCCCGAAGATCGACGTCCCCTGGTGGGCGCTGATCGCCACCCTGGTGGTGGCGGCCGGGTTCGCCTACTGGCAGCTGGCCGAGAACTCCCAGCAGATCATCGTGCTGCGCGACCCCAGCACCTACCTGCAGTTCGCCTACTGGATCGCCCAGCAGGGCAGCAGCCACATCCCGCAGTCGCTGGCCGCGTTCGGCGGCTCGCACCCGGGGATGAGCTTCAGCAGCCTCGGCTTCTACCAGTCCGGCAGCACGATCACGCCCCAGTTCATGGCCGGCCTGCCGATGATTCTGGCCATCGGGATCTGGGCGGGCGGCTCGCTCACCGCGATCGCGATGGCGCCGATCATCGGGGCCTGCGCCGTGCTGGCCTTCGCCGGCCTGGTGGGACGGCTGGCGGGTGGCCGCTGGGCGCCGGCCGCCGCCCTGGTGCTGGCGATCTGCCTGCCCGAGCAGTACACCAGCCGGAACACCTTCAGCGAGACGCTGGCGCAGATCATGCTGTTCGGCGGGCTGTGCATGCTGGCCGACTCGTTCGCGCTGACGACCGGCCGCCACGAGCTGACCGGCCCGGGCCGGCCCTCGTGGCGGGACGGCCCGGCCCCCAACGTCGCGCTGGCGTTCTTCGGCGGCCTGGCCATCGGCCTCACCCTGCTGATCCGGATCGACGGCGCCAGCGACCTGCTCCCGGCCATCCCGTTCCTCGGCATCCTGCTGGTGACCCGGCGGCCGCAGGCGGTCCCGCTCGGCCTCGGGCTGATCGTCGGGGTCGGCTACGGCCTGGCCGACGGGTTCCTGCTGGCCCGGCCCTACCTGGACTCGATCGAGCCGTCGCTGCGCCCGCTGGCGATGATCGCACTGGCGGTGGTCGCGCTGACCGGCATCGGCATGGCGGTGACGAACATCCGGGTCACCCGCCGCTGGGTCCAGTACCTGCTGCGGTCGCGGCCGCTGCGCTGGCTGCCGGAGGCAGTAGCCGCGCTGACCGTGCTGATCATCATCGGCTTCGCGGTCCGCCCCTACTTCCAGACGGTCCGCGGCGAGACCGTCCCGGCCACCATCAATTACGTCGCCGAGCTGCAGAAGCTGGCCGGCCTGCCGGTCGACGGCCACCGCCAGTACGCCGAGGACAGCCTGTACTGGGTCATCTGGTACCTGGGGGTCCCGGCCGTGATCCTCGGCACCCTGGGCCTCGCCCTGCTCGCCCGGCGGGCGGTGAAATCCCTGATCACCTGGCGGGACAGCGGCGCCGCGCGGGTCTGGGGGCTGCCGCTGCTGATCACCGGCTGGGTGATCGTGACCGTGCTGTGGCGGCCCGGCATCATCCCCGACCAGCCCTGGGCCAGCCGCCGCCTGGTCCCGATGGTGCTGCCGGGGCTGATCCTGGCCGCCGCCTGGATGGCGGCCTGGCTCAAGGACCGCGGTCACCGGCTCGGGGCCAGCCGCAGCGCGGGCGTGGTCGTCGCCGTCTGCTGCGTGATCGCGCTGCTGGTCCCGGCCGCCGTCACCACCTTCGGGGCCGGCACCACCAAGACCGCCAGCGGCCAGACCCGGCTGACCGCCAACGGGCTGGCGTTCAAGCGCACCGGCCAGGGCGAGAACCGGGCCGTCCGCCAGCTCTGCGCCGCCATCGGTCCCAACGCGGCCGTGGTCATCGTCGACGCGCAGACCGCGGACCGGTTCAGCCAGGTGGTGCGGGGGATGTGCGCGACCCCGACGACCCGGATCGACAGCCCCACCACCAGCGAAGTGTCCACCGTGGTGAACGACATCGAGCGGTCCGGACGCCACGCCGTGCTCCTCGGCGCCCGCCAGTCCCAGCTGGCGCCCTACGGCGGCAGCGCCCGCCAGGTCGTGAACCTGCTGACCACTCAGGACGCCCACGTGCTGACCGCGCCACCCACCCGGACCTGGCTCATTCACTTCGTGGTGTGGCTGTCGGAACCGGCCGGAGTTTCGGGAGGACCGGTAGCAAACCAGACAGCAGAGTATTCTCGCCACGCGTGAGCACTCCTACCGAACCAGGCTCCTACGACGACCAGCCCAGCAACCGGCGGGGCGACCGGCCGGCCGAGCCCGGCCGGCATCACCGGGCCAACGGCTCCCGGCAGGCCCCGCCGCCCGAGCCGTCGGGCGGTACCGCGTCGCTCGATGACCTGTTCTCGTCCGAGCCGGCCTACCCGCCCTACGAGCCCGAGCAGGAGTACCCGAGCAACGGCGGCGACACCCGGGAGTTCCCGGCCGGCGGCGCCCTCGGCGGCGAGCACTCCTACCCGACCGGCCCGGCCTACGAGTACCCGCCGCCCCCGGCTTACGACCCGTCCGCCCCGGCCACCCCATACGACGCAGCGACCCCACAGGCCCCGGCCACCCCCTACGACGCAGCGACCCCACAGGCCCCGGCAACCCCAGCGGCCCCTTACGACCCGCCGACCCCGCCGATCCCGTACGAACCGCCCACCCCACAGGATCAGGTCCCGGGCCTGTACGACGCACCGCCCCGCTACGACGAGCCGCCCGCCTACCGCTCCGAGCCGGCCTACAACGCCGCCCCCACCTACGAGGCTCCCCCGGCCTACGACCTGGCCGGCCCGCCGTACCCGGGAACCGCACCCGAGGCATCCCCTTTCAGCACTTTCCCGGATGCGCCAGCCAGCGACCACTCCCCGGTGACCGACACCGCCGCCCCCGTGCTCCAGGCGCAGCCCGCCCCGCCACCCGAGCCGGTGTTCACCTACCAGGGCGCGCCCGACGACGGCCTGGCCCCGCACGTCTCGATCGTGCTGCCCTGCTACAACGAGCAGGACCACGTGCTGGTGGAACTGGAACGGATCAGCCGGGCGATGGACGCCAGCGGGATGCCGTACGAGCTGATCGCGGTGGACGACGCCTCGACCGACGCCACCCTGGCCCGGCTGCAGCTGGCCGCGCCCAGCCTGCCGCGGCTGAAGGTGGTGCACTTCCCGCGCAACGGCGGGGCCGGCACCGTCCGCCGGATCGGCAGCCAGCAGGCCCGCGGCGACATCGTGGTCTGGTCCGACGCCGACATGACCTACCCCAACGAGCGGATCCCCGAGCTGGTCGCCATGCTCGACGCGAACCCGCTGATCGACCAGGTCGTCGGCGCCCGCACCACCGAGGAAGGCACGGTCAAGTTCCTGCGGGTCCCGGCCAAATGGTTCATCCGCAAGCTGGCCGAACGGCTCACCAACTCCCACATCCCCGACCTGAACTCCGGGCTGCGCGCGTTCCGGCGTGAGGTGGCGCTGCCCTACCTGCGGCTGCTGCCGCCCGGGTTCTCCTGCGTCACCACGATCACGCTGGCGTTCCTGTCCAACGAGCACGTGGTCGAGTACGTGCCGATCGACTACGCCAAGCGGGCCGGGGTCTCCAAGTTCAAGTTCGTCCGTGACGCCTACCGGTACATCCTGCAGGTGCTGCGGATGGTGATGTACTTCAATCCGCTCAAGGTGCTCATGCCCGTGGCGTTGTTCCTGCTCGGCCTGGGCATCGCCAAGGGCATCTTCGACATGGTCGTGCACCCGCTGATCTTTGCGGTCAACACGGTGCTGATTTTCGTGACCGGGCTGCTGATCGCCTCGCTTGCGCTGCTCGCCGACCTGATCGTCCGCTCACGCGGCG
>JAFAYQ010000011.1 GCA_019240215.1 Actinomycetota bacterium | reverse complement strand
CCGCGTCCTGGAGTCAGCGCACAAGCTGATCGGTGCGACCTGGGGTGATGAAGGCACCACCCGCATCCAGCACGCCTGGACCGCTGACCCCGGCCTCATCCGCGGCCTCACCACGGGGCAGGCCTGCTACATCCACCACGGCGGCGCCACCTTCGTCCAGGTCGCCCGCCCCAAGACATCCCCGCTCCCGCTGCCCGCAGCCCGCGCACCCTCAGTCATCATCCCGCCGCCCGCGCCACCACCCGAGCCTGAGCAGGCGGCGACCGGAACGGGGAACCTAGACGATGTCTTCGGCCAGGAGGCGGACCGGTGAACCCGTTCCAGGTGCTGGGGCTCCCGGTCCGCCCGGATCTGAGCGACGCTCAGGTCCGCGCGGCCTGGCGGGCGATCGCGGCCCAGACTCACCCGGACCGGCTCGACTGCGGTGATACGGGCGCCTACACCGAGGCGGCCAATGCCTACGCTCAGCTCCGCACCGCTTGGGGCCGGTCGGAGGCCTACGCCGACCTGGCCATCACCGACCCCTACGTCCCCGCCTCAGGCCCACAGGCCCGCTGGCCCGGCCAGAACCAGTGGCAGGGTCTGCTGCTGATCCCGACGCGGATCCGGCATGGCCGGCCCCTGCGGCTGCTGACCCGCGCCCTGGTCGCCGCGGTCCTGTCGCTGCTGGTCCTGGTGCTAATCCCCGGCCAGCCAGCGGGTCCGGCCGTGGTCACGGGCCTGGTGACGTGGTTCTTCTTCTCCGCCCGTGCCGACCTGGCTGCGCCTGCAGGGCGGTGAAGATCAAGATCAAAAGCATGCCTCCGGCGGGGGCACCCCCGGACTCCGGGATGGAGGAGAAATCAAAACCCCTTCGGGGTCTGGCCCCTCCCGCGATCGCCGTCGCCCGCCGGCCAGCCGAGCAGACCGGCCTGGTCGCGTCAAGCCACAAAGAGCGTGGCTTGACCCGCCTGCGCCCGGCCTGCTGATTCGGCTGGCGGGACGACGGCGACGGGATGGACCAGGCCGGCCCGCACCCTGCGCTGGCGCGCCCAGCCAGCAGCGCCAGGCGGCCACGGCCGCCTGGACCACGGATACCCACTCTCAGCCCAAGGAGATGACCAGCCATGAGCGATCCCAGCGACCCGGCGGACGACCTTCCGCAAATCGTCGGGGCCACCAACGATGAACTGCCCGCCAACATGCGTGATGTGTCCCACGTCATCGCCTTCGACCTGCGTGAGGAGGAACAGACTGTCGATCCCGCCAAGATGAAAGTCCGCTGGGTTTTGACCGTCGTCACCGGCAAACGAGCCGAGGAACTGGACGCCCGAATAGACGCTTGGCACATCAAAGCGCTGCAATGGCTCCGCGACCATCCACGAGAAGCCGGAAAAGTGCACACAGAAAGCCGGGATAATGCACACTAATCCGCCAAATAAAAAGCCTAATGTCTTTCCTGAATCGGCGGAAATTGCCTATAATTTGGAGGAGGGGGAAAGGCCGGACGGGCTGAAAGTCCGGTTCAAAATCAAGATAGCCACCGGGCAGGAAGCACGCGAGCTGGACGCCCGGCAGGCCGAGGCGATTTGGAGGCTGCTGCAATGGGCACAGCAGAACCAGCACTCACCGGACCAGACCTGACCGCACCCGCCCTGTCGGTGGCGGCGACCGCCGGGCCGGCGGAGGTAGTGCCGGTCGCGTTCATCGGCCGCACCTCCACGCTCATGCAGGATCCGGTCGCCTCGCTGCGCCGGCAGGTCCGCAAGTCCCAGGACTGGCTCCCCGCCGGGTTCAAGATCGTCGCCTGGTACTGGGATGTGGAGTCCGGCGGCCTGGACCTGGAGCACCGCAGCCAGGGCAGCAACTGGCAAGCGGCCGCTGGGGCGGGGATTCCCCGCGACGGGGGCATGGCTGACCTTTTGCGCGCGGCCCGGTCCCCGGAGCCGCCGTTCGCGTTCGTGGTCTGTGAGGACATTGAGCGGTCGGCCCGCGATAATTACAACTCCCTGAAACTGGAACGGCGGCTGCGGGACGAAGGCATCGCCATTTTCGCCACCGATGAGCCGTTCAGCATTCAGGGGGTCAACGCCACCACCATTCTGGTCCGCCGCGTCAAGCAAGGCGTCGCCGAATGGTACCGGCTGCAGCTGAAAGAAAAAGTCTGGGAAGGTCTGAAAGAACACAACTACGACGGCTGGAACATCGGCCCCGTCCCCTACGGATACCTGCCCGAGCGGCACACCCACCCCAACCCGATGAAAGCCGCCACCGGCCGCACCAAAACCCGCCTTGCCATCGACTCCGAACGCGGCCCCATCATCACCCAGATCTACCAATGGCGGGTCACCGACGAGCTCGGCGTCCCCACCATCCGGGCCCGGCTCAACGCCGATCCGGCCGCCTACCCGCCGCCCGACCCCGTTAAGGGCTGGACCCTGGCCGGGCTGTACAAGATCTTGGCCAACCCTAAATACACCGGCTACCAGGTGCTGGGCCGCACCCACATCACCGGTCCTACCCGCCGGGTGGAGGTTCCGGCGGAGCAGTGGATCTGGTCTCGCGAGCCCACCCACCCCGCCCTGGTCAGCAAGGCCACCTGGGATGCCGCCCAGCACATCAGTGCCGCTCGCGGCAACGTCCAGGACACTGAGCAGACCCGCACCCGTCCCGGGCGCCGCTACCGGTACCGGGGACGGCTGTGGTGCAAGATCTGCAAACGGCGGATGCGCGGGGTCACCCGCACCGCCACCACCACCCGAGGCCCGGCCAGCTACACCTACTACCAGTGCCCCCACGACCCCGCCGCCGTCACCCACGCCGCCGCCTACCCCGATCACCCCAACGTGATGATCAGCGAAAAGGCCCTCATGGCCGCCACCGCAGGGTTCTTCACCCAGTACGTGTTCGGCCCCGACCGGGCCGCCATGCTCAAAGCCCAGCTCCCCGCCGACGCCAAACAAGAAGCCACCCGCCGCGCCGGCCAGGCCCGGCACCTGGACCAGCAGCTCGCCAAGAACGAGGCCGCCCAGCACGCCCTCATCAGCGAACTGGAGTTCCCCGCCGACCCTGGCGACCCGGCCGCCGCCGCGCTGCGCGACCGGATCCGCGCCCGTTACCGCGAACTGCACACCGAGCAGAAAACCCTCGAGGCCCAGCGCGACCGGCTTGATGTCGCCGCCACCGAGGTTTCCGACCCGGCCCTGCTGGATGCCCTGCCGATCCTGGGTGACATCCTCACCGGCGCCCCCGCCGGCCTCGCGGAAGGACTCTTCGAGGCCTTCCATCTTCAGGCCGTGTTCAGCAAGCAGCACCGGCAGGTCACCATCCGCGTCACCATCACCGACGCCACCCCGGATGCAGTTGCTCGCCTCCGGGCCGGCACTCGTGTTACCCTGGCCAAGAAGCGGGAACGCGATTTCGAAGAAGGCGACTCTGCCTGGTCCTATTCATCGGACGACCAGAGAGGCCGGGTGAAGTTACCATCGCCCGCGCTGCCCGCCCGGGCGGCGGCGCCCGCCGCCCGGCGCTGCGCCGGAGGCGCGGACGCTGCCGCTCAGTTGGCCGACTCGGTGGCCTGGAGGAGCTGCCAGCGGTCGGCGGCCCGGCGGTACATGGCGATGGCCAGCTCGGGCTCGTCGCGGTTGAGGCCGCTGATGGCGGCCCGGATCTCGGCGACCGACTGGTCCCCCCGCAGGGCCTCGTCGGTGAGCAGGTTGACCAGGCCGCCGTAGTCGAGCTCGACCACCGACTGGGGGTGGAAGTCCTCCAGCCAGCGGCCGACGTCCTCGAGCTCGGCGGTGACCGCCAGCGAGCGGCGGCGGACGGCCTCCGATTCGCCGAGCGGGCCGCGCAGGCCCCGGCGCACCGCGGCCAGGCCGCGGGCCAGCCGCCGCCGGGCCTGGGCCATCGCGGTCGCATAGATAAGGGTGCGGACGGCCGAGGTGGTGGCCGACGGGGACGGGACCGCCTCATCCTCGGGGGAACCGAGGGCCAGCCAGCGTTCGGCCGGGCTGAACATCGCGAACCAGGTCAGCGGGACCGACCAGGCGCTGGTCTGGATATAGGTCCGCAGCGAGACGCTGTCGGTGTAGATGGCCGCGAACGCCCGGGCCGCCTCGGCCGCCTGGGCCGGGGAGAACGCGTCGGCCAGCGGCGGCCGGGCCGTGGCCCGCAGGTGGCCGAGGGCCAGCCACGACCGCAGCCGGGTCTGCCAGGGGCAGATGTAGATGACGCCGTCGGCCCAGCGGACGTAGGCGTGCTCGCTCTCCCGGTCCGGCACCACCACCGGGGGGACGGCCGCGACCCGGTGCAGCGCGTCGGTGTACTCCGCCTCCAGGGCCTCCCGCCGCCGGGGCCGGTGCGGCGACGCCGCGTAGGCCACCCAGCGTGACAACTCCGGCTCCTCGAACGCGGACAGCGGCTCGTAGACCCGAAGATACGCGGCGTAAGGCAGCACAACCGCATGGTGACATACAACCACCCACGAAAGCTGGCCAGGCTGATAACGACATCATCACTCACCGCATCTCGTCCGCAAGCCGCCCGCAAGCACCGTGGGCGGCCATATCACACCGTCACTGTCCGCGAGAACGATCTTGTCCGGCGTGCCCCGCCCGCCGCCCGGCTCCGGCCCTCCGGCCGCCCTAAGCTGAGCGTTAGATCCCGGCGCCAACCCGAGCCGGGCCCGATCGGAAGAGTCACCACAGTGACGCATGTGTTCACAGCGCCCCACCAGGGCAGCGACAGCACCGCGCGGTCCGGTCATGAGCAGGTGGCGTTCTGCCAGGATCCGCGGAGCGGCCTGCAAGCGATCATCGCCATCTATTCCACGGCGCTGGGGCCGTCGCTCGGCGGCACCCGGTTCTACCCGTACGGCAGCGAAGACGAGGCGCTGGCCGACGTGCTCCGGCTGTCGGCCGCCATGGCCTACAAGAACGCGCTGGCCGGGCTGGACCACGGCGGCGGCAAGGCCGTCATCATCGGCAACCCGGCCGAGCTCAAGAGCGAGGCGCTGCTGCGCGCCTACGGCCGGTTCATCGACTCGCTCGGCGGGCGCTACATCACCGCCTGCGACGTCGGCACCTACAGCGAGGACATGGACGTCATCGCCCGCGAGAGCCGCTGGGTGACCGGGCGCACCGCCGCCTACGGCGGGGCCGGCGACTCGTCGGTGCTGACCGCGCTCGGGGTGTTCGCCGGGCTGCGGGCGGCGGCCGGGCACGTGTGGGGCTCACCCAGCCTGCGCGGCCGCCGGGTGGGTGTCGAGGGCGTCGGCAAGGTCGGCCGCAAGCTCGTCAGCCACCTCGTCGAGGACGGCGCCGAGGTGGTGATCTGCGACGTCAGCGCGGCGGCGGTGGACGGCGTGCGCGCCCGGCACCCGGAGGTCGAGGTGGTGGCGAGCGCCGCCGACCTGCTGGCGGCCGGGCTGGACGTGTTCGCCCCCTGCGCGCTCGGCGGATCGGTCGACGACCAGGTGGCGGCCACCCTGGAGGCCAAGGTCATCTGCGGCGGGGCCAACAACCAGCTTGCCCACCCGGGGGTGGAGAAGCTGCTGGCCGACCGGGGGATCCTCTACGCGCCGGACTACGTGGTGAACGCCGGCGGGGTCATCCAGGTCGCCGACGAGCTGGCCGGATTCAGCTTCGAGCGAGCGCGGGCGCGGGCGGAACAGATCTTTGGCACCACCACCCGGATCTTCCAGATCGCCGACTCCGACGGGGTCCCGCCGTCGGCCGCGGCCGACCGGCTGGCCGAGCAGCGGATGGCTGACGTCGGGCGCCTGCGAGGTATCTGGCTGGGCTCCTGACCCTGCTAACCACATATTTCGGACGAGACGCGGCGGCTCCCCGGGCTCCCAGCGTAGGCATGGGGGCCTCAAAGCGGGTACGGTTGTACCTGTACGGAAGCTGGTGCGCGCCGCGCTCTCGTTTGGAGAGCTCGACGGGTCCGTTTGTTGTGCGGAAAGCCAGCGCATGCATACATCGTGGAGCCCCTGAGGCTCCGGACGTTCGAGGGGGTCGAGCCAATGGGGCGCGGCCGAGCCAAGGCCAAGCAGGTGAAGGTGGCCCGCCAGCTGAAGTACAACAGCGGCGGTACCGATCTTGACCGGCTGCGTGCGGAGCTCAGCGTAGGCGCGGACCACGACGACCGGCACGACTCGCCGGACGTGGACCGCGATGACGACGACGCTGAGGAAGACGAAGACGACGAGTGGTCGGCTTCCTGAGCCAACAGGCATCCCGCATCGCGGCTTGATCGATGCGTTTGAGCGCTTCACCCCTGGTTGAGCGCAGGGTGATTCCTGCGTTCGGCCAGGGCGGAAGCGTGGCCGGGCGTGGCCGCCCCGCCGTTACGGCTGGTGGGTTCCCGTCAGCCTGGCCTGGCCGGTCCCGGGTACCACCTCGCCCAGCACCCAGGCGGGGACCCCCCGGGCGGTCAGCAGCGCCAGCGCCCGGTCGGTGCTGTCCGCCGCGACCACGGCGGTCATGCCGACCCCCATGTTGAACACCCGCTCCATCTCGGCCGGAGAGACGTTCCCGGCCCCGGCCAGCACCCCGAAGATCGGCGGCGGCGTCCAGCTGGCCCGGTCCAGCACCGCGTCGACCGGCCCGGGCAGCACCCGGGCGAGGTTGGCGGCCAGCCCGCCCCCGGTGATGTGGGCGAACGCGTGCACCTCGCAGTCGTCCGCCAGCGCCAGGCAGTCCAGCGTGTAGATGCGGGACGGCTCCAGCAGCTCGGCCCCGAGCGGGCGGCTCAGCCCGGGCTGGTCCCGCTCCAGGTCCAGGCCAGCCCGGCGGACGATCTCGCGGACCAGCGAATAGCCGTTGGCGTGCGGCCCCGACGAGGCCAGCGCGAGCACGGTATCGCCGGGCCCGACCCGCTCGGGCCCGAGGATGGCGTCGGCCTCGACCACCCCGGTGGCCGCACCCGCCAGGTCGAAGTCCGCGGGGCCGAAGTGGCCGGGATGCTCGGCCGTCTCCCCGCCCAGCAGCGCGCAGCCGGCCTGGGCGCAGCCGCGGGCCACCCCCGACACGATCGCCGCCACCCGCTCGGGCTGGACCGCCCCGCAGACCACGTAGTCGGTCATGAACAGCGGCTCGGCCCCGCAGGCGGCCAGGTCGTCGGCCACCATCGCCACCAGGTCGAGGCCGACCGTGTCGTAGACGCCGAGCTGGCTGGCCAGCACGACCTTGGTGCCGACCCCGTCGGTCGAGGTGGCCAGCACCGGATGCCGGTAGCTGGCCAGCCGGGCCGCGTCGAACAGGCCCGCGAACCCGCCGATGCCGCCCATCACCTCGGGCCGGGCGGTCCCGGCGACCGCGGCCCGCATCAGGTCGACCGCCCGGTCACCGGCGTCGATGTCAACGCCGGCCGCCGAGTAGCTGAGGCCCCCCTCGGGGACGGGCCGGCCGGGCTGACCGGTCACGGCCGCGCTTCCTGCAGCGCCAGCCCGTTCTCGCGGGCGAACTTGCCGCGCTCAGCGTCGGCGACCGGGATCGGGTACTGGCCGTCGAAACAGGCCCGGCACAGCTGGGCGGCCGGGATCGTGGTCGCCGCGGTCAGGCCGTCGAGCGAGATGTAGCCGAGCGAGTCGGCCCCGATCGAGGCGCAGATCTCGTCGACGCTCTCGTGCCCGGCGATCAGCTCGGCCCGGGTGGCGAAGTCGATGCCGTAGAAGCAGGGCCAGCTGACCGGCGGGCTGGAGATCCGCACGTGCACCTCGGCCGCGCCCGCCTCCCGGAGCATGGCCACGATCGCCCGCTGGGTGTTGCCGCGCACGATCGAGTCGTCCACCACCACCAGCCGCTTGCCCGCCACCACCCCGGTCAGCGGGTTCAGCTTGAGCCGGATGCCACGCTGGCGGATGGTCTGGCTGGGCTGGATGAACGTGCGGCCCACGTAGGAGTTCTTGACCAGGCCCTGCCCGTAGGGGATGCCGCTGCCCTCGGCGTAGCCGATGGCGGCCGGGGTGCCGGACTCGGGCACCGGGATGACCAGGTCGGCCTCGACCGGGTGCTCGCCCGCCAGCCGGCGGCCGACCTCGACCCGGGTCGCGTGCATGTTGCGGCCCGCGATCGTGGTGTCGGGCCGGGCCAGGTAGACGTACTCGAACAGGCAGCCGCGGGGCTCGGCGGCCGCGAACCTCCGCGACCGCACCCCGCGCTCGTCGATCGTGATCAGCTCGCCCGGCTCGATCTCGCGCACGAAACGGGCGCCGATGATCTCCAGGGCCGGGGTCTCGCTGGCCACCGCCCAGCCGCTGGGCAGGCGGCCGAGCACCAGCGGCCGGAAGCCCTGCGGGTCGCGGGCCGCGTACAGCGTCCGCTCGTTCATGAACACCAGCGAGTAGGCGCCCCGTACCTGCGGCAGGGTGACCAGCGCCATCTCCTCGATCGCGTCCCGGCGGCCCTCGGCCGACTCGGCCAGCGCCGGCCGGGCGAACAGCTCGGTCAGCACGTCGGTGTCGGAGGTGGCCATCGGCATCCGGCCCGGGTAGCCGGGGCTGTCGTCCAGCTGCCCGGCCAGCTCCAGGGTGTTGATCAGGTTGCCGTTGTGGGCGAGCGCGAGGCCGCCGTCGCCGATCGGCCGGAACGTCGGCTGGGCGTTCTCCCACACCGAGGACCCGGAGGTGGAGTACCGGTTGTGGCCGACCGCGATGTAGCCGCGCAGGTTGTTGAGGGTGGCCTCGTTGAAGACCTGGGCGACCAGGCCCATCTCCTTGTAGACCACCATCCGGTCGCCGTCGCTGACCGCGATCCCGGCCGACTCCTGGCCCCGGTGCTGGAGCGCGTACAGCCCGTAGTAGGCGAGCTTCGCGACCTCCTCACCCGGCGACCAGACTCCGAATACACCGCAGGCGTCTTGTGGCGGCCGGTCGGAGGGATCGAGATCATCCGTCAGGCGGCCGTCGGGCTTTGGCACGGCTCCAGTTTAGTGAGGACTTCGGCCTGCGCCAGCCGACCGCACGCCCTCATACCCCGTCAACCGGCAGAAACGGGCTCAGATCGGACCGCGAGCCGCTGGCCGCGACCTGGCCCGCGGCCACCGCCGCCGCCCAGTCCAGCCGCCCGGTGGCCAGCCGGATCCAGGTCACCGGGTCGGTCTCGACCACGTTGGGCGGGGTGCCGCGGGTGTGCCGGACCCCGGGAATGGCCTGCACCGCGGCGACCGGCGGCACCCGCACCTCGACCGCCTTGCCCGGCACCCGCTCGGCCAGCATCAGCAACGTGTAGCGGACGGCCGAGCGGAGCGCGGCGGCGGGCGGCTCCTCCCCCGCGTCCAGCGCCCGGGTGACCTCGGTCACGTAGGCTCGGTCGTCCGGATTGGGCTTCCGGGCCGGCATCTCGCTCGCGCCCCGCCCGTCAGCTGGTGACGGCGGGCGCCGCCGCCCGGCCGAAGATCGCGGGCAGCGTGCCCTGGTGCGCGGCGGCCAGCTCGCCGAGCGGGACCTCGAAGCAGCCGTCGACCGCCAGCTGGCCGCCGCCGACCGCGCCGATCGTCTCGGCCGGCACCCCGCGCTCCGCGCACAGCGCGGCGAACTCGGTCTCGGCCCCCGGCCGGACCGCGACCACCGCCCGGGCGGCCGACTCGGAGAACAGGAACGTGAACGGGTCGCCGGCCGGGCTGACCCGGGCTCCGAGCCCGCCCCGCAGGCACGACTCGGCCAGCGCGACCGCCAGCCCGCCGTCGGACAGGTCGTGGGCGGCGGCCAGCAGCCCGGCCGCGGCCGCGTCGGCCAGCACCGCGGCCAGCGCCTGCTCGGCCGCCAGGTCGACCCGCGGGGGGTGGCCGCCGACGTGCCCGTGCACCACCTGGGCCCAGGCCGACCCGCCGAACTCGTCGGCGGTCCGGCCGAGCAGCACCAGCGGCGCCCCGTCGACTCCGAAGCCGATCGACAGCCGCTTACGGACGTCGTCGTGCACGCCCAGCACCCCGATCACCGGGGTCGGCTTGATCGCGGTCTGGCCGGTCTGGTTGTAGAAGCTGACGTTGCCGCCGGTGACCGGGACCCCGAGCGTCAGGCAGCCGTCGGCCAGCCCGCGCACCGCCTCGGCGAACTGCCACATCACCCCCGGGTCCTCCGGCGAGCCGAAGTTCAGGCAGTTGGTGACGGCCAGCGGCCGGGCCCCGGTCGCGGCCACGTTGCGGTAGGCCTCGGCCAGCGCCAGCTGGGCGCCGGCGTAGGGGTCGAGCAGGGTGTAGCGGCCATTGCCGTCGGTCGCCAGCGCCACCCCCCGGTTGGACTCCTCGTCGATCCGCAGCAGGCCGCCGTCCTCGGGCATGGCCAGCACGGTGTCGCCGCGCACATAGCGGTCGTACTGCTCGGTGACCCAGGTCGGGTCGGCCAGCCCGGGCGCCGCCAGCAGCCGCAGCAGGGTCTCCCGCAACCCTGACCCGTCGCCGGGCCGGGCCAGCCGGGCCGGGCCGTCGGCCGCCAGCGCGTCCTGGCTGGCCGGGCGGGCCAGCGGGCGCTGGTAGACCGGTCCCTGGTCGGCGGCGGTGCCGGGCGGGATGTCGACCACGGTCTCCCCGTGCCAGGTCATCTCCAGCCGCCCGCCGTCGGTCACCTCGCCGATCACGGTGGCCTGGACGCCCCACTTGGCGCAGACGGCCAGGAAGCGCGGCACGTCGGCCGGGGTGACGACGGCCATCATCCGTTCCTGGGACTCGCTCATCAGGATCTCGGGCGGCCCCAGGGATGTGTCGCGCAGCGGCACCTCGTCCAGCCGGACCCGCATGCCGCCGGTCCCGGCCGCCGCCAGCTCGGTGGTGGCGCAGGCCACCCCGGCCGCCCCCAGGTCCTGGATGCCGGTGACCAGGTCCTCCCGGTACAGCTCGAGGCAGCACTCGATCAGCAGCTTCTCCAGGAACGGATCGCCGACCTGGACGCTGGGCCGCTTGGCCGAGCCCCCCTCGGCTCCGAAGGTGGCGCTGGCCAGCACCGAGGCCCCGCCGATGCCGTCCGGACCGGTCCGCGAGCCGAGCAGGATGACCTGGTTGCCCGGTCCCTCGGCGATCGCTTCCTTCAGGTCGCCGGGCCGCAGTACCCCCACGCACAGCGCGTTGACCAGCGGGTTCCCCGCGTAGCAGGGGTCGAAGGCGAGCTCCCCGCCGATGTTGGGCAGGCCCAGGCAGTTGCCGTAGAACGAGATGCCGCTGACCACCCCGGGCAGCACCCGGGCGGTGTCGGGGGCGTCGGCCGGGCCGAACCGCAGCGCGTCCATCACCGCCACCGGGCGGGCGCCCATGGCCAGGATGTCGCGGACGATGCCGCCCACCCCGGTCGCCGCGCCCTGGTGGGGCTCCACGTAGGAGGGGTGGTTGTGCGACTCGATCTTGAACGTGACCGCCCAGCCGTCACCGACGTCGACCACCCCGGCGTTGGCGCCGATCCCGGCCAGCATGGCAGGGGACTGTGCCGTTTTGCCGAACTGGCGCAGGTGGACCTTGGATGACTTGTAGGAGCAGTGCTCGCTCCACATCACCGAATAAAGGGCCAGCTCGGCGTCGGTCGGACGGCGGCCGAGGAGGTCACGGATGCGCTGGTACTCCGGCTCGGTCAGCCCCAGCTCGGCGTACGGCTGCGGCTGGCCCGGACTGGCGGCCGCGGCCGCCACGGTGTCCTGCCCGGTCGTCATCGTCTGCTCAGTCGCTGAGCCGCTCATCGGGCCACCTCGGCCAGGGCGGCCACGGCCGAGGCGAAGAAGCCCAGCCCGTCGGGGCCCGGCCCGGTCAGCTCGTCGGTCGCGTACTCGGGGTGCGGCATCAGCCCGACCACGTTGCCGGCCTCGTTGGTCACGCCGGCGATGTCATTGACCGAGCCGTTCGGGTTGGCCAGGTAACGGACCACCACCTGGCCGCCCGCTTCGAGCGCGGCCAGCGTGCCGTCGCCGGCCGCGTAGGCGCCCTCGCCGCTCTTGAGCGGGATCGTGATCTCCTGGCCGGCCGTGTAGCCGCGGGTCCACGGGGTGGCGGCGTTCTCCACCCGCAGCCGCAGGTCGCGGCTGACGAAGTGCAGCCCGGCGTTGCGGGTCAGCGCGCCCGGCAGCAGGTGCGCTTCACACAGGATCTGGAAGCCGTTGCAGATGCCGAGGACCGGCAGCCCGGCCCCGGCCGCGGTGGCCAGCTCGGCCATCACCGGCGAGAACCGCGCGATCGCGCCGCACCGCAGGTAGTCGCCGTAGGAGAAGCCGCCGGGGAGGATCACCGCGTCCACGCCGCGCAGGTCGTGCTCGTCGTGCCAGAGCGCGACCGGCTCGCCGGCGGCCCGCCGCACGGCTCGCTGGGCCTCGCCGTCATCGAGCGAGCCGGGGAACGTGATGACACCAATCCGCGTGGTCACGAAGCACCATCGAAAAAGCAGTTGAGGGGCACGCCCCGAGATTACCGGCTGGCCGTACCTTGACCGGCAGGATCAGGCCGGGGTGACGAGCCTGGTCTCGTAGGCGATCATCACCAGCTGAGCCCGGTCGTGGGCGTCCAGCTTCATCAGCAGCCGGCTGACGTGCGTCTTGGCGGTGGCGGCCGAGATGTGCAGGCGTTCGCCGATCTCGGTGTTGGACCAGCCGCCGGCCACCTCGGCCAGCACCTCCCGCTCGCGGGCCGACAGCGCCTCGAGCAGCTTGGGCGAAGGGCGTTCCTCGGGTTCGGGCCGGGCGGCGAACTCGCGGATCAGGCGCCGGGTCACGCTCGGCGCCAGCAGGGCGTCGCCGGCCGCCAGGGTCCGGATGGCGGCCAGCAGTTCCTCGGGGGCGGTGTCCTTGAGCAGGAAGCCGCTGGCCCCCGCCCGCAACGCCCGGTAGACGTAATCGTCAAGGTCGAAGGTGGTGAGGATCAGGACGTGAGCGCCCGCCGTGGCCGGGTCGGTGGTAATGGCGCGGGTGGCTTCGATGCCGTCGAGGACTGGCATCCGCACATCCATGAGCACCACGTCGGGGCGGTGCCGGCGGACCAGTTCGACGGCCTCGGCCCCGTCGCCGGCCTCGCCCAGTACTTCCATGTCGGGGGCCGCCCCGACCATGACCACGAAGCCGCCGCGGACCAGCGTCTGGTCATCGGCGATCACCACGTTGATCGTCACCGGCTACCGTCCAGCGGGGCCAGGCCGGCGGTGTCGAAGCCGGTGAGGGGAAGGGTGGCCCGGACCCGGAAGCCGCCCGCGTGCGGGCCGGCGGCCAGTTCGCCGCCGAACAGGGCGGCCCGCTCCCGCATCCCGATGAGGCCGTGCCCGCCGCCGGCCCGGGCTATCGGCCGGGGCCGCAGTCCCCGCGGGCCGTCGTCGGTCACCTCGATGCCGACCTCGGCGGCCCGATAGCTGATCCGGACCCGGGCGCCGGTCGGGCCGGCGTGCCGGACCACATTGGTCAGCGCCTCCTGCACGATGCGGTAGGCGGACAGGTCGGTGGCCGGGGGCAGCGGCCGGGTCTCACCGTCGACGTCCACCTCGGCGATCACCCCCGCCACCGCGGTGTCGGCGATCAGCCGGTCCAGGTCAGCCAGGCCGGGCACCGGGCTCAGCTCGGCGGGCTGGTCCTCCGGGCTGCGCAGCACCCCGACCAGCAGCCGCAGCTCGTGCAGGGACCGGCGGGTGGTGATCTCAATGATGGCCAGCGCCTCCCGGGCCTGCGCCGGATCGGCGTCCATCACCATCCGGGCCACGCCCGAGCGCACCGCGATCACGCTCATCGCGTGCGCCACGATGTCGTGCAGATCCCGGGCGATCTGCCTCCGCTCGTCCGCCAGCGCCCGGCTGACCTGCTGCTCCTGCTCGGCGGCGGCCCTGGCGGCCTGCTCCGCGATCCGTTCGGCCTGCTGGCTGGCGTAGACCCGGTTGGCTCGGGTGTTCTCGGCGGCCAGCCAGCCCAGCAGGACCACGGCCACGCCGCCGACGGCGGCCATCGGAACCTCCTGGCCGCCCCCGGCGAGGCTGGCGGCCAGCACCGCGCAGGCGACCACCCCGGTCACGGCCGTGGCCAGCGGGCGGGGCGCCTCGACCACCAGCGCGTAAAGGGTCAGCGCGACCAGGAAGACGACCGGGCCGCCGGACCGCAGCACCAGGGCGGCCAGCGCGACGGGAACGACGATGGCCAGGGCCGGCCCCGGCGCCCGCCGCCGGAACAGCGTGGCCACGGCGGCGGCCAGGTAGGCCACCCAGCTGGCGATGTCCCAGCCAGGTCCGGCCACCCGGGGCACGCGGCGCGTCACCAGAAATTCGGCGGCGGCGACCACCAGCGCCACCAGGGCCACGTCGATGGCGACCAGCTGGGATCCGGTGAAACGGTGCGCGGCCAGGCGGCGGATCAGCGGCGGGTCCGGCTCGGCGTCCGCGGCGAGGTCACGCATGCCCTGACGGTAACCGAAGCGGGCCCCGGCGGTCATACCCCCACAAGGCGATTTTCCCGGTACCCCCACAGGCCTATCGGGCCTGCCCCGAGCCTGACCGGTACCCCGGGCGGGTGACCGCAGATCGAGCCCGCAGGCTCACGACACCAGGCCTGCCCGCGACCACGATGGGGCGCTGAGCGGGAGACACGCTCCCGCACCGAGCGTGGAGGTTACCGTCATGGCCCGTCTGGCTCGATGGTGTTTCGAGCATCGCTGGAGGGTGCTGGCCGCCTGGCTGCTGGCCCTGGTCGCCTTGGCCGGGATCAGCAAGTCGGCGGGCAGCAACTTCGATACCGTGCTCAGCCTGTCCGGCACCGACTCCGCGGCGGCCGCGACCCTGCTCACCGACAACTTCCCCGCGGCCGCCGGTGAGGGCGACCAGATCGTGTTCCAGGCCCGGTCCGGGACCACCGTCCGCTCCGCCCCGGTCCGCGCCGCGGTCTCGGCCGCGCTGGTCAGGGCGGCCGCGGTACCGGGGGTGGAAAGCGTGGCCGGCCCCTACGGGCCGCGCGGGCAGGCTCAGATCAGCCGGTCCGGCACGGTGGCGTTCGCCCGGGTGACCTGGAACCGGCCAGCCGCCCAGATCACCGCGGACGACGCCAAAAAGCTGATCAGCGCGGCCGAGACCGCCGACGGTCCCGACGTCCACGTCTCGCTCGGCGGCACCGCCATCACCAACTCCGAACGGGCCGGCCTGGGGCGGTCGCTCGGCGTCGGCATCGCCGCGGCACTGGCCATCCTGCTGATCGTCTTCGGCGGGGCCATCCTCGCCGCGCTGCTGCCGCTGCTGACCACGCTGCTGGCGCTGGGCATCGGCGTGTCGGTGGTCGGCCTGCTCAGCAACGCCTTCACCATCTCCAGCGTGTCCACCCAGCTGGCGGTGCTGATCGGCCTGGGCGTGGGGGTGGACTACGGGTTGTTCATCATCGGGCGCTACCGGAGCGCGGTGAAGAGCGGCGCCGCCTACGAGGACGCGGTGGCCCTGGCCGTGCGGACCTCCGGCCGGACCGTCCTGCTGGCCGGCAGCACGGTGTGCATCGCCCTGCTCGGCCAGTTCGCCCTGGGGGTCAGCTTCCTGTACGGCCCGTCGGTCGCCGCGGCCCTGGGCGTGGCCCTGACCATGGCCACCTCGCTGACCCTGCTGCCGGCCATGCTGGGTTTCCTCGGTCAGCGGGCGCTGTCGCGGCGGGAACGGCGGGCGCTGGCCGCGGGCGGGCCCGTCAGCGCCGCGCCCGCCGGTTTCTGGCTCCGCTGGGCCCGCTTCGTGGCGGCCCACCGGGTGGTCGTGGCGCTGGGGGCCCTGGCCGCGGTGATCGCGCTGGCGCTGCCGATCTTCGGCCTGAGCCTGGGCACCTCCGACTCCAGCACCGATCCGGCCAGCTGGACCACCCACCAGGCCTACACCGCCCTGGCCCAGGGATTCGGGCCCGGCTTCAACGGCCCGCTCGAGCTGGCCGCCCAGACCGGCTCACCCGCGAGCAGCGCCGCCTTCCGGCAGCTGCTGACCGCGGTGGCGCACACCCCCGGGGTGACGTCGGTGACGCCCGCACTGACCTCACCCAACGGGAAGGTGGAACTGGCCACCGTCTACCCGTCCACCGGCCCGCAGGCCGGGCCGACCATCGGCCTGGTCAACCATCTCCGTGCTGACCTCATCCCGCAGGCCACCCACGGCACCGGCCTGGCCGTGCACGTCGGCGGGGTGACCGCCGCCAACATCGACTTCGCGCACGGGCTGACGGACAAGCTCCCGGTGTTCATCGCCGTGGTCGTGATCCTGGCGTTCATCCTGCTGCTGGTGGTGTTCCGCAGCCTGCTGATCCCGCTGGTGGCCTCGGTCATGAACCTGCTGTCGGTCGGGGCCGGCCTGGGCGCGCTGAACGCGGTGTTCAACTGGGGCTGGGGCACCCGGGTGCTCGGCCTGTCCGGGACCGGCCCGATCGACTCGTTCGTGCCGGTGATCATGTTCTCGGTGCTGTTCGGGCTGTCCATGGACTACCTGGTGTACCTGGTCAGCCGGATCCAGGAGGAATGGCGAGGGCTCGGCCACTCGCCCGGCGGCCACCACCGGGCCGTCACCGTGGGCCTGGCCAGCAGCGGGCGGATCATCGCGGGCGCGGCCAGCATCATGATCCTGGTCTTCGGGTCGTTCCTGCTCGGCGGCCACCGGATCCTGCAGGAGTTCGGCTTCGCCCTCGCGTTCTCTGTCCTGGTCGACGCCCTGATCATCCGCGGCCTGCTGGTACCGGCGCTGATGCACCTGCTCGGCCCGGCCACCTGGGCCCTGCCCGGCTGGCTGGACCGGGCGCTGCCCCGGCTGTCCCTCGAAAGCGCCGGCCACGTCCGCGGGGCGGGCCCCGGAGACGGCCGGGAGCCCGCCACGTCGGCCCGGGCGGCTGACGACCATGGCTGACCGGCTGCGGACACGCAACCTCTACCTCTTCCGCACCGGGTTCTCGCTGTTCTGGGTGGCCCTGGTGTTCTCGCTGGCCCGGACCCAGACCGGGGCGGCGACGGTCGGCCTCGTGGGCGGGGCGCTGCTGGTCATCTATCCCGTCGCGGACGCCGTCGCCACGCTCTTCGACCTGCGGTCGGGTCCGGCCGTGGCCCGGTGGCCACAGCGACTCAACCTGGCGGCCGATCTGACCGCGGCTCCCGCTGTCCTGGTTGCTCTGCGGTCGAGCCTGGCGGCGGCGATCGCCATCTTCGGGGTCTGGGCCATCGGTACCGGCGCGCTGATGATCTGCTCGGCCGCGGGCCGGCAGCGGGTGCTGAGCGGACAGTGGCTCCTGATCATCAGTGGCGCAGGCTCGGTGCTGGCCGGGACAACGTTCGTGACCTGGACCGGATCGCCGTCGGCAGGCCTGATCGGGCTGGCCCGGTACTCGGCCGGCGGGGCGGTCTGGTACCTGCTGGCCGCGGTCTGGCTGTCGTGGGCGGCCCGGTCCCGGCCGGCCGAGCGGCCCGCCGCGGACGCAGCGGGCTTCTCGCGTCCCCGTGAGGAGGAGTAGACCTCAGCTGGCGGCCCGCAGCCGCGGCATCGGCGCGTCGTCCGACCAGGCGATCTGCTTGCGCAAGGTGACCACGGTGCCGCGGCCCGGCCGGGTCCGCAGGGTCAGGTCATCCACGCAGGCGCGGATGATGTCGAGGCCGCGGCCGGACTCGGCCAGCGTCACCTGGGGGTCACGGGGCGCCCGGCGCCGGTCGCCGCCGTCACTCCGCCCGGGCCGCCCAGCCGGGGCACCCCGCCAGCTCAGCTTGCGGACCGGCAGCCGCAGCGGGCCGGGCCGGTGGCGGCCGCCGCCCAGGCTCAGCCCGGCCGACGGCCGGGACAGGCGGCCGGTGGCGGCCGGCCGCGGCGCGGACGAGGCCGTCCGGGCGCCGTCGGCCCCGGCGAAGCTGTGGTCCTCGGCGATCTCGACCTCGCAGCGGGTCGGCCCGATCGTGACCACCACCGCGTACCCGGTGACCCGCGGCCCGCTGTGCAGCAGCACGTTCGAGCAGGCTTCGGTGGAGGCCAGGAGCAGATCCGCGACGCTGTCGTCGGTCATCCCCACCGAGTGCAGCACCTCGCCCAGCACGTGCCGGGTGACCGGGACGCTGAGCGGCTCACGCTGGAACGTCAGGCAGAACTTGGCGGTCAGGGCGGCCTCGTGCTTCCCATCGGGCTCCACGTAGGTGTAAGTTTCCCGCCGCCGTCGGTCATAACCGCGAAATCCCAGTGCTACACCGGTCTGTTACCTTCCCGATTCCGGACCGATCGGGCTCAGCCTGGTTGCACCGTAAATTCTTCGATGACCGGGTTGGCCAGCAGGTCGGCGGCCAGTTTGGCCACCCTGGCCAGGGCCTCGTCGTCGGCCGGGCCGTCGATCTCGACCTCGAACCGTTTGCCCTGCCGGGCGCGGCGAATTTCGCGGTAGCCGAGACGGTGGGCCGAGTCCGCGATCGCGTCTCCCTGCGGATCGTGAATCTCGGCCTTGAGCATGACGTCGATTACGACACGGGCCACGTATCCTCCCCGGCAGCCGGGGCACATATGCTCACATGCATCTGTGCCAGGGCCGCAGCGTACGCGATGAGACCCATGCTTCGAAGCGTCCCCGGTTAGTTGATCCACAACTTCACACCGACCGGCCCGACCTGGCGATCCCAGGCTGGCCCTGAGGATCAAGGAGTGGCACGTGTCCGTCGAAACCGGCGGTTCGTCCGCCGCCGAGGAGCTCATGCCCACGGCACCAGCCGCCGCAGCTGGCCTGGCTCCGGCCGCCGGCGCGGCTGAAGAACTCATCCAGCTGCTCACGCCGGAAGGCCAGCGCATCCGGCACTCCGACTACCCGCTCGACGTGTCCGCCCGCGAACTGCAGGGCCTCTACCGCGACCTGGTGCTCGTCCGCCGGGTGGACACCGAGGCCGTCGGCCTGCAGCGCCAGGGTGAGCTGGGCCTGTGGGCGTCGCTGCTCGGGCAGGAGGCGGCCCAGGTCGGCTCCGGCCGCGCCCTCAGCCCGCAGGACATGGCGTTCCCGAGCTACCGCGAGCACGGCGTCGCCTGGTGCCGCGGGGTCAGCCCGCTCAAGCTGCTGGAGCTGTTCCGCGGGGTCAGCAACGGCGGCTGGGACCCGGCCGAGCACAAGTTCCACCTGTACACGATCGTCATCGGCAGCCAGACCCTGCACGCCACCGGCTACGCGATGGGCGTCCAGCGCGACGGGCTGACCGGCGGCAGCACCAACGGGGACAGTGCCAACGGGGATGGGGCCAACGGGGATGGGGCCAACGGCAACGGTAGCGAGGCGGTCATCGCCTACTTCGGCGACGGCGCCACCAGCCAGGGCGACGTGAGCGAGGCGTTCAACTGGGCCGCGGTCAACAACGCGCCGATCGTGTTCTTCTGCCAGAACAACCAGTGGGCGATCTCCGAGCCGTTCGAGCGGCAGAGCCGGGTCCCGATCTACCAGCGGTCCCGCGGCTTCGGCTTCCCCGGCCTGCGGGTGGACGGCAACGACGTGCTGGCCTGCCTGGCGGTGACCCGGCAGGCGCTCAAGGCGGCCCGCGAGGGCCAGGGGCCGACCCTGATCGAGGCGTTCACCTACCGGATGGGCGCCCACACCACCACCGACGACCCGACCCGTTACCGGGTCGCGGCCGAGCTCGAGGCCTGGAAGCTGCGCGACCCGATCGAGCGGGTCAAGGCCTATCTGCTGCGCAGCGGGGCGGCCGAGGCCGGCTTCATCGACGAGGTCGACGCCGAAGCGGACCAGCTCGGCCGCTGGCTGCGGGACGCCTGCCGGGCCATGCCCGACCCGGCCCCGCTGTCGATGTTCGAGCACGTGTACGCGGGCCCGCAGCCGATCCTGGACGGCGAGCGGGACGCCTACGCCGCCTACCTGGACTCGTTCGCGGACACGGCCGCGCCGCCGCCCGAGCCCGATGACGACGAGGCCCAGCCAGCCCAGCCTGCGGTCGCGCAGGCGTTCGCCCGGGGCGGGGAGGAACTATGAGCACGCTCACGCTGGCCCGGTCGCTGAACGAGGGGCTGCGCCGCGCCCTCGAGGACGACCCCAAGGTCCTGATCATGGGCGAGGACGTCGGCAAGCTGGGCGGCGTGTTCCGGATCACCGACGGCCTGCAGAAGGACTTCGGCGAGAGCCGGGTGATGGACACCCCGCTGGCCGAGTCCGGCATCGTCGGCACCGCGATCGGGCTGGCCCTGCGGGGCTACCGGCCGGTCTGCGAGATCCAGTTCGACGGCTTCGTGTACCCGGCCTTCAACCAGATCGTGGCCCAGCTGGCCAAGATGCGCTACCGGTCCCGCGGCCAGCTGGCCCTGCCGGTGGTGATCCGCATCCCGTTCGGCGGCGGCATCGGCGCGGTCGAGCACCACAGCGAGTCGCCCGAGGTGCTGTTCGCGCACACCGCCGGGCTGCGGGTGGTGGCCTGCTCGAGCGGGCCGGACGCCTACACGATGATCCAGCAGTCGATCCGCAGCGACGACCCGGTCATCTTCTTCGAGCCCAAGCGCCGGTACTGGGAGAAGGCCGAGGTCGACACCGCCGCCCCCGTCAGCGAGGCGCTGCCGCTGGATGCCGCCCGGGTGGTGGCCGAGGGCTCCGACGCGACCGTGCTCGCCTACGGCCCGATGGTCAAGGTGGCGGTCGACGCGGCCGCCGCCGCCCGCGAGGACGGCCGCAGCCTGGAGGTCATCGACCTGCGGTCGCTGTCCCCGCTCGACCTGCCGACGGTGGCCGATTCGGTCCGCCGGACCGGCCGCTGCGTGGTCGTGCACGAGGCCCCGGTCTACGCCGGTCTCGGGGCCGAGATCGCCGCCCGGGTCACCGAGGAGTGCTTCTACTCGCTGGAGTCGCCGGTGCTGCGGGTGGGCGGGTTCTCCATCCCCTACCCGGCCTCCCGCAACGAGGACCACTACCTGCCCGACCTGGACCGGGTGCTGGACGCCGTCGACCGCGCGTTCGCGTTCTGAGGAGGGAGCCTGATGACTGACCGTAGGGAATTCAAGCTCCCCGACGTGGGCGAGGGCCTGACCGAGGCCGACATCGTCACCTGGCGGGTCAAGCCGGGCGACCCGGTGACCGTCAACCAGACCATCGTCGACATCGAGACGGCCAAGGCCGTGGTCGAGCTGCCGTCCCCGTGGGACGGCGTGGTGGCCGAGCTGCTGGTCGACGAGGGCCAGACCGTCGACGTGGGCACCCCGATCATCGCCGTCGACACCGCGGCGGCGGGCAGCCCCGCTCCTGCCCCGGCCGCCGCCGGCCCGGCCCCGGCGGCCCCGGCCACGGGCGATTCAGGCACGTCCGCGCCCAGCGGCGGGGAACGACAGCCGGTGCTGGTCGGTTACGGTGTGAAGAGCGGGTCGAGCAAACGCCGCCCGCGCAAGACCACCCCGATGGTCCCGGCCCCGGCCGCCACAGCGGCCTCCGGGACCCCGACAGCCCCAGCGCCCGCGACCGCAACGCCAGTCAAATATGGCCCAACGGCACCGACCGTGCGGGTAAAAAACGGCGGCGGCCGGGCGCTGGCCAAACCCCCCGTCCGCAAGCTGGCCCGCGACCTCGGTGTCGACCTCAGCCAGCTGAGCGGCAGCGGGCCCGCCGGGTCGATAACCCGGGACGATATCCAGCGCGCGGCTGACCACCCGGACGCCTTTTCACCATCGAATGAAAAGGTCACGACGGACAGCGGCACTACGGCGGCCGGCCTGGCCACGGCCGGGGCGACCGAGGTCGCAGGGGCGCGCGAGGCTGATGGGGACGGCGGAATTAGCAGGACTCACGAGGCCAGTGGGGCTGGCGTGGCTGGCGGGACTCGCGTGGCTGGCGGGACTCTCGAGGCTGGCGGGGCCCGAGAGGTTGGTGGGGCGCGAGAGGAGCGGATACCGGTTCGGGGCGTACGCCGGGCCACCGCCCAGGCCGTGGCGGGCAGCGCGTTCACCGCCCCCCACGTGACCGAGTTCCTCGAGGTCGACGTGACCGGGACGATGGCGGCCGTCGCCCAGGTACGCACGCTGCCCGAATTCGACGGGGTGCGGGTCTCGCCGCTGCTGTTCGTGGCCCAGGCGCTGCTGGTCGCCGCCCGGCGGCATCCGATGATCAACTCCAGCTGGGACGAGCAGGCTCAGGAAATCGTGGTCAAGCACTACGTCAATCTGGGCTTTGCCGCCGCCACCGACCGGGGGCTGCTGGTGCCGAACATCAAGGACGCGCAGGCGCTGTCGCTGCCCGCCCTGGCCCGCGCGTTCGCCGACCTCACGGCCACCGCCCGGGCCGGACGGTGCTCCCCGGCCGAGCTGACCGGAGGTACCATGACGATCACCAACGTGGGGGTGTTCGGAGTGGACGCTGGCACGCCGATCCTGACGCCGGGCGAGGCCGCCATCCTCGCCTTCGGGCGGATCCGGGAGGCCCCCTGGGTGCACGACGGCCAGCTGGCCGTGCGCCAGGTGACCACGCTGTCGCTGTCGTTCGACCACCGCATCGTCGACGGGGAGCTCGGCTCGGCCGTCCTCCGCGACGTCGGCCAGATGCTCGAAGACCCGGTCCGGATGCTGGCCTGGGCCTGATCGCGAACGAGGAGTACCCGATGGGTGACCGCCAAGCTGGCCTGCTGACCGGTGACAACCTCCGCGGCGGCCGGTTCAGCGGCGGCTGGTTCAGCGGCGGCTGGCACGACCTGTCGGCCGGCAAGGCGATCCGGGCGGCGATCTTCGTGACCGGCTTCCTCGGCCTGCTGTGGCTGATCCAGCTGATCAACTGGGCCGACAGCTACGGGCTGAACCAGCGGTTCGGCATCCTGCCGCACCACGAGAGCCACCTGGGCGACATCTTCACCGCGCCGCTGCTGCACTTCAACTGGCAGCACATCGAGGGCAACTCGCTGCCGTTCCTGATCCTCGGCTTCCTGGCCGCCTACCGGGGCATCATGCGGTTCGTCACGGTCACGCTGATCGTGGCCGTCACCAGCGGGCTGGCGGTCTGGCTGTTCCAGTCCAGCACCGAGCTGACCGTCGGGGCCAGCGGGCTGATCTTCGGGTACTTCGGCTACGTGCTGGTGCGGGGGCTGTTCGACCGCAATCTGATCGACATCGTCGTGGGGGTGCTGGCGGGGATCGCCTACGCCAGCATCCTGGCGGTGGCGATTCCGGGCACGCCGGGGATCAGCTGGATCGGCCACGCCGGCGGTCTGGCCGGCGGGGTGCTGGCGGGCTGGGTGCTGCGGTCCCGGCGTCCCGCTGCGGTCCGGGCCGGAGCGGGGCGGCCGGTGGCGGCGGCGCCGCCGAGGCCGGCCGTGAGCAACGACAATCCGCGGGCGGCGTTGCACAAGGAACTCGACGACATGGGGCTCTAGTCTCCGGGAGGCACAGTTGATCCGGCACGTGGTCATGTTCACCTGGAAGGCCGACGCCACCGAGGAGCAGCGGAAGCGGGTACCGGACGAGCTGTCCCGGCTGCCGGGGGTCGTGCGCTCGATCCGCACGTACCTGATGGGCACCGACCTGGGCGTCAACGAGGGCAACTTCGAGTTCGTCGTCACCGCCGACTTCGACGATCTCGACGGCTACCTGGCCTACCGCGACGATCCCACCCACCGCGCCATCATCGCCGAGCACATCCAGCCCATCATCGAGCAGCGGTCGGCGGTCCAGTTCGAGTACTGAGGCGAGCTTGGGCGCGGCCGCGAAAGCCCCCGGAATAACGACGGCGGCCAGGTACGGCTTATCGCCCGTTTAGGGGTTGTTTGTCGCTTACTGCTGATACGAGAACGTACGGCCAAGTCTTTCGCGGCGAGAAAGGCGTGAATAAGATCGTTGTTCTGGTATCCGTTGGGGGGACCGAAGTGCGCTGGACTGCCCGACCACGATCACGCAGTGTAAACGCCGCAGGTAAGAATGGAATGGCCTGCGACGAGGCGAACGAGGTCGTCGACCCTTCTCATCCGTTAGAAATCCTCGGTGCCGCCATGGCGTTGCGGGAAATGGTCGAGCGGGTCACGTCCGAAGAGTTCAGCTGGCACGATGCCCATTACGACGACCACTCTGAGCTCGGCCGGGAACTGCTGTTTCTGATTGCGAATCACGAGTGGGTGCGCGCCACCTCAGAAGTCGTTGATGTGGTCCGGTCCGACGTCATTGAGACGACGATCAAAACCGACATCGACCTCAGCCTGATCAAGCACGAGGCCTTCCGCGGTAAGTCGGGCCAGATATGGCTTCCGATCGCTGTGCTACCGCCTCAGATCCGCCAGCGCCAGCTCGAACCGGACCTGTTCGCCACCGTGGCCGATGCGGCCGGCCGCCTGCTCCCGCTACTGCCCGCCGACGACCTCGGGCATCAGATGGCGGCGGCCCTGGCCGAGATCATCGTCAACATGGCCGTGGCGCACTGGCCCAACTGGCGGGACACACCCTTCGCGGATGCTCTGGAGAGCGACCCCACACCGGACAACCTGGACGGACGCCCGGTGGCCACGCGTGACCAGCGGGTCCTGCTGTCGGCGGCGATCTATCGGCTGCTGCGGCGCGAGCCCAGGAAAATCGGCGTGCCCGTCGAGGCGTCAGGCCGCTTCCCGGTCGACGAAGCCCGCCAGGCCCGGACAGTGCTCGTCCCCGGCCGAAAGGAGGGCCCGGACGACCCGCCCGCAGATACCGGCTTGACCGAGCCTGGTTTCAGCGCGGGCAGCTTCAGGCTCAGCGAAGCCAGAAAGCGGCTGCTCAGGCTGCTGGACAGATATACCGCCTATCTCGCGCAGAATGCGATCCCAAAAGAGAGCACGCCGTCGGCCGAAGCCGGGCCGGAATCAGAATCATCCCGGCCGGAAGCGGAATCCCTGCCGGAAGCGGAATTCGTGCCGGAACTCGCCGAGCGGGCCATCCGAATCGTGCAGGCAGTGGCGGCGTCGACCATTGTGGTCGTTCCGATCCGTTTCGAAACCGAGCCGACCGTGCTGACTGTCCGGGTACCCACACGGAACCTCAAGCCGGGCTGGAAGACATTGAAGCTCGGGAATTCCAGTACGTGGCGGATAAGTCCCCGTTCCTGGCTCGTCAGGCCGTCCGGATCTCTGGCCATTGACATATTGCTGCCCACCGCCGACGCGGATCGCCAGATTCAGGTCCGCCTGGCTGACGGAGTGTCGTTCGAGTCGGCCGCCCGCCAGCCGGGCCAGCCCGTCAGCCCGAGTTCACACCTGGACATAGCGGTCACGACGCCACCACCACTGCTGGAGCTGGCCGCTTCGGTCCGGCCGATCCTGGAGCTGTCGCCACCGCCGCTTCCGCCCTGGCTGCGGTTCCTGAAGCGGCCGCTCATCGACCTGGCCCAGGCCAAAATCGCGGCGGCGTCCCACACGCTGGATCACTATCGGCTTTCGCCCGGCCCGGAGGCCTCAGCGCCATCTCAAGACCCGGAGCCCAGCGATCGGAAGAAGCCCGATCCGCATCAGAAATATCTCGAGAATCTCTACCAAGAGCTCCCGAAGGAAGCCCTGGACGACACCAAGCTGGCTGACCTGCGCCAACGATGGAAACAGGAGGGCATCTGGAAGCTACCGCTGTTCCGGCGCGCATCGGTGGATCAGTTCGATCCGCGGACGCTGGTGGCCCGGGTCGACATGATCGAGGAGGTCGCGCAGCGGGCCACCCCGAAAAGTGCCGTCATCTACGCGGATGTGCACGTCGACGACCGCGGGTACCTCGCGGATGCCCGGGCCTCGACTCTGATGAGCCTGCTGCTGATGACCGGCGTGCTGGCGTTCCTGGGCAGCTGGTATCTCGTCACCGGCAACATCGAGCCACAACCTGAGGTCCTGGCCATCGTCCTGGTCCTGTTCGTCACCGTGCAGGCAGGCCGGATCGAACGTCCAGACCGTTCGACCCTGCACGGCCAGCTGTCCGGGACCGGCAGCCTGCTGATCGCAGGCTCGGTGTTTCCCGCCGCCATGCTGGCGGTGGCCCTCGCCTTCGAGCCGATCTGGTGGGTGAAAATACTCTGGGCCGGGGTGTCGGTCGCCGTCCAGCTGGGATTCTTCGGTCTCATGGTGTGGGGTCCGTTGACCCCCAGCTACCAGGCCCAAGGCTGGCCGAGGGTCGGGCAGCGGCGGGAATACGAAACCGAGCGTCTTTACTATGGCCACTTCGAGGCGCTGCGCAGTGACTACTGGCGGAACACAACCGCGGACGCGCTCACGACCGGCCGCCCAGCCTACGGTTATCTGATCACGCAGAACAGTTCGGCCGAGTCGACGCCGCCGGAAGTGGAGAAACTCCTCCAGGAAAACGGCGGCCGGGGCTCGGCCGGTGAGCCCGGCAGCGTTCTGGCGCTGCTTCATTCCGGCACCCAGCTCCGGGCGGTGACGTTCGTCGTGCTCCGGGGCGAGAGAAAGACCACTCGAGACACCCCCGGTGCCCCCGTCACTGAGTGGAAGGATCTGCACCTCGACGCCGATCGCCTCGCTCCGGCCGACAACATCAGCAGCACGGTGGACCTGTTCGTCGGGGTGGATCGGCACACTCTGCCGTTGCTGTCCGAGCATCCCGTGATCAAGGTGCTCCAGATAGCCAGGAACAAGCTGATCACCCTGGAGGCCCAACTGCCGGCGCCGACCACGGACGTGCCCGACCTCAACCGGCAGTGGGCCCGGGTCCGGGTCGCCTTGCGGGACACGAGAGACATCTACCGGCTGACCGATTTCCTGGATGAGATCTACGACAAGATCGTCGTCCCCGGTCACGCCGGCGATCTCATCGCGGTCCAGGCCGCCCCGGCCGCCCCATCGCGCGTGCTCAGGAAATCGGCGGGCACCGCGCGTGAGGAAGAGGAGCAACAGGTCCCGGAGCGGCCGCTGCTCTGGGGTGGTGACCTGGACGTCTCCACGATTCCGGCCATCGTCAGCGAGCGGGATGACGCTCACAGCTGGCGTCAGATCGCCATCTACGCCGACGCCCGGAGCAATATCGAGAGCGAGCTGACCCAGTGCCTGCCCGAGGAGTACCAGCATTACCAGCTGGCCCACCTGAACTACGCGGTGCTGCACGGAACGGCCGAGATCATCCTGCTGCTCCACCAGCCCGCCACTTCGCCGACGTCGGGTACCCCGGCCGCGGCCCCGGCCGCATCGGCCAATGGCCGCCCGCCCTCCACCGTCGCGCCGGCCGGCGACTACGGGACGGCCACCGGACAGCCGCGCGTGGTGATCAACAATGAGGCCAGCCTCCGCGAGCTGGGGCCGTTGACGCAGCATCCGATGCTGCGGATCCGCTACCGGACCCCGGACCAGCCGGGCACCTTCCTGAACATCGTGCAGGCCACCAGGGAATTCCTCGAGCACGAGTCCCCCGAGATCTCCCGGGAGCAGTGGAGCATCTCCTACGCACGGGTCCAGGTCGTCACCGGACAGATCGCTCTCGGCCATCTGACCATCCGCCTGCACGGTGGCACCCAGGACCGAGAGCGCTGGAACTCCGGCAAGCTCGACCAGATGGCCCGGGAGGTGAGTGATGGTGCCGCCCGGCTGGCGGCGGCCGGGCAGAAGACCAGCCCGTCAGGCAGCGTCCGGGGTAACCGGGATCCGGTGGTCAGCGTGGAGTTCGTCAGCGAGGATCCGCCGATCTCGCCGGTCAGCGGCGAGCAACCATCGGCGGAGACGGCGCAAGCCGGCTAGAAGGCCGCTTCCGGGAGCTCCATGAGGTCGAGGGTGGTGTCTTCGGTGATGCGGCGGTCGGCGTTCAGGCGCGGGAGCACGGTCGCCGCGAAGAAGCGGGCGGCCGCCAGCTTGCCGGTGTAGAAGTCACGGTCCTTGGACGCCGAGTTCAGTTCGAGCTCGTCCAGGGCGGCCAGCGCGACCTCGGCCTGGCGGGCCAGCAGCCAGCCGACCAGCAGGTCACCCAGGGCCAGCAGCAGGCGGGTGGTGTTCAGGCCGACCCGGTAGATCTCCTGCGGCCCGCTGCCCATCTGGCCGAGGAAGCCGTTCATCGCGGCCACCATCGCCTCGACGTCGTCGGCGCCCTGAGCGAGGGCGGCCCGCTCGGACTTGAGCCGGCCGTTGCCGCCGTCCTTGGCGGCGAACGCGCGGACCTCGGCCAGCAGGCCGCCGAGGGCGCCGCCGCCGTCGCGGACGATCTTGCGGAAGTAGAGGTCCTGGCCCTGGATGCCGGTGGTGCCCTCGTACAGGCTGTCGATCTTGGCGTCCCGGATGTACTGCTCGATCGGGTAGTCCTGCAGGAAGCCGGAGCCGCCCAGCGTCTGCAGCGACAGCGCCAGCATCTCGTAGGCCCGCTCGGAGCCGAGGCCCTTGACCACCGGCAGCAGCAGGTCGTTGAGGGCCGTCGCCGCCTGGTCGACCTGACCGGCGGCGGCGGCCTGCTGGAGGGTGTCCTGGACGGTGGCGTTGTACAGCACCAGCGCCCGCATGCCCTCGGCGTAGGACTTCTGCAGCATCAGCATCCGGCGCACGTCCGGGTGGTGGGTGATCGTCACCCGCGGCGCGGTCTTGTCCAGCAGCTGGGTCAGGTCGGCGCCCTGGACCCGGTTCTTGGCGTACTCGAGCGCGTTCAGGTAGCCGGTCGACAGGGTGCCGATCGCCTTGACCCCGATGACCATGCGGGCGTGCTCGATGACCTGGAACATCTGCCGGATCCCGTCGTGCACCCCGCCGACCAGGGTGCCGACCGCAGGAGTCTCCCCGCCGAACGTCATCTCGCAGGTGGTGGAGGCCTTCAGGCCCATCTTGTGCTCGACGTTGGTGACCCGGACGCCGTTGCGCTCGCCGAGGGTGCCGTCCTCGTGGACGCAGAACTTGGGCACCAGGAACATCGACAGGCCCTTGGTGCCGGGGCCGGCGCCCTCGGGGCGGGCCAGCACCAGGTGGAAGATGTTCTCGGTCATGTCCTGCTCACCACTGGTGATGAACCGCTTGACGCCCTCGATGTGCCAGGTGCCGTCGGGCTGCTCGGTCGCCCTGGTCCGGCCGGCGCCGACGTCGGAGCCCGCGTCCGGCTCGGTCAGCACCATCGTCGAGCCCCACTTGCGCTCGATGGCCTGCTCGGCGAACCACTTCTGCTCGGGGGTGCCGATGTTCCACAGCAGGTGGGCGAAGGCGGGGCCACTGGAGTAGAACCAGACGGCCGGGTTGGACCCGAGGATCAGCTCGGCCACCGCCCAGTACAGCGAGCGCGGGGCCTGCGAGCCGCCGATCTCGGCGGGCAGGTCGAGCCGGTACCACTCGGCGTCCATGTAGGCCTGGAACGACTTGCGGAACGACTCGGGGAGCTGCACCGAGCCGTCGGCCGGGTCGAACACCGGGGGGTGGCGGTCGGCGTCGATGAACGACTCGGCCAGCGGGCCGACGGCCAGCCGGTTGACCTCGTCCAGGACGCCCCGGGCGGTCTCCTCGTCGAACTCCTGGTAGGGCCCGCTCCCCATGATGTCCTGGCGGCGCAGCACCTCGAACAGGTTGAACTCGATGTCGCGGAGGTTGCTCTTGTAGTGGCTCATCCAAAACCTCAAAGCTCTCAACGCCTGCCGACCCCGGCGGCCAGCGACAAGCTACTCGCTAGTAACTATAACTTACGGAGGGAAAGGCGGCCAGCCGGGGCGGGGGCGCCGGCGGCGGCCCGGTCCGGGTCGCCGGTGGCGGGCGCAACAAGCTGACCAGGTACCGGCCCGGCAACCAGGGATCTCGGCCCCGCCTGGGTAGCCTGATTCAGCAGTCGGTGGCAGTCAGATCGTGGGGCGGGCATGAGCGATGGGCGTGACGACGGCCGGGGCGACACGCTCCGGCGCCCGCCCAAGCGCCCGCAGCTGCACTCCGAAGCCCAGGGCCGGCTGGCGGCCCGGGTGGCCACCAGCCGGACCGCCCGGCGGCGACGGCTGGGCCTGGTCGTCTGCGGGGTGATGTCGGCCCTGGTGCTGCTGGTGGCGGGGGGCGCCTGGGGGCTGACCGGCTACATCAACGACACGATCAAACGGGTCGACGCGGGGACGGCGGGCGCCGCCACCACCGGGCCGCTGAACATCCTGGTGGCCGGGGTCGACCAGCGGGCCGGGCTGACCCACCATCAGGAGGTCATGCTGCACGTCGGCAGCGACGTCAGCTTCAACTCGGACACGCTGATGGTGGCGCATATCTCGGCCGACCGGAGCCGGGTGACGGTGGTCAGCATCCCCCGCGACTCCTGGGTGGCGATCCCCGGGCACGGGATGAGCAAGATCAACGCCGCCTACGGTTACGGCGGCCCCAAGCTGATGGTGCAGACGGTCGAGAACGCCACCGGCCTGACCATCAACGACTACGTCGAGGTCAACTTCCTCGGCTTCGTCAAGGTGATCGACGCGCTCGGCGGGGTCAACATCTGCCTGCCGCAGGCGGTCGACGACAGCTACAGCGGGCTGCAGCTGTCGGCCGGCGAGCACCACGTGGACGGCATCACGGCGCTCGCCTACGCCCGCGACCGGCACTCGTTCGCCGCCTCCGACCTGGCCCGCATCCAGGACCAGCAGAAGCTGATCTCGTCCGCGCTGACCTCGGCCATCGGTTCCGGGCTGCTGGCCAACCCGGTCCGGCTGTCCAGCTTCATCGGCGCCACCCTGTCGGCCCTGACCGTCGACAAGAACCTCAACGTGTCGGCCCTGGCCGACCAGATGAAGGGCATCAGCAGCCGGGACGTCCGGTTCATGACGGTCCCGGTCGCCAACGAGAACTACGTGACGCCCACCGGCCAGGACGCGGTGCAGTGGAACCAGGCGGCCGCCAGCGCACTGTTCAGCAAGCTGCGCAGCGACCAGAACCTGGCGCCCGCCACCCCGGCCGCCAAGGCGAGCCCGGGCGCCTCCCCGTCGTCGTCGGCCTCGGCCGGCAGTTCCTCGGCCGGGCAGACGGCGGCCCAGGACGCCTGCGGCTGAGGCGATTACGGGCCGCCGGTGGCCGGCCGGTGACCCGGGCCGCAACACGACCTGAAGTCGTGTTTCTACACTTTTAAGGCATGCCGCAGCGTGCACGACTACGCTCACCCTGTGGCCGATCTGCGGGAACCAGTAACCGGACTGCCCAAGCGGCAGCCGGCGCCCTCCCATGCCCCGGTGCCGCCGCGCGAATCAAGCGAACCGAGCGAGCAGGCATCTCGGCCCCGTGGCGGGCCGCCCGGCATGTCGACGGGCCGCCATCGGCGGCCGGTACCGAACGAGCTGCCGCCGGAAGCGCCGGCGCTCGTGGTGGCGGTGGCCGGCCAGATCGGGACGCCGGACGTGGCGGCCGACGTCACCTCGATCGTGCGGGTGGAAAACCCGAGCGTGGACGTGCGGATGGCCCGGGTCCGGGTCGGCCGGGACGACCCCGAGGGCCTGCCCGCGGTCCTCAACAGCATCGCCGCCGGCCGCCCGGCCGATCAGCCCGCCGCGATCGTGGTGCCGCTGCTGGCGCTGCCGTACCCGGCGGTGACCGACGCGATCCGCTACGACATCACCCAGAGCGGCGTCAACGCGCTGATCGCCGAGTCGTACAACGTCAGCCTGACGTTCGCCGAGGCGCTGCACATCCGGCTGGCCGACGCCCGGCTGGCCCGGGCCGACCGGGTGCGGATGTTCAGCATCCCGACCTCGGCCGACGGCATCATCGTGGCCACCGTGGGCGGCAGCCACGCGGCCGCGGCCGCCACCCCGACCGCGGTGCTGCTGGCCGCCCGGCTGGCGCTGCCGGTGTTCGCGGCCGCGCTCGACGGCAGCCCGAGCATCGGCGAGGCGGCCGCCCAGCTGCGGCAGATGGGCGTCGGCCGGATCGCGATCGCGCCCTGCATCATCGGCCCCGAGACCCGGCCCGGTGACCTGGAGGCGGCCTGCGCGGCCATCGGGGCCGACTCGGCCGCGCCGCTGGGCGCCCACGACAGCGTGGCCAAGCTGGTCATGCTGGCCTACGGGCAGGTGCTGGCGCAGCTCGAGGAGTCCTCGGCCCAATCTTCCTGAGCCTGGACGTTTGCGGCCGCCGCGCGAGGTAAGGCGGATGGGGTGGCGGTGCCACCCCGGCGTCGTCCCTTCCGATGCGCGGGGAGGCACGGATCATGACATACGGCCCGGGCGGACCAGGCGACCCCGGCGGTAACGGTAACCCCTTCGACGACCTGTTCGGCCGCTTCTTCGGCAGCGGCGCGGGCGGGTCACGGGGACCGGTCCGGCGCGTGGACATCACCCAGCTGATGACCGAGCAGGCCAAGGACCTGCTGCGGGACGCCGCGATCAAGGCGGTGGAGGACGGTGACCCGGACCTGGACACCGACCACCTGCTGTGGGCGGTGGCCCGGCAGGACACCGACCGGCGGCTGCTGGCCCTGACCGGCGCCGACCCGGACCGGATCGCGCAGGAGGCCATCGGGCCGCGCCCGCCGGCGACGCCGGGCCGGGAGGGGTCGCCCACGCTGACCCCGGCCGCCAAGCGGGCGCTGCTCGACGCCCACCAGATCTCCCGGGCCATCGGGTCGTCCTACATCGGGCCCGAGCACGTGCTGTTCGCGCTGGCCGTCAACCCCGACTCGCACGCCGGCGACGTGCTGCGGTCCAACCGCGTCACCCCCGAAACCCTGCAGCAGGCGATCACCGGCGGCGGCCCGGCCGCCCCGGCCGGCGGCGGTGGCTCCGGCGGGACCGGCCGCCCGGCCACCGGCACGCCGACCGTGGACGAGTACGGGCGGGACCTGACCGCGCTGGCCCGCGAGGGCCGGCTGGACCCGGTGGTGGGCCGGGACGACGAGATCGAGCAGACGATCGAAGTGCTGTCCCGGCGCACGAAGAACAACCCGGTGCTGATCGGCGACCCGGGTGTCGGCAAGACCGCGATCGTCGAAGGCATCGCCCAGCGGATCGAGGACGGGGACGTGCCCGACACGCTGCGCGACCACCGGGTGGTGGCGCTCGACCTGGCCGGCCTGGTCGCGGGGACCAGGTACCGGGGGGACTTCGAGGAGCGCCTGAAGAAGGTGATCGACGAGATCCGTGAGCACGCCGACGAGCTGCTGGTGTTCATCGACGAGCTGCACACGGTGGTCAGCATCGGCGGCGCGGAAGGCGCGATGGGGGCCGGCAACATGCTCAAGCCCTCGCTGGCCCGCGGTGAGCTGCACATCATCGGGGCCACCACCGTCGACGAGTACCGCAAGAACATCGAGAAGGACGCCGCCCTGGAGCGACGGTTCCAGCCGATCCTGGTGCCCGAGCCGTCGGTCACCGACACGATCGAGATCCTGCGCGGCCTGCGGGACCGGTACGAGGCGCACCACCAGGTCCGGTTCACCGACGAGGCGCTGGTGGCGGCGGCCGAGCTGTCCGACCGGTACATCACTGACCGGTTCCTGCCCGACAAGGCCATCGACCTGATCGACCAGGCCGGCGCCCGGGTGCGGCTGCGCAGCGTCACCCCGGCCCGGGACCGGCGCGAAGCCGAACGCCAGCTGGAGGAGCGCCGCCGGGAAAAGGACCAGGCGGTAGCGGCCGAGGACTACGAGCGGGCCTCCCAGCTGCGCGACGAGATCGCCGAGCTGGAGACCCGGGCGGCCGACGGCCGCGGCGGTGGCCAGAAGGAGGTGCCCGAGGTCACCGCGGCCGACATCGCCGAGGTGGTCGCCCGCTCAACCGGCATCCCGGTCAGCCAGCTCACCCGGGAGGAGAAGGACCGGCTGCTGCGGCTGGAGGAGCACCTGCACCAGCGGGTCATCGGCCAGGACGAGGCCGTGATGGCGGTGGCCGAGGCGGTCCGGCGGTCCCGGGCCGGGCTCGGCGACCCCGGCCGGCCGATCGGCAGTTTCCTGTTCCTCGGCCCGACCGGGGTAGGCAAGACCGAGCTGGCTCGCGCGCTGGCCGAGGCCCTGTTCGGCAGCGACGACCGGATGATCCGGATCGACATGAGCGAGTTCCAGGAGCGGCACACGGTCAGCCGCCTGGTCGGGGCGCCGCCCGGCTACGTCGGCTACGAGGAGGCCGGCCAGCTCACTGAGGCCGTCCGCCGCACCCCGTACGCGGTGCTGCTGCTGGACGAGATCGAAAAGGCCCACAACGACGTGTTCAACATCCTGCTCCAGCTGCTGGACGACGGGCGGCTGACCGACGGGCAGGGCCGGCTGGTGGACTTCAAGAACACGGTCGTGATCATGACCAGCAACCTGGGCTCGGACCTGATCTCCGGGCGCCGGGCGGCCGGGTTCACCGCGGGCGGCGACTCCGGCCAGGCGGCCGGCGATTCGCTGCGGGACCGGCTGCTGGGCCGGTTGCGCGAGCAGTTCCGGCCCGAGTTCCTGAACCGGATCGACGAGATCGTCATCTTCCGCCAGCTCGACGAGACGCAGCTGCACCAGATCACCGGCCTGCTGCTGGAGGAGACCAAGCGGCGCCTGCACGCCCAGCACATCACGATCGACTTCACCGCCGACGCGGTCGACTGGCTGGCGCGGCAGGGCTTCCAGCCGTCGTTCGGGGCCCGGCCGCTGCGCCGGACCATCCAGCGCGAGGTGGACAACCGGCTGTCGGCCCAGCTGCTGGACGGGCGGCTGCAGCCCGGCCAGCACGTCACCGTGGCCGTGCGCGACGGCGGCCTGGATTTCGAGGTCACCGCGGCTCAGGAGCCCGCCGCCGGCTAGTCGGGGCCGGTTAGTCGGTGCCGGCCACCAGGGTCTCGAGCAGGATGTCGGCGTGGTCGCGCTGGATGGCGGCCAGCCGCCACTTGTCGGTGAACAGCGCCAGCAGCGCCCCGTCGAGGCGGCGGGTCAGCACCTCGCTGCCGCGCACCCCGGCCAGCCCGGCCGCCCCCTCGGCGTCGGTCCGGCGGGCGATCGTGTAGCCGAGGTGATCGAGCTCGGCCCGGGCCCCGAACTCGTGCTCGAGCCGGTTCAGCACCACGTCGAACTGCAGCGGCCCGACCGCCGCGAGGACCGGGGCCTGGTCGCCGCGCAGGTCGGACGACAGCACCTGGACGACGCCCTCGGTCGCGAGCTGGTCGATGCCCTTGCGGAACTGCTTGTGCTTGCTGGCGTCCTTGCTGCGGACGACCGCGAAGTGCTCGGGCGCGAAGCTCGGGATCGGCGGGAACTCGACCGACAGCTCCTCGTAGAGGGTGTCGCCGGGCCGCAGCGCGTTGGCGTTGACCAGCCCGATCACGTCACCGGGGTAGGCCACGTCGAGGGTCTCGCGGTCGGCTCCGAACATCGACTGCGCGTACTTGGTGGCGAACGGGCGGCCGGTGGCGGCGTGGGTGAGCACCATGCCCCGCTCGAACCGGCCCGAGCACACCCGCACGAACGCGACCCGGTCACGGTGGTTGCGGTCCATGTTGGCCTGGACCTTGAACACCAGCCCGGAGAACGGCGCGTCGACCGGGCGGGGCTCGTCCTTGACGTCGGCCCGCGGAGCCGGGGCCGGGGCCAGCGCGACCAGGCTCTCCAGCAGCCGCCGGACCCCGAAGTTGGGCAGCGCCGCCCCGAACAGCACCGGCGAGGACTCGCCGGCCAGGAACGACTCCATGTCGACGTCGGCGCCGATCTCGGTCAGCAGGTCGAGCTCTTCCCGGGCGGTCGTGTAGACCTCGCCCTCGCGCGCGGCTGCCTCTTCCGCGGTCAGCTGCTCCTCGATGGCCCGGTCGGCGCCGCCGGGGGTTCGGGTGAACCTGGTGAACTCGCCGGTGTTGCGGTCGATCAGCCCGTGGAAGTCACCGGCTATCCCGACCGGCCAGTTCAGCGGGGTCGGGCGCAGGCCGATGCGCTGCTCGATCTCGTCCAGCAGCTCCAGCGGCTCGCGGCCGGGCCGGTCCCACTTGTTCACGAACGTGATGACCGGGATGTGCCGGTTGCGGCAGACGTCGAACAGCTTGAGCGTCTGCGGCTCCAGGCCCTTGGCCGAGTCGAGCAGCATGATCGCGCAGTCGACGGCCTCCAGCACCCGGTAGGTGTCCTCGGAGAAGTCGGCGTGGCCGGGGGTGTCGAGCAGGTTCAGCACCATGCCGTCGTAGTCGAACCGCAGCGCGGCCGACGTGATCGAGATGCCGCGGTCCTTCTCCATCGCCATCCAGTCCGAGGTCACCCCCCGGCGGCCGGCCTTGCCGTGCACCGCCCCGGCCTGGGTGATGGCCGACGCGTGCAGCGCCAGCGCCTCGGTCAGGGTCGACTTACCGGCGTCCGGGTGGCTGATCACCGCGAACGCCCGGCGGCGGCCCGCTTCGGCCGCGACCTCGGTACCGGCCGGACGCTGGTACGCCTGTTCTCCTGCAACCACCGTCACTTGCGGCCGCACTCCCTCGTCATCGTCGCTCGGCCCGCCCAGGGCAACCTGCGCGAGTCTAATGTCACGCGGGTATAACACGGAAACGGGCCGTCTAAATCCCTTTTTATAAAAGGTGAATGATCTTGCTGGGGTGGGGCGGGTAGCTGCGGGCTGGCGGGCTGGCGGGACGATCCTAGACGGGCTTGCTCGCCTCGATCAGGAAGCGGACCGAGGTGGCCCGGAACGGCCCGTCCCGTTCGATCTGCTCGTGCAGGGCCCGGAGCCGGTCGCGGTAGGCGGCCACGGTGAAGCCGGGCACGATCCAGATCACCTTGCGCAGGAAGACGACCACGGCCGCCACGTCGCTGAACTCCATCCGGCCGCGGAACTCGCGCAGGCCGGTCACGGTCAGCCCGGCCTGCTCGGCCCCGCGGACCGACCACTTGGGGTCCCGGGTCGGCTCGTCCTGACCCTTACGCGGGTAGGCGGCGCCCAGCATGAACTCACTCAGCTCGCCGACCGAGGGATGACCGACGTCCTGGGACAGGTAGTGCCCGCCGGGCTTGAGCACCCGGGCCACCTCGGCCCACGGCACGTACAGCGGGTGACGGCTGGACACCAGGTCGAAGGTCGCGTCCGCGAACGGCAGATCGCTGTGCGCGTCCGGCAGCTCCACCACCTGGGCGCCGTAGGGAGCCAGGTGGCGCCGGGCGACGGCCGCGTTGGGCGGCCACGACTCGGTGGCGGCCAGCGTCGGCGGCGCCCCCGGGCCCATCGCCAGCGCGGCCGCCAGCACCTCGCCGCCGCCGGTCTGCAGGTCGAGCGCGCCCGCGCCCGGTACCCCGGCCAGCGCCGCCAGCCGGGTCCCGAGCAGCCCGGCGTAGCCTCACGGGGGCCGTTCTTCGGTCGCCCGGCCCTCGAACCAGGCGAAGTCCCAGCCGTCGACCGGGACCGACTCGCCCTCAGTCAGCAGTTCCTCGAAGGTGGACACCCGCCGAGTCTGCCGGGTGGGCGGCGATGAACGCCACCATGATCCGGTTGAGCTCGTCGACCCGGTCGAAGCCGCCGTGGCTGCCGGGGACGATGACGACCTCGGCGTCCGGCAGGGCGGCGCCGCGGGTGCGGGCCTGAGCCGGGGTGATGAGGGCGCTGCGGGCGCCGGTGATCAGCAGCACCGGCACCGTGATCTGGCGCAGCTGGTCGTCGGTGAGGACGGCCGGGAACTTGGGCTCCATCCGGAACCCGCGGCTGCCCGCCCACATCAGGTCCAACAGCTCCCGCTCGAGCATGAACGGACTGTCCAGCCAGCGGGCGAGGCGACGGCGCAGCGGCATCGGGGTCTTGGTGGCCAGTCCGCTGATCGTGAGCCACCACCAGAAGCGGGCGTCCAGCTTGGTCAGCCCGGCCGGGTCGAGCAGGGTGATCGAGGCGATAGGGGCGGGCGCCCGGATGGCCTGGTTCATCGCGATCCAGCCGCCGTAGGAGACGCCGACCAGGTGGGCGGGGCCATCGCTCAGCTGGGCGAGCACCTCGTCCAGCCAGGCCGCGCTGGCTTCCGGGGCGGTGATCGGGGCGCGGGCGGTGCTCGGGTTCGGGTCGCCGGGGGTGTCGATCGCGAACACCGGGCCGGCCTGCGCCAGCGCGGCCGCGTGCAGGTACCAGTAGGAGGCGTTGAACCCGGCCCCCATCAGGAGCACGATCGGCCGCCCGTCGGCCTGGGGCCGGTAGGCGTGCACCCGGGTGGTGGTGGTCGCGGTCTCGACGTCGAACTCCTCGTACGGCTGCGGCCACAGATCGAACGCCCGGTCGTAGGCGGCCATGAACTTGTCGCGGGCCGCGTCGCTCACCCAGGTCCCGGGCTCAGCTTTGGGAGCCAGCATGACGTCTCCCTTCGGGGCGTACCGGCATTTTAATGATACAGATGTACCATAAAAAAGTGAACCGCCCAGCTGACGATTAAGGTGAGCGGGTGCCCAAGCTGGTTGACCACGAGGAACGCCGCCGGCAGATCGCGGCGGCGCTGCTCCGGGTGGCGGCCACCCGGGGCCTGCACGGCGCCGGCCTACGCGAGGTGGCCACCGAGGCCGGACTGTCGGTCCGGCTCATCCAGTACTACTTCGGGACCAAGGAGCAGCTGCTGCTCTACGCCGCCCGTCACCTGGCTATCCAGCTCAGCGACCGGGTGCTGGCGCGGCTGCGGGCGGCGGGCGACGGCGGACCGCGGGCGATCATCGAGGCGATCTTGTCCGAGGCGCTGCCGGACGACGACGACAGCCGCACGTTCCACGTCATCTGGACGTCCTACCTGGCCCTGTCGCTGACCGACACCGCGCTCGACATGGGTCCGCTGGCCCGTGACGCCGACGTGGTCGAAAAGGTCATCGCCGCCCAGCTGCGGGCCGCCCAGGCCGCGGGCCAGGCACCACCCGGCCTGGACGTCACCCTGGAAGCGACCAGCCTGATGGCGCTGTCGGCCGGGCTGAGTAACAGCGTCCTGGCCGGCGGCCTCGATGCCGCCCAGGCCGGAGCGGTGCTCCGCTATCAGCTGGACCGGCTGCTGCCGCCAAGTGACTGGCCGGCTGACGGGTGACCGGGAACCGCTGGCGGATTACTCGCCAGTAACAAATAATGCTGGGAGCGATCGGGCGCTGCTGGGGAGCGATCGGGCGCTGCTGGGAGCGGGTGGGAGCGGCCGGGAAACAACTCGGGAAGGCGGACGGGCATGGCCGACAGCGACGTCATCGTGGTCGGGGCCGGGCTGGCGGGCCTGGTCGCGACCGCGGAACTGGCCGACGCCGGCCGCCGGGTGCTGCTGCTGGACCAGGAACCGGCCGCGAACCTGGGCGGCCAGGCGTACTGGTCGTTCGGCGGGCTGTTCCTGGTCGACTCGCCCGAGCAGCGCCGGACCGGCATCAAGGACTCGCTCGAGCTGGCCCGCCAGGACTGGCTGGGCAGCGCCGGCTTCGACCGCGGTATCGACGATCCGGCCGGCCAGGACTACTGGGGTTACCGCTGGTCCCAGGCCTACCTGGAGTTCGCGGCGGGCGAGAAGCGGGCCTGGCTGCACGGGCTCGGGCTGCGCTGGCTGCCGCTGGTGGGCTGGGCCGAACGGGGCGGCTACCTGGCCGACGGGCACGGCAACTCGGTCCCCCGGTTCCACGTCACCTGGGGCACCGGGCCCGGGGTGGTGGCCCCGTTCGCGCGCCGGGTGCGGGCGGCGGTCTCCGACGGGCGGGTGCAGTTCAAGTTCCGGCACCGGGTCGACGAGCTGACCATCACCGACGGCACCGTCGACGGGGTGCGCGGCGCGGTGCTGGAGCCCAGCTCGGCCGGGCGCGGCTACCGCAGCTCGCGGGCCGAGGCCGGCCAGTTCGAGCTGCACGCGGCGGCGGTGCTGGTCACCGCGGGTGGCATCGGCGCCAACCACGACCTGGTCCGGCAGAACTGGCCGGCCGAGCTCGGGCCGGTCCCCGAGCAGATGATCTGCGGGGTACCCGAGCACGTGGACGGGCGGATGCTGGCCATCAGCGCCCGGGCGGGCGGCCGGATCGTCAACCCCGACCGGATGTGGCACTACACCGAGGGCATCCAGAACTGGGACCCGATCTGGAACCAGCACGCCATCCGCATCCTGCCGGGGCCGTCGTCGCTGTGGTTCGACGCCCGCGGCCGCCGGTTCCCGGCCCCGAACTTCCCCGGCTTCGACACGCTCGGCACGCTGGCCGCGATCTGCCGGTCGGGCTACGACTACTCCTGGTTCGTGCTGACCCAGAAGATCATCGAGAAGGAGTTCGCGCTCTCCGGGTCGGAGCAGAACCCGGACCTGACCGGCAAGGACATCAAGTCCCTGCTGGGCCGGGCCCGCAGCGGGGCGCCCGCTCCGGTCGAAGCGTTCAAGAAACACGGGGCCGACTTCGTGGTCGCCGACACCCTGCCCGAGCTGGTCCGGGGCATGAACAAGCTGACCACCGAGCCGCTCATCGACCTGGCCGACCTGGAGCGCCAGATCGTGGCCCGCGACCGGGAGCTGGACAACCCGTTCAGCAAGGACCTGCAGATCATGGCGATCCGCAACGCCCGCCGCTACCTGGGCGAGCGGCTGATGCGGACCGCCGCCCCGCACAAGATCCTCGACCCGGCGGCCGGCCCGCTGATCGCGGTGCGGCTGAACGTCATGACCCGCAAGACCCTCGGCGGCCTGCAGACCGACCTGTCCGGCCGGGTGCTGGCCGCCCCGGCCGGTCCCGGCGCCGCCGCCGAACCGGTCCCCGGCCTGTACGCGGCGGGCGAGGTGGCCGGCTTCGGCGGCGGCGGGCTGCACGGCTACCGGTCGCTGGAAGGGACGTTCCTGGGCGGCTGCCTGTTCTCCGGCCGCCAGGCGGGCCGCGCCATCGCCGCCGCTACGGCCTGACAGTAGCGTGGCCGCCATGACGGGAATTCAGGCTGAGCTGTGGGTCGACCGGGCCGGCGCCGCGGTCGAGTTCTACCAGGAGGCGTTCGGCGCCACCGTGCTGCACCAGGTCGGCGACGGCGACGACATCGTCGCCCAGCTGGCGGTCGGGGACGCCGCGTTCTGGGTCGCCACCGCCAACCCGGACGCCAAGCGGTTCGGCCCGGCCGCGCTCGGCGGCGGGACCGGCCGGTACCTGCTGGTGGTGGACGATCCCGACGGCAGCTTCGCCCGGGCGGTGGCGGCCGGGGCGGTGGCGGCCGCGCCGGTGGCCGACGAGCACGGCTGGCGGCTGGGACGGGTCATCGACCCGTTCGGTCACGAGTGGGAGATCGGCCGGCCGCTCGGCGCCTGGCCGCCGGCCTGATCGGCGGCGCCGGCCGCCAGCTCGCCGCGCAGCGCCAGGGCCGGGTCGGCCACCGGCCCCTGCCACCGGGGCCCGGCAGGCACCTGGTGCAAGGTGGCCAGCAGATCGATGAGCTGGGCGGCGGCGGGGTCCGGAAGCTGTTCGCCGAACCCGCCGGTCAGGCCGGCCAGGAGCGGATACACGGCCGCCGCATATTTTGCTGTAAAACGCCGCACCGGCTGACCGTCCCCGGCCAGCTCCGGCGCCACCACGAACTCGAGCCCAGCCTGGTGACGCACTGCGTGCGACGTTTTCAGGGCTTTCCGCAGACCCTCGAACACCGCGGACCGGGTCCGGCCCAGTCGCTCAGTCCTGCCGGCCGGTCCCGCATGGACGCTCAGGTTAGACACCACCGCTGCCACCAGCTACGCATTTTCCGGGCCGGCCCGGTCCGTGATTCGGGCGCGGCGAACGCGGTATAGGTGTGGCCATGAGCGATCTCATTGAGCTGACGGGCCGGACCGTGATCGTCACCGGGGCGTCGTCCGGTATCGGGGCGGCGACCGCCCGCCAGCTGCACGCGGCCGGAGCCCAGCCGGTGCTGGCCGCCCGCCGGGCCGAGCGGCTGGCCGCGCTGAGCGACGAACTGGGCGGGGCGCTGGCGGTGGCCACCGACGTGACCGACCCGGCCCAGGTCCAGGAGCTGGTGACCGCCACCCTCGACCGCCACGGGCGGATCGACGGGCTGGTCAACAACGCGGGGGCCAGCCTGCACGGGCCGCTCGACCAGGTCGACCCGGCCGAGTTCACCCGCAGCCTGGAGCTCAACGTGGTCAGCGTGCTGACCGTGACCCAGGCGGTGCTGCCGGCCATGCGCGAGCAGGGCTTCGGCCGGATCGTCAACGTCAGCTCCGGCTCCACCCAGCGGGTCGCGGTCGGCCTCGGCGCCTACGCGGCCAGCAAGACCGCGGTCAACATGCTGACCGACGTGCTGCGCGAGGAGCTCGCGCCCGACGGCATCGCGGTGTCGCTGCTGCTGCCCTCGATCACCGCGACCGAGTTCAACGACAGCAGCTTCACGCTGGGGGCCTCGCCGCGGCCGGGCATGGTCGCCCACAGCCCCGACTACGTGGCCGCCGTGATTCTGCGGCTGCTGCGCACCGGCGAGGGCCGGTTCGACATCCCGCACGGCCCCGAGCAGCCCGGCCTGGCCGAGGCCGGCGCCAAATCCGGCGGCTGACGTTCGTGCTAGCCGTACCTTGAAGTCGGGTGGCGGCACGGTGGATCATGAGGGCACCCCCGACGAGCATTGAGGTGACGGTGGCGGAGGGGCCGCCACCGCAGGTCGAAGGGGCATTCTCATGGTCGCATCGGCTCACCCCACGCCGCCGCCAGCGCCGTCCTGGCTCGAGCGGTTCCTGATCAGGCGGCGGGAGTACCGCCACCCGCACGCCTGGCTCGCCTTCCGCATGATCGCGGGCGCCTGGAACGTGATCCTCGGGATCCTGCTGCTCGCCTACGGGTACTACGGGCTGGCGCTGATCCCGCTGGCGGGGTCGGCGCTGATCTTCTGGACCGCCTCCTGGATCTGGATCAAGGTTCACGGCGGCTGACCGACGCCATGTCATCCATCCCGGCCAGCAGCGCCCGAGCGCAGCGGCCGCTCCTCGAGCGGCTGCTGATCAGGCCGCGGGAGTACCGCCACCCGCACGCCTGGCTCGCCTTCCGCATGATCGCGGGCGCCTGGAACGTGATCCTCGGGATCCTGCTGCTGGCCTACAAGTTCTACTGGATCGCCTGGATCCCGCTGGCGGGGGCGGCCCTGATCTTCTGGATCGCCTACTACGTGCAGCAGCACGCCGCCGACCGGGTGCGCGAGCTGGAACGGTCCCGCGACCAGGTGGTGGACGACGAGGCCGCCCGGCTACGCCGGATCGAGCGCGACCTCCACGACGGGCCGCAGGCGCAGATGGTCGCGGTCGCGATGAAGCTCGGGCTGGCCCGCGAGAAGCTCACCGGCGCGGTCACGGGGGCCGCGCCGGCCGACGTGGCGCGGGCCCTGGAGCTGGTCGAGGCGGCTCACCGGGGCGCCAAGGAGGCCATCACCGAGCTGCGCGAACTGGCCCGCGGCATCCACCCCTCGGTCCTCGACCAGGGGCTCGGCACCGCCCTGACCACGCTGGCGGCGCGCAGCAGCGTCCCGGTCGAGCTGGTCACCGACCTGCCCGAACGCCCGTCGGCGGCGACCGAGACGATCGCCTACTTCTGCGCGGCCGAGCTGCTCACCAACGTGGCCAAGCACAGCGGCGCCCGCCGGGCCACGCTGACGGTGGCGAACGGGGCCGGGCGGCTGCGGATCCGGGTCGGCGACGACGGTGGCGGGGGCGCCCGGGTCGAGGCGCCCGGCGGCCTGGCCGGGCTGGCCGAGCGGGTCCGCACCGTGGACGGCTCGCTGCAGGTCAGCAGCCCGCTGGGCGGACCGACGGTGGTCACCGTCGAGCTGCCGTCCCGGGTCTAGGCGTGGGATCGTGGGCCTGATGCCGCGCCTGACCGACCGGAGCTGCCGATGCGGATCGTGATCGCCGAGGACTCGGCCGTGGTCCGGGCCGGGCTGACCGAGATCCTGGCCGACCGCGGCCACCAGGTCGCGGCCGCCGTCGGCAACGCCGAGGACCTGCTGGCGGCGGTGGACGAGCACCGGCCCGACGTCACCGTGGTCGACGTGCGGATGCCGCCCGGATTCACCGACGAGGGCCTGCGGGCCGCGATCACCATCCGCCGCGACCACCCGGAGGTCGGGGTGCTGGTGTTCTCCCAGTACATCGAGACCCGCTACTCGGCCGACCTGCTGGGCGCGGCCCCGGGCGGCGCGGCCGGCGTCGGCTACCTGCTCAAAGACCGCGTCGCCGACGTCGGCGAGTTCATCGAGGCGCTGACCCGGGTGGCGGCCGGCGGCACCGCGCTCGACCCCGAGGTCGTCACCCAGCTGCTCGGCGCCAGCCGCCGGGCCGACGGCCTGACCACGCTGACCGCCCGCGAGCGCGAGGTGCTGACGCTGATGGCCGAGGGCCGTTCCAACGGCGCCATCGCCGCCCGTCTGGTCGTCTCCGAGCGCGCGGTCGAAAAGCACGTGGCCAACATCTTCAGCAAGCTCGGCCTGGCCCCCTCCGACGCCGACCACCGCCGGGTACTGGCCGTGCTCCGCTACCTGGGATCCTGAGACGGTTCCGGAGAGCGGGAGCGGATGCCGGTGCGGATCGTGGCCGACGGGCACGTGCACATCACCAACCGGGTCTACTGGGAGGGCATCGACCCCTGGCAGCCGCAGCCGTTCGGGTTCGACTACGCGCGGGCGGCCGCCAGCGGGGTCAACGTGGTGATCGAGAACGTGGCGCCGTACGGGTTCCGGAACTTCAACTACACCCCGAGGCAGGCGCTGCGGCTGATCGAGACGTTCCACCGGGTCGCCGAGCGGCACGCGGACACGATGGGTATCGCGCTGACCGCCGACGACGCCCGCCGGATCGCGGCGGACGGGCGGCTGGCCGTATTCCTGGGGATCGAGTCGGGCTTCGACCACGACGGTGATCCCGACGTGCTGCGGGCGCTGTACCGGCTGGGGCTGCGGGTGGTGCAGTTCGCCACCCAGACCTGCTTCAACGCCTACGCCGACGCCGAGATCGACGGCCCGCCGAGCTGGCACGGCATCAACGACCGCGGCCGCGAGCTGATCGCCACCATGAATGAGCTGGGCATCCTGATCGACATCACCCACGCCACCGCCCCGGCCCAGCAGCAGATCATCGCGGCCAGCCGGGCGCCGGTGGTGGCCAGCCACGTCAGTATGGCGGCGGTCTCCGGCGCCGGGATGAGCGACGACACGCTGCGGGCGCTGGCGGCGGGCGGCGGGCTGGCCGGGATCATCGGGGCGTCGGCCTCGATCGGGGCCCGCTACCGGGACTGGCTGGCCGCCCACCCGGACCAGGCCGCGGGCGCGGCCGCCCCGGTCGGGGCGATGGTGACGTTCACCTCGTCGCTGACCCGGGCGGCGCGTGACCACGGGGAATTCGGTTCGTGGCTGGACGAGCAGGCCCGGGCCCGGCACCAGGCCGCGTTCCAGCCCTGGACCGAGTTCCCGGGCGCGGCCGGCGCGGTGCCGACCGCCGACGACTGGGCCGCCCACGTCCGGCACGTCATCGAGGTGGCCGGGGCGGACCACGCCGGCATCGGGCTGGATCTGGTCGGCGGGCGCAGCTGCGTGCCGCAAGACGCCAGCGGCTACCCGGACCTGATCGCCGCGCTGGAGCGGATCACGACCGCGGGCAACGTTACGAAGGTCGCGGGTGAGAACTGGATGCGGGTACTGGCCGCCGCGGTGGGCTAGCTGCGGTGGGCTAGCCGCAGTGGGCTAGTGTCGTGAGTCATTAATTCACATGTAGTGTTCTAGGCTTTGCTGCATGCCGAGTCCTGTTGCGCCTGCTGTGGTGCTGACTGATGACGAGCGGGTGCAGCTGGAGGCGTGGGCGCGGCGGCCCACGAGCGCACAGGCGCTGG
>JAFAYQ010000042.1 GCA_019240215.1 Actinomycetota bacterium | reverse complement strand
ACCTGGAACGACAGCCCGCGACCTTACGTCTGGACAAAGACCGCCGATCAGATCCTCGACTCCATCGCCAGATACTGCACCCGGATTAATGACTCACGACACTAGCTCCCCGGCTGCATGTCACATCTGGTCAAAAAGTCATATCTGTTTCGTAACACCTTGACCGCCATAGACCTCCGGTCCGGTGTGCTGAACTTGGCGAGTCCAACGCCACCGGCAATGCAACGAGAGTCTCTAGTCCTTCTAACAAAGGACAGGAATCTTCCTGTATCCTCCTAGCAGATAGCTAGAATTAAGTGCAGAATGTAGCCTAAGCGGGATTCGGATCTATCGCAGAGGAGGCCGATGACAACGCCGTTGAAGGCCGACGCCAGTCCGACCAAGGCTTTCTTCGTCCGCATGCTCACGCGCGACATAACTCTGGACGATTGTATCCTGGACTTGGTGGACAACAGCACCGATGGAGCATGGGAATCCACTGGCGCTAATCCTTCCGAGATCACGAGTGACACCACCCTGGCCGCTTTCTCGATCGACATAACAATCGAGCCTGAACTGTTCCGGATAGCAGATAATTGCGGCGGAATCCATCTTGTCGATGCCCAGAACTATGCATTTACATTCGGGCGCAAGGAAGACGAGCCTCCATCGGATTTCACGGTTGGCGTATACGGCATTGGAATGAAACGTGCCGTGTTCAAGCTCGGAAATTCGATCAGCGTTGAGAGCACCTATGAAGCGGAAGGACAGTTGGCCGCCTTCCGGGTCCCCATCCAAGTGGACCAGTGGGCGCGAGATAACACTGAGGACTGGGACTTTGAAATCGAAGAGATCGCGCCAGGGAGTAGCGCTGGCGTAACGATTGAAGTCCGCGACCTATCTGCAGAAACCCGCCAGAAGTTCGACGACCCCACGTTCGCGCGGCTTCTGCGCCAGACCTTGGGCCGAGATTACCTGATACCGCTGATGCGCGGCCTGAGGATTACAGTGAACGGTGCACCTGTCACTAGCCAGCCCCTTCTTCTGCAAGAAGGCGGCGACTTCGCCCCGATGCGCCATGTGTATGAGGACGAGGACGTGACGATTGAGATCGTCGCCGGCATGGCCGCGGCTCCGCCAGATGACAGCGATCCCGAATCGCAGGCACGGCCCGACAGGGTGTCCGGCTGGTACATAGTGTGCAATGGCCGGGTTGTCCTCGCCGCAGACCGAACGTCGGTCACGGGTTGGGGCTCTGCCTGGCAGCAGCAGTGGCACCCGCAATACAACGGATTTGTCGGAATCGTGCTATTCAGCGCCGTGGATGCCACCAAGTTGCCCATGACCACGACTAAGCGCAGCGTGGATACTTCTTCTGCCGTGTACGCAAGGGCGCTGGTCCAGATGGCTGCACCGGCCCGTGCATGGATTACTTATACCAACCAGCGCAAGGCTGAGCGGGAACAGGCAGTTGAGCGCGAGCGGCTGAGCAAGCCGACGCCGCTCGCGAACGTGCGGCCGCGTGAGCAGGTAAGTCTTCCCAACCTCTCTGGAGGCGAACGGAAGCCGCGCGAGCGCGTCGCAAACGTCAACTACTCAGTCCCGCTGAAGCGCATGCACGCGCTCGCAGCTGCCCTCGGCGGTATTAACCTCCCATACCGGGAAGTGGGCGCCAAGTCGTTTGACTACGCATACGAGTCGCTAGTGGACGAGGCCGACGAGTGAGCTCCACGAACATCGTAAATTTCAGCCTCCGGCAGAACAAATCTATAGAGCGCGCTATCGCGTTCGACTGCATTAATCTTGTCATGAACCAACTGGGTATTGTCGGCGCGGTATATGTGGGGTTCGGGTCCGTGTGGTTCGAAGATTTCGTACTCGCGCATCGATTCCTCGGAATCGAGACAATGGTCTCGATCGAGCGCGATCCCGTGATCTTCAAACGCGCCATATTTAACCGCCCTTACAGGACTGTCGAGATTCTGGACGGCGATTCCAGCGGCGTTATTCCTTCTTTGCTGCAACGGCCGGAATTGGCGGGTAGGCCTTGGGTGGTCTGGCTTGATCATGACCGTGTGGTGAACGAAGATCGGCTAGACGAGCTCGTGGACCTTATCAGCGCAATTCCTCCGAATTCGTTTCTGCTGATCACCTTCAGTGCCCAGCCTGGCAAATACGGAAGTGTTCAAGAGAGGCCAGACCGTATCCGTAACCTATTCGGAGACGCCGCCCCCGAGCCGTTGAACGCGCGGGATTGCAAGGAAGAGGCCGACTTGGCACGGATACTTGCGAAGGCGACCGAAGATCTGCTTCTGTCCAAGGCGATCCAGACGGCCAGACCTGGGGCCTTCGTGCCAGCGGTTAACCTCACCTATAAGGATTCGGTCCCGATGGTTACCGTAGGCGGTGTGCTGCCATCTGCGGAGAACTACGATTCAGTCGAATCGCTGGTAGCTAACCCAGATTGGCCCGGACGCGTTGGCCGGATGATAGACGCGCCTCCACTCACGCCTAAAGAAGTTATGGCTCTGCAATCCATGCTGCCGAGCAATAACGCGCCCACCCGGCAAGACGTGCAGAAAATGGGTTTCGACTTGGAGGAAACCCATCTGACGTCGTATGTAGACCACTATTTGCGGTACCCGCAGTTCGCCCAAGTGGCCCGCTAGGCTCAGACGAGACGGGCACACTTTGTCATTGCGATCTTGCGTCGATCGGCGTGCCGCGCGGCACTGGCCCACCGCTGTCTGCCAATGTGATCAGATGACGGGCGACGTGTCAGCAGCAAGATGGCTGGCCGACCCCACGTGCAGGGACAACGCCGGAATGTCAGACTTCCATGATGGACTTGGCCCGTGGTTCCCGCTGCGGCGCACGCCGAAGGCCCGCGCTCCAGCTGCGGGGATTCTGGCCGCGATGCCGTCAGCTGCGCGGTACTGCGTACGGTCCGGGAGGGCGAGAGTGGATGACCAGGGCTTGCGGCACCTTTCTGAATCACCCGATGGTCGGCCGGTTGCCATCGAGCTGTTTTCCGGAGCGGGCGGAATGTCGCTCGGGTTCGAGGCGGCGGGATTCGAAACGCTAGTTGCGATCGACAACAATCCGATCCATGTCGCGACCCACGAATGGAACTTCCAGCTTACGAGATCGGTCTGCGCCGATATCGAGACTCTCTCGGCCGAAGACATACTTACTTCGGCCAAAGACCACTGGTCAAAGCGGTATCCGGATGAGTCGTGGCCTGGAGATATCGACTGCATCTTCGGCGGCCCGAGCTGTCAGGGATTCTCGGAGATCGGGCGCCGCAACCCCCAAGACGAACGAAATAATTTGTTGAGCGCGTTCGCTCGCCTCGTGGCGGCTATTAGGCCAAAATACTTCGTTATGGAAAACGTTCCGGGCCTGCTCGCTCCAGTTAACGATTCAATTCGAGCTGAGGCATTGAGCATATTCGTGGACGCGAACTATTCGCTCAGCGCTGGGCGGCCGTTCATCCTGAGCGCTGGCGACTTCGGTGTGCCGCAGGCCCGGCGCCGGGTATTCGTGGTAGGAAGCCGTAAAGATATGGCTCCGGTCGACGTGCCTGTTGCGACACGCGACAGGGTAACCGTGGCGGAAGCGCTCGATGATTTGCGGTGCCTCGAACTATACAGATCGCTAGCAAGAAAGGATTCGATCCAATTGTCGGCGGCGGCACTGGCGAAGATGGAAGCTGCCGCAAGTGCCTATGTCCGGTCGTTGCGGAATGGGTCGGACTTGGCTTATGGCTCCTACGGACTCGGATATAGCAGGTCATGGGACCGGAGTATCGTAACGTCAGCGGGACGCACGGCACACCGCAACGAGGTACGAGAACGATTTCGTAGCACGCAGCAGGGCGCCGAAGAACTGGTTAGCAGGCTACAGAGACTCCGGGCAGATGGACTAGCTCCGACTCTGCGGGCGGGCACAGCACGCGATCATGGCAGTTTCACCTCTGCGCGCCCGATCCATCACCGCTATCCTCGAGTCATTACGGTCAGGGAAGCGGCTCGCCTACATTCATTTCCGGACTGGTTCCGATTCCACGTGACAAAATGGCATGGCTTTCAGCAAATAGGGAATTCTGTCCCGCCTTTCCTCGCGGAAACGATCGCCGGCGAGGTAATCCGCGCTCTGGGTAGTTCGCCGCTGAAGAACAAGGCCAAGCCGGAACCTCGCGACGACAGCTTGCTGACGCTCGGCCTGGTCGAAGCGGCTATGCACTACGACATTGACCCGGCGACTCTGCCGAAAGAGAGTCGAGTGCGTAAACCTAAAGCCGCGCTCTAGATTAGGCGCTGCCGCGATTTTGCTTGATAATTGCCAGTCGCTCTCGTACTACCTTGGCGATAAGATCTGCCGCCCCCTCTGAGTTCTCGTGAGCCCAGATACGCACTGGCTGCCACCCGTGGGCCAAGAGTTTCGCATCCGTATCGGCGTCCCGTGCGCGATTGCCGGAGATTTTCTTTGTCCAATATTCTTGATTGGAATGCGACGGCACGTAGTGTTCAGGACAACCGTGCCAGTAGCATCCATCGATAAATACGGCCACCCGCGCGGATGCAAATACAAGGTCGGCTGACCGGCGAACACCAGGGATAGGGCGGGCTGCGACGCGATAACGAAGCCCGCGCCGATGCACCGCCGAGCGAACAGCCAACTCTGGGCGCGTATCTCGGGACCGGTTTCCCCGCATGACATTGCGCACGCGCGGCGACGAAGCCCAAGACTGCGTGCTCGACTCCACACGAGCACTCTAGCCATCTCATAGAGTCCGGTCACCCGATCGCCTACGGGCAATGGATACGGCTGCCGTGAACGCCTGGTCTGCCGATACAGGCCTAGGGCGAGTTGATCTACCCGCGCGATTGTGCCCCGAGCGCCCGAGAGGACCGGGCTAGCACCGTCTCTCAGCACTAGTGCGGCAAAATTCAATATTCAGACCGCACGCGGCGCGCATGCGGACCCTCACCGCCGTACGGCCTCTACCACGTCCGTAAGATCAGCGGCTCTGCGCTGACCTGGCTGGCTGCCGTCCTACCCGCTCCGTCCCCAGCTTCCTGACCTCACCCCCTCTTCGAGCGGCCGAGGTCAGGAAGCACTCCACAGAACGGCAGCCAGCCAGGCAAAGAGCACTAAGAACAAAATCAGTATCAAGATCAAGAGCTGGGAACCCTGCACCCGGGCGTCCGAGGCGACCACAGGTGTCGCTGCTGCAGAATTGCGCCGGGTTTAGTTTGCTGGGCCGACGAAGGTGCCGAGTCCGCGGACTACATAGACCCGGTCCTCGTCGATGAGCAGGGCCATGGCTTTGCGGACGGTGTCGCGGGCGAACCCAGTTTCCTGCACGAGCGTAATCTCACTGGGCAGTTTCGCCCGCGGCGGGTAGGTGCCGTCATCGATGCGCGCCCGCAGATAATCCGCCAGCTGGATGTGCTTGGGCACGTCGGGACGATCGAGCTTCACAACTGATCAAGCTAGATGACCAGCAACAACGACTTACAGCCACCGTCGTAGGTAGACGCCTATAGACAGGGGTAGACATCGAGCCTATGCTGGTTCCTGCCCGCACCCGGCGACGACCCGGACCGGTGCGGCCTGCCGGATCCGCTGACGGGTCGGTCACGAGGCGAGCCCATGACCGTCGTCCCTCACCAGCTTCCTCCCCGGGCCGCACCTGATGATGTGCTGGTCCCATTGGTGTCCCGGCGCTTGGCCGCCGCCGGGCTGGGAGTCCAGGTATCCCGCAAGCAGGACACCTGCGAGCTGACCGTCATCGGCGTCACGGCCGGGAAGTCGCTGCTGGAGTTCCAGGCCAGCTGGCAAGCCCGCTGGTACTGGGAACCGGCTGGGCCGTCCGCGAGCCCGGCTGCTCTCGCATCGACCATCGGCTACCTACTAGGCGCATCACCGAACCCGGCCAGCCTGGCCGCCTACCGCAACCTGCCGCTGAAAGGACAGGTCGGCCGATCCCTGCAGGACCAGGGACTCACCGTCGCCTTGCGGGTCAGCGAAGACCTGGACTCGTTCGAGGCCACCACCGACATCGACATCACCAGCCCGGCCCGGCCCTGGCTCGGCACCATCCGCCTGTCCGATGACGCCGCCCTGGACTGGCATGTGAACTGGCACACAGCGTTCCAGGGCAATCCCGCTGCCCTGATCGACGTGATCACCCCGATCCTGCGCCACCGCTGAACGATGCCGTACTTCGCCGTTCGGGGCTTCACTGTGGCGGCGGATTTCCGCCCGTGACCGGACAGCCCCCGCCGTACTCCGGTCCCCGCTCCAGTCCCGTCCCGCTCCACCGCGCACCGCCGTCACCGCTGCCCGCCGCCGGCAGCTGACACGTTCCCGCCGCTGCGTGACGGCGTTGCCGAAGCTGCCGAAAGTGCCGAACTTCCGCCGGCGATTTGCTGAGCATGTCGTGCTGCCGATGGTGCCGGCTGCCGCCGGGGCCTGCCGGAGAACGATCATTCCGGTGACCAGCCGCGGACCTTCCGGCTACCGTCCGGTCCGACCTGGCCCGCCTGCGGGTCGTTGAGAAGCGGGGGCCGTGGCGGGCGATTTTTTAGCCACCTCCCGCCTCCAGGCTTTGCGCGGGGACCCCTGCGGCCGGCCCGGCAGACCGAAAACCTGCGGGCAGGCAAGCCCGGCCTGCCCTGCCAAAAAGCGTAGGGCCGGCCGCCCCCCCGCACAAAGCCCTCCGGCGGCAGGACACCGGCCAAACAATCCCCCGCCACTACCAGCCCGGGAAAAGACACAAACAATGAGCAATACCCCACCAGGAAAACCGGAAAGTACACACGAAATACATGGCAACAATAACCCAGGCGTCATTCCTGAATCAGGCATTATTGCCTATAATTTGAGGGAGGGAGAAAGGCCGGACGGGCTGAAGTCCGGTTCAAAATCAAGATAGCCACCGGGAAAGAAGCACGTGAGCTGGATGCCCGGCAGGCCGAGGCGATTTGGAGGCTGCTGCAATGGGCACAGCAGAACAAGCACCCGCACTCACCGGGCCAGGACTGAGCACACCCGTCTTGTCGGTCGCGGCCACGGCCGGGCCGGCGGAGGTGGTGCCGGTGGCGTTCATCGGCCGCACCTCCACGTTGATGCAGGACCCGGTCGCGTCCTTGCGCCGGCAGGTCCGCAAGTCCCAGGCCTGGCTCCCGGCCCGGTTCAAGATTGTCGCCTGGTACTGGGACGTCGAGTCCGGCGGCCTGGACCTGGACCAGCGCAGCCGCGGTGACAACTGGCAAGCCGCGGCCGGGGCCGGCATTCCCCGCGACGGCGGCATGGCCGACCTGCTGCGCGCGGCCCGCTCCCCGGAGCCGCCGTTCGCGTTCGTCATCTGCGAGGACATTGAGCGGTCGGCCCGCGACAATTACAACTCCCTCAAACTGGAACGCCGGCTGCGGGACGAAGGCATCGCGATATTCGCGACCGATGAGCCGTTCAGCATTCAGGGGGTCAACGCCACCACCATTCTCGTCCGCCGGGTCAAGCAAGGCGTCGCCGAATGGTACCGGCTGCAGCTGAAAGAAAAAGTGTGGGAGGGGCTGAAAGAGCACAACTACGACGGGTGGAACATCGGCCCCGTCCCTTACGGGTACACCGCCGAACGGCACACCCACCCGAATCCGATGAAAGCCGCCACCGGCCGCACCAAAACCCGCCTCGCCGTCGACCCTGGACGCGGACCGATCATCACCCAGATCTACCGGTGGCGGGTCACCGACCAGCTCGGCGTCCCCACCATTCGGGCCCGGCTCAACGCTGACCCGGCCGCCTACCCGCCCCCGGACACCACCCGGGGCTGGACCCTGGCCGGCCTCTACAAGATCCTGGCCAATCCCAAATACACCGGCTACCAGGTCCTCGGCCGCACCCACATCACCAGCCCCACCCGCCGGGCAGTGGTTCCGCCGGAGCAGTGGATCTGGTCCCGCGAGGCAACCCACACCGCCCTAGTCAGCAAGGACATGTGGGACGCCGCCCAAGTCATCAGCGCCGCCCGCGGCAACGTCCAGGACGCCGAGCAGCCGAAGACTCGCCCTGGCCGCCGTTACCGCTATCGGGGGCGCCTGTGGTGCAAAATCTGCAAACGGCGGATGCGCGGCGTCACCCGCACCACCCCCCGCGCCCGTAAGCCCGCGAGCTACACCTACTACCAGTGCCCCCACGACCCCGCCGCCCTCGCCCACGCCGCCGCCTACCCCGACCACCCCAACGTGATGATCAGCGAAAAAGCTCTCATGGCCGCCACCGCATCCTTCTTCACCCAGTACGTGTTCGGCCCGGACCGGGCCACCATGCTGAAGGCCCAGCTCCCCGCCGACGCCAAGCAGGAAGCCGCCCGCCGCGCCCTCCAGGCCAAGCGAATAGACCAGCAGCTCGCCAAGAACGAGACCGCCCAGCACGCCCTCATCACCGAACTGGAAACCCCGGCCGATCCCGGCGACCCCGCCGCTACTGCGCTGCGCGACCGGATCCGGGCCCGCTACCGCGAACTGCACGGCGAGCAGAAGACTCTCGAAGCCCAGCGCGACGCCCTCGACACCGCCACCACCGAAGTCCAAGACCCGGCCCTGCTCGATGCCCTGCCCATCCTCGGCGATATCCTCACCGGCGCCCCCGCCGGCCTGGCCGAGCAGCTCTTCGAGGCCTTCCACCTCCACGCCGTCTTCAGCAAGGAACACCGGCAGGTCACCATCCGCGTCACCATCACCGACGCCACCCCGCAAGCGGTCGCTCGCCTGCGGGCCGACCCCCGTGTTACCCTCGGCAAGGAGCAGGAACGTGATTTCGAAGAAGCCTACTCTGCCTGGTCATATTCATCGGACGACCAGAGAGGCCGGGTGAAGTTACCTTTCCCCGCATTGCGAGTCCTGAGTCCCCTCCGGGATGGCGCCCGGCTTGGGTGTAGGGGCAGCGAAGGCCCCTCCCGGGCACTGCCGGCGGACACCACGCCAGCCACTCCGGCACGTCACAGCCCGGCCGTCCCGCCAGCCCCGGGATCGTTTGTTGTCAATGTCACATTGCTGACATTCTTATGGCTGCAATGTCACATTGATGACAATCGAAGCCGTGCCCAGAGTTGCTGGCGGGACACCGGTGGCGGCCAGCGGGCTACGGGGGCGCGGATCGCGCGCACCGCAGGGCGGGCTAGCCCATCCCGTCGCCGTCGTCCCGACAGCCATGTTCAGCAGACCGGACGCAGGCGGGTCAGGCCGTGCTCTTTGCGGCTGGACGCGACCAGGCTGGTCGGCTCGGCGGCCGGGAGGGCGACGGCGACCGGGAATGGGCTCGGTTTTGAATCCATCCCGGAGCCCGAAGTACCCCGCCGGAGGCACAACCCCTAAGCCCTTCCGGGATCAGAGCGGCAGGTGCGACACAAGAGACGACTGCGGTGGGAGGGGCGTCGGCTTGGAGGCGGCGACCTCTGCTGGGTCGCAACGTTGGCGGAGGCGAGAGCCGGGTCCGGCGGGCCGGAGGCGGTGCCCGGCGGCCGGGGTGGCGCTGGTTGGCCGGGGTAAGCGCTGGGCGGCCGGGGTAAGCGCTGGGCGGCCGGGGTGAGCGCTGGGCGGCCGGGGTGAGCGCTGGTTGGCAACGGCCTACGGGTCGGCAGGAGTAACGGTGGGCCGGGGTGAGGAGCGACGGGAACCGGAGCGGGACCCGAGGGCGGGCCGGGCGATGCCCGGCGGCCGGGGGCGGGCGCTGGGCGGCGGGGCCTGCGGGCGGGCCGGGCCACGTGGGCGGCGGGGGCCTGCGGGCGGGCCGGCCACCGGGCAGCGGGGGTCTACGGGCGGGAAGCGGTGACGGCGGGGCGGGAGGAGCAGGACCAGGACCGGAGCGGGGAGCGGAGTACGGCGGGATGCGGCCGGTCACGGGAGCAAATGAGACACGAGCCAGGCAGCCCGAGCTTGGCCGTTACGGGGAGGCGAGGGCGACGACGTCGGCGAGGGTGCGAAGGTGCTCGTGGCCGTCGGGGGCGGGGCAGAAGCCGTAGGGGTCGAGGTGCAGGGGGCGCAGGCCGGCCGCCTGGGCGCCGGTGATGTCGTAGCGGAGGCTGTCGCCGACGTGCACGATCGTGGCGCGGTCGGCGTCGGCCAGGCCGAGCGACTCCAGGGCGAGGGCGAAGATCCGCGGGTCGGGCTTGGCCACGCCGACCACGGCCGAGTCGATGACCACGCCGACGTCGATGCCGGGGGCCAGGCCGGCCGGGGCGTGGTCGCCGGGGCTGGCGACGACGCCGAGGCGGCGCAGGGCCTGCTCGACCTCGCCGGTCGAGTTGGACACGATGCCGACCGGCAGGCCGAGGGCCGCGATCCCGGCCAGCGCCTCGGTGACCCCCGGGCCCACGTGGGTCCAGGCGAACCCGTCCGTCAGGCCGACGATGTCGCTGGCCACGGTGTCCACCTCGGGCGGCGGGACCCCGCAGGCGGCCGCGAAGTCACGCAGGTAGATGCGCCAGAACTGACTGCGGGACGGTTCCCGGTCCGGCTCGTCGCAGTCGGCCATGGCCTGGTAGTGGGCCCGCAGCAGGTCGGCCACGGTCGGTTCCAGCCCGGCCGCGTGCAGCGGGGGCAGCAGCAGCTCGGGGGCCGGGAACAGCATGACCCCGCCGGCGTCGAGCAGGACCGCGGTGACCTGAGGTGTGGGCACGGTTAGACCCTACGGGAACACGCTCAGCGACGAGGCAGGGCGCCGGCCCGTACTCCGTCACCGTCGCTGGACCGCGGCCGCTGCCGCTCCTGCACCACGTCCCACACGCTGGGCGGAGCCGACGTACCGCCGAAGGCATTGGCGGTGCTGGCGGAGCTGGTGGCCCGGGCCCCGGTAGCGCTCAGGCCGCGGGTGGTGCTGATCATCTGCACCTGGTTGCGGCCGTCGCGTTTGGCCCGGTAGAGGGCGGCGTCGGCGGCGGCCAGCAGCTCGCTCAGCTCGCGGGTCGAGCCGGCGTCGAGCGCGGCCACCCCGACCGAGACCGTGACCTCGACCGCCTGGCCGTCGCTGGTGATCAGCGAAAGGCCGGAGATGTGGTCGCGCACCCGGTCGGCGATCCGGAAGGCGTCGACCGCGCGGGTGTGCGGCAGCAGCAGCACAAACTCCTCGCCGCCGAACCGCCCGGCCGAGTCGTACTCGCGCAGGACCCCGGGCAGGCAGTGCGCGATCTCCTTGAGCACTTCGTCGCCGAACAGGTGGCCGTAGGTGTCGTTGACCTGTTTGAAGAAATCGATGTCAAGCACGGCGACGGCGAGCGCCATGCGGGCGCGAACGGCCCTCGCCACCTGCGCTTCGGCCTCGGCCTCCCAGGCCCGGGCGTTGAGCAGACCGGTCTTGGCGTCGGTGCGGGAGGCGTTGAGCAGCTGGGCGTGCCGGAGCGACCGTTGCAGCAAGGCGACGACCGGCAGCGCCACCGGGATCAGGAAGTAGTTGGTGGCCACCGCGTAGGTGACCAGCGCCCCGATGCACTGCTCGGCCAGGTCGTTGTACAGCGGCTCGCGGCTGAAAAAGCCCTTGCGGATGTCGGCGGTCGGGTCGGAGCCCTTGATGGCCAGGATGACCAGGGATTTGTTGATCGCCTGGTAGACGAGGACGGCCACCACCAGGATCAGGCACCAGACCAGGTTGCGCACGACGCCGGTGGTGGACGTCAGCACCGTGCTGTGCAGGGCGCGGAAGACCACCCCGGCCGCCGCGAAGGCCAGGCCCACCGCTCCCCCGCTGAACAGCCGCCGGTGCACGGCGGTCTGGCGGATACGCAGCTGGTTGAGCGAGTAGTACATCATCGTCATCAGCAGCACGAACAGGGGCGGCAGCAAAATGGCCGCGGGCAGGCCCCAGGCGCTGTAAACGTCCTTGACCAGACCGCGCTGCTCGCCCTCTTTGCGCGTCAGTTCGACCGTGATCACCACGCTGGCCACCAGCAGCGCGGCCAAGATGAGCTCGCGCGGCCGGATGTGAACGGTGACCGCCGCCGCCACGATCGAGGCGAGGTCGGCCGCGACGACCAGCACGACCAGGGCGGCGACCCGGGGCGGCTCGCGCCACACCGACCATCCGCGAACGTTCCACAGCGCCCACGCCCGTACCTGTCCAACCCAACGGACCAGGCTGTGGCGCGCGGAACCCATCTACACCTCCTCGGCGGCCCGATGGCGGCAGAATCCCCGTCATCGCCGGACACCATCCCGGTTGTCCCGCAATGCCAGGGTTCAACAATACCCACTGTCAAGCTGCGGCTACATCTCGACGCGGCATGCAGGTCAAAGGCTCGCTCTCTGCGACCACGCCTGTAGATATGAAATCATCCACTACCGGAACATTCCCGGCATCTCTCACATTGCCGACCGGCTAGCGGCTGATCAGCCCCTGAAAATCTCACCGGCAGTCACGCGAGAGGAGGGTGTCATGCGCAGCGACAGCTGGACCTGAACCGAACCGCCACCGCACCCGTCCACAGCCATGAAGGGAGCAACTCGTGCGTAGCGACAGCTGGACCTGAATCCCGCCCACTCGGCCCCACCCACGGAAGGAGAAGCCGCCATGCGCAGCGACAGCTGGACCTGAGTCCGCCCGCCCCGGTCACACCCACCGCGAAGAAAGGAGCGCCACCGTGCGCAGCGACAGCTGGACCTGATCCCCGCCGACCCCGGCCGCCACTCACGGAAGGAAACCGCCATGCGCAGCGACAGCTGGACCTGAACCGAACTACCGGCCACGCCGACAACGACGAAAGGAGCACCCCGTGCGCAGCGACAGCTGGACCTGAGTTCCGCCCACCCCAGCCACCACCCCCACCGCGAAGAAAGGAGCGACTCAGATGCGCAGCGACAGCTGGACCTGACCGGACCCGGTCGCAGCGGCCCGTGCCCGAACTTCTGTGCGGGCGCCCGCTCGGCCGCTGGCAAGGCTCGGACCAGGGAGGATCCGGGCCAGCCAGGTACCCGGGAATCAGCGCGACGGGGCCCGCGGCGTGAGCGCGCGGCCCAGCCAGAGGCCGACGAGGGCCTGCAGGACGGCCACCAGCAGGGTGACCAGTACGCCGGTGACCGCGTACGGCGGTAGGCCTGCGAGGGCGGCGATGACGCGTGCGGTCGCGCCGGCCGGCTGGCCCTGGACCAGGGCGGGCCAGTACAGCGGCACGCCCCAGCCGACCAGGGTCATGACCAGGACGGCGGGCACCGGGTGGCGCCGCCGGCCGCCCCGGCCACGGGCGACGAGGCCCACCGCCAGGCCGGCCAGGAACGGCACGAACCACCAGCCGAGCTCGGCCGTGAGCGCGATCACGAGCGCCCCGGCCAGCGCCACCGCCAGCCACCACCAGCCGCCCCCGGTCCGCGGCCGGTTGAGTCGCAGGTCAGCCACGGCCCACCGCCATCGCGGCCGAGGATCCGGGCGGGCGCAGGGTCCAGCGCACCGATCCGGCGGCGCTACCGGCGGCCGGCATCGGCAGCAGGCGGTCGTCCCACCAGTAACCGATCAGGTCGTCGTACCAGGGTGAGGTGGGGTTCTCGCTCTGGCCGCCGGGATAGACGCCCTCGGCCAGGGCCGGGCCGGCTCCCCCGCCGGTGGCTCCCCGGGCTGACGCGCCGGCGGAGAAGTCCACCACCATCCGCCAGGACGGGCCGGTGTCGGAGTTCAGGCCACCCTCGGCCGCGTCCACCGTCCAGGCGTCCCCGCTGGAGGCGCGCGGCCCGTACCCGAGCCCGGTCGCCCCGGTCAGCGACGGGAACTCCCGGGTGTGCAGCCTGCCCCAGGTCCACGCCGACGGCGATCCCCCCAGCTTGGAGGCCAGGTGGGCGACCGCGGTGGTGAACGCCTGGCGCATCACCTGGGCCGCCGTCCGGGTCCGGCCGGACGGCAGCGCGAACGGCGACAGCGTCCCCGACGGGCCACCGCCCGCGGTCCAGGCGGCCAGGTCCTCGGTCAGGCTGGTCGGCCAGGACGACAGGGCCAGGCCGGCCGAATCCTTGCTCACCGGGACGTGGGCCGATGTCCACCAGGGCGAGAACGCGGCCGAGATGTAGTCGCCCCAGAACGTCCACCAGACCGAGGCGGCGGCCGAGCCCGTGGTCATGCTGTCGTCCCAGTTCGCGAGCAGGTTCAGCGCCTGCTGCTGATCGCTGCTGAGGCCGCCCGACTGGGCCTCCGATTGGCGCAGCGCGGTCACCAGCCGGGGCACGAACGCCTGCGCCAGGTTGTCGGTCACGTTGCCCTGCAGGGCCTGGAACGCGGCCGGGTTCAGGCCCGATCGGCCGCGCAGGACGGCGTAGATCTGGTTGGCCCGGAAGCTGTTGTCGAAGAAGTTCTCGCTGGTCCCGATGTAGTAGGGGTAGGAGGGGTCGACCGGCCGCTGGTTGGCGGTGGCGATCACGTGCCCGGGCGGGTCGTAGATCTGCGGCTCGGCCGCGTAGGGGATCACGCCGTCGATGTCGTCGGCGCCGGTGCCGGTCAGCGGCAGCCACGGGTCGCCGTGGCTGACCTGCGGGTAGTAGCCGGCCGAAATCTCGCCGATGTGGCCCTGGTCGTCGGCGTAGACGAAGTTCTGGACCGGCGCGTACCAGCCGGCCAGGGCGGTCTTGAACTGGGTGAAGTTGGCGGCCCGGTTGATGCCGATCAGCGCGGCCAGGTCGGGCGACGGGACGTTGCCCATCCAGTCGACCGCCATCGTCTGCCCGGCCTGGGTCATGATCGGCCCGTGCACGGTGATGTGCACGGTCAGCTGTCTGGTGGCGGCGCCGCGGACCGGGATCGTGTAGTGCACGTCGGTCATCGGCCGCCAGGCGCCCCGCCAGTAGTACTGGTCCGGGTGGCTCTTGCTGGTCTGCTCGGCGTAGAACAGCGTGGCCTGGTTCTGGGTGTCGGTCAGCGACCAGCCGATGTGCTGGTTGTGGCCGATCAGCACGCCCGGCACCCCGGGCACGGTGACCCCGCTGACCTGCAGGCCGGGCGCGGACAGAGCCGCCTGGTACCAGATCGACGGCAGCGTCTGCGGCAGGTGCGGGTCACCGGCCAGCATGGCGCCGTGCCCGTCCACCAGCGGCCCGTTGGCGGCCCAGGCGTTGCTGTCCGGTTCGGTGTGCACCACCCCGGCCGGCAGCCGGCCGACCTGGGCGAGCAGGTCTCCCGCCGCCGTTCCCGTCGCGGTGCTGATCGGTTGGGAAGAACGGAAAGGGTCGGACGGTGCGGGCGAGGCGGTGGCCGCGGCGTCGGTGCCGACCGGGGCGACCGAGCTGGCCAGGTCGGCCGCCACCGGGGTCAGGCCCGGGTGGCGGTAGGGGCCGGGGTTGAACGGGCTCTGCCGGTTGGGCGGCTGGACCGGGAACCAGGCCATGGTCCGCTGGGCGCCCAGCGACTTCTCCAGCAGCGCGTAGTCCAGCGGGGTGGTGGTGAAGTCGAGTTCCTCGGTCAGCACCCCCTGGATGACCAGCGAGTCGACCGGCGTCCAGGTGGACGGGTAGACCCGGGCGAGGGAGAACTCGGCCGGCCAGTGACCGGACGCCCGCACCTGGGCGATGTCATCGTTGACGCCCTGGCTGAAGCTGAGCAGGGCCTGCCCGGCCGCGCTGGACCGGGGGGTGGCGGCCCACTCACGCTGGGCGGTGCGCAGCAGGCCGAGCCGCAGCTCGAACTCGTCCGAGCTGAGCTGGCTGGGCCCGGCCAGCTGGGCCAGCCGGCCCTCGCCCAGCCGCCGCTCGCTGTCCATCTCGGCCAGCCGGTACCGGGCCTGCAGGTAGCCCAGCGCCAGGTAGGCGTCGTGGTCGGTGGCGGCCTGGATGGACGGGACGCCCTGGGCGCTGAACGACACCGCCACCGGGTGCTGCAGCCCGGTCAGGGACAGCGTCTGCGCGCTCGCCGTCTGCCCGCCGGCCGCCGAGGTCCAGGCCCCGCGGCCGGGGTCGAGGGCGGCGCCGAGCGGCGGGATCGTGCCGTAGCCGGCCGCCAGGACGTACAGCAGCAGCCCGGACACGATCAGCGCGAAGCCCGCGTTGACGGCGCGCCGTAGGCCGCGCCGCCCCCGGACATTTCGCATCCGCCGACGTTATCCCAGTGGCGGCCGCCGGTCCCGCCACGGGTGGGCCTGTTCGAGCTGGGCCGACAGCGAGATCAAGGTAGCTTCGTCCCCGATCCGGCTGGCCAGCATGACGCCGATCGGCAGCCCGTCGGCGTTCCAGTACAGCGGCAGGCTGACCGCAGGCTGGCCGGTCAGGTTGTAGGAGGCGGTGAACGGGGTGAACCGCTTCTGGCGCTCGAAGTTCTCGGCCGGGTCGACCTCGGTGAACCAGCCGACCGGGACCGGCGGCGAGGCCAGGGTCGGGCTCAGGATCGCGTCGTAGCTGTTCATCATGGCCAGCGCCGGGCGCAGCACCGCCTGCAGGAAGGCCTGGGCGAAGATCAGCTCACCGGCGTTGATCGCGAATCCGCGCTCGCGCATGTAGCGGGTGAACGGCAGCAGCCGGTCCTCGCGGGCCGGGTCGATCGGGGCCAGGGTGGCGTGCGCGTACCAGAGGGTCTCGAAGAACGGCACCACGTCCGGCCCGACCGGGAGCGTCACCTCCTCGACCTCGTGGCCGAGGCTGGCCAGCAGCGCACTGACCTGCTCGTAGGCGGCTACGCAGTCCGGATGGACCTCGGCGCCGGCCACCGGCGGGGTCATCGTCCGGCCGATCCGCAGCCGGCCCGGCTCGCGCTGGGCGTGGCCGAGGAACGTCTCGCCCGCCGGCAGCGGCGGCAGCGTGTACATGTCACCCGGGTAGTTGCCGCTCATCACGTCGAGCAGCAGCGCCGCGTCGGCCACCGTCCGGGCGATCGGGCCGTTCACGGCCAGGCCGAACAGGTCAGGCACGATCGGGCCCTCGGACACCCGGCCGCGGGACGGCTTGATGCCGAACAGGCCGCACACGCTGGACGGGATGCGGATCGAGCCGCCGCCGTCGCTGCCCTGGGCGGCCGGGGCGAGCCCGGCCGCGACCGCGGCGGCCGCCCCGCCGCTGGACCCGCCCGCCGACCGGCTGAGATCCCACGGGGTGCGGGCGGGCGGACCGATCCGGGTCTCGGTGTAACACGGAAGCCCGAATTCGGGAGTGGCGGTCTTGCCGGTGATGACCGCGCCGGCGGCGCGGATCGCGGCCACGATGTAATCGTCATCGTTAGCCACATAGTCCTCATACACAGCGGAACCGAACGTCTGCCGCACGCCGGCCACCATGTTCAGGTCCTTGATTGGTATGGGAACGCCAAGTAGCGGCGGAACAGTGCCGGCATCGCGCTGACCGGATAGGCGCTTTTCGGCGGCTTGGGCCTGCTCTTGGGCCAGCTCCGCAGATACCGTATAGAACGCCCCGACCTGGGCATTCAGTGCTTCAATGCGGCGCAGATAATGGTCGGTGACTTCTACCGGAGAAAGTTGCCGGTCACGGATCGCAGCGGCGAGGTCGACCAGCGTAAGCTCATGAATCGGCGGCATGTTACTAAATAGTAGACCGCATACCCGGACACCGGCCGAAAATCTATTCATCCCCCGTTGAGGGCTGGATACACTCCCCTCAGCGACACAATTGACTCAACGCGTGACGACTTGCGTTCCGCCTTTGTTCAGTTACGCTGAGCATGTGGAACAGATGACTCGGCTCATCAAGAAAAGCCATAGGTCATCGGCCCCATCGAACGCGCAGGGGCGCGACGGCGCGCGCCCTCCACATTCGTCTGGCTCGGCCGGGCCCAACCCCGGTCCGGCCGTCGTGGGGCCGGCCGCCGACCCGCCCAGTACGTCTGGCAGACTCGGCGCGCAGGAGGCGTCTGATGAGCCTGATCCGGGTGACCCGCCCGACCGGCCGGTCGCCCCCGATCGCCCTGAAGTGCCCAGCCCCCGCCGCGGGGCCCGCACCCCAGCCGATTCTGCCCCGGAGCACCCCACGTCCAGCTCGCCTGCGTCCGGACCTTCCGACGCTGACGCCCATGACAGTGACAGTGCCAGTGCCAGCCACGACAGTGCCAGCCACGACAGTGCGTTGCGGGCGGCCCGGCTGAACGCGGCCTTCCGGTCGGCGGCCAGGGACTCCTGGCCCGGTACCGAGGACCGGCGGCCCGAGCCGGCTGAGCCGGCGCCGGAAGCCGAGCCGGACGTGGACGGTCCGGGGCTGTCCAGCTTCGGGCCGCTCGGCTCGGGCCCGCTGGCGGCGAGCCCGCAGACCAACAAGCAGATCTGGGAACCCCGGCGGCTGCACCAGGTGCCGCGGCTGCGGCGGGCGCCGCGGCCGACCCCCTCCCCCGAGGGGCCGCCACCGCCCGAGTCCACCGCCCCATCGGAGGACACGGCTCCGCCGGACATGGCTCCGCCGGACACCGCTCCCCCGGAGGCTCCGCGGCCGGATCCAGGACCGTCGCACCAGGACATCCCGGTCAACCGGATTGCGGTGCCCAACCATCCGGAGGACGCCGGCGGTCCGGCGCCGGGGACGGGCCGCCGCAAGCGGCGGGACGGGCGCGAATCGGCCCGGGCCGCCCGGCACCGGCCGGCCCCGCCGTCCTACCTGGCCCGCAACGACTGGGACGGCGTCGACCGGAAGGCCGACCGGACCACCGTCGGCGACCTGATGGCCGACTCGCGGATGCGGATCTGGCGCCGGCGGCTGCTGATCGCGCTGGTGGCCGGCCTGGTGTTCGCGTTCATCTTCACCTGGCGGGCCGGGCTGACGGCGGCCGTGCTGGCCGCCATCGCCGACGTCATCTACCGGTCGCGGACCACCGCCTCGATGCCGGCCGGGATCCGGCTGACCGGCGCCCAGAAGCGGACCCAGCGCCAGCTGGCGCGGATGGAGCGGTCGGGCTACCGGGCGCTGCACTCGCGGCCGATCCCGCACAGCAAGGAGCAGATCGACCACTTCGTGGTCGGGCCGACCGGCGCCTACGCGATCGACTCGGAGTCCTGGGACAAACGGCTGCCGATCCGGACCCGCAACGGCCGCCAGCTGTGGCACGGGCCGTTCAGCAAGAAGGACCGGCTCGAGCACGCCCGCTGGGAGGCGGCCCAGGCCAGCGAGATGCTGACCGCCGCGCTCGGGCACCCGGTCTACGTCCGGCCGGTGCTGGCGGTCTACGGGCCGGGGGTGCCGTGGAACGTGGCCACGATCCGCGACGTCGACGTGTTCAACGGCGACCGGCTGAAGAAGTACCTGCGGCGCAACGCGCTGCTGCGGGACCGGCCGCGGCTCAGCAAGGACGAGATCGAGCAGATCTACACGGCCGCGGCCCGGGTGCTGCCGCTCAACAATGCCGACCAGCACGCTCCGGTAGGCTGAGGAAAACGCGCGAACAGGGACTTCCCTGCGCCTTCAGCTGAACTTCGGAGTTGACCGGTCATGCCACCGCTTCGGTCTCGCACTGTCACGCACGGCAGGAACATGGCGGGCGCCCGCGCCCTGATCCGGGCCACCGGGGTGGCCCGTGAGGACATCGGGCGGAAGCCGATCGTCGCGGTCGCCAACAGCTTCACCGAGTTCGTGCCGGGCCACGTCCACCTGCAGGACGTCGGCCGGGTGGTCTCGGACGCGGTGCGGGCGGCCGGGGCGATCCCGCGCGAGTTCAACACGATCGCGGTCGACGACGGCATCGCCATGGGGCACGGCGGCATGCTGTACTCGCTGCCCAGCCGCGAGCTGATCGCCGACTCGGTCGAGTACATGGTCAACGCGCACTGCGCGGACGCGCTGATCTGCATCTCCAACTGCGACAAGATCACGCCGGGGATGCTGATCGCGGCCATGCGGCTGAACATCCCGACCGTGTTCGTCTCCGGCGGGCCGATGGAGGCGGGCAAGCCGGTGGGCGCGGCGGTGACCAACACGCCCGGGCGCAAGCTCGACCTGATCGACTCGATGGTCGCCTCGGCCGACCCGTCGGTGTCGGACGAAGAGCTGCTCGACATGGAAGAGTCGGCCTGCCCGACCTGCGGCTCCTGCTCGGGGATGTTCACCGCCAACTCGATGAACTGCCTGACCGAGGCGATCGGGCTGGCGCTGCCCGGCAACGGCACCACGCTGGCCACCCACGCGGCCCGGCGCGGGCTGTTCGAGCAGGCCGGGACGACGATCGTCGAGCTCACGCGCCGCTACTACGACGATGACGACGAGTCGGCGCTGCCGCGGGCGATCGCCAGCCGGGACGCCTTCGAGAACGCGATGGCGCTGGACGTGGCCATGGGCGGCTCGACCAACACGATCCTGCACCTGCTGGCGGCGGCCCACGAGGCGGGCGTGAACTTCGGCCTCAAGGAGATCGACGAGCTGTCGCGCCGGGTGCCGTGCCTGTGCAAGGTCGCGCCCAGCAGCAACTACCACGTGGAGGACGTGCACCGGGCGGGCGGCATCCCCGCCATCCTCGGCGAGCTGGGCCGGGCCGGCCTGCTCAACACCAGCGTGCCGACCGTGCACAGCGCCTCCCTGCAGGAGTTCCTGGACGGCTGGGACCTGCGCTCGGACACGGTCAAGGACGAAGCGGTGGAGCTCTACCACGCGGCCCCCGGCGGCATCCGCACCATCCAGCCGTACTCGCAGTCCGCGCGCTGGAACGAGCTGGATGTCGACCGCCAGGACGGCTGCATCCGCGAGGTGGCCCACGCCTACAGCGCCGACGGCGGGCTGGCGGTGCTGTACGGCAACCTGGCCCCGCAGGGCGCGATCGTCAAGACGGCCGGCGTGCCCGAGGAGCTGCTGACGTTCGCGGGCCCGGCCAAGGTCTTCGAGAGCCAGGAGGACGCGGTCGACGGCATCCTCGGCGGTACCGTGCAGGCCGGCGACGTGGTCGTCATCCGCTACGAGGGGCCGCGCGGCGGTCCCGGCATGCAGGAGATGCTGTACCCGACCAGCTTCCTCAAGGGCAAGGGCCTGGGCCGGGCCTGCGCGCTGATCACCGACGGCCGCTTCTCGGGCGGCACCTCGGGGCTGTCGATCTGCCACATCGCGCCGGAAGCGGCCCTGGGCGGGACGATCGCGCTGGTTCAGGACGGCGATCGGATCACCATCGACATCCCCCGCCGGGACATGACCCTCGAGGTGCCCGACACCGAGCTGGCCACCCGCCGCGAGCAGGTGCTGGCCGCGCAGCACGGGTACCGCCCGGCCGGCCGGAACCGCCCGGTCAGCGCCGCGCTGCAGGCCTACGCGGCCATGACCACCTCGGCCGCGCAGGGGGCCGCCCGTGACGTCAGCCAGCTGGCGGCGGCCCACGCCGAGGACACCCAGGGCCGTTGAGCGGACAGGATTTCGTCCGCGCGGCCCGCGGGTCCGACGCCGCCGAGCTGGCCCGGATCCAGGTCGAGAGCTGGCGCGCGGACTACGCGGGGCTGATCCCGGACGCGGTGCTGGCCGAGCTGACCAGCGCGGAAGCGGCCGAGCGGTGGCAGCAGCGGTGGGCCGAGGCCATCGCCAAGCCGCCCACCAGCCGCCACCGGGTGCTGGTGGCCACCGCCGCCGAACCTCCGGCCGGGGGCGAGGCGGGCCGGCCGCAGCGGGTGGTGGCCGGGTTCGCGGCGGCCGGGCCCGCCAGCGACGAGGACAAGTGGCCGGCCACCGACGGCGAGCTGTACGAGCTGCACGTGGCCCGCGACCGGACCGGCCAGGGGCACGGCGGGCGGCTGCTGAACGCGGTGGCGGACACGCTGGCCGAGGATCGTTTCACCCACCTGTCGGCCTGGGTGCTGGAGGCCGACGCCGGGCTGCGGGAGTTCCTGGAGAGCGCGGGCTGGGCGGCCGACGGGGCCCGCAGCCAGCTCGACATGGGTACCCGCGTCCCGATCGTGCGGCTGCACACGGCCCTGGAGGTCCCGGAAGCATGAGCACTCCTGTCAGCACCGCGCATCCGCCGGAGGGGCCGCGGGTCGCCCGGCCGCGGGACTGGCTGGCCGGGACCCGGCCGCGGACCCTGCCGGCCTCGATGGTGCCGGTGTTCATCGGGACCGGGGTCGCCTTCGGCTACGGCAAGTTCTCGCCCTGGCGGGCGGTGCTGGCCCTGGTGGTGGCGCTGGCTCTGCAGATCGGCGTCAACTACGCCAACGACTACAGCGACGGCATCCGCGGCTCCGACGAGCGCCGGGTCGGGCCGACCCGCCTGGTCGCGGCCGGGCTGGCCCGGCCCAAGCAGGTGCTGGCGGCCGCGTTCGCCTGCTTCGGGGTGGCCTGCGTGGCCGGGCTGGTGCTGACCGTCGCCACCTCCTCGTGGTGGCTGATCGCGGTGGGCGCGGCCGCGGTCGCGGCCGCCTGGTTCTACACCGGCGGCTCGCACCCCTACGGGTACCAGGGGCTGGGCGAGATCGCGGTGTTCGCGTTCTTCGGGGTGGCCGCGGTGGCCGGGACCGCCTACGTGCAGATGGTCCGGTTCAGCTGGCTGGAGCTGCTGGCCGCGATCCCGGCCGGGCTGCTGTCCTGCGCGCTGCTGATGATCAACAACCTGCGCGACATCGGGTCCGACGCCGAGGTGGGCAAGCGCACGCTGGCCGTCCGGCTCGGTGACCGCCGCAGCCGGACGGTGTACATCGCCAGCCTGCTGCTGCCGTTCGTGGCGGCCCTGGCTCTCACCCCGGCCCGGCCGCTGGCCGCCCTGACCGTGCTGGCGCTGCCGCTGGCCTGGGGGCCGATCAGGACCGTCCGTTCGGGTGCGGCCGGCCGGGCGCTGCTCAGCGCGCTGGGCCAGACCGGGCGGCTGCAGCTGGCGTTCGGGGCGGCGCTCACGATTGGCCTGGCCGTCCGCTTCTGACTGGCCTGGCCGTTCGCTTCCGGTCACACTGTGTAATCAACGGCGTGGCATCGCTCGCCGGTTTGGCGTTCGAGTTCGGCACCTGGAAAGATAAACGTCACCATAAAGGCACAGACGCTAAATCGGTTGCCTGGGCCTAAATAGTGCTAAAAGCGACTGCGGATCTTCCTGCGCGTACCAGCGTGGCCGCGACTAGTGAGGAATGCGGCAACGTGGCGGAATGAACGGGTTTACGCTGCAGGGTAACGGTGATCAACGAAGCCATAAGCATCCGCGGGTATGGCGATCGGGAGGTCTCATGACGTATCCCCGCGACGCCCAGCCTGTTGGGGCCGGCAGCGGCGGGGCCGACGCAGAGAAGGCTGCCTTCCTGCGGGACTTGCGTGCGCTCCGTGACCGTGCAGGCCTGGGCTCCCGTGACCTCGCGGCGCGGGCCCACTTCCCGGAGGACACGCTCAAGACCGCGGAGGCCGGCCCGGCGCTACCCAGCCTGCCGGTCCTGCAGGCCTACGTGCGTGGCTGCGGCGCGGGCGAAACCGAGTGGGAAGACCGCTGGCGGCGGCTCAACGACGAAAGCTCATCCAGCGGCAACGCGCTGCCGACGCGGGCCCCGGCCACGTCGCGGCCGCCGGCCCGGATGATGCCGTTCCCCGAGTCGCAGGGTGGCCGCAGCGCCGCCGAGCAGGACGCCATCGGCTTCGGGCTGGCCCGGGTCGCCCGCGGGCTGGCCCCGATCGAGCCCGACGCCGGTCCGACGATCCCGTCCAGCGGGGTCGGGGGCGCGGGCGGGTTCGGCGCCGAGACCACGTTCGACGGCTTCAGCCGGGGGACGACGGCCCCGAGTGCTGATCCTGGTTACGGCATCGGTGGTGACTCGGCGGCGACCGGCGCCGACAGCGCGGCGGGCGGCTGGTTCGACCCGGCGCCCAGGGCTCCCGCGCCCCCGCCGGCCGCGGCTACCCCGCCGGCTCCGGCCGCGCCGGAAGTGAGCCCGGGGGAGCCGACCGTGCAGTATCCGGCGATGCCGGCCTACCAGGCGCCGGGGACGTCGTATTCGGGTACGTACTCACCGCCGTCCTACGAGACGCCTGCTTATGAGGCACCCTCGCCTTCCTACGAGGCGCCCTCGTATGACCCGCCGGAGATGTTCCGGACGCCGGCTCCGGCGCCGGAGCCGCCGAGCGCGCCGCCGCCCACGCCTCCGACCGGGATAACGCCCGGGGCCGGGTCGCGGCCGGCGGGCATGCCGCCCGGTTCCGGGACTCCGGGCTCGCCGGGGGACCCCCCGGCACCGGGGACTCCCGCCAGCCTGGGAGGTCCCGCCACACTGGGGACTCCCGGCACTCCCGTTACTCAAGGCATGGCAGGCCCTCCACGCGCGACTGGCCCGTCAGCAACATCAGGCCCGCTGGCCGCTTCGGCCCCGTCAGCGGGGGCAGCCAACGCCCACGCCGCCCCGGCCCCGCGGCGGCGGCGCGTCTCCACCACCGCCATCGCCGCGGTGCTGGCCGTGATCGTCATCGCCGTCGTGCTCTGGCTGGTGCTCGCGCACTAGCCGGGTTTGATGCCGTGGCACCGGGTGGGCGGTGCTACGGCACCAGCGGCGGCCGGATCGGGCCGTCCGGGCGCTCCGGGCCGGGTGGCCCTTCGGAGCCGTCCGGGCTGGACGGGCTGGGCGGGCCGGGCGGGTCACCGGCGGCGGCGGAGGGCTTGCCGTTGAGGACGGCGGCGACGCCGTTCAGCAGGCCGGCCCCGCTGTCGGCCGCGGGCAGCGAGTCGGCGGCGGGCAGCGCGTCGCCCGGCAGCGCCTCGGCCGGCAGTGTCTCGGCCGGCAGTGTCTCGGCCGCGGGCAAGGCGGCGCCGGTCAGCGAGTCGGCCGCGGATAGCGCGTCGGCCGCAGGTAGCGCGTCGGCCGCGGGCAGCGGGCTCGCGGCTCGATCTGGGGGCAGGGCCTGCTGGGGTGGGGCTGCTACCCGGGGCGGCGGGGTGCTCCGGTCCTCGTCGTCGCCCCGGCCGAAGGCCGAGGTGATCGACTTGAGCGCCGACGTCACCTCGCTGGGAATGACCCACATCGTGCTGGCCTGGCCCTGGGCCAGTTGCGGCAGCGTCTGCAGGTACTGCCAGGCCAGCAGCTTGGGGTCGGGGTCGTTTTGGTGCACGGCCTGGAACACGGTGCCGATCGCCTCGGCCTGGCCCTCGGCCTTGAGGATCGCGCTCCGCTTCTCGCCCTCGGCCCGGAGAATGTTGCTCTGCTTCTCCCCCTCAGCGGTGAGAATCTTGGACTGCTTGAGGCCCTCGGCGGTGAGGATGGCCGCGCGCTTCTCGCGCTCGGCCCGCATCTGCTTCTCCATCGCGTCGACCACGCTCTTGGGTGGGTCGATGGCCTTGATCTCGACCCGGGTGACACGGATGCCCCACTTGCCGGAGGCGTCGTCGAGCACCCCCCGCAGCAGTTTGTTGATCTTGTCGCGGGAGGTCAGCGACTCCTCCAGGTCCATGGAGCCGATGACGCTGCGGAGCATGGTGGCGGTGAGCTGCTCGATGGCCTGGATGTAGTTGACGATCTCGTAGTCGGCCGCCCGCGGATCGGTGACCTGGAAGAACAGCACCGTATCGATGAGCACGACCAGGTTGTCCTCGGTGATCACCGGCTGCCCTTTAAAGGAAACGACCTGTTCGCGCAGGTCGATCAGCGGCTTCACCCGGTCCACGAACGGAATGATGAAGTTCATCCCCGGCTCCAGCGTCTTGCGGTAGCGGCCGAACCGTTCGACGTTGCGGGCGCGAGCCTGGGGCACCACCCGCACCGAGCGGACCACCACCGCGATGAGCAGGATCGCGATGACCACTCCGATCAGAAGTTCCGCGATGGCCATGATCACTCCCGGGGATAGACGAGGGCGGTCGCGCCCTCGATCTGGATGACGTCGACGGTGGATCCGGCCGGGATCACGAGGGTCTCGTCGTAGGAGCGGGACGACCACTCCTCACCGCCGATGCGGACCCGGCCGCCGTGCCCGTCGGTCTCGTGGAGGACGAGGGCGGTCCGGCCGACCAGCGCGGCCGTCCCGGTGCGGATGGCCGGCGGCTGCTTGAGGTGGCGTTTGGCGATCGGCCGGACCACGCCGAGCCCGGCCACCGAGACCCCGATGAACGTGAGGATCTGGATCGGCACCGGCAGCCCGACCGCCCCGGTCACGGCGGCCGCGACCGCCGCCACCGCGATCAGGCCGAGCGTCAGCGTCACGGTCATCAGCTCGGCCACCCCGAGCACGACCGCCAAGATCAGCCAGATGATGAGAGCCACCATGGCCGCTCCGCGTGGTTCCGCAACCGGCGGGCGGCGACGTCGGGCGGGCGCCGCCGCCGGGACTCGAACGTGACGTTCGTGCCTCAATTGGAGGGTAACTCCCCCGGCGGCGTGTCGCACTTGTTACGCTGCGCACACCATCGGTTGCCCGAGCCGTTCTCCCAGCTCCGCGTGCCGAAATCGGGCAAAAGGTACAAATTGCTTTCTGCTCTGATTAGACATTCCACTCGCTCTAGACTTTTTCCGAATGTAATGCCGCGCGGAGCGGGCGCGTCTGACCGGAGTCTTCAGGAGGTGCCCGGGTGGAACGTGGTGACGCCGCACCCGACCGTCATCGGTACGGGGTAGACGGCCGTCCCGCGCCCGAGGGCGTCCCGCTGCGGGCCGAGTGGCCCGATCCGGGCTGGTCAGACAGCGAGTGGGCGGAAGCTGAGTGGATGAGCCCACGCGGTTACCCGGACCAGGGCGGGCGGAGCCCGCGGCCGGGTCCGGCGGAGGGGTACGGTGCGGCGCCTGAGGGGTATCCGGGACCTCATGACGGGCCTGAAGCTCCGTATCCGGGTGCGCGGTACCAGGCGGGCCGGCGGATACCGCCGACCATGCAGCGTGGTCCGGGGCCGGGGATGAACGGACCGGGGCCGGCTGGTCGCCAGGGGGGTGGCCCGGGTCCCGGCGGAGTCCGGGGGGCTGGCGCGCAGGGGCCGGGCAGACGGCGGTCTGGGTCTGCGGGCGGAGCCGGTGGGCCTGGTCCGGGTGGCCAATACGCGCCCGGTGGACCTGGTGGATCTGGTGGACCTGGTCCGGCCGATGGGCGGTTCGGGCCCAATGGAGTGGGTGGCCGCGGTACGGGCGGTGCCCAGTACGGGCCCAATGGAGTAGGCGGCCCCGGCCCGGGCGGTGCCCAGTACGGGCCCAATGGAGTAGGCGGCCCCGGCCCGGCCGGTGCCCAGTACGGGCCCAATGGAGTGGCCGCCGCCAACCGGGTCGGGGGGCGGCGGCGGGCCAACGGAGCCGGGGTGCCCGGGTCGCCGACGATGCCGGCGGGGGGCGGCGGTCCCCGCGGCGCCGGAGGTCCGGGCGGCCCTGGGGGCAGCGGGGGTCCTGACCGCCCCCTGGGTCCCGGCGGTGGGCGGGGTGCTCGCGTTCCCGGTCGCCCCGCGGGTCCCAATGGCCCGGGTGTGCCCAACGGTCCCGGGCGGCCCAATGGCTACGGTGGGCGTGGCGTTCCCAACGGTCACGATGGTTTTACGGGGCCCGGCGAGTACGGCGTTCCCAGCGGGCGCGGGAGGCCCGGGCGTCCCGGCGGGCTGGGTGGGCCTAGCGGGGTAGGCGGCCTGGGCGGGCCGGTGGGGCCTGATGGGCGCGGCGTGCCCGACGGCCACGGTCGTCCGGGGCGGCCCAGTGGCCCGGGTGGCCCCGGCCGACCCGGTGGCCCCGGCCGACCCGGGAGCCTCGGCGGACCCGGTAGCCCCGGCCGACTCGGCGGCCTCGGCGGACCCGGTAGCCCCGGCCGACCCGGCGGCCTCGGCGGACCCGGTAGCCCCGGCCGACCCGGCGGCCTCGGCGGACCCGGTAGCCCCGGCCGACCCGGCGGCCTCGGCGGACCCGGTAGCCCCGGTAGACCCGGTAGACCCGGCGGACCCGGTAGACCGGGTGGACCCGGTGGACGCGGTGGCACCGATGGACCCGGCGGGCGCGGCGGACCCGGCCCCGATGGACGCGTTCCCGGCAGGCCAGCTGGTCGGGGGGGTGGGCCGTACGCCGGCGGCGGGCCCTACGTGGACAACCAGCCGGGGCCCGGCCGCCCGGCCGGGCCATACCAGGAGAGCGGCCCGGCGGGGCCATACCCGGCCGACGGGCGCATGGCGCCGCAGTACCTCGACGGGGAGTACGAAGCGCCGTACCCGTCGCAGCCGTACCCAGGCGAGCAGTACGCGCCCGGCGGTCATCCGGGCGGTTACGGCGGCGACTATGGCAACCCGGTTTACGAGGCAGCCGTTCACCCGGAGCCCGCGTACGCGGACGGCGGGTACCAGGACGATCGCTTCCCGGGACCCGGCTACCCGGACGGGCAGTATCCGCCGGGGCAGTACCCCGGCCCGGGCTACCCGGAGGCCGACGGTTATCAGTACCCCGGTTACGTAGATGACGGGTACGCTCCCCCGCCGCCCCCGGCCTACGCCGCCGGTGGCTACCCGGCCGACGTCCATCCCGATGGCGGCTACGTTGACGGCGGGCAGGCCTACTACGCCGAGGAGCCCTATCCGGACGGGGGCTATTACCCGGACGGCGGCTACGCGGGCGAGCCCGCACCGGTTACCGGCGGGGAGTGGCGGGCCGGGCCGGGCGACGCTGGCCACTTTGCCGTTCCGGGTGGCGCTCCGGGCGGTCCGTTCGACCCGCTCGGGCCCGGCCCGGTCCCCGGACGGCCCCGGGGCCCCGGCGATCACCTGGGTCCCGGCGGACCGGCTGGCCCCGGCGATGCGGGGCTCGGCAGCCCGGGTGGGCCGTACGGGCCGGAAGGTTACGCGCCGCCGGGACACGGGCCCCGGCGCGGGCCGCGTCCGGTGCTGCGGGGGCAGGCGATGCCCGCCGAGGCACCACCGCGCCCCGCCGAACCGGCCGAGCACCCGGCCCCGCCCCGGCCGGAACCCGCGGCTGCCCGCGGACCCGGGCTCGACCAGCCGGTCAAGCCGGGTGCGGCGCTGGCGCTGCGCAAGGAGCCCGAGCCCAGGCCCCGGGCCAAGACGCCGCAGGAGCAGCTGGAGGGGTTCGCCAAGGACCTGCGGGATCTGCGGACCAAGTCCGGGCTGGGCTACCCGGAGATGGCCGAGCTGTGCCACTACACGATGAAGACGCTGGCCTCGGCGGCAGGCGGGCTGAACCTGCCGACCCTGCCGGTGACCATGGCCTACGTGCGGGCCTGCGAGGGCAGCGTGCCCGACTGGGAGGACCGCTGGCACCGCCTGGCCGAGGCCATGAAAACGGCCGCCGACCGGGCTGAGGCTGGCGGCCCGGCTGACGGCCCGGACGAGCGGGGTCTGGGGGACGAGAAGGACGCACGGGAGCAGCGAGACTCTCGCGACGTCTGGGATTCGCCGTCGGGCGAGGCGCGGCGGAACGGACGTGGCTCGCGGGACGGAAGTGGGCCGCGAGAACGGCGGGACTCCCGGGACGAAAGCGGGCCGCGAGGACGGGATTCCCGGGACGAAAGTGGGCTGCGAGAGGGACGGGACTCCCGGGGCCAGAGGCGCGCGCGGGAAGAGCGTACGCCCGACGGCCTTGGATCCCAGGGGAGCGGACGCGAGGGTCGCCGACCGGAAGGGCACCGTGAGGGGCGGCCGGACGCCTGGCCGTCGCAGGTGGCCTCGCCGCCGTCGGCGCCGGGTGGGGGGCCGGAGCGGCCCGCGGGCGAACAGCCGCCGGGCGGGTCCGACCAGGTGTACGTGATCACTTCCGCGGCGCCGCGGCGACCGCACCGCTGAGAGCCACCGTTTAAGCTGCCGGCGTGGAGGTTACCTCGCTCGGGTACCGGACCGACCTGATGGTCCGGCGGATGGAAGGCAGCGAGGTCAGCGACTACGCCGACCACGTGGTGGTGCGCAGCCCGGGGCATCCCGGATTCTGGTGGGGCAACTTCATCCTGCTGGCGGCGCCCCCGCAGCCGCGGGCGGCGGCGGGCTGGCTGGCCCGGTTCGCGGAGGCGTTCCCGGAGGGCCAGCACGTCGCGATCGGGGTGGACACCGACGGGTGGCCGCCCGCGGAACAGTCCGGGCTGCCGGAAGCCGGGCTGCGGATCGAGCGAAGCACCGTGCTGACGGCCGCCACCGTGCACGAACCACCGCACGCCAACCAGACGATCGAGTACCGGCCGCTGGCCAGCGACGCGGACTGGGAGCAGTCGCTGAAGCTGCGGCTGGCGGCCGACGAGAGCAACGGGGCCGCTACGCAGGCGTTCTTCGAACAGCGGACCGTCGATGCCCGGCGGGCGACCGAACAGGGGCACGGCGCCTGGTTCGGCGCGTTCGCGGACGGGCGGCTGGCGGCGCAGCTGGGCATCTTCTCCGACGGCGGCGGGGTGGCCCGCTACCAGAACGTGGAGACCGACCCCGACTGGCGCCGGCAGGGCCTGGCCGGCACGCTGGTCTGGCGGGCCGGCCAGTGGGCGCTCGCCCACCGGGCGGCCCGGACGCTGGTCATCGTGGCCGATCCGGCGGCCAGGGCGATCCGGATCTACCGCTCGGTCGGCTTCCGGGACGTCGACACCCAGATCGCCTTCCAACGTCCTCCCTACTCGGTTGAGTAGGGGGCGGGTCCGTCAGAGGTCGGCGGTGCCGTCGAGGCAGGTCACCGTGCCGCCGCCGACCCAGATGGTGCCGTTGTCGTCGCGGGCGATGTGGACGCGGCCGCGGCGGCCCATGGCGGTGCCCTGGCTGGCGACGTACGGCGCGGTGGCGCGGCCGGTATCGAGCAGCCAGCCCGCCAGCGAGGCGTTGAGGCTGCCGGTCACCGGGTCTTCGCCGAAGCCACCGAGGGCGGGGGTGAACGCCCGGACCTCGAACGCCTCCGGGGAGCCGGGCGGGTAGGGGCCGACGACGCCGATGTCGAGGTCGGAGACCCCCGGGTTGACCGCCAGGACCGCGTCGGCGCTGGCCAGCAGGACCGCCACCCAGCCGGGGCCGTTGTCGACCCACTGGGCGTCGACGACGTGGGTCGGGTGCAGGTGGAGCACGTCGACCAGGTGGAGCCGGGTCTGCTCGTCGACCGGGCCGGAGCGTAGCAGGGGCGGGCCGGCGAACGCCAGCCTGCCGTCGTCCCGGCGCAGCTCGATCAGGCCGGCCTCGCACTCCTGGACCACGACGTCGTCGCGGTGCGGGGTGCCGCCGTGGGTCAGCCAGGCGTGGCAGGTCCCCAGGGTCGGGTGGCCGGCGAACGGGAGCTCCTTGCTGGGGGTGAAGATCCGGACCCGGTAGTCGGCCCCGGCCGCCTGCGGCGGCAGGATGAACGTGGTCTCCGACAGGTTCGTCCAGCTCGCGAACCGTTGCATTTCCTCGGTGTCGAGGCCCTTGGCGTCGACCACGACGGCGACCGGGTTGCCCAGGTAGGGCTCGTCGGTGAACACATCAACCTGGCAGAAAGGGCGCTCCATGACCCCGAGTCTGGCACGCCCGGCGGCCGGCCAGAAACGGTTATCGGTGGCAGCCCTTTAAGGATGAAAATCGCTGGCCTGCGGACCGGCACCGGTGCCCGGTTCGCGGCTGGTGGCGGCTGGTGATCCGGCGCGGGTCAGACCCTGATCTGTGGTCTTGACCTGATTCGGGGAGCAGGGCGCTGGCGTGGGACAATAGCCGCGTGGTGGTGCCGGCCGACAACCATGTCCATTCCGAGTGGTCTTACGACACCACTGACCAGGCGTCGATGACCGGAGCGTGCGAGCGTGCGCTCGACGTGGGCGTACCCGCGATCGCGTTCACCGAGCACCTCGACTTCACCCGCTGGGGCCCGGGCGATCCCGGGCAGGCGCGCGGGCTGGAGCCCCGGCACCGCAGCCGGATCACGCCGCTGGACGTCACCAGCTACCTGGCGGCCATCGAGGAATGCCGGCAACGGTTCCCTGACCTGCGGATCCTGTCCGGGGTGGAGACCGGTGAGCCGCACCTGTTCGCGGCCAGCGCCGGGGCGGTGGTCGGCCACGACCGGTTCGACCGCGTCCTCGGCTCGCTGCACGCGGTGCCGGTGCGCGGCCGGCTGGCGGGGCTGCCGGCCACGTTCGGGATGCTCGGGCCGGACGAGGTGCTGCGGCGCTACTTCGCCGAGCTGCTGCGGCTGGTGCAGGGCAGCGACCTGTTCCAGGTGCTCGCGCACCTGGATTTCCCGCGCCGTTACTGGCCGTCGAGCGCGGGCCCGTACGAGGAGAAAGAGTTCGAGGACGAGTACCGGGCGGTGCTGCGGGCGCTGGCCGAATCGGACCGCGCGCTCGAGGTCAACACCAAGAGCCCGCTGGCCTCGGTCGAACTGCTGGGCTGGTGGCGGGACGAGGGCGGCCGGGCGGTGTCGTTCGGCAGCGACGCACACCAGGACTGGCGGGTCGGGGACCGGTTCGACGTGGCGGTGGACGTGGTCGAGGCAGCCGGGTTCCGGCCCGGGCGGGACCGCTACGACTTCTGGCGCCGATGAGGGCGCCGGTTGGTGGCGCTGGTGAGTGAGGCTGAGGTGGCGTTGAAGGTACGGATTGGGGTCGCGCTCGGGTCGTACGCGGACGCGGGCCGGTTCTCGGCGGCGGTCGACCGGCTCGAGGAGACCGGGGTCGACTCGCTGTGGATCTCCGAGCTGATCTACGGGTCGCTGGTCGAGCCGGTGGTGGGGATGGCGCACGCGCTGGCCCGGACCCGGCGGCTGAAGGTCGGCACCGGGGTCCAGATCCTGCCCGGGCGGCATCCGGTGCTGGTGGCCAAGGAACTGGCCAGCCTGGCGGCGCTGGCGCCCGGCCGGGTGCTGCCCGCGTTCGGGCTGCAGCCCGCCCGGGTTGAGGAGCGGGCGTTGTTCCCGGTGCCGCCGGGACGGCGGGGGGCGGTGTTCGACGAGTCGCTGGAACTGCTGCGGCTGCTGCTGCGCGAGGAGCAGGTGTCGTTCACGGGGCAGTACTTCACGGTCGAGGGGGCCAGCATCGGGCCGCGGCCGGCCAAGCCGATCGACATCTGGACCGGCGGCAGCGCGCCGGGCGCGTTGCGGCGGACCGGGCGGCTGGCTGATGGGTGGCTGGGTTCGTTTCTGACCCCGGCCGAAGCGGGGGCGGCCCGGGAGAGCATCCAGGCGGCGGCGGCCGACGCCGGGCGGGAGATCGAGGAAGACCACTTCGGGATCAGCCTGGCCGTGGTGACCGGGGCGGATGGGACCGATGGGGTGCCTGAGTCGCTGGTCAGATCGGTCCGGGCGCGAAGGCCGGATGTGGAGCCGTCGGCGCTGTTCGCGTTGGGGTGGGCCGACGCGCGGGACAAGATCCAGCGGTACGTGGACGTGGGGCTGAGCAAGTTCGTGGTGCGGCCAGCGGGGGACGTGGCGACGGGGGCGGGGCTGGAGGAGTTCCTGGAGCGTTTCGTTACCGAGCTGATGCCGCTGCAGAACTGAGGCCCCTGGGGGCGGTGGGGCTGCCGAGTTAGGTGGGGCTGGCGGGTTTGGTGGGGCTGGCGGGTTTGGTGGGGTAGCCGGTGGGTCAGCTGCGCATGATGTTGCCGAGGATGCCGCCGACGGTGCCGGCGGCGGCGCCGGTCGCGGCCGAATCGCCGGAGACCTGGGCGGCGATGTAGGGGGCGAGGGCGTGGGCCAGGTTGGGCAGCGGCATCGACTGCAGCCAGATCTGGCCGGGGCCGGTCAGCGCGACCAGGTGGAAGCCGTCCTGGCCGAACAGCAGGTTGGCGACGCCGGGGACCCGGGTGATCTGGAACTGCACGCTGGCCTCGAACATGCCGATGTGGCCGGGGTGGACCATGAGGGTCTGACCCGGGTTCAGCGTGTAGTGCACGAGCTCGCCGGACAGCTCGATCCAGGCGCGACCTTCGCCGTCGAGACGCTGCAGCAGGAAACCGTCGCCGCCCCAGAGGCCGCCGCGGAACGACTGCTGGAGGGCGATGCTGGGGGTGATGCCGGCCGTTCCGCACAGCCAGCCGTGCCGGTGCACCAGGTAGGAATGGCCCGGGGTGACGTCGACGTGGACGATGTGGCCGGGGATCTTGGCCGCGAACGCGATCATGCCGGGGCTGCCGGTGGCCTCGTAGCGGGTGAGGAAGATCCCGCCGCCGCCCATCGCCCGCTTGAGGCCGCCCATGATGCCACCGCCGCCGGTGGTCTGCGACATCTGCATGTTGGCCGTCATCCAGGACAGCTCGCCGTGGGTGGAGATGAGCTGCTCCCCCGGCTGCACGGTGACTTCCAGCACCGGCATCGTGGTGCCTTTGATTTCCGCCTGCATGGTCGAAAACTACTACCGCGACCCGGACCAGGCCAGGATGCGGGCCGAGCCCTGAGCAAAGCCTCAGCTGATCTCCAGCCCGGGACGGCCGAGCCGGCCGTCTGGTTGGCCGGGCCGGATTGACCATGTCTGATTTCCGCTAGCTTGAGGGGTGGAGGGCTGGCAGGGTGAAGGACGTGGACGACGAACAGCGGTACCGGGCGGCGGCCAGCAAGGACGCGCGCTTCGACGGCGTGTTCTTCATCGGGGTGACGTCCACCGGGATCTACTGCCGCCCGAGCTGTCCGGCGATCACGCCCAAGCGGGCCAACATGCGCTTCTACCCGAGCGCGGCGGCCGCCCAGGAGTCCGGGTTCCGGGCCTGCAAGCGGTGCCGGCCGGACACCTCGCCGGGTTCGCCGGAGTGGAACATCCGGGCCGACGTGGCCGCCCGGGCGATGCGGCTGATCGCGGACGGGGCGGTCGACCGGGACGGGGTGACCGGGCTGGCCGACCGGCTCGGTTACAGCGAGCGGCAGGTCAACCGGGCGGTGACAACCGAGCTGGGGGCCGGTCCGCTGGCGCTGGCCCGGGCCCAGCGGGCGCAGACCGCGCGGGTGCTGACCGAGACGACGACGCTGCCGCTGGGCGAGATCGCGTTCGCGGCCGGGTTCGCCAGCATCCGGCAGTTCAACGCGACGATGCGCGAGGTGTTCGCGCTCACCCCCAGCGAGCTGCGGGAACGGGTGGCCCGGGGGCGGCGCGGGGAGCCGCCGGGGCCGGGCACGATCCGGCTGCGGCTGGCTTACCGGGCGCCGATCGATCTGGAGCGGATGTTCCGGTTCCTGGGGGCGCGGGCCATTCCGGGGGTAGAGGACGCCAGCGACGGGTGTTACCGGCGGACGCTGATGCTGCCCAACGGGGTGGGGCTGGTGGCGCTGCGGGCCGGGGGCGGCGGGGCTGGCTTTGTTGATTGTGAGCTGCAGCTGGAGGATCTGAAGGACCTGGCGCCGGCCGTCCAGCGGTGCCGGCGGTTGCTGGACCTGGACGCCGATCCGGACACCGTGTCGGGGTTCCTGGCGGGCAGCGAGCTGCTGCGGCCGCTGGTCGAGGCCTGCCCCGGGCGGCGGGTGCCGGGGCACGTGGACGGGGCCGAGCTGGCCCTGCGGGCGGTGCTCGGCCAGCAGGTGTCGGTGGCGGCCGCCCGGCGGCTGGGGACCAGGCTGACCGAGGTCTACGGCAAGCCCCTGGGAGGCCTGGCCGCCGCCGCCGGGCCGGGGGCGGCGGGGCTGACGCACTGCTTCCCGGCGGCCGACACGATCGCGGCGGCCGACCCGGACTCGCTGCCGATGCCGCGCAGCCGGGGCCGGGCGCTGGTCGGGCTGGCGGCGGCGCTGGCGTCGGGCGCGGTCAGCCTGGACCCGGGGGCGGACCGGGACGAGGCCGAGAAGCAGCTGCTGGCGTTGCCGGGGATCGGCCCGTGGACGGTCGGCTACATCCGGATGCGGGCGCTGTCGGACCCCGACGCCTTCCTGCCGACCGACGCCGGGGTGCGGCACGGCCTGGCCGCGCTGGGGGCACCGTCGGACCCGGAAGCGGCCGCCCGGCAGGCCGAGAGCTGGCGTCCGTGGCGCTCGTACGCGCTGCAGCACCTCTGGGCGCACCTGGAGCAAGCGAAGGAGACCTCATGACCGGCCCGTTCGTGCCGCCGGACCCGGCGGCCCAGCACTACTGCACCCAGGTCGGCTCGCCGATCGGCGAGCTGCTCCTGATCGGCCGGGCCGACGCGCTGACCGGGCTCTACATGCTGGGCGGGCCGCACGGCAGCAACGTCCAGCGGCCGCCGGGGACCCGCCGGGACGAGACGGTCTTCGCGGCGGTGGCGGCTCAGCTGGAGGACTATTTCGACGGAAGGCGATCGGAGTTTGACGTGCCGCTCTCCCCGACCGGGTCGCCGTTCCAGCTGGAGGTGTGGGCCGAGCTGACCCGGATCCCGTACGGCACCACGATCAGCTACGGCGAGCTGGCCCGGCGGATCGGCAAGCCGCTGTCGTCGTCGCGGGCGGTCGGCGCGGCCAACGGGCAGAACCCGATCTCGCTGATCGTCCCCTGCCACCGGGTGATCGGTGCCGACGGCAGCCTGACCGGTTACGGCGGCGGGCTCGACCGCAAGGAGAAGCTGCTGCGGCTGGAAGAGGCGCCGGCCATGATCGCATTGGACGCCACTCTCTTCTGAGCGGCTCGGCCGGGGACGCCACCCGTTTGTCATCCGGACGCTACCTCCCGTCACCGGGTTGGGCTCGGACCCCGCCTAAACTGGGGTTTCATGGGTCTGATGGACGAACAGGACTGGTACGCCTCGCTGGCCACCATGTACGGGTCGGCAGCGGCGCTGATCGCCGACAGCGACGGCCCGTCACCGCGGTTCCTGCTGGTCAAGCCGAACTACCGGGACCACTGGTCGCTGCCGGGCGGGATCCTCGAGCACGGCGAGCCGCCGCACGTGGGCTGCTTCCGCGAGGTCGAGGAGGAGCTGGGCCTGGCCCGCGAGGTGGGCGCGCTGCTGGTGACGGCCTGGACGCCACCGGAGGGCCCCCGGCCCCGGCCGATCATGAGCTTCATCTTCGACGGCGGCGTGCTGACCGACCCCGGCACCATCCGGCTGCAGAAGGAAGAGCTGGACGACTGGCGGTTCGTGCCGCCGTCCGACTTCGACGCTTACCTGCCGGCGTTCATGGCCGAGCGGGTGCGGGCGGCGGCGACCGCCCGGGCGACCGGGAAGGCGGCCTACGTGCCGGCCGAGAGCCCGCTCAGCTAGGGCTCGGACTATCCGCGCAGTGCTGAGGCGCGGGAGGCGAGTGGGTGTGACTGGGCCGGTTGGTGTCGTGGGGACGCGGGTGCTGGGCAGGGTCGGCGGCAAGGCCGGCGCGGTCTCGGCCGCCATGGGTGATGCCAGAGGCCTGTGGGGCGGGAGTGGCTGGGGGCAGGGCCGGGCGCGGCGGGCTCGCCCATCCGTGTGCGGTTGGGCCACCTCACCCGTCACACCAGTCCCAGCCTCGGCTTCACTGGAGCGAAAGCAGGGATAATCCCTGACTTCGCTCCAGTACACCGTACGAGCCGGGGCTCTCGGGATTCCTGTGACGCAGGGGCTGGATGAGGCGAGCGCCACGCGCACACGGGTGGCCGGTCTGGCCCATCCCGTCGCCGTCGTCCCGACAGCCGGTTCAGCAGGCCGGGCGCAGGCGGGTCAAGCCGTGCCCTTTGCGGCTTGACCCGACCAGACCGGTCTGGTCGGCTGCCGGGAGGGCCGACGGCGACCGGGATCTGGCTGGGTCTTTGATCCATCCCAGAGCCCGAAGTACCCCCGCCGGAGGCAAAAGCGACGAGCCTCCTGTGACGCGGGTGGTGCGTGTGACTCGTGCACCGCCTGGGGTGTAGCTCGGGGGCCAGGTGCGGGTGAGCCTTCGCTCAGCCGAGGCCGGCGAGGGCCTTGTGGACGGAGGCGATGGCGCTGGCGCCTTCGCCGGTGGCGGCGGCGACGCGCTTCATGGAGCCGGAGCGGACGTCGCCGACGGCGAAGATGCCCGGGACGCTGGTCTCGAACGGCAACGGCCGCCGGGAAAGGCCGCCCCAGGCGGCCCCGAGATCATCGTCGGTCAGCTGCATGTCGGTCCGGATGAAGCCGTCGTCCCCGGTGGCGATGCCGGTGAGCCAGCTGGTGGCCGGTTCGGCGCCGATGAAGCAGAACAGGGCCGAGCACGCCTGGGCCTGGGTGGTGTCGCCGGCCCGGTCGGTGATGCTGACCTCCTGCAGGAAGTCTTCACCGTCGAGGCGGGTGACCTCGCTGCGGTGGCGGACGGTCACCCGCGGGTGGGCCAGCAGCCGGTCCACCAGGTAGGCCGACATCCCGGCGGCGATGTCGGGGCCGCGGACGATCAGCGCGACCTCGCTGCCCCGGCCGGCCAGATACAGCGCCGCCTGGCCGGCCGAGTTGGCGCCGCCGACGACCGCGACCGGGGAGCCGGTACAGCCGCGGGCCTCCAGCTCGGTGGCGGCGTAGTAGATGCCGGCGCCCTCGAAGTCGGACCAGCGGTCCAGCGGTAGCGCCCGGTAGCGGGCGCCGGTCGCGATGACCACGGTCTTGCTGTCGATGACCTCGTCGCCCGGCAAATACAGCCGCAGGTGGCCGTCGCCGAGCCGGTCGGGGTCGAGCTTGACGACCGGGCAGGGGCTGGCCAGCTGGGCGCCGAACTTGAGCGCCTGGAGTACCGCCCGCCCGGTCAGGTCGGCGCCGGACAGGCCGAACGGGAAGCCCATGTAGTTCTCGATGCGGGAGCTGGCGGCGGCCTGGCCGCCGGTGCCGACCGCGTCCAGCAGCAGCGTGTCGAGACCCTCGGAGGCGCCGTAGACGGCGGCCGCCAGCCCGGCCGGGCCGGCCCCGATGATGGTGACGTCGACCGGCTTGGTGGACGAGCGGTGGTAGCTCAGGTTCAGCTTCTGGGCCAGCTCACCGGGGGTGGTCCGCTTGAGGGTGACGCCCGGCATCACCACCGCGGGCAGGTCGCCGGCGGTCAGGCCGGAGTTGTCCATCATCGCCTGGCCGGCCGGGGTGCTGGCGTCGAACCAGAGGTGGATCAGCTGCTGCCGAGCGGCGTAGGTGCGCAGCGCCAGCGCGGCGGCCGACAGCGGGCTGCCGACGATCTCGAAGCCGCGGGCGGCGGTGCTGCGGCGCAGCAGCTCGCGGCGGGCGATCAGCGCCTTGAAGATGACGTCGGACAGCTCGACGTCGTTCGACATCAGCTGACGGAGGCGATCGGGCGGGACCCGGCCGATCGTCCCGGCGAACCGCACCCGGCACTGGAGGTAGACGTTCTGGCCGGTCAGCAGGTTCAGCTCACCGACGAAGCCGCCCGCGTCGACCGCCGCCACGGTCTCGGCGGGCACGTCGGCGGTCGCGGTCCTGATCACCTCGACCACGCCCTCGACCACCACGATCAGATCGACGTCCTGGTCGCCCGGTTCGAACAGCACCTCCCCGGCCGCCACCGGCTGGGTGATGCCGTAGCTCAGCAGCCGGGCGAACAGCTCCTCGTCCAGCCGCGGGGACGCGACCCGGAACGGGACGAGCGGCTTGCCCAGGGTCCCGGGGGCGTCGGCGGCCGGCCGCTGGTCCACGGCCGGGCGCGTGGTCCAGGCCACCGGCCGGGCCAGGCCGTGGCCGCTGAACGCGGGACCGTGGAACGCGGGACCATGGAACGCGGGGCCGCGCGCGGTCGGGGGCATACGAAGGCTCCATTCCTGGCCGGTACGGGCACGGCATTCCTGCCGTTACGTGCACGACTGAACCGTATCCAGAAGAACTGCAGGAGATCGAGACCGGCCGCCGCTAGCGTCCCTGGTACGGGGCTCAACAACTTTCAGGTGAACACCTCATCCATGACCACACTCCACGCTGAGCTGTGCGGTCAACCGGGTTCGCGGGCGAACTTCGCCCGGCAGGCCCGGGACTGGCTGACCGGGGCGCGGGCTCGGCTCTTCCCGGAACTCGACCGGGCGCTGACCACGGCGGGACCGAGCGCGGACGCACCCGACGACGAAGAGACGCCGTGGGGGCCGCCGGGTGGCGTCTGGGCGCGGCTGCTGATCCGCCAGCAGCCGCAGGCGGTCGGCGGCCTCAGCCTCCCGTTTTCGCAGCGGGCCTGGCGGCGGACGCTGGACGGGATCGACCGCGACCACCCGTTCCAGATCCGGCTGGAGATGACGCCGCTGGGGCCGGGCGGCCAGCCGGCCGGGGCCGAGCCGGCCGTGCTGTCGGTGCAGCGCAGCCAGCACGACCCGCGCTGGGCCCGGTTCGCAGCGCAGGCCCCGCCGGGCCTGGCCCCTTGGCCGCGGGCCTGGGCGGACTTCCTGCGCGAGCAGGCGGTCGCCACCGGCGCCGACTACGGGCACGTGACCGACGACGCGACCAGCTCCGGCACCGCCCTGGAGCGGGCGGTGCTCGGGGTCAGCGCCGACCCGCCCGGCATCCCGCGCAGCCGCGAGGTGCTGCGCGGCTACTCGTGGGTGACGATCGTGGCGGCGCCGCTGGCGGCCAGGCTGGGGGGCGCCGCCGCACTGGCCGCGTCCGGCGCTTTCGCCGAGGTCAGCCCGCTGCCGGGCGGATCGGGGACGGGTGGATCGGGGGCGGGCGGCCCGGTACTGCTGCGGGCGACCGCCGAACTGGACGACTACCGGGGGCCGGCCGTGCGCCGGGTGTTCGGGGTGCTGGCGCCGGTGCTGCTGCGCGGGCGGCCGGATCCGGAGGCGGTGTCGGGCAGCCCGGTCCGGCTGGTGCTGGATGCTGACGCGAGCTGCGCGCTCTCGTAGAATTTCCGGTTGTGGCCGACAGCTCGCCGTGGCGCATCAGCTGGTCGAAACCGGCGTTGCTGCGGGCCATCCGGGCCACGGTGGTGGTGCCGGGCCTGTTCGCGCTGACGTTCAAGGTCATCGGCGACCCGCAGATGACGCTGTTCGCGACGTTCGGCGGCTTCGCCACCCTGCTGTTCGCCAACTTCGGCGGCACCCGCCGGGACAAGCTCACGGCCCACCTGGGGCTGGCCACCGCAGGCAGCCTCGCGCTGATCATCGGCACCCTGGTCAGCGGGATCACCTGGCTGGCGGCGGTGGTCACGATCCCGGTCGCGTTCGCCATCTTCTTCGCCGGGGTGATCGGCCCCAACGCGGCCGGCGGGGTGAACGGCGCGCTGCTCGGCTACGTGCTGCCGGTCGCCTCGGCCGGCGGCGCCGCCACGATCGGGCCGCGGCTGGCGGGCTGGTGGCTGGCGTCGGCGGTCGGCACCGCGGCGGTGCTGCTGCTGTCGCCGCCGAGCCCCGGCGACCGGCTGCGGGCCAGCGCGGCCACGGCCGCGGCGGCGCTCGCCCAGCACCTGCGGGCGGTGGTGGCCGGCCAGGCCACCCAGGCCGACCTGGACGCCGTCCTCGCCAGCCGGCAGACGCTGCTGGACACGTTCGCCGCCACCCCGTACCGGCCGACCGGGCTGGCCACCGCCGACCAGGCCCTGGCCAACGTGGTGCAGGCCCTGGAGTGGTCGGCGTCGCTGATCGGCGAGGTCATCATGGGCGGGGTCGACCTGAGCGCGGCCGACGTGGCCGACCGGGACCTGCTGAGCACCGCGGCCGACACGTTCGACACCACCGCCGCGCTGCTGTCGGGCCAGGACACCCAACCTGACTTCGCCCGGCTGCGGGCGGCCCGGCAGGCCAGTTCCGCCCACCAGAACCAGGTCAGCGGGGACGCGGCCACGGTCCGGGCGGCCGCCACCCACGCCTTCTACGCGCAGATCATCGCGGTCGCGGCCCGCAGCACGGTGGCCGACGCGCTGATCGCGGCCCGGCGGGCCGACCCGGAGACGGTCGCCCGGGTGCGCCGCAGCTGGTACGGCGAAGCCGAGACCGGCCCGCCGCGGCCCGAGTCGCGCTGGGTCGCGCTGCTGGACAGCCTGACCCTGGTCGGGCGGCACGCGAGCCTGCGCTCGGTGTGGTTCCTGAACGCCGCCCGGGGCGCGCTGGCGCTGGCGGCGGCGGTCGCGGTGGCCGACCTGACCGGAGTCCAGCACGGCTTCTGGGTGGTGCTGGGCACGCTGTCGGTGCTGCGCACCAGCGCCGCCTCGACCGGGTCGATCGCCTGGCGGGCGCTGGCCGGCACGGTGGCCGGCTTCGCCATCGGCGCGGCCCTGCTGCTGGCCATCGGCACCGGGCCGACCGCGTTGTGGATCGCGCTGCCGGTCGCCGTGCTGGTGGCCAGCTACGCCCCCGGCACCGCGCCGTTCCTGGTCGGGCAGGCGGCGTTCACGATCACGGTGGTGGTGCTGTTCAACCTGCTGGCCCCGGCGGGCTGGAAGATCGGGCTGCTGCGGATCGAGGACGTGGCCCTCGGCTGCGCGGTCAGCCTGGTCATCGGGGTGCTGTTCTGGCCGCGGGGCACCTCGGCGGTGGTCGGCGACGACCTGGCCGACGCCTTCCGCCAGGGTGCCGCCTACCTGGAGCAGGCGGTCGACTGGGCGCTGGGGCTGCGGACGGCCGCCCCCGACGCCGCGATCCCGGCCGTCACGGCCGGCATCCGGCTGGACGAGGCGCTGCGCGGGTTCCTGGCCGAGCAGGGCAGCAAGCGGCTGGACAAGGACGACCTGTGGCGGCTGGTGATGGCGACCGTCCGGCTCCGGCTGACCGCCTACTCGCTGGCCAGCCTGCACGCACCCGACGCCGCCCCCGCCAACGGCACGGCCGCGCCGGACCCGGTGCGGCAGCGGCTGCACGACCGGGCCGACGAGCTGGTCAGCTTCTACGACCGGATCGCGGCCCAGATCGGCCGGGTGCCGCGCGAGCACTCGCCGCGGGCGGTGCTGGCCACCCCGTCCAATTTCACGCCGCTGGCCCCGGTCGACCTGCCCCGGCCTTCGGCGGCCGCGGAGAACGTGGCCATCGCCGAGAACCTGCTGGCGGCCAGCGCCGCCAGCCTGGAAACGGCGCCCGCGGCCACCAGCACCGCGCCGAGCAGCACCGCCCCGATCGGGCCGCCTGGGCGCCGGCTGCTGTGGGTGCACGAGCACCTGCGGCACCTGAGCGAGAAGACCCACACGATCAGCGGCCCCGCGGTCCGGGTGGCCGAACTGCGCCGGACCCCCTGGTGGCGCTGACGCCGGACGGGCCGGCCGCCGCCGCTCAGTCGGTCTGCCAGTAGACGTTGTAGTGCTGGTGCTGGGTGCGGGCGATCGGCCGCAGGGTGACGTCGCGGCCGCCGGCCCGGGCGGTGAAGCCGATCCCGTCGCCCGCGGCCCGGGTGAGCGAGCCGGACGCCAGCGCGGGCATGGCGGTGCCGGCCTCGGTGCCGTAGCCGCCCGCCAGCACGACCGGGCCGTAGGTGGCGGCCTGGACGGCGGGCTGATCGGGGGTGGGCTCCAGGCCGAGCCGCATCGGCAGCGTGACCTCGAGGGTGTCGCCGGGCTGCCAGATCCGGTCGACCGCCAGCCAGCCGCCCGCCCGGGCGGTGACCGGCAGCGGCCCGCCGTTCAGCCGGGCCCGGGGCCGGGCGGCCGTCCAGGCCGGGATCCGCACCCGCAGCGTCATCCGGGCCAGGCCGCTGGCCACCTCGATCCGGGTCTGCGGCTGGTCCGGGAAGCCGGTCGTCTGGCGCAGCGTGATCCCCCGGTCGGTGCAGGTCACCGTGGACGGCACGAACAGGTTGACGTAGATGCCGCGGTCGTCGCGGGAGTAGATCGTGTCCGCCAGCTTGGCCTGGGTCTCCATCCCGGTGGCGGTGTCGCAGGTGAACGTGTCGTAGTTGGTGGCGTAGATGTCGGGGTCGCCGTGCGGGAAGTAGTTCAGCGGCTGCTGCTTGAACGCGCCCGGCGACAGGCCGGTGTAGTAGATGTTGAAGCCGTGCGGTGAGTCCGGATCCTGCTCGCCCAGCATCTGGTTGAACAGCGTCCGTTCGTAGTAGTCGAGCAGGTCGGTGCGGTCCTGCTGGTGGAAGTGCAGCAGCCGGGTCAGCTTGAGCAGGTTGTAGCTGGCGCAGTTCTCGCAGGTGTAGTTGGACAGCGCCGCCGCCACCACGCCGGGGGCGTCGAAGTGCTCGTGGTCGCCGACCCCGCCGATCACGTAGGTGTGGTGGCGGATCACCATCTCCCAGAAGTTGGTGGCGATCGCGTGGTAGCGGTCGTCGCCGGTCTCCTCCCACAGCCGCAGGAACGCGATGATCTTGGGCACCGTCACGTTGGCCTGCAGCCCGGCCAGCTGGTCCCGGCCGCGCGCGAGCGGGTCCAGTACCTGCGCGTGGTAGAACCGCTCGGCGGTGACCAGGTACTGGTGGTTGCCGGTGATCGTGTACAGGTTGGCCAGCGACTCGGGCAGGCCGCCGTACTCGACCTCGAGCACCCGCTGCATGTGCTCGTAGGTCAGGCGGCCGGTCCGCCAGCCGACCCAGTCGGCCAGGCTGATGGCGGCGGCCAGCGCGGCCTCGTCGCCGGCCAGCTGGTACATGTCGATGAAGCCGGCCAGGTACTTGTGGATCATGTAGTACGGCGACCAGACCGGCTGGCCGGCCTCCAGGCGGTCGAAGTACTGCTCGGGGAAGGCCGACAGGTAGCCGGGGTTGAACCCGGCCGCGACCGCCCGGCCCTGCAGCGCCGCCAGCGCCCGGACGATGTACCGGCCCTTGTCGCGGGCATCCGAATTGCCGGTGCCGGCCCAGGTCAGCGCCAGGGCCGACATCAGATGGCCGGTGTTGTGGCCGCGAACCAGCGAGGCCGGCGCCTCCCAGCCGCCGCACGGGCGGGCGCCCGGGTCGAGCCCGTAGTTGACCCGGAACGACCGCAGCAGCCGGTCGGCGTCCAGGAACATCAGGTAGTCGGTGTTGCGGCCGGCGTTGGCGGTGAACGGGCCGGGCAGCAGCCGGACCTGGTTCAGCGGGAACGCCCGGGTCAGCCCGGCCGTGCCGTCGGGCGCGTACCCGGTCGGGGCCGGGATCGGGGCGGGCGGCGGCACCTGCAGCGCGTCCCCGTGGGCGACCGACCCGAGGGCGGCGGCGCCCAGCCCGGCCGCCGCCGCGGCCAGGAACGTCCTCCGGCTCGGCGGCGTCCAGTTCGGCCGCGCCCAGGGCGGCGGCGTCCACTTCGGCCCGGACACGACCGGATCGTACCTCCGGTGCGGGCGGCCCGGTGTGAGGTCGGGTCGTGGTGGTAGTGGCATCACATCAGGTACGCAGGCAGGAGGGGTCACGGATGGGTGTACGGATACGGCTGAGCGACCGGCTGGAACGGGCGGCCGGGCTCGACCGCGTGGTGGAGCCGTTGCAGCAGGTGGTGCGCAAGCTGCCGCCCGGTGGGGTGCGGGACGCGCTGCACGGGGTCTGGCTCGGGCACCCGGTCCACCCGGTGCTGGTGCAGGTGCCGGTCGGCGCGTTCATGTCGGCCGGGTTCCTGGACGCGCTGGGCGCGGACGGGGCGACCTCGCTGATCGGGCTGGGGCTGGCGGCGTCGGTGCCGGCCGCGCTGGCGGGCAGCGCCGACTGGGCCGAGCAGCACGAGCAGCAGATGCGGACCGGGGTGGTGCACGCGGCCGCCAACAGCGCCGCCATCGGCCTGTACGCCGCCTCGCTGCTGGCCCGGGCCCGGCGCCGGACCGGGCTGGGCAAGGCGCTCGGTTACGCGGGGCTGGCCGCGGTCGCGGTCGGCGGGCTGCTGGGCGGGGACATCTCCTACCGGCAGGCGGGCGGGGCCAATCACGCCGAGGAGACCCCGCACCTGGTCACGCCGGGCTGGCAGGACCTGATGCCACTGGCTGACCTGCGTCCCGGTGAACCCGCCAAGGCCGCCGTCGGCGAGGTGCCGGTGTTCGTGCTGCGGGACGCCGACCAGGTGTTCGTGCTGGCCAACAAGTGCTCGCACATGTCCGGGCCGCTCGCGGACGGGGAGCTGTCGGACAGCGTGCTGACCGGTGGCGGGGAGGACCGGTGCGTGACCTGCCCGTGGCACGGCAGCGTGTTCCGGCTCCGGGACGGCGCCGTCGTGCACGGGCCGGCCACCGCCGACCAGCCCGCGTTCGCGACCCGGATCGAGGCCGGAATCGTCCAGGTCTGCCTGCCCGGGGCCGGTTGATCCGGAACTGATAGGAACGCCGCCAGGTGGGTAGCTCCGCTGCGTGATCATCGCCGCTGACCAGCCAGAAAGCTGGGAACAGACCGCCCGCGCGTTCACCGCCGCGGTCGAGGACGGGCGGCTGGTGCTGCCGCTGCCCGGCCACGGGCGGACCCGGGTGCGGTGGGCGGCGCTGGCCGGGCTGGCCGAGTCCGACCTGTCGCTGGCCCGGCTGGCCGAGGGCCACGCCGACGCGCTGGCCATCCTCGACGAGCTGGGCGGGCCGACCCCGCCGGCCGGCAGCCGCTGGGGGGTGTGGGCGGCGATGCCGCCCGGCCCCAGCCTGGCCGCCTCCTTCTCCGACGGCACCTGGTGGCTGGACGGCACCAAGCAGTACTGCTCGGGCGCCCGGGTCTGCACCCATGTGCTGGTCACCGCCCAGACCCCGGACGGGGTGCGGCTGTTCGTGGCCGAGACCGGGGCCGACGGCGTCCGCCCGGTGCCCGGCACCTGGCCCGCGGTCGGGATGGCGGGCAGCGACACCCTCGACGTCCGCTTCAGCCGGGTGGCGGCCGAGCCGGTCGGGCCGCCCGGCGGCTACGTGAACCGGCCCGGCTTCGCGCACGGCGGGGTCGGGGTGGCGGCCTGCTGGTACGGCGGCGCCCGGGGGGTGGCCCGGCTGCTGCTGGCGACCGCCCGCCAGCGTGACCTCGGCCCGCACGGGTTCGCCCACCTGGGAGCGGTCGACATCGCGCTGCGGACCGCGTCGGCCGCGCTCGACCAGGCCGCCGACGATATCGACGACGACCCGCTCGACCGCAAGGAAGCCGGCCCGCGGCGGGCGCTGCGGGTGCGCACGCTGACCGAGTCGGTGGCGACCGAGGTGCTGGAGCGGGTCGGCCGGGCGCTGGGGGCGGGGCCGCTCGGCCACGACGCCGAGCACGCCCAGCGGGTGGCCGACCTCACCGTCTACCTGCGCCAGCACCACGCCGAACGAGATCAGGAGCAGCTCGGGCGGCTGGTGGCCAAGGAGGGGACGACCTGGTGACGCTGATCGAACCGCATCCGATCGACGCGCCCGGCACCGCCGAGGCGGACTGGCGGTCGTGGCCGCGGCTGAACGAGCTGCCGGTCCTCGACGTGGCCGGCTGGCCGAGCCTGGTGGTCGTCGCCGCCCACCCCGACGACGAGGTGCTGGGGGTCGGCGGGCTGCTGTCGATGGCGGCCGCCGCCGGGACCCGGCTGCGGCTGGTGGCGGTGACCGACGGGGAGGCGTCGCACCCGGGCATGGACGGGGCGGCCGCCGATCAGCTGGCCGCCTGCCGGGTGGCCGAGACCGTGGGCGCGCTGCGGGAACTGGGGGCGCCGGTCGAGATCGTCCGGCTGCGGATGCCGGACACCGGGGTCGCCCGCCGCGAAACCGAGCTGGCCGACCAGCTGGCCGAGCTGGTGGCCGGCTTCAGCCGCTGTCTGGCGCCCTGGGATGGTGACCTGCACGCCGACCACGAAGCGGCCGGCCGGGCGGCCGCCGCCGCCTGCGCGGCCAGCCGGGTCGACCTGCTGTCGTACCCGATCTGGACCTGGCACTGGGCCCACCCGCGGGACTCGCGGGTGCCGTGGGACCGGGCCGTGCGGGTGCCGTTGTCGGCCGAGGTGCGCCGCCGCAAACGGGCGGCGATCGACTGCTTCACCAGCCAGCTGCGGGCCCGGGGCGGAGCCCGCCCGCCGGTGCTGCCGCCCGAGGTGGTCGCGCACTTCCTCCGCGACCAGGAAGTCCTGATCAGTTGAGCGGAGACACGCTGCCGGCCGGGCACTTCGACCAGGTGTACCAGGAGTCGGCCGACCCCTACGGGTTCAGTTCGCGCTGGTACGAACGGCGCAAGTACGCGGTCAGCCTGGCCATGCTGCCGTGGCCGCGGTACCGGGCCGGCTTCGAGCCGGGCTGCTCGATCGGGGAGCTCACGGCCCAGCTCGGGCCGCGCTGCGACACCCTGCTGAGCTGCGACGGGGCCGCCGCGGCGGTGGCCGCCGCCCAGGCCCGGACGGCGGAACTGCCGTCGGTCCGCATCGAGCAGCGGACGATCCCGGGCGGCTGGCCGGACGCCACCTTCGACCTGATCGTGCTGTCGGAGCTGCTGTACTACCTGAGCGACGACGACCTGGCGCTGACCGTCGGCCGGGCGGTGGGCTCGCTGACGCCGGGCGGCACCCTGCTGGCCGTGCACTGGCGGCGCCCGGTGCCGTTCCACCCGCAGACCGGCGACGACGCGCACGCGGCGATCGCGGCCCGGCCCGAGCTGACGCTGCTGGCCGATCACCGCGAGCCCGACTTCCTGGCCCAGGTGTACCTGCGGGCGCCGGCCGGCGCCGACCCCGGCGAGCTGTCGGTGGCGGCCGCCGAAGGCCTGACGTGATCCCCGGGCCGCGGAGCCGAGCTGCATGATCGAGGCCGTTGGTGTCGTGGTGCCCGCCCACGACGAAGAGGAGCTGCTGCCCGGATGCCTGGCCGCGCTGGGCGAGGCGGCCGCCGTCGCGATCGCCGGGCGCCCGGGTCTGCGGGTGCGGATCGTGGTGACGGCCGACGCCTGCACCGATGACACTCCCGCCGTAGCGCGGCGCGCGGCCGCTGTGGTTGTTGCGGTAAATGCGGAAAACGTCGGCACGGCCAGGGCGGCCGGGATCGACGCGCTGCTGCAGCCGGGAACCCCGGTCTGGGGTGGACGGCCGCCGGCGCCGGACCGGCTGTGGCTGGCCACCACCGACGCGGACTCGGTGGTGCCCGCGCACTGGCTGGCCGGCCAGCTCGACCACGCCGACGCGGGCTGGGAGGCGGTCGTCGGCACGGTCACGGTGGCCGACTGGGCCGACTACGGGGATCGGGTGGCCCGCGAGTTCGCCCGCCGGTACGGCCGCTGGCAGGACTGGCACCCGCACGTGCACGGGGCCAACCTGGGCTTCACCGCCCGCGCCTACCAGGCCGCGGGCGGGTTCCCGGCCCTGCGCACCGGCGAGGACCGGGCGCTGGTGGCGGCCCTGCAGGCGGGCGGGCACCAGGTGCTGCGGAGCGCGGCCGGGTCGGTCGTCACCTCGGCCCGGGTCCGGTACCGGGCGCCTGCCGGTTTCGGCCACGACCTGGCTACCCTGAACGACGGCGCAGGACCGCGGCTGGGCGTTCGGGGAGATGTCACCGGTGTTTGAGAAGTTCGTGCTGGAACAGATCGACGTGGGAGCGGCGACGCTGCGGGTCCGGCACGGCGGCGCGGGCTACCCGGTGCTGCTGCTGCACGGGCACCCGCGCACCCACGCCACCTGGCACCGGGTGGCGCCGCTGCTGGCCGCCGACTACAGCGTGGTCTGCCCGGACCTGCGCGGCTACGGGCGGTCGTCAAAACCGGTGGCGACCGAGGACCACAGCACCTACAGCAAACGGGCGATGGCCCAGGACTGCCTGCGGCTGATGCGGGAGCTCGGCTACGAGCGGTTCGCCGTGGCCGGGCACGACCGCGGCGCCTACGTGGCGTTCCGGCTGGCCATGGACCACCCGGAGGCGGTCAGCCACCTGCTGGTGGCCGACGCGGTGCCGATCGGCGAGGCGCTGGCCCGCTGCGACGCCGGCTTCGCGACCGCCTGGTACCACTGGTTCTGGCTCGGCAACCCGGCCGCCGGGGCGCACCGGCTGATCAGCGCCGACCCCGGCGCCTGGTACCACGACGAGGACCGGGCGCAGATGGGCGAGGAGAACTGGGCCGACTACCAGGCCGCCATCCACGACCCGGCCACCGTGCTGGCCATGTGCGAGGACTACCGGGCCGGGCTGGGCCCCGACCGGGCGGCCGACGACGCCGACCGGGCGGCCGGGCGGCGGATCAGTTGCCCGGTCCGGGTGGTGTGGTCGACCCGGGACGATATGGAGCAGCTGTACGGCGACGTGGTCGCGGTCTGGCGGAGCTGGGCCGACGACGTGACCGGGGCGCCGATCGAGTCCGGTCATCACCTGGCTGAGGAGGCCCCGGGCCCGCTGGCTGAGCAGATCACCACGCTTGTACCGTCAAAGGGATAGCCTCCGGGTCAACCCCGGCGGCGGCTGAGGCTCCGTGCGGCAGCAACACTTTCAGGGTTTTCCAAAACAGGCTTGAGGTGGTCATGCGCCCCCTGATCGGGATTTCCACGTACAACGATCTGGCCCAATGGCGCGACTGGTCGGCGCCGGCCGCGCTGATCCCGTTCACCTACGTGAACGCGGTCCGGCGCAGCGGCGGGCGGCCGGTGCTGCTGCCGCCGGGCGGCGATCCGGCCGAAGCGGCCGCGACCGTGGCCGACCTGGACGGGCTGATCGTGTCGGGGGGCGGGGACGTGGACCCGGCTCGTTACGGGGCGGCCGCGCACCCGGAAACCGGGGCGCCGAACCGCGAACGCGACGGCTGGGAGCTGGCGCTGCTGGACGCGGCGCTGGCCAGCGGGACGGCGCTGCTGGCCGTCTGCCGGGGCATCCAGCTACTCAACGTGGTCCGGGGCGGGACCTTGCACCAGCACCTGCCGCAGGTGGTCGGCAACGAGGAACACGCCGGGCCGCCCTGCGGGTTCGGGCGGCACCTGGTCCGGGTCGGGACGGGCGGGACGCTGGGCCGGATCCTGGGCGGGCCGGACGGGGAGACCTGGCTGGACGCGCCGACCCATCACCACCAAGGGGTCGACCGGATCGGCGACGGGCTGGTGGCGACGGCCTGGGCGGCCGACGGGACGGTCGAGGGGCTCGAGGTCGTCGGCAGCCCGGTGTTCGCGGTCGGGGTGCAGTGGCATCCGGAGGAGGGTGACGACCCGCGGCTGTTCGAGGCCCTGGTGACGGCGGCGTCGGCTGAGGCTGACGAGGTGCGAGAGGCGCGTGGGGCTGGAGTGGCGGCTGATTCGTCGCGCGACGGGTCGGGCGAGCTGGGCGTGGCTGTTTCGTTATCTGCGGTCTATTCTTGGTCCATTACGCAGCCGCAACCGCCGCTGCCCGCAGCCGGGAGGCAGCCCCGCCGTGCCGGAAGGATCGTCGTCCGCCATCACCGACGCGGTGTTCCGCCCGGTCCGGACCGGCAACGCCTTCGAGGAGACGGTCGAGCGGCTGCTGGACGGCATCCGGCTCGGCGTGCACGGCGACGGCGACCGGCTGCCGCCCGAGCGTGAGCTGGCCGCCCGGCTCGGGGTCAGCCGGGTCACCGTCCGCGACGCGCTGCGCGAGCTGGCCACCGCGGGCTACGTGGCGACCCGGCGCGGGCGGTTCGGCGGCACGTTCGTCACCTACCAGCCCGACCCGATCCCGCACGGTGAGCTGACCCGGGCCGCCCGCGGCATGGGCCCGCTGCTGACCGACGCGCTGACGTTCCGGCGGGTGGTGGAGGCGGGCGCGGCCGAGACGGCCGCCCGCGCCACGTTGTCCCAGCGTCAGCGCGAGGAGCTGACCGCCAGCCTGGCCGCGGTCGAGCGGGCCGAGCTGGCCGGCTACCGGCAGGCCGACACCCGGCTGCACCTGGCGGTGGCCGAGGTGGCCGGGTCGGCCCTGCTGACCACCTCGGTGGTCGAGGTCCGGGTGCACCTGGTCGACCTGCTGAACGCGATCCCGATGCTGGAACGCAACCTGGCCCACTCCAACCGGCAGCACGCGGCGATCGTCCGCGCGATCCTGGCGGGCGACCCGGACGAGGCCCGGCGGGCGATGGAAGAACACGTGGAGGGCACGGCCGCGCTGCTGCGCGGGTTCCTGGGCGGGCCGGCCGGCGCCGATGCGGCCGATGAGGCCGGCCGGGACCGGGCCGATCTTGACAGCGCCCGCCCGTAATGCGTAAATCTCTGTAATTCAATGGATCAGAGTCAGGCATATGAGCCTGAGTCTGGGCTGGGAGGTTACGTGTCAGCCGACGAAACCGCAGCACCGGCTCCACCCCTCAGCGATGACGAGCGGCGCCTGCACGATATGGGCTACGCGCAGGAACTACGCCGGCACATGTCCGGCTTCTCGAACTTCGCGGTCTCGTTCACGATCATCTCGATCCTGTCCGGCTGCCTGACCCTGTACGGGACCGGGATGAACACCGGCGGACCCGCGCTGATCACCTGGGGCTGGCCGATCGTCGGGGTCATGACGCTGTTCGTCGGGCTCGCCATGGCCGAGGTCTGCTCGAGCTACCCGACCGCGGGCGGTCTGTACTACTGGTCGGCCAAGCTGGCCAAGAAGAACGCGCCGGCCTGGTCGTGGTTCACCGGGTGGTTCAACTTTCTGGGCCAGGTCGCGGTCACCGCGGGCATCGACTTCGGGGCCGCGTTCTTCCTCAACGCCCTGCTCGACCTGCAGTGGGGCTTCGACACCCGGCCCTGGCACACGATCGTGCTGTTTGCCGCGATCCTGGTCGTGCACGCGCTGCTGAACCAGTTCGGCGTGACCATCGTGGCCCTGTTCAACGACGTCAGCGTCTGGTGGCACATCATCGGCGTGCTGCTGATCGTGGCCGTGCTGGTCTTCGTGCCCAGCCACCACCAGTCGGCCTCGTACGTGTTCGGGCACTTCGTGAACAACACCGGCTGGGGCTCGTCGTTCTACGTCGCCCTGCTCGGCCTGCTGCTGGCCCAGTACACGTTCACCGGGTACGACGCCTCCGCCCACATGACCGAGGAGACGCGGGACGCGGCCACGGCCGGCCCGCGCGGCATCGTCACCTCGATCCTGGTCTCGCTGGCGGCGGGCTGGGTGCTCCTGATCGGGGTCACGTTCGCGATCCAGCACTACGCGACCGAGTCGACCGCGACCGTGCCGCCCGCCCAGATCTTCGTCGACGCGGTCGGGAACACCGGCGGCAAGCTGCTGCTGGTCGTGGTGGTGGTGGCCCAGCTGTTCTGCGGGATGGCCTCGGTGACCGCCAACTCACGGATGATCTACGCCTTCTCCCGGGACGGGGCGCTGCCCGGGTCGCGGCTCTGGCACAAGATCAACGCGCGGACCCGGACGCCAACCAACGCGATCTGGCTGGCGGCGGCGGGCGCGCTGATCCTCGGCCTGCCCTACCTGTGGAACAGCACCGCCTACGCCGCCGTGACCTCGATCGCGGTCATCGGGCTCTACGTGGCCTACGTGCTGCCTACGCTGCTCCGGCTGCTGCGCGGCGCGGACTTCGTGCCCGGGCCGTGGCACCTGGGCCGCTGGTCCCGGCCGATCGGGATCATCGCGGTGGTCTGGGTGCTGTTCATCTCGATCCTGTTCATGCTGCCGACCGCGTCCCCGATCACCGGCAAGACGTTCAACTACACGGTGTTCGCGGTGGTGGCGGTGCTGGGCTTCGCCACCATCTACTGGTTCGCATCGGCCCGGCGCTGGTTCAAGGGCCCGAAGGTGCAGGGCAGCGCCGAGGAACTGGCCGCCATCGAGGATGAACTGGAGTCACTGGCCTAGTGGTTGACATCGGGCACGCGGCGGACAGCCGCCGAGCGGCGAACTTCGAGGAGATCAGCGCCGCGGTCGCGGCCGGCACGGTCGACACCGTGATCGTCGCGCTGACCGACATGCAGGGGCGGCTGCAGGGCAAGCGGCTGCACGCGCCCTACTTCGTGGACGAGGTCGTCCGGCACGGCACCGAGGCGTGCAACTACCTGCTGGCCGTGGACATCGACATGAACACGGTGGACGGGTACGAGCTGACCTCCTGGGAGAGCGGCTACGGGGACTTCGTGCTGGTCCCCGACCCGGACACCACCCGGATGCTGCCCTGGCAGGAGGGCACCGCGCTGGTCCAGGCCGACGTGCAGAAGCTGGACGGCACCCCGGTCGCGCCGTCGCCCCGGCAGATGCTCAAGCACCAGCTGGCCCGGGCGGCCGAGCGCGGCTGGACCGCCTACGCCGGCACCGAACTCGAGTTCATCGTGTTCGAGGACACCTACGAGCAGGCCTGGGACAGGAACTACCGGGGGCTGACCCCGGCCAACCGCTACAACGTCGACTACTCGGTGATCGGCACGTCCCGGGTCGAGCCGCTGCTGCGGGACATCCGGCTCAGCATGGCCAAGGCGGGGATGACGGTCGAGTCGGCCAAGGGTGAGTGCAACCCGGGCCAGCACGAGATCGCCTTCCTGTACAAGGACGCGCTGACCACCTGCGACAACCACGTGGTGTACAAGACCGGGGCCAAGGAGATCGCGGCCGCGCACGGCCAGAGCCTGACGTTCATGGCCAAGCCGAACGACAAGGAAGGCAACTCCTGCCACATCCACCTGTCGTTCCGGGGTGCCGACGGGCAGCCGGTCATGTCCGGCGACGGCGAGTACGGGCTGTCGCCGGCCGGGGAGCAGATCATCGCCGGGCTGCTGGACGGCCTGCGCGAGATGACGCTGCTGTTCGCGCCCAACGTCAACTCCTACAAGCGTTACCAGGACGGCAGCTTCGCGCCGACCACGGTGGCCTGGGGGGTGGACAACCGGACCTGCGCGCTGCGGCTGGTCGGGCACGGGCCGTCGCTGCGGGTCGAGTGCCGGGTGCCGGGCGGCGACGTCAACCCCTACCTGGCCATCTCCGGGCTGGTGGCGGCGGCGCTGCGCGGGGTCGAGCGGGAGCTGCCGCTGCCCGCGCCGGTGACCGGGAACGCCTACGGCCTGGACGGGGCCACGCAGGTGCCGCGGACGCTGGGCGAGGCGGCTGCTTTGTGGTCTTCATCGGAGCTGGCCGCTTCGGCGTTCGGGCCCGAGGTGGTGGCGCACTACGCGAACATGGCGCGGGTCGAGCTGGACGCCTACAACGCGGCGGTGACCGACTGGGAGCTGCGGCGTTGCTTCGAGCGGCTGTGACCGAGGGCGTGGAGCGGTGACCGCCAAAAGCGACGGTGACAGCAGATGCTGTCATGAGAAAGCGGTGGCGTTAGGCGTGGAGCACGAGGTACTGAATCCGGCGACCGAGGCTGTTGTCACGTCGGTGCCGGAGGTGACGGCGGCCGAGGCCGAGACGGCGGTCCGGCGGGCCGAGGCGGCCGCGGTGGTCTGGGGCGGGATGGCCCCGGCCGACCGGGCGCGGCTGCTGCGGGCGTTCGCCGGGCTGGTCGACCGCGACCTCGAGCAGCTCGCCCAGCTGGAGGTGGCCGAGGCCGGGCACCCGATCGCCAGCGCCCGCGGTGAGGCGGCGGCCGCCCGCGACGTGCTGCTGTACTACGCGGGGACGCCGGAGCGGCTGTCCGGGCGGCAGATCCCGGTCGCGGGCGGGCTCGACGTGACGTTCCACGAGCCGCTCGGGGTGGTCGGGGTGATCGTGCCCTGGAACTTCCCGATGCCGATCGCCACCTGGGGTTTCGCCCCGGCGCTGGCGGCCGGCAACGCGGTCCTGCTCAAGCCGGCCGAGCTGACCCCGCTGACCGCGCTGCACCTGGCCAAGCTGGCGGAGGAGGCCGGGCTGCCGGAGGGCGCGCTGCAGGTGCTGCCGGGGCGCGGGTCGGTGGTGGGGCGGTTCCTGGTCGAGCATCCGGCGGTGGCCAAGATCTGCTTCACCGGTTCGGTGCCGGTCGGGCAGTCGATCATGGCGGCCTGCGCGCGCCAGACCAAGCGGGTCACGCTCGAGCTGGGCGGCAAGAGCCCGAACATCGTGTTCGCCGACGCCGACCTGGAGAAGGCGGCCGCCACCGCGCCCTACGCGGTGTTCGACAACGCCGGCCAGGACTGCTGCGCGCGGTCGCGGATGCTGGTCCAGCGGTCGGTGTACGACGAGTTCATGTCGTCGTTCGAAGCGGCCGTGCGGGGTGTGGTGGTCGGGGATCCGCGGGACGAGAAGACCGAGATGGGGCCGTTGATCTCGGCCGGGCAGCGGGAACGGGTCCGTGCCTTTGTGCCGGCCGATGCGCCGGTCGCGTTCCGGGGGTCGGCGCCTGCAGGGGCCGGCTTCTGGTACGAGCCGACGGTGCTGGCCGGTTCGGCGGCCTCGATGACCGGGCTGGCGGCCTGGCGGGACGAGGTGTTCGGGCCGGTCGTCTGCGTGGTCCCGTTCGAGGACGAGGCCGAGGCGATCCGGCTGGCCAACGCCACGCCGTACGGGCTGTCGGGGTCGATCTGGACCCGGGACACCGGCCGGGCGATCCGGGTGTCGCGGGCGGTGCAGGCCGGCAACCTGTCGGTCAACTCGCACTCCTCGGTGCGGTACTCGACTCCGTTCGGCGGGTTCAAGCAGTCGGGGCTCGGGCGCGAGCTGGGACCGGACGCGGCGCTGGCCTTCACCGAGGAAAAGAACGTCTTCATCGCAACGGACTGAGGAGCAGGGCTAAGTGCAGGGGAGACTTGAGGGGCGGACGGCCGTCGTCACCGGGGCCGGCAGTGGCATCGGGCTGGCCACCGTCCGCCGGTTCGCGGCCGAGGGCGCCCGGGTGGTCGCCGTCGATATTGACGAGCAGGCCGGGGAGAAGGCCGCCGCCGAGGCGGGCGGGCGGTTCGTGCGGGCCGACGTGACCGCGGCCGCGGACGTGGCGGCGATGTACGCGGCCGCCTTCGACGCTTACGGGTCGGTCGACGTGGCGTTCCACAACGCGGGCATCTCCCCGCCCGACGACGACTCGATCCTGACCACCGGGCTGGCGGCCTGGCAGCGGGTGCAGCAGGTCAACCTGACCTCGGTGTACCTGTGCTGCAAGTACGTGATCCCGCACATGCAGCGCCAGGGCAAGGGGTCGATCATCAACACCGCGTCGTTCGTGGCCATCCTGGGCGCGGCCACCTCGCAGATCTCCTACACCGCGTCCAAGGGCGGGGTGCTGGCCATGAGCCGCGAGCTGGGGGTGCAGTTCGCCCGGGAGGGCATCCGGGTCAACGCGCTGTGCCCCGGGCCGGTGAACACGCCCCTGCTGCGGGAACTGTTCGCGTCCGACCCGGAGCGGGCGGCCCGGCGGCTGGTGCACGTGCCCATGGGGCGGTTCGCCGAGGCGGACGAGATCGCGGCCGCGGTGGCCTTTCTGGCCAGCGACGACGCGTCATTCATCACCGCGTCGAGCTTCCTGGTGGACGGCGGGATCAGCGGGGCGTACGTCACGCCGCTGTGAGGGCGGCTTCCATGATCATGGCCAGGATGGGGCAAATAGCGCCCAAAACTGGCCACGATCATGAGATGGGCTGGCTGG